>QHUK01000014.1 GCA_003222085.1 Gemmatimonadota bacterium
TACTTCGTGCCGTACGACTTTTAGTCAAGGATCGAGTCAGTGAAACCCGGGATTCACCCCGCCTATCAGCGGGCTACCGTGCAGTGCGCGTGCGGCAACAACTTCGTCACGCGCTCCACCGTGCCCGTGATTCATGTCGAGGTCTGCGCCAAGTGCCACCCGTACTTCACCGGCAAGCAGAAGCTGATGGATACGGCCGGGCGGGTGGAGCGTTTCCGCCAGAAATACGGGACCGAGAAGGCCGCAGGCTAACGCGTGGAGGCCCGACTCCGCCAGGCGCTCGCGCGGGCGGAGGAGGTCGCCCGAGAGCTGGCCGACCCCGAGACCGCGCGGAATCCGGCCAAACTGAGACAGCTGGGCCGCGAGCACGCCCGGCTCGACCAGATCCGCCAGGGGTACGAGCGGCGGGAGCGGCTCGAACGGGAGCTCGCCCAGGCGCTCGAGCTGCTTCCGGACCGCGATCCCGAGCTGTCGCAGCTGGCGCGCGCGGACGTCGAGCGGCTGCGTCCCGAGATCGAGCGGCTCGAGCGGCGGCTTGCCGACCTGCTCACCCCCGCGGACCCCCTCGATGACCGCGACGCCATCGTGGAGATCCGCGCCGGCACGGGCGGTGACGAGGCGGCCCTGTTCGCCGCCGAGCTGTTTCGCATGTATACGCGATTCTGCGAGCGGCGGGGCTGGAAGGTCGAGGTCGTCTCGCTCTCAGAAGGAAATCTCGGGGGCCTGAAGGAGGCCATCTTCGCCGCCCGCGGGCCCGGCGTCTACGGGACGCTGCGATACGAGTCGGGGGTCCACCGGGTCCAGCGCGTTCCCGTTACCGAGGCGCAAGGGCGCATCCATACGTCCGCCGCGACGGTGGCCGTGCTCCCGGAAGCGGAGGAGGTCGACGTGAAGATCGAAGAGAAGGACCTCCGGATCGACGTGTTCCGCTCCCAGGGACCCGGCGGCCAGAGCGTCAACACGACCGACAGCGCCGTGCGCATCACGCACCTGCCCACGAATCTCGTGGTCCAGTGCCAGGACCAAAAGAGTCAGCTGCAGAACAAGGTCAAGGCGCTCGAGGTGCTGCGCTCCCGCCTGCTCGACAAGATGATCGCCGAACAGGAAGCCGCCCGCGCCCGCGAGCGCCGAGCCCAGGTCGGCACGGGAGACCGCTCGGCCAAGATTCGCACGTACAACTTCCCTCAGAACCGCGTCACCGACCATCGCATCCATTACACCGTCCACAACCTCTCCGAGGTGCTGGACGGTAGCCTCGACGACCTGATCAACGCCCTGCGGCTCGCGGGTGAAAAGGAGCGGCTCAGTGCCTGAGCGCGCTGCGCACCAGACCTCGATCGGCGAGGCGCTGCAGGACGCCGCCGACCGTCTCGCCGCCTCGGGCCTGCCCGGCCCGCGCCGCGAAGCGATGATGCTGTGGGCAGCCGTAGCCGGTGCGGGGACCAATCCGGGCGACGTGTGGCTGCGACGCGCCCAGGAACCCGCGGTGGAGCTCGTGGAGCGGTTCTGGCACGCGGTGGAGCAGCGTTCGCGCGGCGTTCCCTTCGCGTACGCCGTCGGCCGCACGGGCTTCCGCACGCTCGACCTGAAGCTCGACCCGCGGGCCCTGATCCCGCGACCGGAGACCGAGGGGCTGGTCGATTTGGTGCTGCGGGAGACCGGGATGCGGGATGCGGGATCCGGGAGGCGTGGTGTCGTCGCGGACATCGGTACCGGGTGCGGTTGCATCGCGCTCTCGCTCGCGGTCGAGGGCACCTTCGAGCGCGTGGTCGCGGTCGAGCGCTCTGCGGAGGCGGCGGCGTTGGCGCGCGAGAACGTGGCGGTCGTGCAGCCCGCGGTGCCGGTCGAGGTGCGCGAGGGCGATTGGCTCGCCCCCCTCGCCGGGGAGCGCTATCGGGCCATCGTCTCGAATCCTCCGTATCTGACGGAGGCGGAGTATGGCGCGCTCGATCCGGCGGTCTTGCAGTTCGAGCCGCGTGAGGCGCTGGTGAGCGGGGCCGACGGCCTCACCGCGACGCGGGCCCTGCTGGCGGGCGCGAGCGCGCTGCTCGAGCCTGGCGGGTTCGTGGCGCTCGAACTCGACGAGCGGCGCGCCGATCAAGTGCGGGCGCTCGCGCTGCGACACGGCTGGTCGCCGGTAGCGGTGTACGATGATCTTTTCGGCCGGCCGCGGTTCTTGATGGCGGGCCTCGACGCGGAGGGGGGCACGTGATCGACCAGAAGGCGAGCGAGCTGGGGCGGCTCTTGGGACAAAGCGAAGAGTACAAGGTGCTGCTCCGCGCGAGCGAGCGGATGAAGGAGGACGCCACGTGCCGGCAGCTCCTCGCCGAGGTCGAACGCATCGCCCAGGAGATCGAGCGGTCCGCGCAGGAGGGGCGCGAGCCCGCGAAGGATCAGGTGGAGCGGTACGACCGAGCGCTCCAGAGCGTCCAGGCGAATTCGGTGTATCAGCAGGTCGTAGCCGCGCAGGCGAATTTCGAGAAGTTCATGGCCAAGGTGAACGCGCGGATCTACGAAGGCATGAAGCAGGGGGCGGCGAGCCCCATCATTACATTGGGCTGATGGGCGTCTTCATCGTCGTGGAGGGCCCGGAAGGGGCGGGGAAATCCACGCTGGTGCGCTGGCTCGCGGCGCGGCTCGCCGCCGAGGGCCTCCAGGTGACGGCGGTGCGCCAGCCGGGCGGCACGCCGGTGGCGGAGGCGGCGCGCAAGGTGGCGCTCAAGTTTCCCCATGAGATGTCGCCGGTCGCGGAGCTGTTCCTGTTCCTCGCGGCCCGGGCCGACCTGGTCCACCGGGTCATCCGGCCGGCGCTCGAGGCCGGGGAGGTGGTCGTGGCGGACCGGTTCGACCTCTCGACGATGGCATACCAGGTGGCGGGGGGCGGACTCCCCGCCGAGGCGGTCGCGCACGCCATCCGGCTCGCCACCGGCGGCCTCGTCCCGGACGTCACGCTCGTCCTCGATGTGCCGGTCGAGGTGGGCCGGGCCCGGCAACAGGCCGCGCGCAAGGTCCAGGATCGGTTCGAGCGCCAGGACGACTCGTTTCACCGCCGCGTGCTCGAGGCGTACCGCCGCGCGGCAGGGCCGGGCGTGGTGCACGTCGACGCGACGCAGTCGAAGAAGGCCGTGCAAGAGGCCGCCTGGCGCGAGGTCATGGCGGTGACCGCACTCTCACCACGAGGCGTCTCATGAAGCTCCGGAATATCGTGATCGTGACCACAGTGGCTGGATTGGCGCTCGCCACTGGAGGCTGGCTGCTGCAGCGCCAGACCGAGCCGACGGGGTCCGTCTACCAGCAGGCGCGGCTGTTCGAAGACGTCCTCGCACACGTGGCCGACTTCTATGTGGACTCGATCGAGGAGCGCCGGCTCTACCAGATGGCGATCGACGGCATGCTCGACCAGCTGCACGATCCGTATTCGGTGTTCCTGAAGCGGGACGACTTCCGGGCCTTGAACGAGGCGACGACCGGCAACTACGGCGGCCTCGGCATCCAAATCGATGTCCGGGACGGATGGATCACCGTCGTGGCGCCGCTCCCCGACACGCCCGCGGAGCGGGCGGGAATCCAGTCGGGCGATCAGATCATCGCGCTGGACGGTCGCTCGACCGAGGGCTGGAAGAACGATCAGGCCGTGAAGCAGTTGCGCGGCGACCCGGGCAGCGCGGTGGAGCTCAGGGTGCGCCGGGTCGGGGTCGACCAGCCGCTCATCTTCAAGCTCACGCGCGCCACGATTCACATCCGCTCGGTCCAGGTCTCGATGATGCTCGATGACAAGGTCGGCTACGTGCTGCTCACGCCCGTGAGCGAGACGTCCGCCCAGGAGCTCACCGACGCGGTGAACGGTCTCGTGCAGAAGGGGATGAAGTCGCTGGTGCTCGATCTGCGGGGGAACCCCGGCGGATTGCTGGACCAGGGCGTCGCGGTGAGCGAGCTGTTCCTCGACCCGGGACAGGAAGTCGTGGAGACCCGGGGCCGCGCGCCCACCACGTCGAAGACTTACCGCGACGCGAAGCCACAGCCGTGGCCGCACCTGCCGGTGGTAGTGCTCACAAACGGCGGCACCGCGAGCGCGGCCGAAATCATTACCGGCGCGCTGCAGGATCACGACCGCGCGGTCGTCGTCGGAACGCCGACCTTCGGGAAGGGGCTGGTGCAGTCGCTGTGGCAGCTCACGCCCGAAACGGCGTTGAAGCTCACGACCGCGCGCTGGTTCACGCCGAGCGGCCGGACGATTCAGCGCAAGAGCAAGAACGAAGAGGACCAGTTCGCGCAGGCCGAGGCCGCCGAGCTGGGCCACGACAGCACGAAGGTCGATTCCTCCCTGGTCTTTCACACCGACCACGGCCGGGTCGTCCTGGGCGGCGGCGGGATCCGGCCGGACCTGTTCGTCACGCCCGACACGTTCACGACCGCGGAGCGCGCCTTCGTCAAAGCATTGGGCAACAAGATCCCTACCTATTGGGACGTGCGCACCGCCTACGCGCTCGAGATCAAGACGTCGGGCCGCGTGAAGAGTCCTGACTTCTCGGTCACGGCGGAGATGGCGGACGAGGTCATCCGGCGGCTGCGGGCGCGCGGCGTCGCGCTGCCGGACAGTGTCATCGCGGGCGCCCACGATGTCATCACCCAGGACCTGGGATACGAGATCGCACGCTACGTGTTCGGTCGTCCGGCGGAAGTGCGCCGCCAGAAGGAGGAAGACCGCCAGGTGCAGGCCGCGCTGGGCCTGGCACGCCGCGCCAAGTCACCGCAGGATCTCCTCGCCTTAGCGGCCGCCCAGGCACCGGCGACCCTGCGGAATTGAGGTGGCGCCCCACGTCGTGGGGATCATCGGACCCGGCCGCGCCGGTGTCGGCTTGGCGCTCGCGCTCGCGCGCGTGGGGGAGGGGAGACGCTACGACGTCCGCCTCCACGGCCGCAGCAAGAAACCGGTCCCGAAACCCCTCTCGCTGACCGTTGGCCCGGAGAACGCCGCGCCCGCCTGGATCGCCGAGGCGGGCGTCGTCATTCTGGCCGTGCGGGACGACGCCATCCGGCCCCTCGCCGAAGCACTGGCCCGCGCAGGAGCGATCCACCGCCACCAGGTGGTGCTGCACCTCTCCGGCTCCCAAGGTCAAGAAGCGCTCGGCCCCCTGGTCGGGTCCCGCGCGGCCCTCGGGTCCCTCCATCCGCTCCAGACCATCTCCGATCCGTCGCACGCAGCGGACCGGCTGAAGGGCGCCTGGGCGGCAGTCGAGGGAATGCCCCCCGCGGTGCGGGCGGCCGAGGCGCTGGCGCACGATCTCGGCCTGCGGCCGTTTCACATCCCGTCCAAGGCCAAGCCGATGTATCACGCGAGCGCGGTGTTCGCTTCCAACTATTTCGTGGTGGTGGAGGCGGTGGCGCAGCGGCTGTTGCGGCATGCCGGGCTCTCGGACGCGGAGGCGTGGCGGGCACTGCGGCCGCTGGTGGAGGGGACGTTCGAGAACCTGACCCGCCAGGAGCCGATGGCGGCGCTCACCGGTCCCGTAGCGCGGGGGGATGCAACGACCATCCGCCGCCATCTCGAGGCCTTGACGCACGACGACGCCGTGCTGTATCGCGCGCTCGGGCGAGCGGCCCTCGAGTTGGCGCAGAAGGGGGGGATGGACGAAGCGACCGCCGCCCAGGTCGCAGGGGCGCTCGCGCCGGACCAGCTCCAGTAAACATCAGATAACATCACTAAACTTGACATAACAGTAGTAAAAAGATAACTTGGGTCTCACACCCGCGGTGGGGCCCCGGCCATGGCTCGAGACCAGCCGATCACGAGCTACTCCGATTTCCTCAAGGCGCTGCTGAGCGACCGAGAGCGCTTCTTCGAGGAGGTCGTCGAGGGCGTCGCGCTTCGGAGCAAGCTTCGCTACGCCGTCGTCACGATCATAGTCCTTGCCGGGTTCTTCGGCCTCGTCGCGGGCGCCTATTCGGGTCCCGCGCAGGCCGTGTCCGCGGGCGTCAAACTGCCGTTTCTGTTCTTCGCGACGTTCGCCGTGTGTTTTCCCGCGTTTTTCGTGGTGCAGGTTCTCGTCGGCTCCCGGTTGCGCCTGCTGCAGGTGGCCGTGCTGGTGTTCGGCGCGCTGGCGCTCACCTCCGTCTTGCTCGCCGCCTTCGTGCCGATCACGGCGTTCTTTCTCATCACCGGCGCGAACTACTACTTCCAACACCTGCTGAACATCGCGATCGCCGGCGTAGCGGGGCTGTTCGGGATGTATGCACTGCATGAGGGGCTCAGTGTGGTCTGCGAGAAGCGCGGCGTCTATCCTCGGAAGGCTCTCACCATCATGCGCGCGTGGGCGCTGTTGTTCGCCTTCGTCGGCATCCAATTGGCCTGGAGTCTTCGCCCGTTCCTCGGCGACCGCAACCAGCCCTTTCAGGTGTTCGGCTCGTATCAGGGCAACTTCTACGCCGCGATCATCTACGCGGTGAACAAGCTCATGCACGGAGACGAGAAGCCGACTCCCTCACCCGGCAGGCAAGACTCGATCCCCCGATTTCGCGGCTTCGTCATTCCGCCGATCGACACGGTGGCCGACTCGAGCCATCGACGCAAGCGCCCATGACTCGGGATGGTGACAACGAGATCTTGACACTCGAAGAAGTCGCTCGGTATCTGCGGCTTACCCCGCAGACCATCTACAAGTGGGCACAGGAGAAACGGATTCCGGCCGCGAAGCTGGGAAAGGAGTGGCGCTTTCGGAAGAGCATCGTCGACCGTTGGTTGGACGAGCAAATTCTGCGGGATCAATCCTAGGAAGGCCTGCGGCACTCACAAGCAGATCCTTCGCGCCTGCGGCGCTCAGGATGACAGTCTCGCTCCGTTCGGGAATAGGGAAAGGAGGGAACGACACTCTGTCTTCTATTCTTCCTTCTATTGCCGCCGCCTATTGCCGCCGCGCGGCGCTGTCAAGGATCTGTTTTACTGATCCACCACCCGCACGCCGGCCGGGGTGGAAAACGTGAGCTCGCGACCGGGCACGCCGGCGTTCACCCGGATGTTTCGCAGGATCACGGTGCGCTCCTGGCCGGAGCTCTCGACGATGTCGACACGATACACCAGCGCGTCCTCCCGACTCACCCAGATCGTCGCTTCGCTGTAGGGCGCGTCGCGCCCCTTCGGCACGAGCCGGATGACGTCGAGGGTGCCCCCGCCCCCACCCACCCTGTCCGGCAGCGAGTCTGCCCGGACGTAGTGCCCCGTATAGCGCTCGCGCGGTTGCTCCACGAACTGTCCGATCAGATTGGGGCCGGTGGTGCCGTATTCGGGGATGCGTGACCGGATGACCTGACCGGGCGTGGTGCTCGGCGTGTACAGCCAGAGGAAGCGGCCGTCCGCCACGATGCGATCACCCTTCGGGGCCGTGAACCGCATGGAGAAGCGGCTGGGGCGCATCTGGTACAGCCTGCCGCGCGTTGTGTCGGGCGTGCCGATCATCGGATTCGTGATGATCTGGACGAAGTCGGCCGAGAGGCTGGTGACCGTTTGATAGGTCTGGCTCGCGCGGTCGAGGATGGGCCAGGGGTCGGGGCTCTGGAGCGCGAGGGAGAAGCCGAGCGCGGCGATTGCGGAGTGCGGATTGCGGATTGCGGATTGTACGCGCGCGCGTCGTGCCGCGAACGGTCCCTGGCTGGGCCGACGCCATCCGATCAAATCCGCAATCCGCATTCCGCAATCCGCAATTGTCTCAAGCGCCCACCGACGCCGGCTCGGCCACCCGCCGCCCGATCACCTCTGCGATCACGCGGACCTCGCGCATCAGCTGGGCGAACTGGTCGGGGAACAGGGTCTGCGCACCGTCCGACAGCGCCTGCTCGGGGTTGGGATGCACTTCGACCATGATGCCGTCCGCCCCGGCGGCGACGGCCGCGCGGGCCATCGGGATCACCTTGTCGCGCAGTCCCGTGCCGTGCGACGGATCCGCGATGATCGGCAGGTGCGACAGTTTGTGCACTACGGGGATGGCGGTGAGGTCGAACACGTTGCGCGTGGCGGTGTCGAACCCGCGGATGCCGCGCTCGCACAGGATCACATCGTGGTTGCCCTCGGCGAGCAGATACTCCGCCGAGAGGAGCAGCTCCTCGATGGTGGCGGCCATCCCGCGCTTCAGGAGCACCGCTTTCTTCGCCCGGCCCGCGGCCTTGAGCAGCGAGGAGTTCTGCATGTTGCGGGCGCCGATCTGGATGATGTCCGCGACCTCGGCCACGTAACCCACGCCTTCGGGATCCATCGCCTCGGTGCAGATGAGGAGGCCCGTCTCCTCACGTGCCTTCGCGAGCAACTTGAGCCCCGGCCGTCCCAGCCCCTGGAATGCGTACGGTGACGTGCGCGGCTTCCAGGCGCCGCCACGCAGGATCACGGCTCCGGCCTCCTTCACCTGCCGCGCCGCATCGATGATCTGCCGCTCGCTCTCGACCGAGCAGGGTCCCGCGATGGTAACGACCTCGGTGCCGCCCACCGCGACGCCGCCCGGGAGCCGCACCACGGTGTTCTCGGCCTTCCACTCCCGGCTCACCTGCTTGTACGGCTTGGTGACGTGGATGACGTCCTGGACGCCGGGGAGGCCTTCCAAGCGCGAGGCGTCGACCCGGCCGTCGTTCCCGACCAGCCCGATGGCCGTGCGCTGCGCCCCCGGCATCGGCCGGGCCTTGTACCCCATCTCCTCGATCACCGCGATGACGCGCCGGACCTCCGCCTCCGTCGCGCCGTGGCGCATCACGATCAGCACCGCTACTTCCCTCCGATGGTGAACCGGTCGCCATCGCGGGCCGCCGTCACCCGTCCGGTGAACCGCGTCCCCGCCGTCCGCGCCGGGTCCGAAGTTTCAACCGGCGGATAGAAGTGCGTCAAGACGAGCTGCCGCGCCTTGGAGTCCCGGGCCAGCTCGCCCGCCTGCTCCGGGGTGAGATGGCTGTCGATGGCCATCTCCTTGGGGAGCGAGCACTCCGCGAGCAGCAGGTCGGCACCGGCGGCCCACCGGGCCAGCTCGCTCGAGGGCCCGGTGTCGCCCGTATAGACCAGCCGTCCCTCGGGCGCGGTGAGCGACAGCGCCACGCTCTCGGGGGTGTGGGGCACCGGGAAGGTCTCGAGGCTCACCTCGGCATCGAGCGGGAACGGCTCGCCGTTCTGCAGGTCGAGAATGCCGATCGGGAAGCCGGGGTCGAGCAGCCACGACCCATAGCCCTCGGCGAGCTGCTTCACGAGCCGCACCACCCCGCGGGGGCCGAGGATCACCAGCGACTCGCGGCGCGGCGGCACCGTCGTGTGCTTGAGGGCGAAGACGAGCATCGGCAGCTCGCCCCAATGGTCCGGGTGGAAGTGCGACAGGATCACGTGGGTGACCTGGTGCCACGGCAGGCCGAATTGGGCGAGGCGGTGCAGCGCCCCCGCGCCGCAGTCGAGCAGGATCTTGAGGTTCCCCCGGCTCACCCAGTGGCATGCCGACGTCCGGGTGGCCGACGGCGCGACCGTCCCGGTGCCGACCGTGACCAGGTCCAATTAGACCGGCTCCATCTGACCGAGTCGCACGCCGACGATGGTCGAAACGCCGGGCTCCTGCATGGTGACGCCGTACACGGCGTCGGCGGCCTGCATGGTGCGGGGGTTATGGGTGATGACGATGAACTGCGTCAGGTCCTTGAACTCCGCGAGTAGGCGCACGTAGCGGCCCACGTTGGCGTCGTCGAGGGGGGCGTCCACTTCGTCGAGCAGGCAGAAGGGGCTCGGCTTGGTGAGGAAGATCGCGAACAAGAGCGACACCGCGACGAGGGTGCGCTCGCCCGACGACAGCAGGTGAATCCGCTGCGTGCGCTTGCCGCGCGGCGCCGCGTGGATCTCGATCTCGCTCTCGAGCGGCTCGTCCTCGTTGGCGAGGCGCACGTCACACTCGCCGCCGCCAAACAGCGTCTGGAAGACCGTGCGGAAGTTGTCCCGCACCTTGCCGAACGAGTCGAGGAACATCGCCTTCGCGGTCTGGTCGATCTCGCGCGCCGCTTGCTGGAGCGACTGGCGCGCGGCCACGAGGTCATTCCGCTGCGTCATCAGGAACTCGAGGCGCTTGACCTCTTCGCCGTGCTCGTCCACTGCGAGGGCGTTAACGGGTCCGACCGCGTCGATCGCCGCCCGCAATCGCTCGTCCTCCTGGCGCAGCCACTCGAGGTCGCCGGCTACCACGGGTGCCTCGGCGAGGAGCTGATCGAGGGGCTTGCGCCACTCGGCCTCGACCCGCGCGACGAGCCCGCGTCGGCGGCCCACGATCTCCGTGCGCTCGAGCTCGAGCTTGTGCTCCTCCGCGCCACGGGCGTCCAACGCCTTGCGCACGTCCTCGAGCGCCGTTTCGGTCTCGGCCACGCGTGCGTCCGCCGCTTCGACCTCTGCCCCCGCCTCCCCGGCGGCCGCCTCCAGCGCGACGAGCGCGAGGCGGCGCTCCTTGAGCTGGTCCTCCCACTGGGTCCGCTGCGCCGTGAGGGTCGCGGTCTCGTGCTCGAGCGCGCTCATCTCGTCGGCGAGCGCCGTAGACTGGCGGCGTGCTTCCTCGGCCTCGGCCGCGGCGCGGCCGGCCCGCTCGCGCGCGGCGCCGAGCCGTGCCTCGACCTGGGCGGCATCCACCTGCCATCGCACCCGCTGCTCCCGCGCCGCCTCCTGCTGCGCCTCGAGGTCGACGAGCCGCGCGCGCTCCCCGCCGAGGCGCTCGTCGAGGCGCACGCGCTCGACCTCGTGTCGCTCGACATCCGCGTGCAAGGCCGAGAGCCGGGTTTCCACCTCCGCGAAGCGAGTCGACAGCCGCTCGACCTGCGCGGTCGCCTCGGTTGCCTCGCGCTGCGCGTGGGCGGCGGCGCGCTCGGCGTCGTCCTTTACCGCGCCCGCTTCGAGCTCCTGCTGCCGAGCGCGCTCGGCCGCTTCCCCCGCGGCGGCACACGCGGCCTCGGCGGCGGCGAGCTCGGCGAGCGTTCGCTCCAGCGTCGTGGCAGCGTCGCCCCCGTTGACCTGTGTCTCTCGCACTTCCTGCTCGAGCCCCTCGAGCTCGGCGCGCCGCTCGAGAGGACCCCCGGCCGTGGTCCCGGCCAGGAACACGGCACCGTTAGCCCGTCGCAGCGCGCGCCCCCCCGTCCGCCCTGCCTCGCCACCGTCGAGGACCTCGTTGCCCGCGAGGAGCGCCCGCACCCACGCGGCCGCCGGGCCGTCCACGCGCAGGTCGTCGTTCAGGGGATTTCCGTCGGCGGCGAGCCGCGGCCCGGGCACGCTGGGCAGCAGCACCAGGGGCCCGGGCTGCACCTCCTCGTGCCAGCGGCGGATCGTCTCGACGGCGTTGGCGTCGCGCACCAGCACGGCGTGCAGCCACTCGCCCAAGAGCTGCTCCGCGAGCACCGCGTCGCGCCGGCTGGTGCGCAAGAAGTCCGACAGCGGCCCGATCACCGCGTCGCCGAACCGCGCCCGCGCTTTGAGCAGCGCTTGGGCCGCCGGTGCGAGCCCCACGCGCTCGCGCTCGAGCTCGGCGAGCGCGTCGCGCCGCGCCGTCACCTGTGCGAGCGCCGCCTCGGCTTGGCGCCGTGCGGTGCGCTCATGCGTCTCTTGCTCCTTGAGCTCGGCCACGCGCCGCCGCGCCTGCTCCAATGCGGCTGCCGCCTCGGCCGCGGCGCGAGCGAGGGCCGCCGCCTCCTGCGCCCGCGCGCCCACCTGGGCGGTCGCCGCCCACTCGGTCTCCGCGCGCCGGGCACGCTCCTGCGACGCGTCCGCGAGCTGCTGCCCCAGCTCGGCCCGCTCCCGCTCGAGCGCCGCCCGCTCGCCCTCGAGTGCGCGGACCGCCTCCGCCCGCCGCTGCAAGTCCTCCTCGAGCTCGCGCACCGCCGCCCGCTGGGCCAGCAGCCGGTCGCGCCCCTCCTGCTCCAGCGTGCTCCGCCCTGTCAGCTCCTGCCCGACCGAGGCGAGGTCGCGCTCCGCCGCCTCGCACTCGGCGGTGGCCGCCGCTCGCTCCCGCTCCGCCTGCAAGGCGCGGGCTTCTTCCTGGTCCCGCCGCCGCCCGGCGGTGGCGCGCCCTTGGCCGGCGTTGTGCAGCCGCTCGGCGGCGAGCGCCAGGTCGCCCTCCAGCCGCCCCGACTCGAGCTTCGCATCTGCCAGGCGGCGCTCCACCTCGGTGCGACGCGCCTCGGCCGTGTGCCGCGCTAGGACCGCCGCCTCCCGCTCCCGCTCCGCCGCTTCGAGGCGGGCCCGCTCCTCGGGCAGGGCCGCCGCCAGCTGCTCGGCCTGCTGACCCAGACCGCCGAGCGTCAGATCGAAGTCTTCGAGCTCGCGGCGCACCAGCGTCAGGGCGATGCCGAAGCGCTCCTCGATCATTTTCCCGTGGCGCTCCGCTTTGCCGCGCTGGCGCGCCAGGCTCCGCACCTGCGTCTGGACCTCGCTGACCAGGTCCTCGAGCCGGGCGAGATCCGCCGCCGTCTCCTCGAGCCGGCGCTCCGTGCTCGTCTTGCGATCGCGGTACAGCCCGATCCCGGCGGCCTCTTCGAACAGGGCGCGCCGCTCCTCCGCCTTTTCGGAGAGCAGCGCCTCGATCATTCTCGCCTCCATCACCACGGCGGCGTCGGCCCCCAGGCCGGTGCCGCGCAGCAGGTCCTGGATGTCACGCAGCCGCACCGCCGAGCGATTGAGCAGGTACTCGCTCTGCCCCGAGCGGGAGAGCCGGCGTGTGACGAGGACTTCCTGATACGCGATCGGGAGGGTTCCATCCGAGTTGTCGAAGACCAGGGAGACCTCCGCCACGTTCACCGGCCGGCGCCCGGTCGAGCCCTGGAAGATGACGTCTTCCATCTTGCCGCCGCGCAGCAAGCGCGGCGACTGCTCGCCCAGGACCCAGCGGACGGCATCGGAGATGTTGGACTTGCCGCAGCCGTTCGGCCCTACGATCGCGGTGACTCCCGCTTCGAACGGCAGCTCGACCGCGCCCGCGAACGACTTGAAGCCCGACAACTCGAGTCGGGTCAGCCTCATGGAGTGGTCTCCCCCGCGATCCGGGTGACGAGCGTGGCCTGGACGCCGGCCCGTTTGAGCCGCGCTTCGAGGAGGCTGGCTTGCTCGGGCGTCTCGAACGCGCCCGCCAACAAACGTGATCCCGTGCCCCACGACACGGCTGGAATGCCCCGCGCCCGCAGGCGGCTGGCGGGGGGCGCTCGATCGCTGAGGGAGAAGGAGTACGGAGCGCGCAGCACATCGCCCTGGCCGCGCGCGGCGAGCCCGTGCTTCCACATCCCGGAGCGGGCGCCGACGGCGGCGTCGCGCGTCGGGAACGCGCCGGCGAGCACGCGATACCACACCGTGCTGCCCCCTCCCGGATCGTCCAGCGCGATCGGCGTCACGAACGGGGTGACGCCGTCCGCCGCCAGGCGGTCCGCGAGCGCGAGCGCCTTGTCGAGTCTCGCATAGGCCGCGAGCTGCACGGTCCAGGGGAGCGAATCGACCTGCCGGGCCGGCGCCGCGGCGACCGGTCGTGCGCGCACCGGGGCGGGGGAGGCGGGGAGCGGCGTGGGCGCCCGGCGGTGCTCGGCCCCGCGTGCGAGCAGCCCCCAGCCGCCCGCCGCGCCCACGGCCAGCGTCGCGGCCACGAGCGCGGGCCGGGCCAGCCGATGCGAAGGACGCCGCACCGCGGCCGAGACGCGCCCCGGCGGCGGCGCGACCGATCGGGGGTCCGCTTCGGGCGTCCAGCGCTCGCGCACCACGCCCAGCAACGGAACGCCGCGCTCCATCACCGCCGTGATCCCCTGGCCGATCGACGACTCGGGTTCGTAGCCGTCGGGCGACAGCACGATCATTCCGTCCGGGACCGCGGAGAGCCGGGCGAGCGCGCCCGCGGAGAGGTACAGGAGCAGCAAGGCGTCCTCGACCCTGAAGCCGCCCTGCAGCTTCTTCCAACGGGGGTTGGCGAACAGGTCGCCGGCGCGCGCCGTTACGGTGCCCGCGGCGATGAAGAACACGCGGTCGACCTCGTGCGCCGCCTTGGTGAGCGACACATCGTACTCGAACGCATCCACGATCCCCTCGGTGGGCGTGAGCCCGACCGTTTCGTGCAACGTCGGGTGCTCGAGCCACAGGTCCACGAGCGCGATCCGCCGGTCGGCGAGCGCCGCGGCCCGAGCCACGTCCCACGCGGCACCCGCAGCCCATTTCAGGTCCCCCGTCGCCGGCACCAGCGCCACGAGTGCTTGCCCGGTGACCAGTGACGGCACCAGCGCGTCGAGACGCGAGCGTGGCAAGGGGCGAACCGTCACGGCGTCGGCTGGTAGATCCAGAAGGGGCGGCCGAGCTTGCGACCGATGCCCTCGGCCTGCGCCCGGGTGGGGTACGGCCCGAGCACCACGCGGTAGCCGTCGTCGGGATTGCGGGGCTGGAGCACCCGCGCCTCGAGTCCCGCGCGCGTGAGCTGCTGCGCCATCTCCGACGACCAGGCCTCGTTCTGCGATGTCGATACCTGCACGTACATCGGTCCCTCGGGCCCCGCCGTATCGGAGGCCACACCCTGGTCGGCCGGCGCGCCCGCGTCTCCGAACGCGCCGCGATACGCGCCGCGGGGTCGCCACCCGGTGAGCATCCACAGGTCCGTACCGCCTCCCTTTACCCGTCCCGTGGCCGCGAGCGAGTCGGGCCGGTACGCGACCACGTCGTCGCCCTGGCGCACCAGCAGCGCGCCGTCCGGGGCGATGGCCGGCAGATCCGTACGCCACGCGCTCGCCAGCGTCCCGACGAGCCGTTTCACCGGCAGGTCCACGACGAACACGGAGTCCCCAGCAGCCGGCTTGGCCAGCAACCACCGCCCGAGCGGGTCGAGCCGGATGGTGGCGGCGGGCAGCGGGAGCGCGATGCCGTCGATCTCCTCGCGGTCGTAGCGGTCGATCGCCGCCAGGCCGGGCTCCGTGCGTCGCGCGACGTAGATCCGGTGGCCCGACGGCGAGAACACCAGCGCGCGCGGGTGATCGGCGAGCGGAACGAAGCCGGCCTCGCGGCGGCCGAGCGGATCCATGAGGACGACACCTGAGTCGGCGGCCACCCCGACCAGGTCGCCCCAGCGGGTCGCCGCCACGTCGCTGCCGGCCGGCAGGGGCCGACTGGTGGGCGGTTGATCGGCGGCGGCGGTAATGAGCGCCGGGGGGTCGGCCACGACGAGCCGCTGGTCGGCGGCGCCGAACAGTTGCAGCGGCACGCCTGGCAGAGGCTGCGGCCAGGCGACCCGCACCCGCCGCGCGAGCGTCACGACCCGGCGCTTCGCGTCCACGGTGTAGAGCGTGCCGTCCGGACCGAGTGTCGCCTGCTCGATGCCGCTGGCCACGGTGTCGACTCGGGCGCTGCCGAGATCGAGTGCGAGGACGTCACTCTTCGGGCGCGCGACGCTCGTGTCCTTTTTCGCGTGCGCATCCTTCTTCTTCGCGGTCGTGTCCTTGGTGGCGGTCGTGACGTAGAGGAACTCCGCCTCGGTGTCGAGCCCAATCACCCGGGTGACCGGCGGGAGCTTGCCCCGAATCGCGGTGGGCATCTCCACCATGGTGGGGAGGCGATACACCCTGGGGGTGCCCCCTTTCGTCGGGATGCGGATAGCGACCCCGGCGGTACGAGCGGCGCCCGCGGCTGCTCGGCTAACAGCCTGTTTGGCAGGCGGTTGCGACGATGGTGCGGCGGGCGCCCGGGACCGGCAGCCCCAGAGCGCCAGGCTGGTGAGGAGGAGGTACGATCCGCAGGTGCGCAAATGGCCTCGCCGGACAAGATAGGCAACCGGCGAGGCCAGGACAAGTGGTTTAGGGATGCGGAGTTAGAACGTTGGGCCGAGGCTCACCGTCCAGTACGGATTGTTGTGCGGCCGGCTCAGGGGCTTGGTGTAGTCGAACCGCAGCACGACGAAACCCAGGAAGTTCATCCGGATCGAGCCGCCCCAGCTGCGAAGTGGCGCGCGCACGGTCTCGGGATCTTCGGTGCTGGATCGGCTCCACTCGAGCTTGGAGTTCGAGTCCCAGGCGAGCCCCGCGTCGTAGAAGATGGCGCCTTCGATGGGAGGGAGTCCCACGGGGAGGAATCCAAGCACCAGGCTGCGCGTCAGCGGGAAGCGCAACTCGGCGTTCACGACGGCGAACCGCGAGCCAATGAGCTGGTCCAGCTCGGGGCAGCCGCTGGTCGCCGCGAGACACTCGTTGTTGATGAGCGAGCCGGCGGTGTAGCCGCGTATCAAGTTGGTGTTCCCGAGGAACTGGGGGAACAGGTCGCCGTCGCGCCCGAAGCGACCGAAGAACAGCCCGCGCAGGGCGAGCGTGACAGGTCGGGCAAAGAAGTAGCGCCGCCAGTCGACCAGGCCGGAGGTGAATTTCCACGAGCCGAAGCTGGGAGCGACCTCGAGGCGCCAGCGAGAGCCGGCGAACGGTCCCACCCACCCGAACAGCGAGTTGTCGTGGACCAGCGCGAGCTGCGGTCCGTAGTAGCTGACGGAGGGGCCGCTCCCCGTCACGGGGTCCGCGATGCCCAGGACGGCGCCGGAACCCCGATCCAAGAGGTAGTCCTGCCGCAGCGTATCCTGGGTGATGTTGGCAAAGTGCCCGCCGATCTCCACGCGGGTAAAGCGGCTGAACGGATAGTATCCCTGCGCGAATATGTCGCGGATCACGAACCGCTCGAGCCGCGGCGTGAGGATCACGGTGTTCGGGTCGGACGGGTTGGATTGAACCTGGGTCGGCAAATAGAAGTACAGCGGATCCTGCGACCCGCCGAACGCCCAGTTCAGGCGGTGCGCCTGATTGATGTAGGCGGCCAGTACCTGGGCTTCGCTCAGACGACCGTTCACCGAGCCCGAGAACACCATGGTGTGGTTGCCGAGAATGTCCGACAGCGAGATGGCCGTGCCGCCGAAGAACCCGCGGCCGAAGTTATCCCGCTCGTACCCGATCGTCGGTCGCGCGACGAAGTCCGGGCTGTACCGGGTGTGATAGGGCCTGAAGGTGAACTCGTTCGTGTCCGGCAGGGCGGGCGACGAGTCGATGAGGGTTTTTATCGACACCTGCCCCGGCGCCGCACCGGTATCGGACGATTGCGTGGTGCCTGACGCCCGGAAGCCGGTGGGCGAGCGATACACCGACGTGCCGGCGCGGGGCCCCGGGTCGACCGGCGCCGCCGTGGCGGTCGCGACCGCGGCCGGCCCGCCGAGCGCCCGGCGCTGGGCGGCGAGCAGGGACGTCACGGGGGGCGTGGCCGGTGCCTGGTACGGCTGGCGCTTGAGGGAGCGCGGGTTGTCGACCGCGTACACGTTGTATTCGCCGTCCTCATAGTAGGCGAACGCGAGCCGGTCGGCTTCGTGCGCCCAGGAGAGGCACGGCGAGAGCGCGGTGATTCCGGAGACTCCCGTGAACACGTCGGTGAGCTGGTAGATGTTCCCGTCGGACAAGTCGTACAGGAAGATGTTGCTGATCCCGTTGCGATCGGAGACGAACGCCAGTGACCGGCCGTCCGGGGCCCAGGCGGGATCGATGTTCTTTCCCTGGTCCATGTGGCGGAGCACCTCGATGGAGCCGTTGTCGAGGTGGAGCAGGGCGATCCGCAGGTTGCCGAACTTGAGCGCGTTGAAGTCGGTCGCGGCTCCGCGGTCGGTCGCGAACGCGATCGTCTTCCCGTCGGCGGACCAGGAGGGCTCGAGATCGGCGTACTTGTCGTTCGTGAGGCGACGCAGGTTCGAGCCGTCGGCGTTCACGACGAACAGGTCCGAGAGGCCGCCGTCGTATCCCGTGAACACCAGCTGTTTCCCGTCGGGCGACCACGCCGGCGTGGTGAGCCCGTTCAGCGGGACGCGGATGCGGCGGACCTCTTCATCCTTCTTCACATCGAGGATCACGAGATCGTCGCGGTCCTTGCGCTTCGCGGCGATGGCGAAATAGCGCCCGTCGGGCGAAAACGAGCCGGCCGAGTTGATGAAGCGGAGGCTCTCGTAGTTCGAGTTCAGGGTGGACTTCACGAGCCGCCGCTTGACCCGGCCCGTCTCCGCGTCGGCGAGGTAGAGATCGACGAAGAAGGAATTCTTCTCGCTGAAGTACGCGATCTCACGCCCGTCGGGGGACAGGGCGGGGGCGAGATGCAGCGTGCCTTCGGAGCGCTTCTGGGTGAGCAGCGGCTGGGCGATGCGGCGCGCCCGGTAGTGGTCGGCGAGCTGGGGCAGGTACGTGGTCTGCACCGCGTCGCGCCACTCGCTCGACAGGTCGTCGAGCGTGATGCCGAGCGCGCGCTTGAAGCCGCCCTCGACGCCGCTCGACACGGACGCCTGGAGGATTTGCCCGATCGCCTCGTCGCCCCACTTCTCCCCGACGTAGGCCAGCAGCGCGTGCCCGAACCGATAGGGGAAGATCCGCGGGTCGTACGTCATCTCCTCGACGGTCGGCAGGTGACCTTCCAGCGAGGCGTCGCGCAGCCACATGGACGTGAGTGGGTCGATCGGGCCGATCGAGAGGTACTCCGCCATGCCCTCCATGAACCAGCCGGGGAGGTTGGCGTTGACCAGCGTCTGCACGCCGGCCCCGATGCGGCCGCGACTGATCACGTCGTACTGGAACTGGTGCACCATCTCGTGGCCCAGCACGTGCTCCAAGTCCGCGTAGGCCCCGGTAAAGGGCAGCACCATGCGATGCTTGAAGAACTCGGTGAAACCGCCGGTTCCCTCGCCGAGGTCTTCGGTAGTCGTGTTGGTCTGTTGGAAGTCGGATTGCGACGCGTACAAGATGATCGGCTTCCGGCCCTGGAACTGGTGGTGCAGGACGCGGGACAGGCGGGCGTACCACCGCTCCGCCATCCGCGCCGCGTCCAACGCCGCCGTTCGCTCGACCGGATAGTAGTAGATCTCGAAGTGCTCGGTCTGGATGATCCGGAAATCGAAGGCCTGGTACTGGACTTTGTTTTGCCCGAAGTACTGCGCTGCCAGCGGCGCCACGCCGAACAACGCGAGCGCCGCCGCAATCCCGCCGATACGTCGCATGACGATCATCCTTTCGACCCGCTGTCCGGAGCACCCGCGGCCAGCACGGGTGCGTCGCCCCACAGCCGCTCGAGCTGGTAGAACTCCCGCAATTCCGGATGAAAGACGTGCACCACGAAATCCACGTAATCCAACAGCACCCACCGACCCTGTGTGAGTCCCTCGACATGATGTGGCACGACACCGCGCGGCGCCAGCGCGTCCATGAGGTGCTCCGCCATGCCCCGCACGTGGGCGTCCGAGGTGCCCGACACGATGACGAAGTAATCGGCGGCCGCCGTCAGGCCGCGCAGATCGAGCACCACCGGGTCGATCGCCTTGCGGTCGGCGAGCGCGGCCGTCACCACTCGGAGTGCGGCCAGCGCGTCCGGCCCCGCACGCCCCACCGGGCGCCCGCTCCGTCTGCTAGTCATAGCGCGCCTGTCACCCGTTTGTTCCGTCCTCCCGCGGCCCGCTACTCCTTCACCACGCTGACCTGGATCTCGGGGCGCACGTCCGGGTGCAGCTTGATCCCGATGCGGAACTCGCCCAGCTCCCGGATCGGCTCGGGGAGGTCCACGCGGCGCTTATCGACGCGGATCCCGAGCTCCTCGAGCTTGCGCTGAACGTCGCTCGCCGTCACCGAGCCGTACAGCTTGTCCTCTTCCCCCACCTTCACCGAGAAGGTGAGGCGGACTTCGGCGATGCGGGCTGCCTCCGTTTCGGCGCTGCTCTTCTCCGCCGCGCGTTGCTTGGCGATGCGGGCCGCTTCGTAGGCGATCTTCTTCTTGTTCGCGTCCGTCGCCGGGTAGGCGAGACCCTTCGGCAGGAGATAGTTGCGCGCGTAGCCGTCCTTTACCTTGACCACGTCGCCCGCCGCGCCCAGATGCTGTACGTCCTCTCGCAGGATGACTTCCATAGTCCGTCGTTCCTCATCAATGGTTCAAACCGGCCGCGGAGAGCGGCGTGCGCGCGATCAAGGCGTGGCCATGCCAGGCCAGTGCCAGCCCGGCCAGGCTCTCCGCCACGAGCCAGAGCGGCCAGGCGGCGAGCAGGCGCACGGCGGGCTCGAACGCCGGATACAGACCGGGCGCGACCTCGACGACGTACCGCACGGCCCGGCTCGCGTCCCGGGTCGCCTCCCACTGCACCTCCGTCCAGAACGCAGGCCCCGTGGCGCTGCGACCGACCAGCACCGTGATGCCCGCGGCGGCGTAGAGGCAGGCTCGCAGGGCAAGCGGCCAGAAGCCCGTGGGGGAGAGCCTCGCGCCGGCGGCGAACGCCACCGTCACCAGCACGATCCAGGTGCGACTCAGCGCGTCGAAGACGCCGTGCTCCGGAGCGGCCAGGAGGGCCACCCCGGCGCCCCCCGCGAGCCCCACCGCCAGCCACTCGCCGCGCGTCCCCGGGTGCGCGGCGACCAGGAGCGCCGCCAACGGCAGCGCCACCAGACTGACCGGCGCCAGGGCGGCGAACAGCAGCACGCCCGCCGCGAGGCGCCAGCGACTCAGCCGACGTACCCCTTGATGTAGGGCAGCAGCGCGAGCTGGCGAGCCCGCTTGATCGCGGTGGCGAGCTGGCGCTGATGTCGCGCACACATCCCCGACAACCGGCTCGGGAGAATCTTGCCGCGCTCGGTGAGAAACCGGCCGAGCGTGCGGTCGTCCTTGTAGTCGAGCACCCGCACCCCGGACTCGCACACGGGGCACGTCTTCGCGGGCCGCCTCATGCTTCATCCTCCTCGATCTCGTCCACCACCACATCCGCGGCGATCACGGCGGGCGGGGGTTCGGGCTTCGCCGGCAAACCTTCCGACACGACGACCAGGAAGCGCACCACGCCCTCTTCGAGCTTCACGGCGCGCTCGTACTCCGGCAACAGCTCGGCCGCGGTCTCGAACTGCGCCACCACATAGTAGCCCGTGTCCTTCTTCTTGATCGGATAGGAGAGGGTGCGTTTGCCCCAATGAGCGACGTTCGTGATCGCGCCCTTGGCGTCCTTGGTCAGGAGGGCGTGGAACCGCTCCAACCGCTCCGTGATTGCCGGCTCTTCCAACGCGGGATCGAAGATGTAGACGGTCTCGTAGCGACGAGCCATGCCACCTCCCTTTGGTCGTGGGCGACCCGACGCAGGTGCGGCGCCGAGTAGGGGATTGTGAGGCGCGAAAGATAGGCGGAGCGCGAGGGCGGGGGAAGACCGGTGCACGCTCGACACGTGACCCCCCTCACATCGTCTCGCCCCTGGGAACGTCCGGCCTTGACGCGCCGTTGACGGCAAAGTGATGGGAATCACGCAACCTGGCGTGCTGGCCAATCATCCTTTGAAGGGTAGAGGCGGTCGAAGACCCGGAACCTGGGAAGGACGGTCGGATGCGGGTTCGAGGGACCTGGTGGTTCGCGCGCGTGACGCGCGGCGCGGCGGCGGCGGCGGGCCTCATGGTCCTGCTGGCGCTCCAGCCGGAGCCTGCCGGTCTGGTCGAAGCGGCGCCGAATCGCGCCGGCTCGCACGCGCGCGCCCTCATCCTGTCCGACCAGGCGCGTCGCTACCTCTCGCTCCAATACCGCTCCTACCCGACCGAGTTCATGGGTTGCATGATCGGAGAGATCCACGGGAATGCGGTGATCGTGCGACGGATCGCGCCCGCGGACGTGGAGCCCGGGCACTCCACGCCAACGCGCGTGGTGCCGGAGCAGACCTGCGAGGACGCGGGCTGGGCGGGCACCGTCGGCATGATCCACAGTCACCCCGACGGCCAGCGCTGCTGGTACTACTTCCCGGGGACCCGGGTGGCGAGCTCCGACGCGCACTCGTTCGCGCGGCAGGCGTACCCCGTGGACGCGATCATGTGCGGCAACCGCGTGGTGTGGCTCAGCCGTGACATGGTGGAGCAGCAGGTGCGGCTGTCGGACCCGGACGGCCATCTCGCGCCGCCGCCGCGGCCGCAGCGCGGCAATCGGGTGCATGCGGGAGCGGCGGCAGCGGAAGGTCAGGACTAGGAATCCCCTGGCGCGGGGCGGGCTGCTCGCATACCATCGACGTCATGCCGCGCGTGACGTTCACCCAAAACATCCAACGACACGTCCCCTGCCCCCCGACCGAGGCGGACGGCGGTACCGTGCGCGAGGTCTTGGAGCGGGTGTTCGCCGCGAACCCCCGGGCGCGCGACTACGTGCTCGACGATCAGGGCGCCGTGCGGCGTCACATGGTCGTGTTCGTCAACGGCCGACAGATCCGCGACCGGACGCACTTGAGTGATGCCGTCCCCAGCAACGGCGAAGTCTGCGTCATGCAGGCGCTCTCCGGCGGATGAGCGACCGGCTCTATGTCGCCACCCGCAAGGGTGTGTTCACGATCGCGCGCCGCAAAGGACGGCCACGCGCGCGGTGGGCGATCACGCGCGCGGACTTCCTGGCCGACAACGCGTCGATCGTGCTCCCGGACCGACGCGAGGGCGCCGTGTACGTGGCGCTCGGGCACGGGCACTTCGGCGTCAAGTTGCACCGCTCGCGGGACGGAGGACGCAAGTGGGAGCCGTGCGCGACGCCCGCGTACCCACCCAAGCCCGAGGGGATCGAGGACCGGGAGCCCAATTCCGGCAAGCCCATCCCGTGGAGCACGGAGCTGGTGTGGGCGTTAGAGGCGGGACACGACAGCGAGCCGGGGACGCTGTGGTGCGGCACGCTGCCCGGGGGGCTGTTCCGCTCCCGCGACCGGGGGTCGTCGTGGCAGCTGGTCGAGTCGCTGTGGCGCCACCCCAAGCGTCGCGAGTGGTTCGGCGGCGGCGCGGAGCTCCCCGGCCTCCATTCGATTTGCGTGGACCCGCGCGACGCGCGCCACGTCACCGTCGCCGTCTCGTGCGGCGGCGTGTGGCTGACCCGGGACGGCGGCACGAGCTGGGAATGCCGCGCCCAGGGCATGCGCGCGGCGTACATGCCGGCCGAGCGCCAATATGATCCCCACGTCCAGGATCCCCACCACCTGGTCCAGTGTCGCGCCGAGCCCGATGCCCTCTGGGTCCAGCACCACAACGGCGTCTTCCGCTCCACCGATGGCGCGGCGTCCTGGGAGGAGATCCCCACCGTCAAGCCCGCGGTGTTCGGCTTCGCGGTGGCGGTGCATCCCGAGGACGCGGGCACGGCCTGGTTCGTGCCCGGGGTGAGCGACGAGCAGCGTATCCCGGTGAAGGGTCGAGTGGTCGTGGCGCGCACTCGGAACGGGGGAAGCAGCTTCCAGGTGCTCACGAAGGGCTTGCCGCAGGAGCACGCCTACGATCTCACCTACCGCCACGCGCTCGACGTGGACGAGACGGGAGACCGGCTCGCGTTCGGCACGACGACGGGCGCGCTGTGGGTGAGTGAGAACCAGGGGGACAGTTGGGAGACGATCTCGGAGCATCTCCCGCCGGTGTACTGCGTGCGGTTTGCGTGAAGGGGGAGATAGGCGCTACACGTTGAACCGAAACAGCAGGATATCGCCGTCCTGCACCACGTAGTCCCGCCCTTCGCTCCGCACCAATCCCTCCTCCCGGGCCGCCTTGTAGGAGCCTGCCCGCACGAAATCCTCGAATGACACGGTCTCGGCGCGGATGAAGCCGCGCTGGAAATCGGAGTGGATCTCCCCCGCGGCCGCGAACGCGGTGTCACCCCGGTGCATCGTCCACGCGCGCACTTCGTTCTCCCCCACGGTGAAAAAGGTCTCGAGGCCGAGCAGCCGGTAGCCCGCGTGAATCAGGCGGTCGAGTCCCGGCTCGCTGACGCCGGCGCTCGCGAGATACTCCGCCCGCTCGTTCCCTGACAGCTCGCCGAGCTCCGCCTCGAACTTGGCGGAGAAGAGGACGATCTCGGCCTCCTCGTGGTGCGCCTGCACGGCCGCGCGCAGCTCGTCGAGCCACTGTCCGCCGCCCGCCGCGAGGTCGTCCTCGTTCACGTTCGCGGCGTACAGGATCGGCTTCGCCGTGAGCAGCCCGAGCTGCCGCAGGAATTTCACCGCGTCCTCGCTCTCGCCGGCTTCCCGCGCGCCGCGCCCCGCGTCGAGCTCGGCCACCACGCGCTCGAGCACCACCAGCTCGGCCTGGGCGTCCTTGTCGCCGGCACGGGCGGTCTTGCGGGTCTTCTCGAGCCGGCGCTCCACCACGGCGAGGTCGGCGAGGGCGAGCTCGCTGGTGATCACGTCGTGGTCGCGCACCGGGTCCACCGGCCCCATCACGTGCACCACATCGGGGTCGTCGAAGCAGCGGATCACGTGCACCACCGCGTCCACTTCGCGGATGTGCGACAGGAACTGGTTGCCGAGCCCCTCTCCCTGGGACGCGCCCTTGACCAGGCCGGCGATGTCCACGAACTCGACGACGGCGGGGACCTTCTTCTTGGGCTTCACGAGCTGGTTCAGTCGCTCGAGCCGGGGATCCGGGACCTCGACTACACCGACGTTCGGCTCGACGGTGCAGAAGGGATAGTTCTCCGCGGCGGCCGCTTTGGAGGAAGTCATGGCGTTGAAGAGCGTGGATTTTCCCACGTTGGGTAAGCCCACTATTCCGAGGCGGAGCACGTCAGAACGCGGAAGTCGGAACGCGGAACGCGGAACAGTCGAGGTTGTTCCGCGTTCCCACTTCCGCGTTCCGCGTTATCACGTGCGCAGCCACTTCTCGACCTCGTCCATCATCTGAGGCATCAGCGCTTTCACCTTGTCTCGCTGCTCGGGCGTGAACGGCTCGAGCACGTACTCGGACCAGTCGCTCACGCCCTCGGGCAGCGGTCCCACGCCGATGCGGAGGCGCGGATACTGCTGCGACTGGAGGGCGGCCTCGATGCTCTTGAGGCCGTTGTGCCCGCCCGCCGAGCCCTCGCTCCGCAGGCGGAAGGTGCCGGTGGGGATCCGGAATTCGTCCACGAGGACGAGCAGGTCCGTTGCGGGGTTGAACGCGGGGTCGGCGCGGAGCGAGGCGAGGGCGGCGCCGCTGGCATTCATGTACGTGGTGGGCTTGAGGACCCGCACGGGCACGCCCGCCACGTCACCCTCGGAGACCCGGGCGCGCTCGCCGCGGCGGAACGGGGGAAACCGCCACCGCTCCACGAGCGCATCGGCCAACCAGAAGCCCGCATTGTGACGCGTCGCCGCGTACTCGGGCCCCGGGTTGCCAAGGCCGACGACGGCGCGCAAACGTCAGCTCTCTTTGCCGCCCTTGGGCTTCTCGGCCTTCTCCGCTTTGGCGGGTGCCGCGGCGCCCCCAGCACCCTTGACTTCGGGCTTGGACGCCGCGCCGGCCTCGGGGGCCGCCTCGCCCTCCTCCTCCTCACCTTCCCGGACCTTGCGGATGAGCTCGGGCTCGGCCACTTCGGTCGCCGCTTCGGGGCTCGGGGCCGCCACTTCCTCGGCGCGCGGCGGCACCACCGTGGCGATCGTCAGATCGGCCTCGGTGAGGATCTTGGCGTTCGCGATGCTCAGGTCGCGCACGTGCAGCGAGTCGCCGATCTTGAGCGCGTTCACGTCGAGCTCGACGCGGTCCGGGATGTTCTCCGGGAGCACCTCGATCTCCACCTCGCGCGTCACCTGGTCGAGCACGCCGCCGGCGTTGCGCACGCCGTCGGGGCTGCCCACGAGGTGCACCGGGATCTTGAGCTTGACCTTCTCCGCGGCATGGATCTCGTAGAAATCCACGTGAATGATGTCGGGCCGGATGGGGTGGCGCTGGATCTCGCGAATCAGCGTCTTCACCGTCTTGCCGTCCACGGCGAGCTCGATGATCGTGCTCGCGGGCTCGACTCCCTGCAGCGCCTTTTCGAGCGCCTTGGCCTCGAGCTCGAGCGGCTGCGCGTTCCGTCCGTGGCCGTAGATCACCGCCGGGACCTTGCCGTGGAAGCGCGCCTGCCGAGCGGCGCCCTTGCCGGTCGCCTGGCGGGGAGCTGCCGAGAGGGAGACTGTTTGTGCCATACGTTATCCGTCGTCCGTTATTCGTTGTCCGTCAATCGAACAGTGCGCTGACTGACTGGTTCGAGTGCTCGTAGCCGATCGCCTTGGCCATCAGCCCCGCGATCGACAGCACTTTCAGCTTGTCGAACGTCCGCTCCTCGGGGATGCGGATCGTGTTGGTCACTGCCACCTCGTTGATGGCCGAGGCGCGGAGCCGCTCCACCGCCGGCCCAGACAAGAGCGCGTGCGACGCGAACGCATAGATCTTGCGCGCGCCGAGCCCCTTGAGCGCCGCCGCGGCCTCGGTGACCGTCCCCGCCGTGTCGATCATGTCGTCCGGGATGAGGCAGTCCTTGTCGGCCACCTCACCGACCACGTTCACGACCTCGGCCACGTTCGCGGAGGGCCGCCGCTTGTCGATGATCGCGAGCGAGGCGTTCAGCCGCTTCGCGAATCCCCGCGCCATCTTCGCCGACCCCACGTCGGGGGCCACCACCACGGGGTCGTACAGCTGCTTCTGGCGGAAGTGGCTCACGAACACCGGTGCCGCGTACAGATGGTCCACCGGAATGTCGAAGAACCCCTGCAGCTGATGGGAATGGAAATCCATCCCCAGCACGCGATCCGCGCCGGCCGCCGTGATCAGGTTCGCCATGAGCTTGGCGCTGATCGCCACCCGCGGCTGGTCCTTGCGGTCCTGGCGCGCGTAGCCGAAGTACGGCAGCACCGCCGTGATCCGCGCCGCGCTCGCCCGTCGCGCGGCGTCGATCAGGAACAACAGCTCCAGGTGGTTCTCCGCCGGCGGGTTGGTCGGCTGGATGATGAACACATCGCGGCCGCGCACGTTCTCGTCGATCTTGACGAAAATCTCCCCATCCGCGAAGCGGCGGATCGTCACCGCGCACAACGGCTGCCCCAAGTGCTCGGCCATCTCCTCGGCGAGCGGCCGGTTGGCCGTCCCGGCGAGGAGCAACAGCTGGCTCCGCGAGAGCGAGAGGTCCGCCATGGAAGCCCTGCAAAATAGACGGCAAACTGCGCGAAGCCAAGGGGTTACTTCTTGGCGGGTACCAGCGATCGACTGGCCGGCGTGATTCCGTCGACATCCCACGTGTTCATGCGATAGACCGTCGATCCTTCGCCGCCCACGCCCGCGAGATGGCGCACGATGAATCCCGTCGCCCCGGAATCGCACGCGAGCGACAGCAGCACGCCCCGGCCGCCGCGCACGGTGAGCCGGCGGGCGGCGCGGAGCGCTTTGGTGGAGTCCACGTCCTTGGGCGTCGCGAACCCCGCGGCGGTAATGACCTTCAGCCGGTCGAGGTAGCGGGCGACGGCCGCGGAATCGGTTGCCCGCCCGTTCAACGTCCAATGCTTGCCGGCCCGCTTCAAGGTGTAGCGGTCCTTCCCGCGCACCACATCCAGCCCCGCGATGCTGTCGGGCTCGAGCCCGGCGATGCGCTTGTCCCTCCACCCGTCGACGGGGCGGTCCGCCACGGAGGCGAGGCGGCCGCGCCAGAGATAGACGTGCGTGTCGCCCGGGCGACGGACGTAGACGCCCTGGAAGTCGGTGGAGCGCGTCCCGACAATGAGCTTGAGCAGCGGCTTCCCGCCGCGGGAGAGGCGCAACCACCGGCCGGCGGCGCTGTCCACGCCGAGACGGGCGAACGACGCCGGCTCCTGGGCGACGAGCTCGGGGCGGGCCGTATCCGCGAGCGCCTGAAACACCTCGCCCACCGCGTCGAGCGCCGCGCGGTGGCCATTCGCGCTCCACGCCGTAGGCGACTGCCGGGCCAGCACGATCGAGTCCGCGCCCTTGATGACGGTGACCGTGTCCACGTCCGTCTGGGAGAGCGCGGGCAGCGCAAGCGACCCGGTCACCGAGTCTGAGCCGCGCGACAGCAGCTCGCTACCGCCCCACAAGAGCAGCAGGACGACGAGGCCGACGGCGATGAGCTTGAGCTGCTTGGCGCTCATGCCGGGCTGCCCGCGGCGAGCGGCCGATACGTCCGGCGCGTCATCTGACGCCGCCGCCACAGCCGGAGGATCCCGGCGCCGACCAACAGCACCGGCACGCCGATGACGTTGCCGTACTTGACCGCGCCACGCGTGGTCGCGCTCGTGAACACGAGCGGCGGCGGCGCGCGGTTCTTGGAGCGGATGGCGATCAGCGCGTCGTCCTGGGCGAGCCAGTCGATCGCGTTCTCGACGAACACGAGGTTCTCGGGGGAGTTGCGCGTGTAGCGGTCGCTCGCGAAGTCGCCGCTCCCGACCACCACGAGACGGCCGCGCGGGGCGCCCTTCGTGGTATCGGGTCCCGGCGCGCTCGCGAGCAGCGCCACGACCCGCCGTCGCAGGCTGTCGCGGCTGAACGCCCGCGACGGGTCGAGGAACGCCATCGTCTCCTGCACACCGCCGGCGCGGCTCGTGACCAGCAGCGGCGTCACCGTCCCGGCCGTGACAGGAGGCGTGTCGATCTGGCTCGTCCACGGCAGCAGCACGGCTTCGAGGTCGGCGTTCACCGGCGAGGCCTTCGTGCTGAGCGCCCGCAGCCAGAACGGATAGGGCACCAGCACCTGGCCGAACTGGGCCGGGATCCCGACCTGCACGTTCGACGCCAGGTCGTACACCATGTTGGAGGCGATCGAGACGCCGTACGGCTTGAGCAGCGCGTTCCACCCGACGCGCCGCGACGCCGCGAACGGCGGCCCCTGCTGGGAGAGCTGCAGTTGCATGCCGCCGGCCATCAGGAGCAGACTGCCCCCCCGGTCGAGGAACCCGCGCAGCCGGGTGACCTGGGCGTTGTCGAGCGAATCGGGCGTACCGGCGACGGCGATCACCCGAACGCCCGGGGCGATCGACGTGTCGGTCACACCGAAGGGGCGGACATCATAACGGCTCGCGAGCCGCTCGCGCAGCGCCTCGAAGCTGCGTTGGCCGCGCGCCGCCGCCGCATCGCTGATCTCGCCGAAGGCGATCACGGTTTTCTCTGGATGGGTCAGTGCCCGGATGTCGGAGGTGAGCCGGTACTCGAGATCGTTGGACTGCTGCACGAAGGGGATGGTCTTCACCCCGTCGGCGTGGCGGATCGCCAGACCCAGGTAGCCCTCCTTCACCTGCAGCTCCGCCTGCCCCAGCACGTTGAACTGGACGGGCGGGATCCCGAGGGTGCGGGCCTCCTTCATTGCGGCGCTGTCGCTCGCCGGGTCTGCGATGACCACCTTCACCTTACCGCGCCCGGCCGCGCGGTAGTCGTTCAGGAGATCGTCGACGTCGCGCTTCAAGAACGCGACTTCGGGCGGCAGCGCCGCCGAAGCGAACAGCTTCAGGGTCACGAGGTCCGGGAGGGTGCGCAGCAGCTGACGCGTGGCGCGGGACAGTGTGAACGAATTCCCCGGCGTCAGATCGAGCCGGCCGCCGATGTGACGACCGAACAGGTTCACCACGATCGTCGCGAACGCCAGGAACACGGTGCCCAGCCGCAGCCGTCTCAGGGCCTCTCCGTGCGGCGTGACCCTGCGGGACTCGAGCGCGAAGTACGCGAAGACCAGGAACAGCACGGCGAGCGTGACGAAGTAAACCGCATCGCGCAGGTCGATCACGCCGCGGCCGATGCTCGAGAAGTGTGACAACACGCCGAGCGACGCGGCGATCGCCCCCAGCGAGGCCGGGAGACCCACGATCAGGGGATCGAGCCCGACGAGGATCAGCGCGAACATCACTGTCACGGCGAGAATGAAGGCGGTGATCTGGTTGCGCGTGGCGCTCGACGCCCAGACTCCGACGCCCCCGAGCCCGAGGATCAACAGGGCCGCGCCGACATATTGCGCAACCACGATCCCGAGCTGAGGCGCGGTGCCCAGCACGAGACCGAGCGGGATGGTGAGCGTGATCGCCAGCGCGAGCCAGAGGAAGAGCACCTGGCCGACGTACTTGCCGAGCAGCAGCTCCAGCTCGGTGATCGGCTGTGCCAGCACCACCTCGAGCGTACCCGAGCGGGCGTCTTCGGCGAGGGCGCGCATCGTTACCGCCGGCACGAGCAACAGGAGCACCCAGGGCAGGAAGTCGAACATCGGGCGCAGCGACGCGACGCCGTACAAGTCCAGTTGACGGAAGCAGAGGAAGCCGTTCACGGCGGTGAACACGACCAGCAGGATGTAGGCCGTCGGCTGGTCGAACAGCGCCTTCAGCTCGCGCCGTGCGATGGTCCACACCGGCCGCATCGCTAGGCCCCCTTTTGCGTGAGCTGCTGGAACAGGTCCTCGAGGGTCCCGGCCTGCCGGTGCAGCTCGTACAGCGTCCAGCCGCGGGATTGGGCGAGCGCGAAGATCTCGGGACGCAGGTCGCGCGAGCCGTCGGCGGTGAGCGTCACGGCGACCCGGCCGTCGACCGCGACGGGTGCCGGCGTCACCCGGCGAACGCCGGACAGCCGCCCGAGGGCTTCCGCGACACCCGCCCCGGCCGCCTCGACGGCGATTTCGATCGCCCCCGCCCCCGCTCCCGCCCCCGCCGCCTTGGCGATCAGCTGGTCCACCGGTCCGTCGGCCACGATCTTCCCCCGGCTGATGATCAACAGGCGGGAGCAGGTCTGCTGCACTTCGGAAAGCACGTGGGTCGAGAGGATGACGGTGCGGTCCTTGCCGAGCGCCCCGATCAGGCGACGGATCTCGACGCGCTGGTTGGGGTCGAGCCCCTCCGTCGGCTCGTCGAGCACGAGGAGGTCGGGGCGATGTAGAATCGCCTGTGCCAGGCCCACCCGCTGCCGGAACCCCTTCGACAGCTCCGCGATCGGCCGGTAGTAGACGCTCTCGATGCCGGTCGCCGCGACTGCGGCGTCCATCGCCTGCCCGCGGGGCGGGCCCGCGAGCTCGCGCAGGTCCGCGATGAAGGCGAGGTAGTCGTGGACCAGCATGTCTTCGTACAGGGGGTTGTTCTCGGCGAGGTACCCGATGCGGCGCTTCGCCGCCCGGCCTGAGTCCGCGAGCGGGACGCCGTCGAGGCTGATCGTGCCGGCGTCCGGCTCGTAAAACTGCGTGATCATGCGCATGGTCGTGGACTTGCCCGCCCCGTTCGGACCGAGGAAGCCCACCACCTGACCGCGGTCGATCGCAAATGAGACCTGGTCGACCGCCGTAACGCCGCCGAATCGCTTAGAAATGCCGTCGACAGACAGGAAGGGCATACGCGGACAGATGCTAACAGCCCCCCGCCCGGTTCTTCAAGCCCCCGCCTGGGGCGTTTCTTACAGAGACTTAAGGAAGGCGACGAGCGCCGCGCGGTCGGCCGGTGGCAGGGCCTTGAAGCGGTCGCGTGCGCCGGCCCCCTCCCCACCGTGCAGCTCGATCGCCTGCTCGAGCGTGGTCGCTCGGCCGTCGTGGAGGAAGTGCTCCGCACCGCGGAGGTCGAGGAGCGGCTCCGTGCGGAAGTCCGCCGGGGTGGCGAGGCCGAGGCAGATGTCGGCCAGCTCGGCTCCCATATCGTGCAGCAGCAGGTCGGTATAGGCGGCGAACGTCCGGTACCGCAAGGCCGGCACCGGGCTGTCCCCGGTGCGGAGCGTCGGGATGTGGCAGGTCGCGCACCCGATCCGGGAGAAGAGGTCGCGGCCGCGCCGCCCGTCCTTGCCCACCTTCAACGGCGTCGGCGGCGCGAGGAAGCGCACGAAGTCGTCGGTGAGGTCGAGCGCCTCCTGGGTGATCTCGGGGTCGGCCGCGGGGTCGACGCCGGCCGGGATCGGCTTGCCCCCGATGTCCTCCTCGGTCGGCTGCTGCGGGTTGGTGACGCTCATCTCCGCCGCGAACGCGCCCGCGTTGAACTCCCGCAGGGTGGGGACGAACGCTTTGCGGCCGAACCGGCCGATGCGGCCGTCCAGGGAGCGGTTGGGCCGTCCTCTGACCCCATCGTGGTTCCGGTCGCCGGGGTCCGCGTAGGCGAGGAGAACGGAGTCGGGCACGAGGTCGAGCAGGCCGCGGCCGAAGATGACCGGCGACGTCCGCATCGCCCGCGCCGTCGCCGACGGGGGAAAGGGCTCCTGGTCGATGCCGAGGGCCTGCTTGAGGGCGGGGGTGGTGTGCTGCTGAATCACCGGTCCCCCCTCCTGGGCGAGTGGGTCGCAGAAAGGACTGTGGAACGCGGTAGCGTGGACTTCGACTTCGTCGCCGCGCCCGCCCGCCGGATCCTCGTGGCACTCGCCGCAGCCGGTCGCGTTGAAGAGGGGACCGAGCCCCGTCTCGGGTGTGAACACGCTGTCGAACACGACCTTCCCCCGGTTGAACCGGTCGCGCTCCGTCTTCGAGAGCTGGGGGAGGGGATCGCCCGGCTTGACGGGCTTCTGACAGCCTACCGCGACGAGTAAGAGAGCGACCGCGACCCGCGGCCGGGTCACGGTGTGCTCACCGCGAGCTTTTCGATGCGATCGGCGACCAGCCCCGTGGGGGTGCGTCGACACTCGGTGCGCACGACGTCGCCGGGCTTCAAGTCGGCGAGGCGGGGCGCCCCGCCGGCGGCCACGAGCTGTGTCGTCGGTGCCGTGGTCATCCGCACGACCCGCAGGGACATACCGACCCCGGTGATCAGCTCGAGCGTACCGGTCCGCGCGTTGACGGCGCGAATGGTGCCGCGGTAGGTGTACGACGCCGCCGGCTGCGCCGAGTTGAGCGCGCGCCAATCCGCCGGGGCGGAGGTGATCAGCGGCACCAGCAGGATGGCGGTCAGCGCCGCCGTTCGGATCTCACGTCGCATGCGCGCCTCCAGGGTCGCGTTCTTCGACTCGCATTGTAGGCGGTCGGACCGGACGGCGTCAACCGTGGCTTAGGGGGCGAGCTTCTCGAGCTGCTCCGCCGCCCGGCCGACCACACTGGTGTGTGCAGCCAGCGCTTGTGCGGTGGCCGCGATCTGCTGCTCGGCTTCCGACCAGTTTTTCTGCTCGATCGCCTCGCGCACGCCGGGCAGCGTCTTCACCCCGTAGCCGGTATAGAACCCGGGGGCGTAGATCTGGTGACGGTACCAGGATCGCCGTGGCAGGCCCGTGGCGCTCATCAGCGCCCGCTCGCTTTGGCGCAGCGTGGCGTTCAACGCCTGCGCTTCCGGCTTGGCGAGCGCGGCCCCCCCGTTCGCCTGGGCCTTCGTGAACGCGCGCTCGTAGCGCTCCGCCGTTCGATTGAGCGCGTCGACCGCGTTGTCGAGCGGCGCGAAGCTCAGATACGGCGGCAGCTCTTCCCGCGCCGGGGGGACCGACGGCTGGCGCGGGTCCGCGGTCGCGGTGAACACGCCCTCGTCGAGCTGGCGATTGCGCTCGCGCACGGTGTCCTGTTTCTCCTGGAGGAGCTTCTCCACTTCCTTTACATAGCGGCCTACCGTCTCGGCGAAGGCGGTGAACTGGTACGGCACGACGTCGGCGTCGGCGAGCCGCATGACCGCGGTGCCCACCGTCTGCGCGAGGGCGCGGCCGTACACGAACGACGTGTCGTCGAACGTCGTGAACCACTTGAAGTCGTCGTAGATCGAATGGTAGATGCCGCCGCCGCCCTCCCCGCCGAAGCCGAGGTTCAAGGTCGCGACCCCGATGTGCTGCAGGAACGGGGTGTAGTCCGAGCCGGATCCGAGCGCAGCGATGCGCAGGTCGGGCCGTTGCCGCGCCTCCTGACGGAGGTCGGCCGTGCTGGCGTCGGCGATGGCGCGGAGCTGGGCGCGTTTCCAGGCGCTGAGCCGGGTCTCGGGGTCGTCGATGTCCCGCGCGACGTCGTTGATAAACGCCTCGAGCGAGTGCGAGCCGCCGACGTCCAAGTACCCTCGATTGTTGGTGTCGCTGTTGAGGTATGCCACGGCCTTCGCGCCCAGCTCGTCGGCGTGGGCCTCGACCCATTCGGTCGAGCCGAGCAGCGCGGGCTCCTCACCGTCCCACGCCGCGTAGATGATCGTGCGGCGCGGCTTCCAGCCTTGCTTGAGCAGCTGCCCGTAGGCGCGCGCCTCTTCGAGCAGGGGCACCAGGCCCGAGATCGGGTCCTCGGCGCCGTTCACCCAGGCGTCGTGATGGTTGCCGCGGATGACCCACTCGTCCGGCGCGGCGGCGCCGGGAATGCGCGCGATGACGTCGTACAGGGTCTTCAAACTCCAGTCGGACTTCACGCGGAGGTGCACCTTGGCGGGCCCCGGACCGACGTGGTAGGTGATGCCGAGCCCGCCGCGCCACTCCGCCGGCGCCATGGGCCCGCGCAGGGCCGCGAGCAGCGGCTGCGCGTCGCCGTACGAAATGGGCAGCACCGGGATTTTGGTGATGGTCGGGGCCTCGCTCACCGCGAGCCGCTTCGCGTCCTTGGTGGCTCCCACGCCCGGCGTGAGCGGGTCGCCAGGATAGAGCGGCATGTCCATCACGCTGCCGCGCTGGACTCCGTCCCTGGGGCGCCAGGGGCCCTGCGGGTACACGTCCCCGTGGGTGTAGCCGTCCTCCTTCGGATCCGAGTAGATCAGGCAGCCGATGGCGCCGTGCTCGGCCGCGACCTTGGGCTTGATGCCGCGCCACGACCCGAAGTAGCGCGCGATCACGATCGCGCCCTTCACCGACACGCCCAGCCGCTCGAGCCGCTCATAGTCGGCGGGCACGCCGAAGTTCACGTACACCAGCGGGGCCGTGACGTCGCCGTCGATCGAGTAGGCGTTGTACGTCGGCAGCTGCTCCGCCTGCTGGCTCGAGGTCGGGTCTCCGGGCACCGGCGGCTCCTGCAGCTTGGCGCGGAACGTCGTGGGCGCGACGAGCTCCACGACGCGCTCTTTGGGTGTGGGGAACAGCACGTCGAACGTTTCGATCCGCGCGTCGAGCCCGAAGCTCTTGAACTTGGCGAGGAGCCACTCGGCGTTGTCCTTGTCGTACGGCGAGCCGACGTGGTGCGGGCGGGCCGACAGCCGGCGCATGTCCTCGCGCAGCGAGTCGGGCGAAGGGATCGCGCGGAACTTGGCCTCCCACTCGCGCTCGGCCTTCGCCGACTCAGCCGTGAAGCCGCGCAGATCGCCGGTGGGGGAGGGCGCGAGGCCGAGCAGGGCCCCGAGACAGAGCGCGGCCAGCGGACGGGCGGTCGGGTGCATGAACGGGAAACCTCGTGTCATGAGGTGAGGAGGAGGCTGCGACGAGTCATCGAGTCCTAGTATTCCAGCTCGTGCCGGGTGTACACCTCACCCCGGCGCACCACCAGCGCGATCCGGCGGACGTTGCGGATCTCGGCGAGCGGATCGGCGTCCAGCACGACCAGGTCGGCCACGGCGCCGGCGGTGACGGTGCCGGTGCTGTCGAGCCCGAGCGCCCGGGCCGCGCTCGCGGTCGCGGCGACGAGCACATCGCGCGGTGCGAGGCCCGACGCCTGCATCGCCTCGAGCTCCATGAACACCGACGCGCCGTGCAGCGTCAGCGGGTTGCCGGCATCGGTGCCGAGGGCGACGGGAATGCCGGCGTCGTGGACCCGTTTGAGGTTCGCCTGCGCCTGGGCGAACGATCGCCCGGTCCGGGCGGTGCGCTCCTCGAGCGCGGCGCTGCTGGGTCGCTGCGCCGGAGCCACGGTGTCGGTCGCGAGCGCCCTGGCGCGGGTCGCGGGATCGACGCACGCCAGCGGCTGCCGCTCGCCAGCGAAGTGTCGCGCCGCCACCTGGCGATAGCCATCGGGGACCATGAGCGTCGGGACGTAGATCGTGCCCTGGCGCCGGGCGAGGGTCAGGAACTCGTCGTCCACGGGAGCGGTCCAAACGGAGTGTACCAGCACCCGCGCCCCGGCACGCAGCGCGTCTTTCGCTTCCCACAGGCCCGTGGCGTGCACGATGAGGGGCAGCCCGACCTTGCGAGCTTCGTCGCCGGCGGCGCGCACCAGGGCGGACACGCGCGCCGTGTCGGGCGGCTGCGGCGGCATGATGTACCACACCTTGATGGCCGCGGCACCCCACGTCTTGTGCGCGCGTACCGCCTGCCGCACGGTGGCCTCGTCCGCCATATAGATGAATTGGCGTTGGTCGGGCAGGTTGAGCCAGAAGTCGATGGTCGAGAGGAGCGACCCGGCGGCCCTGACCCGCGGGGCCGTCGTGCTCCGGGCCGTCCGCTCCTGGAGCTCGAGGGTCCAGGGATAACCGCCCACGTCGAAGACCGAGGTGACGCCGCTGCACAAGTAGGAGCGGAAGAACCGTTCGGGTCGGGCGTGCAGCTCCGCCTCGACCACCTCGTAGGGGTAGCGATCCCGCAGGTCCAACGCGTCGGGTCGGCCGTCGACCCAGCCCGTTTGGGAGAAGTGTACGTGAGTGTCGATCAATCCCGGGATGATCCATTTGCCGGTGGCGCTCACGGTGTCGGCGTCGGCCGGCACCGGGCAGGTGGCGCGCGGGCCCGCGCAGGCGATCCGGCCCTCACGCATCACGACGACGGCGTTCCGGACCGCCGCCGCGGCGGTGCCGTCCACGAGCGTGGCGCCGACGATCGCGATCGGTGGGGGCGCCGCGTCGGGAGTCGGGAAGGCGGTCGTCACCGCAACCTTCCAGCCTGCGGGCGTCCGGACCAGCACGCGCTCGCTCACGCCGCGTGCGCTGCCGCTCGAGTCGACGACGCGGTAGCGGTACACGCCGTACGCCACGTCCGGCGTCACGGGTACGATGCGGAAGTGCGTCGCGACGAGCGTGTCCGGCCAGCCGGCGCCGGCTCCCCGGGCGAACTCCTCGTATCCCTGGCGGAGCCCGTCCGGACCCACGCGGGCGAGCGCCGGCGTCTGGAGGTAGTGGGAGAGGTAAGCCGCGCGATCGCGCGCGTGGATCGCTGCGATGTTGTCGCGGAAGGCGTCGAGCGGCGCGCCCTGACCTGGGAGCGGAGCGGCGGTGGGGAGCAGGCCGAGCGCGACGGCGACGATCGGTCTCAAAGCTTCGCGGCGTGACGCCACCGCTCTGCGATGACGGCATGTCCGGCGGGCGTGGGGTGGACGCCATCGGCGGCCCAGTACTGCGGGGCGATCTTCCGCGCCAATTCGTCGAACACCTGCTGGAGTGGCACGAACGCCGCTCCCGCGCGGTGGGCGACGCGCTCGGCTGCCGCCCGACGCTGGTCGAATTCCGGAAACCACCGATCGTCCACGGCGCCGCAGCGCAGCACGAACGGCTCGAGCACGATGAGCCGCGCGCGCGGCAGGGTGCGCCGGGTCTCATCGAGCAGGGCGGCGTACTGATTCTCGTAGTCCTCGACGGTGCCGGTGTAACCCTTCCCGAGCTTGTGCCAGAAATCGTTCACGCCGATCAGGATGCTCAGCACGTCCGGTGCCAGAGCCAGCGTGTCGGCGGCCCACCGCGCCGCGAGGTCCGGTACTTTGTTGCCGCTGACGCCGCGATTGTAGAACCTCAGGCCACGATCGGGGTGTGACGCGAGCGCGGCTGAAGCGACGAGCAGCGGATACCCCGAGCCGAGGGCGCGCGCCGCGTTCGGGTCGGTGGCGGCTCGGTCCCGACCGGCGTCGGTGATCGAGTCGCCCTGGAAGAGGATCACGGTGCCGTCCGCCGGCGGATGAGACCGAGTCCGGGGCCCGTCGGCTCGCCCTGTGTGGGGCCAGAGGCCGGCGCCGACGAGCGTGCCGGCAGCGCTTACGAACTCGCGTCGCGTGACGTCGTGGGTCATCCTCATCTGCCTTTCACACTGGCGTACACCAGCCGCTGAAACTGGGCGTCCAGCGACCACGCGGGCGGGAGGTACTGGGTCCAGACCATCGCGACCAGATCGGTCTGGGGATCGACCCAGAAAAACGTCGTCGCGCCCCCCGCCCAGCGGAGCGTACCTGGTGATCCGGGGACCATGGTGTCCGAATCCACCCGCACGGCACCTCCGTACCCGAAGCCGTTTTTTCCTGGGGGCCAGTCGGGGGCGACCGTGATCGGCGTGAGCCCGGGCGGCAGGTGGTCCCGCATCATCATGGCCACGGTTTCGCGCTTGAGGACCCGATGTCCGTCCAGCTCGCCGCCCTTCAACAGCATCTGGGCGAATCGGAGGTAGTCGCTCGCGGTCGATAGCAACCCGCCTCCCCCGGAGAGCATTTTGCCCTCAGAGGTATACTCCGGTGCGATCAAGGGCGCAGACGCCTGCAGTTTTCCATCGGGGCCGCGCGTGTAAAGTGTGGCCAGATGACCTTCCATCCCGGGCGTGAGGTGGAAGGCGGTCATCGACATCCCAAGAGGCCGGAAGAGGGCGCTATCGAGGTAGCGATCGAACGTCATGCCTGACACCACTTCAACGATGCGGGCGAGGACATCGATGGAATAGCCGTAGTTCCATCGGGACCCTGGGGAGAATGCCAACGGGAGGTGCGCCAGGCTGTCGGACAGCTGGGCGAGAGTCCAGTGGGGGTTGTTGAGGCCCGCGCGGCGATAGATCGAATCGGCGGGCGTGTTGCCGATAAAGCCGTAGGTCAGCCCCGAGGTGTGCGTGAGCAGGTCGGCGATGGTCACGGGCCGCTCGGGATCGCGCAGCACCGGCGTCGCGGCCCCACCGCCGGCGTAGACCTTCACCCCGGCGAAAGCGGGAATGTATTTCGAGACCGGGTCGTCGAGGCGCAGCTTCTTACGCTCGTACAGCTGCATGACGGCCGTGCTCGTGATCGGCTTGGTCAGGGAGTAGATCCGAAACACCGCGTCCGGGCTCATGGCGTGCTGGTGCTCCGCATCCATCCAGCCCACGGAGGACAGGTACGCCAGCTTGCCGTGCCGAGCGACTACGGTGAGGAGGCCGGGAAATTGTCCGGAGTCCACATACGATTGCAGCGTTGTTGTGATGCGCTCAAGTGCGGTGGCCGAGAGGCCGACCTCCTCGGGACGGGCGCGGGGGAGGCCCTGTGCAATGACGGATTCCGTCAGGAGACAGCACGACACGAGCGTGGAGAGGGCTCTGACCGTCGGCTGAGGAGTCATCGGCCTTGCGCGTGAAGGGGATTGGCCCCGGTGGATTCGAACCACCATACCCAGATCCAAAGTCTGGTGTCCTGCCGTTGGACGAGGGGCCAGCGATGTCGCAGGGTCCTAACTTAGCGACTCGCTCGACGGCGCGGCACCCGTCAACTATGCCGCAACTATGCCGTTCACGTTGATCCTCGTCGGCGTCTCGACCGGCGGCCGAAGTCGTTTGACGCGATAGCGCTCAGGGTGTAGATAAACCAAGGGGCTGCCCATGGGAGGCCTAACATCTCGGCGCCGATGTCGCGTTTGCTGGACCTTCGCCTCCGCTGGCACGTGTTCCGGTGTCGGCGGCAGAGCGACACGTCTTCCCGTTTCCTGCTCCAACTCGCTCGCTGGGTCGCGAGCACTCCGCGCGCGCCGGACGCGCCACCCTTGCTCGAGATCGGGACGCGGAGCGGAGGTTCGGCACTCCTGATGCTTCGAGTGCTGGAGATGATGTACCGAGGCGAAGGCCGTCCACCCACGGTCTTGACTGTGGACCCTTATGGGGCCCGCCCGATCGAGGGGGCCTCCTTCGTCTATGACGAACGGTTCTACCGAGCGATGAAGCGCAACCTCGCTGGGTTCGCGAACCACGTCCACTACATGATGGATTCCGAGCTATTTCTACGTGAGCTGGACAACCTCTACGTCTGGGGCGACGGAGCGAAGCGGCCGCTCAATCGGTTCACCCTTGTTTACTTAGACGGCAGTCACGATCCGGAGATCGTGTGGTTTGAGATCGAGCGACTGCTTCCCCGTGTGATCCCTGGTGGGTTTCTCATTGTGGACGACACGGACTGGTTTGGGGGCGAGACACGTCGCCGGCTCGAAGCCGCCGCCCCCCAGTTCGACGTGCAAGTGAGTCACCACGGCAAGCAGACCCTGGTGGAGGTCTAGCGCTGCGCCGCCGCGGCCGAGCCCAAGCCTTCGTCCGTCCTCCCGAGTGCGGTCGTCCTGACCGTTAGGGGATTGGCCCCCAATTGGGCCGACGCGTCGACTCGTACTCGGCCCCTCGTGCGGATCATGGATCCGGCAGTTGGCCACCCCAGTACCAGCTCCCAATTGCATCCTGCCAGGTCACATAAGGGAGTCCGTTGCTCGCGCCCAGGCCGATCACTTGCAGGTAGCTGCTATTGCCGCTACCGGTCGCGACAGCGCTGAATGGAACGCCGGGATCGGGCAGTTGGCCGGCCCAGTGCCAGGGTGCGTTTCCAAAAGTCTGGTGTCCTGCCGTTGGACGAGGGGCCAGCGCGACGGCAAGAATCTGCATTGCGACCCCGTAAGACGTGGAAGCTCAGGATGCTGCGCTCCTACACGACGTCTCGGGTCAGGCGTTCTCGCCGGCCCTAACCTCCCCAGGGCCGACGTTGCGGCCGCACCACAGTTGCGCTCACCAAACTGGAGTTGTACGGTAGTGTCGAACACCACCCGAGGAGGTGGGGCCGTGAATCAACAAGACGGCCACAAGCGAAGCGGTGCTCTCGCTCGCCTCGGCGAGTGAGCGCCAAGCCCCCGAGGGTCGGCTAGGGCCTCTCGGGGGCTTTTGCTTGTCGGGGCGTCGTTCACGGCTCGAGCTCCACCCCCTGCGTCTGGCCGTGCTTGGTCTGCAGGTCGTACGCCCGATTCCGCGCGCGGCCATCCGCCACGATCCGCTCCGCCAGGCGCGTGGCCTCGTTCGCGAGGCCTTCACACGAGGTCCCGCGGAGCGGCGTCAGGGCGGTCATGAGCTCGCGCGCATTCCGCTCGGCGATCGTCCGGTGCCCCCCCTCGTGCACCCTCACGTTCCGGAGGTAGGTCCGCCATGAGTCTTTCAGCCGTGCGGTCGCAGTCGCGGGAGGAGTCCAGCGCGGCAGGGTGACGGACACGTTGAGCGTAACCCGCACGTCCTTCAGCGCGCAGCTGTCCCCTCGCTGCGCCGTGCCGTAGGCCCACTCGAGGCTCCAGACGGTCAGGGCGTCGTGCGAGGTGCCGCTCTCGTCCTTGGGGCCGAGCCGGCGGATCTGGTCCCGCAGCGCTCCGGCGCTCGATCCGTCGATATCGTAATATTGCTCGCGAGCCGTGATCGACGTGCGCAGCGCCGCGCGAGCGAGCGCAGCGGAATCGGCGGCCGGTGTGGGTGCAGACGCCATCTCGGGGGACGAGGACGCGCACGCACCGGTGAGCATCAGCGCCGCGAGTATCGGTGGTCGCATGGCGGCGCTTACGCCAACGTGATGTCCTGCTCGATCACCAGATTCGTCGGCAACCCCTGGATCTCGAGCCGGGCTCGCGCCTTGAGGGTCTCGGTGCCCTTGAGCTTGCCGGCGCTCAACGCCGCGTCCACGCTCTTCTCGATCTCGCGCTGCGCGGTCACGCCGAAGTGCTTGAGGAACTTGCGGACGGACAGATTGAACGCTTGCTCGTTCATGGGGTCACCTTGAAGACTTGATCGTGCTGGCGGGTGCGGTCAGTGACCTGGATGGCGACCTCGTCGCCGGCCTTCGCTTGCGGGACCTTCTGATGGTTCACTTCCATCGAGGTGATCTGCTCCGTGAATTCGGTCGTGTGGCCGTGGAAGCGGATGCGGTCGCCGACCGCCAGCGTGCCCTCGGTCACGCGCACGACGGCCACGCTCGGCCCCTTGAAGTAGTGCACCACCGTCCCGATGAGTTGTTCGGGCATCGCGACCTCCCCCAGAAAAGAAGCGGTCTCCTCGCTCGCTAGGGAAGGGGCTCCGGGCCTGGCGCTGCCGCCGCCCTGGTGGTCGTCTTGATCAGGCGCTGGTGCCGCTCGCCCAGCAGCATGGCCGCCTCGTCCCGCAGCGCCGCGGTCGCGTAAATCGCGGCCACGGCGCTCCCCGAGCCGCAGAGCCGCACCCAGTACGGATGCGTTCCCGCCAGTCGCTCGTACAACGCGCGCAGCGGCGGATGCTTCCCGAAGACGGGGATTTCGAAGTCGTTTCCACCGAGTCGCCCGATGCTGCCCCACCCGGTGAACGCATCCGGGTCGAGCAGCAGCGGACCGCGCGGCGCGGGTTGCGGGTGCATGTCGTCCCACCAGCGGTACGCGTCGGGGGTGGCGACGGCGACTGGCGGGAGCGCCAGGGCGACGAGGACGGGCGCAGTCGGCGGGGCGGGAACCCGGAACAGCCGCTCGCCCCGGCCCCACCCCAGCGCCGCCGGCGCGCCGCTCGCGAAGAACGCGACATCGGCGCCGAGCCGCGTGGCTAAGTGGAGCAGCTCGTGGCGGGGGACCGCGTTGCCGGCGAGCGCGTTCACCGCGTGCAGCGCGGCCGCCGCGTCGCTCGATCCACCGCCGAGGCCCGAGCGCACGGGAATTCGCTTGGTCAGCTCGAGCGCGACGCCGAACTTGTGCCCGGTCGCCTCCAGGACGGCGCGCGCGGCGCGCACGGCGAGGTTCTGCTCCGGCGGGCCCAGGTCGTCGGGGCCGTGCACGGTGAGCTCGACTCCGCTCGTCGTGCGCGTCACCACCAGCTCGTCCGCCTGCTCGAGCAAGGCGAACGCGGTCTCGATCTGGTGATAGCCCGCCGGCGCTTCGCGCGCGAGAATGCGCAGCAGGAGATTGAGTTTGGCGTGCGCCGCGATGCGGACCCGCTCAGCGGAAGCCGCCACGGATCAATCTTCCGCCGCGGCCGCGCTGCGCAGCTCGGCGAGGTGCAGCCGCATCCGCGAGAGCGAGGCGAGTCCGAGCAGGGTGATCGGAAAGAAGGTGCCGATGTGGTAGGCCACCGCGTAGCTCACCGCCCGGGTCGCATCCACGCCGTAGATCGCGAGCGTGCCGCGCGTCGCCGCCTCGAACACGCCGACGAACCCCGGGGAGGACGGCAACGCGACCCCGAACCCGATCACCCCCTGCAACAGGAAGGCACCCTCGGCCGGCACTCCCAGCCCGAAGGCGCGGAAGCACACGGCGAACGATGCGGCGTTCACGAGCCACAGCAGGAGCGACCATGCGACCACGCCGAGGAAGCGGCCCGGGCGCTTCAGGACGTCGAGCCCCGCCACGAGCCCCTCGGCCAGGTGGGTGACGCGATCGGCGAGCCGCGCCGGAAGCACCGCGTGCGCCACGCGGCCGAGCAACGCAATCCATGCGGCCGGACGGTGGACCACGAGCAGCGCCAGGAGCAGGATTCCCGCGAACATCGCGGCGCCCGCGGTCGCCAGGCCCGCGAGCCGCACCCCGCCGATCATCGCGTCGCGCGGGAATGAGGGGACGACGAGGGCCACCGTGAACAGTCCGACCAGCAACAACCCGTCGAACACCCGTTCCACCGCGATCGAAGCGAGGGCGGTGGTGAACCGCACCGGGAGCGCCTGGCGCGCCGCATACGCGCGCGCGAGCTCGCCGGCCCGCACCGGGAGCAGATTGTTGGCCATGAATCCGATCGCCGTGGCGTGCCACAGCGAGCCGAGCGGCAGCGGGCTGCCGCCCGTACCGCGTAGGATCAGCCGCCACCGGATGGCTCGCAACGGGAAGGTGCACGTGGCGAGCGCGATCGTCTCCAGCATGAGCCAGGGGTTGGCACGGCGCAGGTGATCGATCAGCGCGCGGGCATCTACGCCGTGCAGCGCCCAGGCGAGGAGCCCGAGGGTGACCACGAGCCCCACGAGCCACGCCTGTCTCCAGCGCGAGGCCGAGGCGCGCCTAGGGGCTGGGCTCGAGGGCGAGGGCAACGAGATCGCAGACTTCTTCGACGAGCTCGCGGAGCGCCTCGCCTGAGGTCTGCTTGGCCGCCGCGCGCAGCTCCTGGGCCCGGCTGAGCGCGCGCTCGCCTCGGTACAACAGGGCCCGCACGTCCACGGCCGACGGCGCGGGAGCCGGGAGCCCTGACGGAGTCCCAGACGGTCCCGGGGGGCCGGGAGCAGGGGCGACTGGTGCGCTCTGGGCGCCGCCAACGAGCTCCGCGAGCGACGCCGCCCCGATCCCTCCCTCCGCCAGCCGCTGGTACGCGGCCCAAGACCCGACGAGGTCGGGCGTTTCGGATATCACCGGCTCGACGCGAGGCGCGGGGGCGGGGGCGGGGGCGGGGGGGGGAGCGGCTCTCTCTACGGGAACCACCGGTGCCGCGCGCGGCGGCGGTGGCGGCGCGGGACGCGGGCCGGGAGAGAGCGGGGGAGCAGCCGCAGGAGCGCCCGGCTGGATGCCGCGGAGGGCCGCGGTGAGGGCGTCGAGCTCGGTCGCGAGCGCTTCTTCGTCGCCCGTGCTCGAGCGGGCGAGCAGGTCGCCCGCGCGCCGCAGCTCGGCGGCGAACGCGGCCGGGCTGCTCACGGCGATCCCCGACGCCACCGCTTCGCGCGCGGCCGCGGCGAAATGAGCCGCGCGGTCGGCGAGCACGCCGCCGCCCGCGTTCGCGAGCGCCCGGAACGTGCTGCCGAGCGTGTGGGCTCGCAGCTCCCGCTGGGTGGCGGACGGCGCGCGCTCGAGCGAGTCGGCCGCCTGGCGGAGGTGCTCACCATGGCTCACGAGCTCCAGCTTGCCGAGCGTGGACGGACGCGCCGCGGGGACGCCGCGCTGTACGATGTGAGGACCGGAGTCGCTGTAATAGAGGGAGCCAATCGAGACGGCGTCCGGCTCGCTTTCCATGAACTTCACCAGCAGGCCGGCGAACTGCCGGAAGTCGGCTCCGTCGGGGTCGGGTCGACCGCGCTCGGCGACTTCGCGGGCGGCGCGCGCGATCGCGCTCCCGGCGACCTGGAACAGCTCGCCCACGTTGGCCGGGGGCTCGAGTCCGGAGCCCGACAGCTCGCCGATAGCGCGCTCGATGCCCTCCAGGAGGTCCGGGAGCGGCGGCAGGTCGGTGAGCGCGGCGAGCCCGCGCAACGGCTGGAGCGCGCGCACGACGTGCTGGAGCGGATCGTGCGCCAGCGGATTGGCCCGCAGCGCCTGCGCCGCGCGCTCCAGCGCGCCCGCGATCGCCGCGCCCTCGCGCGCCACGAACGCCCGCGCGCCCGCATCGAGCCCCAGGGCCTCCACCGCGCGGATCTGGGCCGACGGACGGCCCGCGAGCTGCTCGAGCTGCTGGGCCAGCGCCTCGGCCTTCGCGGTGTCGGCTTCGGTCCAGCTACCCGCCCGGCGCACGAAGATCTTCAAGTCGTCCACGCCGCGGAGGGCGAGCTGTTGCGTTTGGGGATCCCAGGCGCGCCGTCCTTCGCGCACCGCGCGCGCCACGGCCTCGAGCCCGGCGGCGGTGCGCGCGATCGCGGGCTGGCTCGCCATGAGGGCGCTGCCGCGCAGCGCCCGAGCGAGCCGCACGATCTCGTCGGCGCTGGGGCTCGAGCCCTTGGCCAGCAGGCCGTCGAGCCGCTCGAGATACTCCCCCGCCTCGAGGGCGAAGAAGTCGGACATCCCGAGGGGCTTCTGGGACTCGGTCATAGGGCTACCAAGCTAAGGCCTCCTGGCCTCATCGACCAACTGCCGCATGCGCCGCACCGCTTCTTCCATGCCCAGGAAGATCGCGTGGCTCACGATCGAATGTCCGATGTTCAGCTCCTCGATGTCCCGGAGGGCGGCGACGGGCTGGACGTTGTCGTAGGTCAGACCGTGCCCCGCGTGCACCGCCAGGCTGCGCCCGCGGGCGTGGGCCGCCGCGCGTTCCAGCGCGCGCAGTGCGGCATCGCTCTTCCGCCACGAGCGAGCGTAGCGGCCGGTGTGCAGCTCGACCGCGGCGACCCCGAGCGCGGCGGCGCGATCGATGGCGCCCGGGTCGGGGTCGATGAAGAGACTGACGCGAATGCCGGCCGCGGTGAGGCGCGCGATGGCCGTCCGGATCTTGGGAGTGGCGCCGCCGAGCGCGAGGCCGCCTTCGGTCGTGATCTCCTGGCGCCGCTCGGGGACGAGCGTCGCCTGGAAGGGCTTCAGGCGGCCGGCGATCCGCACGATCTCGGGCGCCGCGCCGAGCTCGAGATTGAGTACCGTGCGCACGGCGGTGCGGAGCGCGCGGACGTCGGCGTCCTGGATGTGGCGACGGTCCTCGCGCAGGTGCACGGTGATGCCGTCGGCGCCGCCCCGCTCGGCCGCCGCCGCGGCGCGCACGGGATCGGGCTCGTCCGTGCGGCGCGCCTCGCGCACCGTCGCGACGTGATCAATGTTGACGTAGAGCCGCATGCCGTCTTACCTTCGGTTCACTCCGCCCACACTCGAGGTACCGCTCGTGAGACCACGACTGACCGTGCTCGTCGCGCTGGGCTGCCTCGCGTGCGGTGGCGGCGCCGGCCCGGGAAAGCTCGCACCGCAGTCGCCGCAGGAGACGCTCGCGCAGTTCATGTCGGCGGTCAAGGACAACAACATCGAACGGATGGGCACGCTGTGGGGCTCGGAGCGCGGCCCCGCGACGAGCTGGATGAAATCCGACCAGCTCCGGGAACGCCTCTCGGTGGTCCAAAAGTACGTGGATCACGCGGGCTACCGCGTGATCGAAGGGCCCCTCGCGGTGCCAGGGCACGACAACTTGAAAAGCTTCCGCGTCGAGCTGCAGCGGCAGGGAGGCTGCACGGTCGTGTTTCCGGTCGATCTCGTGCGGACCAAGAGCGGCGGCTGGGTGGTGAACGACGTGCACCTGGGGAGCATTCCCACGCCGGGGACGGCGTGCCGGCAGTGAGCGAGGGGAACGTTTCGGCCGGGTGGCGCGTTTGTTACTCGGTGAGCTCCAGCAAGATGCCGGCCGTCGTCTTCGGATGCAGGAAGGCGATGCGTCGACCGCCGGCGCCGCGCCGCGGCACCTCGTCGACGAGACGATACCCCGCCGCCCGGCAGCGCTCGAGCGCCTGGTCCAGATCCGGCACGCGGTAGCAGACATGATGGATGCCCGGCCCGCGTTTGGCGAGAAACTTCGCCACCGGGCCGTTCGGATCGCGGGGCTCGAGCAGCTCGACCTGGACGTCGCCGAAGGACAAGGGGACGATCGTCGCGCCGTCGGCCGTCTCGGGGCGCCCCGGCTGGAGGCCGAGGACGTCTCGGTAGAAGCCGAGGGCGGCGTCGATGGATGGAACGGCGATGCCGACGTGAGCGACGCGGGCGCGTGACTCGGTCATGACGCCCGTCAACATAACGATTGCACGAGAGGGAGTGGAGAGGTCATGGCAGCGGAGAATCTCACGGCCGTCACGGATGCCACGTTCGGGTTGGAGGTCGAGCAGCACCAGGGGCTCACGATCGTGGACTTCTGGGCCACGTGGTGCGGGCCGTGTCACATGGTGGCGCCGATCCTGGACCAGCTGGCGGGAGAGTATCAGGGCAAGCTGAAGGTGGCCAAGGTGGACGTGGACGCCAATCAGAAGACGGCGATGCGCTTTAACGTTCGCTCGATACCGAGTATTCTATTCTTCAAGGACGGGCGGCACGTGGATACGCTGGTGGGCGCGTACCCGAAGCCGGTCTTCGTGCAGAAGATCCAGCAGCATCTGTCGTAGCATCCTCCGCGGAGGACCATGCGCGCGAGCACCGCTCGCCTGATGAATTCGCCGGTTCGCCTCGCGGACCTGACGTTCCCGCAGGTGAACCGGCTGATTCATCGCACCCGCCTCGCCTTCATCCACCTCGACAACCTCCTCGCCTTCGGCAAACGCGACCGGGACGGCCGCGTCGACGGCTACATCACGGCCTATCTCCCGGACGAATGCCTGCTGCTGTTTTTCCGCAAGGGCGAGGCGGTGAACGCCGCGTCCCTGCACACCACCGGGCGACACGTCATCACCATCACGGAAGCGCTGAAGCGCATGCGCGCCGAAGTCGAGCGCGGGGAGCTCGCCTACTCGGCCGCGCCGATGGAGCAGCTCGCCTGGATGTATCAGTCGTGCGCGATCCCGGTCGAGATGCGCACCGTGGATGCGTCACAGCCGGGCGCGTTCTTTGCCGGGTTCGCGCGGGACAAGACCAGCGGGATCCTGGAGCTGACGTCGAACGCGCACGTGTCGTACGTGCGGTTCGACGGCGGACGCTACCACAGCGGCTACTTCTGCGACAAGCCGGAGGTGATGGCCATTCCGAAGTTTCTCGAATCACAGTTCCACCCCGGCGCCGGCGGGCAAACGCCCGTGCTCACGGCAGCCGTGTTCCCGTACGTCGCCGACCTGCCGCAGCAGGCGCCCAACGCCCTCATCAACACCTACCGCGAGCTGTACTGGCGCATCGTCGATGAGGTGGACAAGGAGTTTCCGGGCGAGGCGAAGCGCCGGGCACAGAAGGTGAGCGCCGGCATCGTGGATGCCCACAAGGCCATCACGATCCTCTCGGCGCCGCGCGGGACCGATACGCCGGACTCGGTGGTGCAGCCGGAGGAGCTGTCCAATGCGCTCACGGATTGGTCGCTCCAGCTGCTCGAGGGCGTCGAGGTGATGATGCCGGGGACGGCGCCCAAGATCCTGCGCGAGGCGACGCGCGAGCACCGCTACGTCCTGCAGTCGGCGGGTTACTACGGTCGTCTGCCGTGGCCCGTGTCGTGGTGAGATGGCCGGCACCCTGTACGTCGTGGCGACGCCGTTGGGCAACCTCGAGGACCTCTCCCCGCGCGCGGCCGCGACCCTGACGCGCGCGGCGGCGGTCGCGGCCGAGGACACGCGCCACACCAAGCCGCTGCTCGCCCACGTCGGCTCCCGCGCCGAGCTCATCAGCTTCCATGCGCACTCGAGCGACGCGGCGCTGCGCCGAATCCTGCATCTGCTGGCGAGCGGTAAGGATGTGGCGCTCGTGACGGACGCGGGGACGCCGACGGTGAGCGACCCGGGCGCCCGGCTCGTCGCCGCCGCGCGGGAGCGTGACGTCCCCGTGGTCAGCGTCCCGGGGCCGACAGCCGTGGCGGCCGCGTTGTCGGTCTCGGGACTCGGCGCCGATCGCTACCTGTTCCTGGGCTTCGTCCCCCGCAAGGGCGCGGAGCGGCGGCGGCTGCTCGACGTGGTCGCGAAGAGCGAGTGGACGGTGGTGCTGTTCGAGGCGCCGCCGCGCGTGGCCGAGCTGCTTGAGGACCTCGCGGCGGCGTGCGGCGCGGAGCGACCCGCGGCCGTGGCGCGCGAGCTGACCAAGCTGTTCGAAGAGACCCGCGCCGGGACCTTGGCCGAGCTCGCGGGTTACTACGCCGAAGCGCCCGCCCGCGGCGAGGTGACGGTGATGGTGGCCGGCACCGGCAAGCCCGCGCGGGAGGAGCGCGCGTCGCCCCCCGACCCCGAGGCGCGGGCTCGCGCGCTGCTGGCCCAGGGGATGACGCGCCGCGACGTGGCCGAGCAGCTCGCGGTGGAGACGGGACTCACGCGCAATACGGCGTATCGGTTGGTGAACGAGCTGTGAAGCGCTTGACGGTCTTACTGTGCGTCCTCGCGCTGCCCTCTGCCGGCCGGCGGGATTGCGGATTGCGGATTGGCGATTGCGGATTCGTCGGGACCGAGGTCTCGTCCATTCCGCAATCCGCAATCCGCAATCCGCAATTAGCGTCTCTGACGATTGGCCGCCTGCACTATGACGGTGGGGGAGATTGGTACGCCGGCCCTTCCGCCCTCCCGAACCTCCTCGCGGCCCTCCGCCAACGCACCGCCCTCCCCGTCGCCGAGCGCGAGCGCGTCGTGACGCTCACCGGCCCCGAGCTGTGGGACGTTCCCTACGTCTTCATGACGGGGCACGGGAACGTGCATTTCTCGGACGACGAGGTGCAGCGGCTGCGTCGCTGGCTCGAGCAGGGGGGCTTCCTGCACGCCGACGACGACTACGGCATGGACAAATCGTTCCGCCGTGAGATCGCGCGGGTTTTCCCCGATCACCCGCTGGTTGAAGTCCCGTTGAGCCACCCCATCTATCACCTGGTGTACGACTTCCCCAAGGGCATCCCCAAGATCCACGAGCACGACGGGCTTCCCGCGCAGGGCTTCGGTGTCTTTTTGGGGACGCGGTTGGTCGTGTACTATTCCTATCAGACCGACTTGGGCGACGGGTGGGAAGATCCGGAAGTCCACCACGACCCGCCGGAGCTTCATGAGGCGGCACTACGGATGGGGGTCAACCTGTTCACCTATGCCGTGAGCGCGACGCGGTGACCGACACGGCCGTTCGGCTGCGGCGGCTGGGTGGGCCGCACGCGCGCGCGCGCGCCGGAGCGATGCTGCTCACGAGCGCGGGCGTCGCGTTGGCCATCGCGGCCGCTGGGCTGGCGCTCGCGCCGCGCGTCGCGGCGGTGGTGGTCGCGTGGCTCTTGATCGCAGGGATCGCCGCGGCGGCCGTATGGCTCGTCCGCCGGGCGGGACGTCCCGCTGCGCCTGCTGCCGTCGGACGGCTCGTCGAGACGGCGGCCGGCACTCGTGCCGGGAGCGTCGTGGGCCTGCTCGCGCCCGCGGCGAGTGCGGGTGCGAGCGCGGAGCTCTTGGGGTTGGCGGACGCGCGAGCGGCCGCGGTGGTGGAGCGGGCGGCGCCGGTCGTCGGCAGGTTGCTGGCCCGCGGCACGCGGACGTCGCTCGCGATGGGCGCGGGCACGGCGGCGCTCGGTGCGGCGCTGTTCGTGGCGTCGTCCCCCGGGGCGGGACGGGCCGCCGCGTTCTGGCATCCCCTCCGGGCCATCGTCGACGCCGGGGCGCCGCTGCGTCTCGCCGTGGACCGCGTCACCGTGCGCCGCGGCGACAGCGTCACGGTCACGCTGCAAGTGCCCGCGGCGACGCGGGCCATCCTGTGGACCCGCGGACCGGGAGAGCCGTGGCGCCCGGCCCCGGTCGCGCTCGATTCGCTGGGCTATGCCACCCGACGGATCGGCCCGCTCGAGTCCGATCTGTATCTCCGGGCGTCGAGCGGGAGCCGCCGCAGCGGCGAGCGCCGTGTCAGCGTGACCCTGCCCGCATTCGTCGCCGGCCTCGAGCTCACCGCCCGGTATCCCGAGTACCTCGCCCGTCCCGACGAGCCGCTCGTTCCCGGTCCGGACCCGGTGGCGATCCCCGAAGGCACGGTGATACTCACGAGCGGGGCGGCGAGCGTCCCGCTGGCGGCGGCCGCGTGGCGTCGCGGGGACGGACGCGCGCGGCTCGCCGTGAAGGGAACTCGGTTCTCGGGCCGGTTGGCCGCCCTGGCGTCGGCCTCGGGCACCTGGCAGCTCGAGCTCGCCACTGCGGATGGCGCTCCGCTCGAGGGGGACGTCGCGGAGCTGCGGCTGCGCGTCGTGCCCGATTCCGCGCCGGTGGTGACGGTCCCCGTCCCGGGCCGCGACACCACGCTGCCGCTCTCGCTCAGGCAGCCGCTCGTGATCGACGCGCGGGACGATCACGGTCTGACCCGGCTGGAGGTGGTGAGCTGGCGCGTGAGTCAAACGGGGAAAGTGGGGGCGGCCGTGCGTGAGTCGCTGGACGTGTCGGGCGCGGGCGAGCGGGCAATCGTGCAGGGGGATCTCGACGCAGAGCGACGCGGGCTCTTGCCCGGCGACACGCTGCGGCTCCGCGTCGAGGCGTGGGACAACGTCCCGTCGCCCGGGACTCACGTCGGGCGGAGCGAGGAGATCGCGCTGCGGCTCCCGAGCTTCGAGGAGCTGCGGGCCGCCACCCGAGCGGCGGCGCAGGACATCGCCGCCGCGGCAGACTCCCTGGCCCAGGCGGAGCGCGAGCTCGGGGGGCGGACGCGGGATCTCGCCCAGCAGCGCTCCCGCGATGCCGCCGGGCAACGCAGCCCTGCGGAGGGGCGGGACGGACCGCTTCCTTTTCAGGCGACGGAGCGCGCGCAGGCCGTGGCGCGGGAGCAGGAGGCGCTGCAGCAGCGGGTCCAGGAGCTGTCGCGCGCGGTGGAGGAGATCACGCGCGCGGCCCAGGCCGCCGGGCTGGGCGACACGGCATTCCAGGCGCGGCTGCGCGAAGTCCAGGAGCTGCTGCAGCGCGCGGTGACGCCGGAGCTGGCGGCGCGGCTCCGTGAGCTGCAGGAAGCAGTGGCGCGGCTCGACCCCGAGGCGACGCGCCGGGCGCTCGAGCGCCTCGCCGAGGCGCAGCAGCAGCTCAAGGCGGAGCTCGAGCGCAGCGAGGAGCTGTTCCGCCGGGCCGCCGTCGAGGGTGCGCTCGCGTCGCTCGCGGCCGACGCCGAGGACTTGCGGCGGCGGCAGGGGGAGTGGAATCGCGAGGACGCGCCGCGGCCGGATAGCGGCGGCGCCGCGCGCCAGCGCGCGCTCGCCGACCGCGCGGACTCGCTGGCGCGCGGCATCGAACGGGTGGCCACCGACCTTCGCGCGGCTCCCCGTACACCGCTCGCCGCGCCGCAGCAGGCGACACGCGACGCGCGCGCGGCGATGCAACGCGCGGCGCAGGCCGCGGACGACGCGCGGGCGGCGCCCGCGAGCGAAGCGGGAAGCGACGCGGAGCGGCAGCTCGCGGGCGTGCCCGAAGCGTTGCGCGGTCAGCGCGACTCGCTGGCGCGGGAGTGGCGCGGCGAGACGCTCGCCGCGCTCGACCGGGCGCTGTCGGAGACGGCGGCGCTCGCCCAGGGGCAAGAGGGCGTGGCCGAGGCGCTGCGGCGCGGCGAGGCGGGTGCCGGCACCCGGTCGCGGCAGGCGTCGGTGGAGGAAGGGACCGATGCGGTGGCACGCCAGATCCGCGAGGCGGCCGGGAAGCACGCGCTCGTGTCACCGCAGCTCGACGCGGCGCTGGGGTATGCGAAGCGACAAATGGCGGCGGCGCGCTCCGAGCTCGAAGAAGCCGACCCCAATGCCTCCGAGGCGGCTTCGCTCGCCGAGGACGCCCTCGACGCCCTCAACGCCACCGCCTTGGCGCTGGCCCGCAGCCGCAGCCAGGTCGCCGGCGGGAAGTCGGGGAGCGGGTTCGCCGAAGCGGTGGAGCAGCTGGCGCGCCTGGCGCGCGATCAGCAGGGGCTGAACGGGCTGGCGCAGGGTCTGGTGCCGTTGATGGGCGTGAGCGGCGAGGCGATGCTGCAGCGACTCCGCGCCCTGGCCGCCCGCCAGCGCGCTCTTGCCGAGCAGCTCGAGCGGCTCCAGGCCGGAGGCGCGAGCGCCGCCGCCGGACCACTGGCGCAGGAGGCGAAAGAGCTCGCGCGTCAGCTCGAGGCCGGGCGCCTCGACCAGCAGACCATCGAGCGCCAGCAGCGGCTGTACCGCCGATTGCTCGACGCGGGCCGCACGCTCTCGAACGACGAGCCCGACGAGACCAAGGAGCGCGTCAGCCGCTCCGCGACCGGGGACAGCGTTCACATCCCCGACATCCTGAAACCCGGGGCGACGGGCCCGGGCCCGCGGCTCCGCTACCCCACGTGGGAGGAGCTCCAGGGTCTCACTCCCGAGCAGCGTCGCCTGGTGCTCGAGTATTTCCGGAGACTGAATGAGCCCAGGTTGCCCTGAGTCCGCGGCTGAAGCCGCGACTCGGCACTGGCCGGTAAACCGGCCTTGTCCCGCTTTAGCGGGTGATGCCGAGCCGCGGGTTTACCCGCGAACGCGGCCCCGGACCCCGAGTGGATTCCTCCGGCTGACTCTTCTCGGGCTGCTCGTCCTGGCTGCTCGCTCGTTGCCGGCCCAGGCCATCGGCCAGGGCTTCGAGCTCGAGCGCGCCGGCCAGTATGAGCAGGCCGCGGGCATCTATCTCGCGACCCTGCGGGCCGATCCCACCAACCTGTCGGCGCTGCTCGGGCTCGAGCGCGTCCTGCGGCCGCTCAATCGCCTGGGCGAGCTGCTGCCGGCGGCCCAGCGGGCGGCGGCGGCGAGTCCGACCAACGCCGCCCTGCGGGGTGTGCTGCTCCGCACGTACGTGGCGCTCAACGAGCCCGACAGCGGGCGGGCGGTGGCGCTCCGGTGGGCCGCGGCCGCGCCGCGCGACGAGGCCCCGTACCGCGAGTGGGCGATGGCGCTCGAGGACGCGCACCGCCACGCGGCGGCGCGCGACGTGCTGCTCGTCGGCCGGCGCGCGCTCGGCCGGCCCGGCGCGTTCGGGATCGAGCTGGCGGAGCTGAGCCGGCTCTCGGGCGATTGGGAAGGCGCGGCGCGTGAATGGGCGGCAGCGCTCGAGGACGCGCCGGTGCAGCTGCCCAACGCGGCAAGCGCGCTCGCCGAGGCGCCCGACGCGGCACGCGAGCGCATCGCGCGCCTGCTCACCGCCGGGACCCCGTCGCCCCTCACGCGCCGGCTCGCCGGCGAGCTGCTGTTGGGCTGGGGGCAGCCGCAGCGCGCCTGGGCCGTGTTCGAGCCGAGCGTCGCTACGCCGTCCGCGGACGCGGCGTTCGCGCTGCGGCGCTTCGCCGACCTCGCGAGCGCGCGCAGCACGCCCGATGCCCGTCGCGTGCGCGCCCTCGCGCTCGCACGCTACGCCGACCTGACGCCGGAACCGGGAGGGGCGGCCGCCCGGGCGCGGGCCGACGCGGCACGCGCCTTCATCGACGCAGGCGATCGCGCCGCCGCGCGCGCCGTGCTCGAGCGCGTGGCCCAGGACTCGAGCGCGCCCGCTGACGCACAGCGGCTGGCCCAGCGCGCGGTGGTGGAGGCCCTGATCGATGGGGGCCAGCTCGACACGGCGGCGCGACAGCTCGCGACCAACGGCCGGCTATCCGCCGACGACCGCGCGGGGCTGCGCCTGCGGCTCGCGCGCGCCCGCATCGCGACGGGAGACCTGGACCGGGCGGACTCGGCGGTGGCGCGCGATTCCAGCGTCGAGGGGCTCGCGCTCCAGGGGTGGATCGCCTTGTATCGAGGGCGACTGAAGGACGCCCAGGGGCTGTTCCACGCCGCCGGGCCCTACGCCGGCGACCGGCACGAGGCGACCGAGCGCACCGCGATGCTGGCGCTGCTGCAGCAGGTGCCGGCCGAGTCGTTCCGCGAGCTCGGCGGCGCGTTGCTGTTGCTCGCCCAGGGCGACTCGCTGCACGCCGTGCAGGCCTTACGGCTTGCGGCTGGGCGTCTGGCAACGGGGGCGGGCGGGGGAGGGCGGCCGGACCTCCTGCTCCTGGCCGGCCGCGTCGCGGCCCGGCTCGATAGCGCGCAACAGCAGACCGCGCTCGCTCTGTTCGACGAAATCGTCCACACCGCGGGGGAGGGGGCGGCGGCGCCCGCTGCCGAGCTCGAGTGGGCCCGGCTGCTGGAACGGCGGGCGCAGACGGCGGAAGCGATGCGGCATCTCGAGCACTTGATTCTCACGTATCCCGGGAGCGCCGTAGTGCCCGAGGCGCGACGCGAGCTCGAGCGGGCGAAGGGGGCGATTCCGAAGTCATGAAGCGGCGAAACTTCCTAAAGCAGCTAAGCGGCTACGTGGCTACGGGGCTAAGCGGTGACATCGCAGCCCTGTTAGCCCCTTATCGCTCTAGCCCCTTAGCCTCTCTGCTCGTCCCCATGGACGATGCTCAGAGCGATCACCTGAAGGCTTACGGCGTCACGTATCACGTCGTGCAGGCGGGGATCAAGGCGGAGTGGCTCTTGAACTACCGCGGCGGTTCGTTCCTGCTGCCGGACGGGCCCGCGATCCGACGCGACGCGGCGCTCGCGGGCGTGAGTGTCGAGCCGGTGGAGGAGTCGCGCGTGACGGCGATCCGTGGGGAGATCGAGGCCAGTAACATGGATGCCGTCCCGCTGGAAAAAGCGCCCAAGGTGGCCGTGTACGTGCCGCCCAATGCGCCGCCCTGGGACGACGCCGTCACGATGGCCCTGCAGTACGCGGGGATCCCCTTCGACAAGGTGTGGGATTTCGAAGTCCTCGGCGGGAAGCTCCCGGGTTACGACTGGCTGCACCTCCACCACGAGGACTTCACGGGGCAGTATTCGAAGTTTTACCTCATCTACGCCGGTCAGCCGTGGCTCGCCGAGATGGTGCGGTTCAACGCGGATGCGGCGAAGCAGCTGGGTGCCGCGACGGTCCCCGCGTTGAAAAAAGCCGTGGCCCGGCACATCCGGGACTACGTCGGCAACGGGGGATTCCTGTTTGCGATGTGCACCGCCACGGAGACCATCGACCTGGCGCTCGCCGCGGAGCGCGTGGACATCGCCGCCGCGTTTGCGGACGGCACGCCCATGGACCCGGAGGCGGATGCGAAGCTCGATTGGTCGAAGACCCTCGCGTTCACGGGTGCGCACATCGAGCCCAGCCCGCAGATCGCGAGCTTCTCCGACATCGACGGACACCAGGTCAACGCCCCGGCGCGCCGCCAGCCGCTCGGGGCGTTCAAGCTCTTCAACTTCAGCGCGAAAATCGATCCGGTCCCGACGCTCCTGGTGCAGAACCACCGGCAGGTGATCCCCGATTTCTACGGGCTCACCACGTCGTTTCTGCGCAGTCGCCTGAAGCCGAGCGACGTCGTGCTCGCGGACGAAGAAGGCGCGCCCTGGGTCAAGTACATCAACGGCAACCACGGGAAGGGGACCTGGACCTTCTTTGGCGGCCACGATCCGGAGGACCAGCAGCACCAGATCGGCGATCCGCCGACCGACCTCTCGTTGCATCCCCATTCCCCGGGCTACCGCCTGATCCTCAACAACGTGCTCTTCCCGGCGGCCAAGAAGCGCGAGCTGAAGACGTGAGCGTCGAGCGCCTCGCGCCCGCCGTCCGCGAGCTGCTGCGCGCCGAGATCGCGGGCGCTCGCGGGCGGGAAGTGTCGTTCGTGGCGCGCCTCGACTCCGACGGACTGATCGTCGACGCGCGGGTCGTCGCGCGCGGGACGGTGGACGCCGTGCTCGCCCTTCCCGGGATCGCGGTCCGCGGCGAGCTGCTGCTCCACAACCACCCGAGCGGCGTGCTCGAGCCGTCGGGCGCGGATCTGAGCGTCGCGGCGCGGCTGCACGACGGCGGCGTCGGGTTCGCGATCGTGGACAACGACGTCACCGACTGCTACGTGGTGGTGGAGTGCCCGCGGCCCCGCGCCACCACCCGAATCGATCCGATCGACGTGGCGGCGCTCCTCTCGCCGAGCGGTCCCGTGGCCCGCGCGCTCGGCAGCTTCGAGGATCGCCCCAGCCAGCGCGACATGGCGGCGTACGTCTCCGACCTCTACAACGACGGCGGCATCGGGATGCTGGAAGCGGGGACGGGAGTGGGGAAGTCGTTCGCGTATCTCGTACCGGCGCTCGTGTGGGCCCGTGAGAACGGCGAACGGACCGTCGTCTCGACCAACACGATCAACCTCCAGGAGCAGCTCGTCGGCAAGGATCTCCCGATCCTCGCCCGTGCGCTCGGCACGGGCGACCATTCCCCGACGTTCGCGCTGCTCAAGGGGTGGCGGAATTACATCTGCCTCTCGCGGCTCCAGCAGGCGCGGGAGCAGGGAGACTCGTTGTTCGAGGACGAGCGCCGGACCGAGCTGGACGGCCTCGCGGCGTGGGCCGCCCGGACGAGCGACGGCTCGCTCGCCGACCTCACGGACGAGCCGAGCGGCGAGGTATGGGACGCGGTGGCGGCCGAGTCGGATCTGTGCACGCGGCTCAAGTGTCCCCATTTCGACCGCTGCTTCCTGTTCCAGGCGCGGCGGCGCGCGGCGGAGGCGGACATCGTGGTCGTCAACCACCATCTGCTCGCGTCCGACCTCGCCGTGCGCATGGCGTCCGACAACTGGCAGGAAGCCGCCGTGCTCCCCCCGTATCGGCGGCTGATCCTCGACGAGGCCCATCACCTCGAGGACGTGGCCGCCATGCATCTCGGCGCGCAGGTCAGCATGCTCGGGGTGCAGCGGCTCCTCTCCCGGCTCGAGAAGAACGGTCGCGGACTCCTCCCGACGCTGCGCTCGGTGCTGTTCGGGCGCGACGATCTCCTGTCGGCGGCCAGCCGCGAGCTGGCGCAGCAGGGCCTGACGGACGCGCTCGCGGCGGCGCGGCGCGCGGCGGACGACGTGTTCACCCGGCTGGCGCGACGGCTCGACGGCGAGCCGGGTCCGGCCCCGGTCCTTCGGCTGCGCGATGAGTTCCTGAGGGACGGGGTGTGGGACGACGGATTGGGCGTGGAGCTCGACAATCTGCTGCTCGCGTTTTCGCGACTGTCGGAGGGCGCCGCGATGATCGCCGACCGGCTGACGCTCGACGACCCGTCGGAGCGGCGCGCCCAGCTGGTCGGCGAGCTGCGGGGCGTCGTGCGGCGGCTCGACGCCGCGGCCGCGGGTCTCACGGCGACGCTGCGACCGCCGGCTGCCGGTCCCGCCGCAGTACGCTGGCTCGAGCGGCGCGGGCGGAAGACCCCGAACGTCTCCCTCGCCGCCGTGCCGCTCGATCTGGCGCCCGTCCTCAAGGAGAGCCTGTTCGACCGGATCGAGACGGTGGTGCTCACGAGCGCCACCCTCGCGGCAGGAGGAGACTTCGGCTACCTCGAGGAGCGGCTCGGGCTCGACCTGCCGCCGTCACGGACGAAGATACGTGAGATCCATGCGTCGCCCTTCGACTACGCCGCGCAGTGCCTGTTTGGGATCCCGACCGACCTCCCCGAGCCGCGTGACGACGAATCGGGTCACGGCGCCGCGGTCGCGCGGGTGCTCGTGGAGCTGGCTCATGCGTCCGACGGCGGCATGTTCGTGCTGTTCACGAGCCACCGAGCGCTGCGGAGCGCGGCGGACGCCGTGCGCGACTCGATCGGCGGCCGGTGGCCCTTGTTCGTGCAGGGCGAGGGGCAGCGTGACCACCTGCTGCGACGCTTCCGGGAGGCAGGCTCGGGGATTCTCCTGGGAACCGACTCGTTCTGGGAGGGCGTTGACGTACCGGGGCGCGCGCTGCGGGTGTTGATCCTCGCCAAGCTCCCCTTCAAGGTTCCGACTGAGCCCCTCACGGCCGCGCGGCTGGAGCGTCTGGAGGCGCGGGGGCTGAACGGCTTCGCTCACTACCTGGTCCCGAACGCCGCCCTCAAGCTCAAGCAGGGATTCGGGCGCTTGATCCGCAGCCGCGGGGACGTCGGGGCGGTCGTGTTGCTGGATCCGCGGGTGGTTACGAAACGTTACGGTGCGATGATCCTCGAAGGGCTGCCCCCCGCGACGCGGCTCGTGGGCCACTGGGCCGATGTGCGCGGCGCTTGCGAGGAGTTCTTTGCGCGACACGGCATTGGAGCGGAAACGGGGGCGGTAGAGGGCGGTACAGGGCGGTAGAGGCGGTAGAGGGCGGTAACGAGCCGCAGCGGGGGAGCGTAGATTCATCGAGAGGCGACATCGTGACCCAGTTCAGCCGGCGCCTGGCGGCGCTCCCCACCTACCCGATGGCCGAGATTCCGGCGATCAAGCGCCGGCTTGCGCAGCAGGGCGTCGACGTCATCGACGTCGGGGCGGGGGACGCCGACTTCGCGCCGCCGGAGGTGGCGGTGGAAGCGCTGGCGCACGCCGTCCGCGATCCGGCGATGAGCCGCTATGCGTTTCAGCTCGGCCTGCCGGCGTTTCGCGAGGCGGCCGCGGCGTATATGAAGCGGCGGTTCGACGTGCGATTCGACCCGTTCACCGAGCTGCACCCGCTCATCGGATCCAAGGAAGGCATCGCGCATCTCGCGACGGCCCTGCTCGACCCGGGTGATGTGGCCATCGTGCCCGAGCCGGGCTACGCCGTGTACGAGGGCGGGACGGTGCTCGCGGGCGCGGAGCCGTATCGGTACGCGCTGACGCCGCGCACGGGCTTCCTGCTGGAGCTCGACGAAATCCCCGCCGATGTCCTCCGCCGCGCCAAGCTCGTTTACTTGAACTATCCCAACAATCCGACCGCCGCGATCGCGCCCCGAGAGTACCTCGCGCGCGCGGTCGCGGTGTGTCGGAAGCAGGGGATCGTCATCGCGTACGACAATCCCTACTGCGAGATCACGTTCGACGGCCACGTCGCGCCCAGCGTCTTCGAGATCCCGGGCGCGCGCGACATCGCGGTCGAGTTCCACTCGCTGTCCAAGACCTTCTGCATGACCGGGTGGCGGCTCGCGTGGGCGGTGGGACGGCCGGAGCTCATCGCGGCGCTGGCGCGGGTGAAGAACTATGTGGACACGGGCGCCTTCCTCGCGGTACAGGCCGCGGGGGCGGCCGTGTTGCCGCAGGCGGAGGCACTGGCGCGCGGCTACGTCGCGCGCTTCAAGGAGCGGCGTGATGCGATGCTGCCGGCGCTCCGCGCCCAGGGTTTCGAGCCCGAGACCCCCGAGGCCACGATGTACGTGTGGGTGCCGCTCCCCGAGGGCGTGGCCTCCGCGGCGTTTTCGCGGCGTGCGCTCACGGAGGTAGGGGTCGTGACGCTCGCCGGAAGCGGGTTCGGGGCCGGCGGCGAAGGATTTTTCCGTATCGCACTCACCGTCGGCACGCCGCGGCTGGTCGAGGCCGCCGAGCGGCTGGGAAAGGTGCTCGCCGCTGTTTGAGATCCGGAGGCCCGGCCCCGAGTTTCGGCGGCTCACCTGGGTCGCCAGCGGCGCAGTGCACGTGGCGATCATCGTCCTGGCGTTCAGCGGGTCGTGGCGCATCGACCGGCCGCAGGGGCTGATCACGATCATTCCGCCTGCACGGCCCCAGCCGCCCGAGCTCCCGCCGTTCGGCGGCACGCGACGCGGCAAGGGGCCGAGCGGCGGGCTGGGACGGCCGGTGCCGAGCGCCGCGGCGCCCGACACGACGCCGCCCGTCCCGGCCCCGGTGGGCAGGCCCGACTCGACGCTCGCCGCGAGCCCCGCCGCCGTCGGCCCTCACATCGTGGACATGCCCCAGGTGGGCGACGGTCGGCTCTGGGTGTTGCCGCGCCCCGCGCTGCCGTCCGACGTCGCGGACGCGCTGTACGAGCCCCATGAGAGCCGGGACACCACGGTGGTGCGCCGGCTGCGGGCCATGGTCGACTCGCTCAACGTATTGATCGATCAGGATCAGCGCGCTCGGCAACGCCCCGTCTGGACCACGGACGTGGCCGGAAAGGTGTTCGGCATCGACTCCCAGTTCATCCACGTGGCCGGGATCAAGATTCCGACGGCGGCGCTCGCGCTGCTGCCCATCAACCTGCCCCAGGGGAACTACGACGAGCAAATGCGGGCACGCCAGTTGGACGAGATGCGGCAGGACCTGATGCAGGCGGCGCGGCGCACCGAGACGCTGCGGCTCTTCAAGCAGTACGTGCGCGAGCTGCGGGCGCGGAAGCAGGCCGAGCGGGACGCCGAGCGCCGGGCGCGGGGGGACACGTTAAATGCCGCCGTAGATACTGTGAAAGCGGTTCCCTGAGGCGTCGTGTCACGCAGTCATGTCTCGCGAGCCGCGGCCTCCAACCTGCGTAACGCGGCATCTCTGCCCACCACATACAGCAGCTCGTTCACCGGCTCCGAAACGGTGCCGCCCGTCAGCGCGATCCGGATCGGCTGGAAGATTTTCCCCGCGGCGACGCCCTTCTGCTCCGCGAGCGCGCGCAACGTCCGCTCCAGCGCCTCCGGGGTCCACTCCGTGGCCTTCAGGACAGCCAGGCTGGCCTCGAGCGACGCCTTGTAGCCGGCCGGATCCTTCGCGATCTCCTTTTTGGCCTTCTCGTCAACGACGACGTGCTTCGCATCGAGCCGGGCGGCCACCTGGCGCGCGACGTCGAGCGTGGTGCGCGACCGGGTCTTCACGGCGGCGATCGCCTTGAGCACCGCGTCGCGGTTGCCGTTCACGCCGAGCTGCGCGAGCTGCGGGGCCACGAGTGGGTAGAGGTCCTCGGCGGGCGTCATCGAGAGGTACTGCCCGTTCATCCACTCGAGCTTCGTCATGTCGAAGATCGCGGCCTTTTGCTGGATCCCGGCGAAGGAAAACAGCCGGATCATCTCGTCCAGCGTCATGATCTCGCGATCCCCGCCGGGACTCCAGCCGAGCAGGGCGAGGAAGTTGCGCATCGCGGCGGGGAGGATGCCCATGTGCTGGTAGTCCCCGACTGCCGTCGCGCCATGGCGCTTGGAGAGCTTCTTGCCGTCGGGTCCGTTGATCATGGGGACGTGGCCGAACACCGGGAGCGGGGCGCCGAGCGCCTGGTACAGCGCGATCTGTTTGGGGGTGTTGGAAATGTGATCGTCGCCCCGCAACACGTGGGTGATCCGCATGTCGAGATCGTCCACGACCACGGCGAGGTTGTAGATCGGCGTGCGGTCCGAGCGCAGGATGATGAAGTCCTTGATGTCCGCACCCTGGAATGAAATCCGGCCGTGCACCGCATCCTCCCAGGCGATCTCGCCGGGCGGCAGCCGGAACCGGATCGCGCCCTCGTCCATGTAGGCCTTGCCTTCGGCGAGGAGGCGGTCGGCGGTTTCCTGGTGGCGCTTCACGCGGGCGCCCTGGAATACCAGCTCCTCGTCCCAGTCGAGGCCCAGCCAGGTAAGGCCGTCGAGGATCACCTGCGTATGCTCGTCGGTGGAGCGTGCCTTGTCGGTGTCCTCGATGCGGAGCAGGAACTTGCCGCCCTCATGACGGGCGTACAGCCAGTTGAAGAGGGCCGTGCGGGCGCCGCCGACGTGGAGGTAGCCGGTGGGGGAGGGGGCGAAACGCAGGCGGGGTGCCGTGCTCGTCATGGGCCCGGGTGAGTCGGGAAACGGGAAAGGGGAAACGAGAAACGTGATGCGGCGAGACGCGGTCAGACGTTTCCCGTTTCCCGCTTCCCGTTTCCCGGCCCTTCACGGAGAGGGGGGGATTCGAACCCCCGATAGGGGTATTAGCCCCTATAACGGTTTAGCAAACCGCCGCCTTCAGCCACTCGGCCACCTCTCCAACTGCTTGTCTCGCTACGTCTTCGCCGTCACCGCCAACCCGCGCCCGGCCCGTTTGGGTACAGCCTTGGGTACATAACGCAGGGTTCGGGGGCGGCGGTAGACAAACGGCGACAAACGGAGACAAACGCTAACATGGGGCGGAAGCTAGTACGCGCGCCCCCGGCTGCGCCAGCCGCCACGGGGGCGCGCTCGTCCATCGTGGAGGGGGTGCCTCATGCGGCTCACCTTGCAGCTGCTCTCGGTGGTGATGTCGTTGGTCTCCGCATGGCTGTGGTGGCGTGCCTCGCGCCAGCCCCCGCCCACCTCGTTTGAGGTGCGGCATACGGGCGAGCTGGACCAAGGTTTCCAGGGCTGGGTGCGCTCCTCCGCGCGAGCGAACAGCTGGGCCGCCCGGTGCACGGCCCTGGCCGTCGTGCTGCAAGCCATGACCAAAGTGTGTCGGTAGGCATGCACATCTATCCGGATCGGCCGCTCACCAAAGCGCTAACCGCACTCCAACTCCGGTGGACGATAGGAGCATTCAAGTTTGCGCCCGTTCACCTCCCCTATGTGAACGCGGTGCACGGCATAGGCCGACTGGACGTTGCTCTGCGGGTGGTAGCGCCCGAAGTGTTCTCGGCGCTTCGGACGAGCGCGGTCGGCGACCCTGCAGAGTCTCTTATCGACTACGAGTGCTTGTCCAACCTTTGGGTCATGGGGGGCTACGAGTTCGTACGCTCGCTCTCTCAGCGGCTTGGGCGAGGCACCGCGCAAGGCGAGGCGGCGCGCGACGTGAAGGTTCGCTTTGAACGCGTCCGCATACCGCTGGCAAAGTTTGAGGCGGCGGCGCGGTTCCGAGCAACCGACAAAGAGAGTCCAGACCGGATCAGCCGCACAGACGTGGGCGCTGGCTGGATCGTGAACCCGTCCACCGTCATCTATCGCGTGGACCTTGCCGACGCCCTAGTGGCGGTATTCGATCTCTTCGCAGAGACGAACGACACCAGGGTCATACGCGCCAGCAGCTAGGAGGTTATGGGGCGCTCTCCCACCCCATCCGCGCCCGCCCGGCGCCGCCCTAACTAGCCCTGTTTCCAACCCTGTTTGTCCCAACGGAGGCAGCCCTGGAACGGGAGGTCCCAACGATGAAGCCGCTGCACATCATGCTCGCTCTGTTGCTGCTCGGCGGCGGCGGACAGCAACGCAGTGCCCAGCAAGAGGTCGCCTTTCAGGACAGCGTAGCCGCTCTACAGCGCCACCGCGAGTTTCAAGCCATGCAGGCTGAACAAGCCCAACGAGCGCAAGAAGACTCGACGCGGCGAATGCGCGCACGCGAAGCCGTCGCGCGCGACCGGGCAGTCCTTCGTGCTGTCCGTGAGGAGCACGAACGGTGGCGCCGCTGCGTTCTCGTCATCACGAAGGATTCGCTGAGCAATGGGGAGCCGAGCATGGAAACCGCCTCCTCCGATGAGGTACGGGCCAGGTGTGGGGACCCCCGGTGAGACTCTGATTACCACGGCTGATACCTGGCGCAACCGACACCGGAGCCGTTCCGGGCGGCCAGCCCGCTCAGCCCAAGACTCTGCCGAACAATGCGCGGTGCTCCGGCGGCAACGCCGTGACGAACGCCAGCGCCAGCCCCAACAGATGGTCCGTGACCTTCTGCGACGGAGGGAAGCCTTGGGCGCGGTAGTCGGCCCGCCCGTACGTGAGGTGCGCCGCAAGCTTGTCGGCCGCTTCCTCGCACTCCGTGTACGCCGCGGGTTTGGCGACCTGCGCCCGGATGCCGTCCCAATGGCCCGGTGGATCGAAGAAGTGCCGCGCCAGGACGTCGTCCTCATGGTCCTCGGTGCCGTCGAAGAAGCGCATGAGGTTTCGCGCGTGGATGAACCACGCAGTCCACGCGAACGGTGCCGAGCGGTGCAGCCGCCACGCGTCGCGCAACGCGCCCATTTCATACGCCACGTCTGCTGCGGCCGACGCTCGCTGGGTATCGCTGACCATCATGCCACACGTTAGTCAGCGGCCCCCGGCACCGTCTAGGCGGGACCTGTCAGAGCTGGCCACCGGATTCGCCTTCCCATACTATGGTTTCATGCGCACCAACAGACAGACACTCGCGGTCGCGCTCGTAGTCTTCGCGGCCCTCACGCGTCCGACGCGTGCTCAGGACCGTTGGCAGACCATCGACGTCCCCGGCACCCCACGCGGGATGCTCCAGTACGACACCGCGACCGTGATGCGAACGCGGAGCGGCAAGGTGGTGTCAGTATGGGAGCGCCTCAATCATCCGGGCGAAGGCATCGGTATCTGGAAACTCCCGACGGGCAAGCGATACACCTATACCTACGAGTTGACACACTGGACCTTCGATTGCGCTGCGCGCACGAAGTCCCGGGGAGCCGTTGGCTTTTTCGACGCCGCCGGTCACTTGGTCGAGGCGCAGCCCGACATATCCCTGGACGGACTCGACCCAGTTTTCTCGCCCGTTGAGGCGGGCAGCTGGACGGCCGCCACAATGCAGGCGGTGTGCGGTCCACGACCGCCGTCCGGAAATCCGAGCCGTCGTCCTGGTTCCTGATGGGCGAAACGCACCAGCGGCACCGAGGGGCGGGAATGCGACAGGCGGCTTGCGGCGGCGGAGGTCGGCGCTCAGCTTAAGCGCGGGGCGTTAGGCGCCTGCACCACTCAATCTTGGAGACGAACGCATGTCGCGCACAGTAAGGATCGAAGAGAAGGTCTGGCGCGTGTCCCGCCAAGCACCCGTCACGGCCGGAGCTCGTGCCACGGCTGACTACGATGTTAGGTCTCAGGAAGCGGGATTGTGGTTCCAAAGCGATGTCGGCGATGCTCGCTTTCTGCGCATGAACACAATGGAGTTTCTATCAGAGGACGAGCTCCGAACATTGCCAGTCGATCGGTTCGTTGCACTCTTCCAGAGGGCGGAGCGGCGTGGCACCACCACGTAGGAGCCCTCACCTCGAGGGTCGCGCGTGATGCACGATTCCGATCTCCACTCGTTCGTCAAACAGCGAATAAGCGAGTGGAAGAGAATTGTGGCAATCAATCCCCGCGACTACGAAACGCTGGCAGCTCTTGGCGCGGCCTACGGAAAACTCGGTGACAACGCCATAGCTGCCGAGTACTTTGAGGCCGCGGTATCCGTGAACCCAGACCAAGCCGACATCTGGACCGGTTTGGCAACGGCATACGGGTATCTGAACCGCACCGGCGACGCCGAGCGGGCCCTCAGGAGAGCTCTCACCGTCGATCCGAGCAATTTTCTCGCGCAAGCGAAGCTCGGCACGACCCTTGGCAAGTCCGGTCACTATCAAGAAGCCGCTGCGCATCTCGAAGCGGCCTTGAAGATCGATCCCTACTCGGCAGACGCGAGACTCGCTCTCGGCCTAGCGTACTTGTCACTCGGGCGACACCCCGAGGCACTCGCCCAAGCGTCCGCGCTCGACCCGATCGATCAGGCAAGCGCGGCGCAACTTCGCTCCCTAGCACAACGCGTCCGCTAACAAGCGTGAAGCTGGCGGGTGCTCCACGGGGGCGGTGACAACGCGCGTCATCATCACTCACGCGGCCCGCGCCGCCTCAAGCTGTTTGAGCTTGCCCTCCAAGTCTTTGATCCGCCGCAACAGATCGCGCTTGTTCAACGAATCCTTCAACGTCGTCAGGGAGCGATTCAGCTCGCGGCACGTCGCCGGGTCGATCATGCCGACGGTCACGGCCCACCCAGCCCACGAGGACCATCTGACCACGTCGTCCACCGTCTTGGGGGGGCGGCGCGTCGGGAGCTGGTCGGGCGTGACCTGTGCGCGGCGATTCAGAGTATGTCGCGGAGCGGACAGCGAAATCCCGACAACACGTCCTCACCGTTCAGCTCGCCGTCCGGCTCGACGGTGGAGACCGTTCCGTCCGCGCGGTAGATGCGCGCGTCCCGGCGTACCTGATCGAGGACCCACACGACCCGCACGCCCGCGCCCAGCCACTGGCCCACCTTCTCCAGCACCTCGCCGGGCCGGTCGTTGGATGAGAGGATCTCGGCCACCCAGTCGGGCGCGAGCTCCGCGTAGCCTTCGTCCGGGATATCCGCCAGCCGCTCGCGCGCGACGAAGGCGACGTCCGGCGCCCGCACGGTGTCGGGGTCACGCTCGATCTTGAAGCCCGTGTCCGGAGGCATGGCCGAAACGTAACGCTGCTGCGAATCCACGGGGAGCGAGAATGGGGCGGGGACGTTGACCAATTTGGTCAGATCCACTTAGACTCGCCTCCGTGAGGTGGCGCGAATCCGTTCATCCGCGGCGCGAAGCTGTCACAGTTCGACCACAAAACCGGGTTGTTGCGAGACACGCCGGCGTGCTGAAATGCCCGTGAGGCTAGTCATGGCGCGGCTTGGCACCGTGCAGCCTACACGTGGCACCGCCCTTGCCCCTGCGGCCGGCATGACGTTGAGGATTCAGCGTAGGTATTCTGGGTCTTGGTCCACACTGCCGCCATGAGCCATTGCGTCGCCGCGCGATGCTTCGAGCATGCCACTGATCATGGCGATCGGCTCGCGCTGTCGGTTGCCGGCCTGCAAGTCTCTTACGCCGAATTGACAACGTTGGCAGCGCGCATCGGGATGTGGCTCGAGAGTGCCGCTGAGCGTCCGCCCGAGCGGGTGGGAATACTGGCGTCCCGCAGCCTGGCGGCTTACGCCGGCATATTGGGCGCATGGTGGTGTGGTGCGTCGTACGTGCCGCTCAACCCCAAATTGCCCGCGACGCGCCTGCTGAAAATCCAGGAGATCACAGGGCTCGACGCTCTGGTTGTGGATGCGGCCGGTCTCCAGCTGGTACTGGAGAATCCTCTGATCGCAGCTCCGGCACGCGTGCTTGCTCCCTGCGACAGGGTGAACGAGTCGGTTCGGGCCGGACCGCGAGAGATGCGAATTGCCGGCTGCAACGAGCTCCCGGCTCTCACGGCTCCACACCCGCCGAAGTCCGTTCGGGCCGATGATTCGGCCTATATCATGTTCACCTCCGGCAGCACGGGTGTGCCGAAAGGGGTGGTGGTCACGGCGGGAAACGTCGCCCACTTCCTTGCGGCCATCGAAGAGCGCTTTTCCTTCCGACCGACGGACCGGTTCTCCCAACTATTCGAGCTGAACTTTGATCTCTCGGTCGCGGACATGGCCAATGCCTGGAGTGTTGGTGCTTCACTCCACGTCGTCCCTGCGACACAGTTGATAGCCCCGGCGCGATTCCTTCAGGAGCACGAACTCACCGTGTGGTTCTCTGTGCCCTCCACTGCCGTGATGATGGGGCGCATGAGACTCCTGAGGCCGGGAGCCTTCCCATCGTTGCGGTACTCCCTGTTTTGCGGTGAGCCGTTGCCGCTCAGCACCGTGGAACAGTGGCGCCAGGCGGCTCCCCAGAGCATCATCGAGAATCTCTACGGGCCCACGGAAGCAACCATATTTTGCCTGGGAGAGCGGGTGACGTGGCCACCCAACGTGACACCGAATCGAGGCACCATCGCCATCGGGAAGCCCCTCAGGGGGACGAACGCTGCGGTAATAGACTCGGCACGCCGCGCTCTCGGACCGGGCCAACCGGGCGAATTGGCGTTATCCGGCGGGCAAGTGGCGCAGGGCTATTTCGCGGATCCCGGCACCACCAGGGCGCGGTTTCCACTCATCGACGGGGAGACGTGGTACCTGACGGGCGATTTGGCTTATCGGGACGATGCCGGCGTGTTCCACCACCTCGGCCGCATCGACAATCAAGTCAAAGTGCTGGGGAACCGTGTCGAGCTCGAAGAGGTGGAAGCGCATTTGCGTGAGGTCTGCGGATGCGACTCGGTGTGCGCTGTTGCGTGGCCGGTGCAGCACGGGTCGGCCTCGGGAATTGTCGCCTTCCTGAGCGGCGTGCAGCTCGCGTCGCAGGCGGTCCGCGAGGCGATGCGCGAGCGGCTGCCGTCGTACATGGTGCCTACCGAGGTCAGGATTCTCGACGACCTGCCGCACGGCGTGACGGGCAAAGTGGACCGGACAGCGTTGGTTCAACTCTTGGAACGAGGTGGCGCCTGCCGTTCAGGTTGATCCCCGCTCTGGACACGTATCCCCGCTGTGTGACTGTCGCACAGACGGTGCATGGAAAGGCGTCGCTTCTCGCGGCGTTCGCCGTGGGGCTGGCTCTCCTCGGCAACGCGGGTTGGTGGGCAATAGCCGCCTTCCTTGTGCTCACCACGTTTCTTCCGCGCCAGCGCAGGGTCTGGCTCACGCTCGGTTCGCTCTCTCTGCTTTTCTTTCACACCCACTGGCCCAAGGCGGCATTCATTCGAGACTTGGCGACGCGGGAGCAGGCCTCTGACTTCCTCGTATCTCCGACCTTTCAGATCCTGGGGGCCCTCGTCATGCTCGGCCTGCTGGGAATTGTATCGCACCTCGCGGGTGAGTTTAGGAAGAGCTTTCCGCTGAAGAGGCCGCTGCTCACGCTCGCCCTCTGCTACTTCCTCCTCGTACTGACCGCGTCTTATGCGCCCGTGTCTGGGTCGGGCCGAGTCGTGTTATGGATGGTGGTCGTCTTTTTCGGGTCTTACTTTTGGTATTTCGGCTTCACCTTGCTCGACCACAATTCCAAAGATCCCGATCCATACTACCTGCAGCTCGGCACCTATTATCCCGTCTGGGCCTTGCGAGCGTCTCCAACACCATTTGTGAAAGGAGCGGCCTACCTGCGAAAGATCGAGGCCAAGAATCCCGAAGAGCTGGCCGTGACCCAGCTCAAAGGTTTGAAGCTGCTCTATTGGGTCTTGGTCCTGGACATCCTGAATGCGCTCTTCACCCGGTTCGTTTTTGGACCAGAGAATGCGAGCTCCTCCCTGGTTGTGAACCGCCTACTTCGGTCGACTGGTTGGGAACTGCCCGTGCATCTGAGCGTCCCGACCCTCGGTACCGCCATAGCTCGAAATGCAGCCGGTGCGCCGTTCGCGTGGTACGTCTGCTGGGTCACGTTGATTGCGTCCTTCTTGAAGAGCCTGTTGACGGCGTCGCTCTTCGGGCATCCGATCGTCGCGTGCTGCCGCGCGGCGGGCTTTCGGGCCCTGCGGAGCACATACAGACCACTGGAGTCGAGAACCATCGCAGATTTCTTCAACCGGTACTACTTCTACTTCAAAGAGATGCTCGTTGATTTCTTCTTCTACCCGACGTACCTGCGATACTTCAAACGTCACCCTCGTCTACGGCTCGTGGTGGCGAGCCTGGCGGCCGCGACGTTCGGGAACATGATGTATCACTTCATGCGGGATATTGAGTACGTTGACCAGTTGGGGCTGTGGAAAGCTCTGGTCGGATTTCGTGTGTACGCATTCTACACCCTGGTGCTGGGTCTCGGGATCGCCGTTTCCCAAATCGGAGATCGTCGAAAGAGCCCGCATACCCCCGGGTGGATTCGAGACCGGCTCTGGCCATCGTTGCGCGTTGGGTTGTTTTTCTGTCTGCTGCAAGTCTTTGATTCCACTGCGAGGACTACCCCGCTCCGGGACCACTTTCTCTTCCTGGCAAACCTCTTGCCGGGGTTGAGGTAGCGGCGGCAGTGGCGGATCTGGGAAGCGAGGTTCGGACTCTGCTCGTGGAGCTGCTGCGCAACAAGGGCGACACCGCGACCTTTTCCGACGACGAATCGCTGATCTTCAGCGGACGGTTGCAGTCTATTGATGTTGTGGAGCTCGTCGTACTATTGGAAACGCATTTCGGGATTGACTTTTCCAAGCGCGGGTTCGACCAGAGCCAGCTCGACTCAGTGAGGGATATCCTCCAATTGATTGCAGAGCTCCGGGCGTAGACGGCCTGCTCTCCAGCCCCAGCATGGCGGGCGCCGCCCGCAGGCGCCACGCATCCGTTCATTCGCGCCGCGAAGCTGTCACAGTTCGCCCACATAAACCGGGTTGTTGCGATACGCGCCGGGTCGTGGTGAAATGCCCGTGACCCCAGTCACCGTGCGGCTTTGCGAAGGTGTAGCCTGCACCTGGCACCGCCTTTGCCCCTGCCGCGGGCATGACGCGAATTACGGCCCTTCTTCTGGCAGCGACCGCACTCGGCGGATGGCTCACACCATCGGTCGCGCAAAAGGCCTCGAGGGGACCGATCCTCAGGGCCGCGTCCTACATCTACCTCACGCCGACCCCGTTCCTGGGATCGATGACCGCTCGCGGTTCACACGCGATGCGGCCGGGCCCGGATCGTCGGGCCCTGCACGCCGTGGCAGAAGCGGTGCCTGCGCGAGCGTCGTGGAGCACGGAGCCCCTGACACAGCTCCCGGCGCGCGTCTCGTGGACGCCGGCGCACACGGCGCTGGCGAGTGCCTTCGTCGTCACCCTGTTGATCGATGCCGCACAGACTCGGTCACTCGCCCGCCAGGGCTGGGTCGATTTCCGCGAAGCGAATCCGCTGCTCGGCCCGCGGCCAAGCGTCGGCCGGGTGAACAGCTACACCGCCCTGGCCGGTCTGAGCGTGCTCGGCGCGGCGGCGGTCGCCCCGCCGCGCCTGCGCCCCTGGCTGCTCGGCGCCGCGGTCGCGGTGCAGCTGTTCACGATCCAGGGCAGCGTGCGCCAGGGGATCCCCATCCGATTCCCCTGAGCTACCCTTCAGGGTAGTGCCGTGCCGGGCCCACCCCTTCAGGGTGGGAACTCCGAACGAGACGCAACCGATTGTTCGCTTCCCTCGCTGCCGTCAACCACTCCATCGTCAGTTGCACGCGCTGCCCGCGGCTGCGCGCCTATTGCCGCCGGGTAGCCCGGGACAAGAAACGTGAGTTTCGCGACTGGCCGTACTGGGGGAAGCCGGTCCCCGGCTTCGGCGACCGGGATGCGCGGTTGCTCGTCGTCGGGCTCGCACCGGCGGCGCACGGAGCGAACCGCACCGGCCGCATGTTCACCGGAGACTCGAGCGGCAGCTGGTTGTACGAGGTGCTGTACCGCCACGGGTTCGCCAACCAGCCTCAATCGCTGTCGCGCGACGACGGCCTGCAGCTCACTGACTGCTACATCACCGCTGCGGCGCGATGTGCGCCGCCCGGCAACAAGCCCAGCCGCGTCGAGCTCGACCGTTGCCGGCCCTATCTCGCGGCCGAGCTGCGATTGCTGCGGCGCGTGCGCGTGGTCGTCACGCTCGGTCGGATCGCGCACGAGGGCTTTCTCAAGGCGGCGGGATGGTGGGAGCGGCTTGCGCCGCGGGCGCGGCCCGCGTTCGCGCACGGCGCGGTGTCGACGCTTCCCGACGGTTGCATCGTCATCGCGTCGTATCATCCGAGCCGGCAGAACACGAACACGGGCAAGCTGACGCGGACGATGTGGAACGCGGTGTTCCGTCGGGCGAAGGCCGCGCTCGTGGATCGCGGCTAAAGTCCCGGAGTATTGCGTCTCCGCCACAACTCGGTCGTCGTCCAAGCGCCGCAGCGCGCGGCACCTCTCTTGCGGCTCCGCCACAACCGGCTGCAGCACTTTCCGGTGGGGTCCATCACGGAGGGGATTCCAATGAAACGTTGGCTACTCGCCGCCGCACTGGTCGTCGGCGCGGCGTGCGACACGCAGCGGGAGGCCGCGGCACCGCAACGCACCGTCGATCCTGGGCTCACGGCAGCGCTCGCGACCGTCACCCCGAGCGACAGGCTGGTCGTCATCGTCAACTACGACGAAACGGTGACCACGTCGGATGCGATGAGCGCGGCCATCATGAACGTCGGCTCCGGGGTGATCCAGTTCAGGAACCTGGACCTCGTTGCCGCGCTCGCTACGCCGGCCGAGATCACCGCGATCGGCGCGCTCCCGGGCGTGCAAGGCGTGTACGCGAACAAGCAGCTCACCTGGGAGACCGCGGTGCTGCACGAGAGCGTCCCGTCGATCCGCGCCGACGCGGTCCAGGCGTCTGGCATCACCGGCAAGGGGATCGGGATCGCGATTCTGGACTCCGGCATCGACGGCCTCTACAACCCCGATCTGCACTACCCCGACAAGACCGTCCAGAACGTCAAAGTTCTCTTCAACCTCACGGATCTCTTCACGTTCAAGGGCTCGACCAACAAGACCGCGAAGGCAGCGGACTTGTTCGTCGAGAACCTGCCGAACAGTGAGACCTCGGTCGGCCACGGCACGCACGTCGCGGGGATCGCAGCCGGTCTGGGGACGGCGTCGGCGGGCTACTACACGGGCGTCGCTCCCGGCGCGAAGCTCGTCGGGATCAGCACCGGCGACATCCTGTTCATCTTCTGGGCCCTCGCGG
>QHUK01000040.1 GCA_003222085.1 Gemmatimonadota bacterium
CGCTTCTGCTGGAAGCTCGCTCGAGCGTGCGGTGAAGTGCACGGTGTTCCTCACGGACATCAAGGACTACGCTGCGATGAATACTGTGTATGCGACGTATTTCCCGAAGGATCCGCCCGCGCGCTCCACGGTGGCCGGAAGCGGGCTCGCGTTGGGTGCGCGAGTGGAGATCGAGTGTCTGGCAGTGGCGGGGAGTTAGAGGGTCCGGAGGGCGATGAGGGTTCCCAGCGTCCCGACCCAGAACACGAACATCCATCGAATGATCCGCGCCTCGAAAGCGGACATCCGGGCCTCGAGTCGATTGAGCTCACCCACGAGTTTCGCCTCGAACCTGGCGAAGTTGAGCTCGTTGAGCTCACGTAGGTCAGAGCGATACGTGGCGTCCACCTGGCCCTAAAGGACTCCCTTCGGTCGTTGCCCCACTCCACGAGCTCGTTGGTCAGCTCGTCTCCGAACTTCTCGTAGAACTTCCTGGACAGTTTGGCCGTCACCAGGCACCCGAGTGCTCCTGTGTGGTCCGGCGATAGTCTAAGCGTACGCTCGGCGTGCGTAATAGGCAATCTGTTGCGGGGATAAGCCTTCGAGTGCGGGGCACAAGAGACGGCCACCATAGCGGCTGCGCCGATGGTGGCCGTCGTCGGGGTGCAACCGGTGATCTAGTCGGGCCTCTTGAGCTTGCTGCGCGTGGTGACCCAGAGGTCGAACATGTCGCTGAGGTTGCCCGGTCGGAGCGCAAAGTCCGTCGTTGGAGATGAAGGGATCGCTATGGACCGGCTGTTGCGGTGCTCATAGCCCCAACGCCCGGGCGATGTTGATCCGCCCCTTGCCGTAATACGGGTCAGTCCCGGGCTGGCCGAGATCGTCGGCGGACTGAAGGATTCGCTCGCGGATCAGCCCCGGCTTCCTGTGGCCGAGCTGCGCCACGAGTAGCGCCGCCAGCCCGGAGACGTGCGCGGCCGAAAGGCTCGTCCCGAAGGGCTGTGCGATCGGCAGCCCGGCCTTGCAGGCCTGAAACGGGGAGGTTTCCGTCGCGGTTGTCGTGCACAGTGTCCAGACTCTGCCAAACTGGAACCTCTGCAGGTTGGCGAAGTCGCCGGTTCCGCCGGGCGCCGCCACGTCGACGCTCGAGCGGCCGTAGGCGCTGTACAGCGCAACAAAGGCATCGACGTCCACCCAGGGTCCGTTCACACCGCCATTGGAGGTGGGCCCAGTGGCGGACGCACAAATGACGTGCGGGGCTTCACAAGGCAGCACGACCAGATCACCGTTGTGATCGAGGTCCGCGGCGTCATTGCCCGCGACGGAGACGAAGACGGCTCCCTTTCGGAACGCGTAATTCGCCGCCCGGTTGACGGCAGCCACGACTCCGCGGTCCTTGCTCTTGTCGAAAGCATAGAAGCCACTGACGTTGATGACGTCGGCCCCGTGATCCACAGCGTACACGACCCCGCTCAAGAGTCGAGCAATGGAGCCCTCGCCGGAGCGGTTCCAGACCTTGACCGCGAGCAGCGTGACGTCCCGGTTGACCGCTGCGAGCCGGCTCCCGTTGCTCCCGATGACGGACGCCATGGCCGTGCCGTGAGCATGGAGGTCGCTGATAGGCAGGCGACCTGGGTAGCGGTCGGCGATGATCGGGTCGTCCTCCGCTACAAACGACGTCGACTGGTCGAGATCGATCAGCCCCTCGAAGTCCGCGAGTGTGTAGTCGATGCCAGTGTCGAGGATTGCGACCCTCACATCCCGAGAGCCAAGGTGGCCGGCGGCCCACGCTTGGTCGGCGAGCACCGCCCGCATGTTCCATTGACGCGGATAGAATTGGGCCGCCGTCGGCGATGCCGTGGCGTCCGTGGGCGCGACGGTCTCGCTGGCCGTGAGCTCGGTGGAGGCCCCGGCGGCGTCTCCACCGCCAAGGCCGAAGGTCATCGCATGATCGGGCTCCACCGCTTGAACGTCCGGTCCGGCCGCCAGGCTGGGAGCCGTGGCGTCCGTCAGGCCGGTCACCGTGGCCACGCCGATGCCATCGAGCGACGTCTCGACGGATCCGCCCAACCTCGAGACACGCCCGCGGAAATCGGCCGGCACCTGCTCAGCCGCGAAGACGACGAGGTAACGGCCGGGTCGGTCGGGGGACGTCAGGCGCGCGGCGAGTGGCCGGCTCGCGGGCTCGGTGGGCACGCGGGAATCGTGGCAGCCTGGAAGTGCCAGGCCGGCCGCGACCAGGGATACGAGCGTGCAGGACAGGGTCTTCATACTACCTCCTGTTTCAGTTGCCTCATGGACACGCGCCAACGAGATCTCCGTGCGCGACGTGGTCAGGGGCAGACAGGTATCCGATGGAGATTGTCTTGGCCTTGGCGGGATTGCCGGGCGGCCGATGACAAATGGTCATCTTCTCTTTAAACAAGAGGGCCCGGGGCCCGGATATGCCGCCGCTGCCGGTCGGCACGAATGCGCCGAGGAACTCGCCCGTATGCCCGTCGTAGAGCAGCACGCTGCCGTTCCCGTTGTTCTCGGCGCTGGCGACGTACAGGTTTCCGTCGGGTCCGAAGGCGAGGCCCACGGGGACGGTCAAGCCGCCCCTGCCGGCCGGCACGAATACGTCGATGAACGCGCCGCTAGTCCCGTCGAAGCGAAGGATCGTGTTCCTGGTCGTGCTCCCGACGTACAGGTTGCCGTCGGGTCCAAAGACGAGACCTGAGGGAGCGTCCAGGTCGCCGCTTCCCGCCGTCACGAACTCATCAAGGAACGCACCGGTAGTGCCGCTGAAGCGCAGGATGCGGTGAGTCGCCTGGCTCGCGACATACAGGTTTCCGTCGGGCCCAAAGACAAAGAACTGCGGATCCCCCGGCTGACTCAGACCACCGGCGCCGGTCGCCACGAACACGCCCAGGGGTGCCCCCGTGTGGCTGTCGTAGCGGCGGATGGCGGTGCCGCCCCGCGCTACGGCTCCAACATCGCCGACATAGAGGTTTCCGTCGGGCCCGAACACTAGCACAAGGGGACGCACGAGCCCTCCGCTCGCCCCGGGGATGAAGACATCCATGAACTCCCCTGTGACCCCGTTGTAGCGGAACACGGCACGATCTGCGATCGCGGGGCCGAACAGGTTGCTCACGTACAGGTTCTCGTCTGGTCCGAAAGCCATGCAGCAGGGTCCGACTAGCGGATTGGTCGTCGGGCCGCTGCCCTCCGGAGCGATGGCGTCGATGAACGCCCCGTCGCCGGCGTTGTAGCGGAGGATGCCGTTGCCCGCTCGAGGGGCGGGATTCGTGAGGTTGCCGACCAGGAGAGCGGCCTCGCTCGTGACCTCGCTCGTTAGGGACGCGTGCAGCCCGCCTGCCGCGGTGGGATGCGTATCCCGTTCCATTCCGCATCCCGCGAGCACGGCGCTGAGGCCCAGCGAAACGAAAAGCCTTTGCCCGCGCTTCATGGCTCCTCTTTGCCGTTGACCGTGCGAGTCGACATCCAGATGTCGAAGCCGCCGAGACCACCCCGAGCTACACCGGCAATGAACAGCAGCGTGCGACCGTCGTGCGACAGGTCCGGCTGGAACTCGGCGAATGTCGTGTTCACCGGCGGTCCCAGATTCACCGGCGCCGACCAGGCGTCGTGGGTGCTGGGGCGAGTGGCGACCCAGATGTCGAACGCGTTGGCACCACCGGGCGTGAGGGGGCGACCGGAGTTGAAGAGGATCTCCTTTCCATCGGCGCGCACCGTGACGAATCCGTCGGGGCGCCCGGGATAGCTCAGCTCCGACACGAGCACCGCGGGTCCGCGCGTTTCGCCGTCCCGCGTCACCGGCGCGTAATAGATGTCCGTTGTCGCGCCGTTGTCGGACCCACGGTAGAAGTACAGGTTCGCGGATCCGTCTTCCGCGCTCTGCGAGTAGAACGGCCCCGCCTCGTGCAGCGTCGTGTTGACGTCAGGACCGAGAGGCCTGGGTGGTCCCCACCCCAGGTCGTCTTTCGGATCGGCGCGGTGCGCCAGGTAGATGTCGTGGAGTATGCCTGTTGTAGCGCGGTCGCTCGAAAAGAAGAGCAGATGCCCGTCCGGCGACAGCGCGGGACCAGCCTCGTTCCTGGTAGTGTTGATCGTCGGGCCCAGGTTCACGGCCGTTTCCCAGGCCCCGTCGGTGGAGGAGCGTTGGGCGACCCAGAGGTCGAAGTTGTCCATGCATCCGGTCGTCGATACGAGGTTGCCGAAGCCGCCCGGTCGGTCGGAGAGGAAGTAGAGGCTGAGCTCGTCCTTCGACATGGTCGGGGTCTGGTCCTGGCACCGCGAATTGACGGGCGCGTCGAGGAGCACCGGCTCCGACCACTCGGAGTTGGCAAAGGACATAGCCTGGAGCCCGACCACGGGCACGTCCGACTCAGGGGCGCAAGCGAGGACCGGGGTGAGAGGGGTTAGCAGGATGAGTCTGTAGAGGGTTGCGTTTCTCATAGGAGCGCCTCTGTGATTCATGTTCACACGCCCATCGCCAGACGCACGATGACGACCGACGTGCAGCGCCGGCCCTCGCTCGTCGCGGTGATCGTCGTCGAGCCCTTGGCGTGCGCCGTCACGAGTCCCGTGGCCGACACCGTTCCCACGCGCGGATCACTGTGCGCCCACGTGACATCCCGCCCCGAGAGGACGTGGCCGTCGGCGTCCCAGGTCGCCGCCGTCAGTTGCACGGTCGCGCCGACCACGAGCTCCGTGGTCTCGGGCACTATAGTCACGTCTGCGACGGGCTGGGGGGGTGAGGTCGACGTGCACGCGACGAGCAGCAGGGCCGACGTGAGGAGTGGAATCAATCTACGGGTGGACGGGGCGGTCATCGGGCCTCCTGGGCGATAGCGTCGTGTCGCTGTCGGACAGGGAACCGCCGCACCACAGACGAAAACCGGCCGAGCGGGTCCCTCTCAGCCGGTTTCGCGATTCGCTCCCCTCGAGGCATTGGCGAGCCGCACGACATCGCGCCTCGGGGTTCACAGCATCTGAGTCAGTTTCAATCTGCACCCGTACAGACCGGTGTCAAGCGCGCCGCCTACGGCACCGACGCCAGTAGATAGATCGCCGCCGCTAGGAGCAGCGGCGCCGAGTACACGCCAGGCATCGCTTTCCGCAGGTAAATCGATCCGACCAGGTGCAGCATGCCGTTGCCCGCCATCACGATCCCGAACGCGTATGCGATCGGGCGCACCCATCCCGCGCCCCGATACGCGAACGGCGTGAGGCTCGCCAGCACGCCCACGGCCAGGACGAGTCCCATGAGCCACCCGCGGAACGTGAAGGTGGGGAGGGGCAGGAAGGGAAACCGCGCCCGAATCGAACGGACGGCCGGGTTGTAGACCGAAAGGAAGTCTGTTAACGCTTCATCCGCCACGTGAATCGCAAACGCGACGCACAGGGCGAGCCACGCAAGGCCGAAGTGAACCACTCCGCTTATTGCGGACGCGGCGCGACGTTTTTCACCACCGTGCCCCCCTTCATCACGAACACGACGCGCCGCAGCGCCGTGATGTCTTCCGCCGGGTTACCGTCGATCCCGATCAGATCGGCCTCGAACCCGGGGGCGATCGCGCCGATGGTGTCCGCCAGCGCGAGCGACCGGGCTGCGAGGGACGTCGCGGACACGATCGCGTCCATCGGCGGCTGCCCGCCGACCTGCACCCGATAGATCAGCTCTTCCCAGTTCTTCCCGAAGGCGCCAGCGACCGCATCGGTGCCGAACACCACCCGCAGCTTGGGGCGGCGCAACGCCTGCCTGAACACGTTGAGCACCAGCGGCACCGCCCGGTGCATCTGCGCGAACCCCTCCTCGGTGTAGTTCTCCATGCCGAGGAAGCGGGCCTTGTTGTCGAAATAGTTCTGGAACACGAGATACAGGTTCGGGTCGAAGAACGTCCCTTGCTCGGCCATGAGATCGAGCGTCGCCTCGTCGAGCAGCACGCCGTGCTCGATCGACGTCGCCCCGGCGAGCACGGCGCGGCGCGCCGCCTCCGCGGCGTGCGCGTGCACCACGCAGCGCCGCCCATTCGCCTTGGCTTCGCCACAGGCCGCCCGCAGCTCGTCTTCCGACAACGTCGGCCCACCGCCCTCGCGAATGCTCTTCGACCCGAGGATCTTGATCACATCTGCCCCCGCCGCGACCCGCTGCCGCACGGCACGCCGCAGCCCGTCGGCATCGCCGTCGGCGGGCGTGATCCAGTCGAGCGAGGTGATCACGCGCGGACCGGGAATGATGCCGCGCGCGATGGCGTCGCGCAGATCGCGATCGAGTGTCGAGCCGATGCTCTGCACGGTCGTGATGCCCGCCATGAGCGCTTGGTACGCGTTCTCTTCGGTATAGAGCACCGTCTGCTGCAGCCGCTCCGCGCCGCCGGGGTCGTTGTGCGCCCGGCCGTTCGCGTCGAAGTGGGACGTCAGATGCACGTGCGTGTCGATACCGCCGGGCATGATGGTGAGACGGCTCAGGTCGTACGTCACCGTCATGATCGCCGGGTCGAGGCGCGCGATCCGCGATCCGGCGACGACGATTGTCGTGTTGCGCACGACGCCGCCGCGGCCGTCGAGGACCGTCCCGGCGCGGATCGAGATCGCTGGCGCCTGGCCCAGGGCGAGGGACGGGAGGGTGAGGACGGTCGCTAGCAGCACCGTACGCCGTCGCCTTTCGACGCGAAGAACTCCGCGACGTACTCCCGCTCGCCGAGGGTCGGCGGATGGCCCGCCGTCCGGCAATGGTCGAGATACGCCTCGTAGTCGGGCGCGCCAATCATCCGCCGCACCACGCGGGCGATGCGGGCGGGGAAGGGCAGGGCCCTTTCCCCTTTCCCGTTTCCCCTTTCCCGTTCAGTTCCCCACGACATATCCCGTCGCCACATACGGCGCCTCGTGCACCACGGCCATCTTGCGACGCGACAGGACCAGCCACCATTCCCGGAGCGACGTCACGATCAGGATCGTCACGACGGACATGAACAGCAGCGCCACGAAGGTGTTCAGCCGGTCATTGAAGATCAGGCGTGCCACATCAGGGCTGGTGGACCCGGCGAGCGACGCGGCGTGCGCCAGGAAGCCGAGCCGCGGATCGGTCGAGAACACCTTCTGCCAGCCGGCCGTCATCGTGATGGTCACGAGCCAGGCGAGCGGCGCGGACGTGACCCACGCGTACCGCGCCCGGCCCATCTTGATGAGAATCGTCGTGCCGACGCACAACGCGACGGCCGCTAGTAATTGATTCGAGATCCCGAACAGCGGCCATAACGAGTTGATCCCGCCCAGCGGATCCACCACACCCTGATAGAGGAAGTATCCCCATCCCGCCACGACCAGCGCGCTCGAGGCGATCACGCTCGGATACCACGACGTCTCCCCGAACCGCGGCCACACATGGCCGGCGATCTCCTGCAGCATGAACCGGCCCACGCGGGTCCCGGTGTCGATGGTGGTGAGGATGAACAGGGCCTCGAACATGATGGCGAAGTGGTACCATAAGGCGTCGAGGGTCTTTCCACCGAGCGCGCTGCTCGCACCCGCGAAGATCTGGGCCATCCCGACGGCGAGCGACGGCGCCCCCCCCGAGCGGGCCAGGAGCGTGGTCTCGCCCATCCGCGCCGCCAGCTCGCGCATGACGTCGGGGGTCACCACGAATCCCGCCTGCCCCAGCACCTGCGACGCCTGCGCCAGCGCCGCGGGCGTCGTGTTCATGGCGAAGTACACCCCGGGATCGAGCGTGCAGGCCGCGATCATCGCCATCACGCCCACGAACGACTCCATCAGCATGCCGCCGTATCCGATGAGCCGGGCGTCGGACTCGCGTGCGATCATCTTCGGCGTGGTGCCGGATGCCACGAGCGAGTGGAATCCCGAGATCGCCCCGCACGCGATCGTGATGAACGCGAACGGAAACAGCTTCCCCGCGAACACCGGCCCCTCCCCGAGCGACGCGAACGGCGTGAGCGCCGGCATCCGGAGCGGCGGGAGAATCACCAGGATCGCGACCGCGAGCACGACGATGGTCGTGATCTTCAAGAACGTCGACAGGTAATCGCGCGGGCACAGGAGCATCCATACCGGCAGGACCGACGCGATGAACCCGTAGGCCACCATCATCCACGTGAGCGCCGTGGCGCTGTGGGTGAACAGCGGGGCGACATGCGGCTGGCCCGCCACCCACCCACCCGCCACGAGCGCGCCGGCCAGCAGGACGGCCCCCATGGCCGATGCCTCCCCCACCTTTCCCGGCCGCCACCGCTTCATCCACCACCCCATCAGCAGCGCGATCGGAATGGTGCAGACGATGGTGAACAGCCCCCAGGGCGACGCCTTCAGCGCATTGACGACGATGAGCGCGAGGACCGCGAGCAGGATGATCATAATGAAGAGGACGGCGAGCATCGCCGTCGCGCCCGCCGCCGGGTTTACCTCTTCTTTCGCCATCTGACCCAGCGATTTGCCGTCCCGGCGCAGCGAGCAGAACAGGATGACGAAGTCCTGCACCGCGCCTCCCACCACCACGCCGATCACCAGCCACAGCGTTCCGGGGAGGTAGCCGAATTGAGCGGCGAGCACCGGCCCGACCAGGGGACCCGCACCCGCGATGGCGGCGAAGTGGTGTCCGTACAGCACCCACTTGTCGGTCGGCACGTAGTCCCGCCCGTTATTGAACCGCTCGGCTGGGGTGGCTCGCCGGTCGTCCAGGCCGAACACTCGGGTGGCGAGGAACCGGCTATAGAACCGGTACCCGACGGCGTAGGTGCAGAGGGCGGCGGTGAGGAGCCAAGCGGCGTTTACCGTCTCTCCCCGCGACAGCGCGAGCACGCCGAACGCGGCGGCGCCGAGCGCGGAGATCCCGCCCCAGGCGAGCACCGAGCCGAGCCGTTTCATGGCGCTAAGTTACGCCGCGCCTTGCCGATGTTCAATTTCGAACATAGGTTCGAAATCTTGGTACCCACTTCCTCCTGGATCACGGCACCGCGCGGGGTGACGCAGGTCGGGGCGCCCGCGACGGAGACCCGTCCCGATCCGCAACGCCTGGCGGAGACCGTGCACGGCCGCGTCGCCTTGGTCACGGGCGGCGCGACCGGCCTCGGCCGGGCTACGGCGATCGAGTTCGCCCAGCAGGGGACCGCGGTCGCGATCAACTACGTCGACCTGCCCGAGCGCGACGTGGCGGCACAGGCACTGCTCACCGAGACCGCCCTTCGCGCCCTTGGCGTGCCCGTGTACTGCGCGCGCTGCGACGTTCGCAACCGCGACGAAGTGGAGAGGTTCGTCACCACGGTGCGGGAGCGCCTGGGCGGCGTCCACTTTCTGGTCAACAATGCGGGCGTGGCACATGACGGCGCGTTGTGGCGGCTCACCCCCGAGGCATGGCAGGAGGTGATGGACACCAACGTCACGGGTGCCTTCAACTGTATCCAGGCGGTGGCTGGCCCGATGCGTGCGCAGCGCTACGGCAAGATCGTAAACATCGCCAGCCATCAGGCGTTCCGGCCGGGCTTTGGCATCGCGAACTACGCCGCCAGCAAGGCCGCCCTGATCGGACTCACGCGGTCGGCCGCTGTGGACCTCGGGCCCTCCAACGTCAACGTCAACGCCGTCGCCCCGGGGTTCGTGAAGACGGACCTCTTGTCGACCCTGCCGCGCGAGGTGCTCGAGCGCGCCGAGCACGAATCGGTGCTGGGGCGGGTAGCGGAGCCGGAGGATGTGGCGCGGGTGATCGCGTTCCTGTGCAGCGAGGCGGCGCGCCACATCACGGGACAGGTGATCGTCGTGGATGGCGGGTTGACGCTCGGTTCTTGAAAATCGGCGGCGCGCACACGATATTGCGCGCCGTGACTAATCCATTGCAAATCAAAAGCTTAGTCCGTAGTGCCTGGTACGTGGCAACCTCAGCTGCGCTCGCGGCGTGCTCCCACAAGTCCGAGACCCTCACTCCCGAGCCCACCGCGCCGCTTCCCACGGCGGGAATCGCCGCACAACAAGTCGCCGTGCTGCCGCTCACACTCGTGGCGGCGGAGGACTCGCTGCACTGGGAGGCGCTCCTGGGCGAGCGCCGGGCCGCGCTCGCGAAGAGTGACAGCATCATCGGTACCCTGCTCAAGACGCGGGCTCCGGAGGTGAACTGGGTGCCGCCGGACGAGCTGCGGCGCGCGGCGCGCCGGGCGCCGGGAATCGCGCCCGCTCCCGATCAGATAGGCACGGCGATCCTGTTCCACCCGACCAAAGAGCGGCCTGAAATGGTGCCCGACCCTCTGCGCAGCGAGCTGCGGACGCTCGCCGCGCTGGTCGGCGGCGGGCGATACGCGCTGGTGCCCGCCGGGCTGACGTTCCGACGGGCGATAACCATGGGTGGCGGTCCGGGAAGTGTAGGGGCGCAGCATGCTGCGCCCCTACCGCATGCCGTGGCGACGGCGGAGCTGACGGTGGTGCTCGTGGATGTCCGCATGGGCCGGGTTGGCTTCCGCACCGTGGCACGGGGGGAGGGGGATGACCCCTGGATCGCGCTCACGCGCGCGGTGAAGAATCTCACGCCAGGGCTGCCGTGACACGCGAGGCGACCCTGATCGCCGGCGACGGCATCGGGCCGGAGATCACCCAGGTGACCTTGCAGGTGCTCGACGCCCTCGGCGTCGGATTCGACTGGGACGAGCAGTACGGCGGGATGAGTGCGGTGGAGCAGGCCGGCACGCCGCTCCCCGACGCCACGGTGGACTCGATCCGGCGCACCGGCTTGGCGCTGAAGGGCCCGCTGACCACGCCCGTGGGCGACGGCTACCGGTCGGTGAACGTGGCGCTGCGGCAGGAGTTCGAGCTCTACGCCAACGTGCGCCCCGTCAAGTCGATCGTGCCCGGCGGCCGCTACCCCGACGTCGATCTCGTCATCATCCGCGAGAACACCGAGGGGATGTACGTCGGGTTCGACCGGACGTTCAAGGTGGGAAACGATCCCAAGGCGCTCGCCCAGGCCACGTCGGTGATGACGCGGGACGGCTGCCGGCGTATCGTGCGGTACGCGTTCGAGTACGCGCGACAGCACGACCGGCGGAAGGTGACGGTGGTACACAAGGCGAATATCCTCAAGGCGACCTCGGGGCTGTTCCTCGAGACCGCGAAGATGATCGCCCAGGAGTACGCGGGACAGATCGCGTCGGACGAGAAGATCGTGGACAATGCGGCAATGCAGCTGGTGATCAACCCGGCGCAGTTCGACGTGATCGTCACGACCAACCTGTTCGGAGACATCCTGTCCGATGAGGCGTCGGGTCTCGTGGGCGGGCTCGGCCTTGCGCCGGGGGCGAATATCGGCGAGCACGCGGCCATCTTCGAGGCGGTGCACGGCTCGGCGCCCGACATCGCGGGGCAGGGGATCGCGAACCCCTCGGCGCAGCTGCTCGCGGCGGCGATGATGCTCGATCACGTCGGCGAGCTCGCGGCCGCGAGCCGGCTGCGCCGGGCGCTCGAGACGGCGATCGTGAAGGACAACGTCCGAACCAAGGATCTGGGGGGCAGTGCTTCGACCACTGAGTTCGCCCGGGCTGTGGCCCGCCGGCTCTAGCCACCCGTGCGCGCGCTGCGGCGAGGCGACGAGCGGGATCGGGCTCGGCGAGCTGTGCGCCCGGTGTGTGCAAGCCGTCACGAGGAAAGCGTCACGTATAGGACGTCTCGTAGCGGCGGTCACCACCCTGCTCCTTGCGGGGTATCTAACGCTCACTCTGAGGACCGTGGCGCCGGCGTCGCAGACCACGGCTCGTACCGTCGGCGCCGTGGCGGCGGTCGCCTGGTACCTGCTGACCTTTCGCATCGTGCAGAGGATCGCCTTCGAATGGCTCAAGTCACGGCGGCCCTAGTCCTGGCAATCGCGGTTGGAGCGGCGCCGCTCGCCGGTCAGACGTCTCTTTCCATTTATAGTGACGGGCGCGTCGTCGTGCGCCGCACGCTGCCCCAGGCCCTCGAGAAGGGGCGTAGCAGTTTCACCCTCAAGCTCGACGGGCTCGATCCGTCCACGCTGTTCTCACCCGATACCGCCGTGGCGCTCGTGTCGGCCGTGCTTCGTCCTGCGACGGACCGCGCCGCGGCGCTGACGCGGGCGGTCGGACAGTCGCTGCCGTTCGTCCGGTCGCGGCCGGCCGGCGGGGCGGACACCGTGCACGCGACGGTGATCCGCACCGAACCGCCGCAGTACCGGCTGCCGGACGGGCGGTTCCTCCTGTCGGAGCCGGGCGAGCCGCTGTTCCCGGCGGAGGTGGTCCGCACGGCGCCCGAGGTGTCGGTCGCGCTCGAGGCCACGCGGGCCCGGCCACGCACCGAGCTGGCGTATGTGCTCGACGGCGCGGCCGGCTGGCAGGCGGTCTACCAGGTGGTGCTCTTGGGTGCAAGGTGTCAGGTGTCGGGGGCCGCGACGATCGCGTCGCAGACGCTCCGTATCGACACCGCGGAAGTGCAGCTTGTGGCGGGGTCGATCAATCGCGCCCGGCCGGCGTCGCGCGCAGCGTTCTATGTGAGGGGCGCAACGAACCTCGCCGCCGCAGAGGCGCTCCCCCCCCCGACACCAAGCGAGGAGGCGGTCGGCGAGACGCACGTCTACCAGTTGCCCGGCAGGCAATCGCTCGAACCCGGCGTAACGCTCAGCGTCGCGCTCTTCCCGCCGGCGACGGCGCCCTACACGCAGGAGTTCGTCGTCCCCGGGGCGCTGCCGTGGCGCGGGTTTCTCGGCCAGGCGCCGGGCGAGGAGAATCGCGTCCCGGTGGAGGTGTGGTACACGCTGAAGCGCGCCCGCGGCACGCCGTTCGGCGAGCGGCCGCTGCCCGGCGGCATCGTCCAGCTCTATCAGGCCGACTCAGCCGGGCGCCTCCAGCTCGTGGGCGAGGCCCGGACCACCCACACGGCGCCCGGGCGTGACCTGCGGGTCCAGTCGGGTGACGCGTTCGACATCACGGCCGAGCGCGTGCAGACGGACTACGGGCAGGAGCAGCTGGCGCCGCCCAAGCGCGGGGTGGCTCAGCGCCAGCGCATCACGGCTTCCTACAAGGTCACGATCTCGAACGCGAAGCTCGCGGCGGTGACCGTCGACGTACGCGAGGCGCGCTTTGGAGCGTGGCGCGTGACCGAAAGCAGCGTGCCGGCCGAGAAGCTCTCCGCCACCGAGGTCCGGTTCCGGATCCCCGTCCCCGCGAGCGGGGAGGCGACGCTCACCTACACCGTCCAGGCCGAATCGTGACCGTCCAGCTGCTGCACCTCTCGGACCTCCACTTCGGCGGCCTCGCCGCGCTCGACCAGATCGAGGGTCTCGAGCAGATGCTCCCCGACCTGCGGCCCGACGCGGTGGTGGTCACGGGCGACCTGTCACAGCGGGCGCGCCACGGCGAATTTCAGCGAGCGCGGGCGCTGGTGCAGGTGGCGGCCCGCACGGCGCCGGTCCTCGTGATCCCCGGCAACCACGACGTGGCGTGGTGGACCCGACCGCTGATCCCCTTCGCGAAGCAGCCGCTCTACGCGAAGTACGCGCGCTACTTCGGCACGGACCTCACCCCTACGCTGGCACTCCCCGGGGCCCTGATCGCCAGCGCCCTCACGTCGCACGGGGTGGCGTGGGGCTCGCTCACGCTGCGGGTGCGCGACCTCGCCGTGAAGGGACACCTTCCAAAGCGCGAAGTGGCGCGCGTGCGCGGGCTGTTCGACGCCGCGCCGCGGGAGCAGGCGCGGGTGCTGGTGGTGCACCACAACGTGCTGCGGGGCGACATCTCGAAGCGCATGGGCCTCGCCCGCTGGCGCCAGGCGCAGCGTCGCATCGCGGCGTCGGGCGCCGAGGTCGTGCTCTGCGGGCACGACCACCAGGAGGGAGCGGACCTGCTGGGGGGGCGGGTGGTCGTCTCGACGGCGGGGACGCTGTGCCGGCGCACACGCGGCGGGCGCCCGTCGAGCTTCAACTTCGTCACGATCGACGCGACGGCGGTCCACATCACCTACTTTCGCTGGGACGCCGAGTCGCGCCGCTTTCGGGCGTCGGACACCGCTGCGTTTGCCCGGCCGGGACGCCCGGCACCCGTGCAACAGGTCCAAGCGGCCAGTTAACACCGTTCATCGAGGTTCATATGGGAAAGTTTCAAGGCGTCGACTTCTACGACGTCGACAGCCTGCTCTCCGAGGAGGAGCGCGCCGTGCGCGATACCGTGCGCGCCTGGGTGGACGACAACGTCATCCCCGTCATCGGCGAGCACTACCTCGAGGGGCGCTTCCCGAAGCAGCTCGTGCCGCAGATGGCCGAGCTCGGCCTGTTCGGCGCCAACCTGCCGGAGGAGTACGGCTGCGCCGGGCTGAACAACGTCGCCTACGGGCTGATCATGCAGGAGCTCGAGCGCGGTGATTCGGGCGTGCGCTCGTTCGCCTCGGTCCAGGGCGCGCTCGCCATGTATCCCATCTACGCCTTCGGCTCGGACGAGCAGAAGCGGCGCTGGCTCCCGAAAATGGCGTCGGGTGACGTGATCGGCTGCTTCGGGCTCACGGAGCCGGACTACGGATCGAACCCCGCCGGTATGATCACCGTCGCGAAGGAGACGAAGGACGCGTGGGTCCTGAACGGGGCCAAGATGTGGATCACCAACGGGTCGACCGCGCAGCTCGCCATCGTCTGGGCCAAGACCGGCAAGCTCGACGACGTGAACTCGATCCGCGGCTTCATCGTCCCGACGAACACCAAGGGCTTCTCGGCCAAGGACCAGAAGGGGAAGCTCAGCCTGCGCGCGAGCGACACGAGCGAGCTGGTGCTGCAGGATGTGTGCGTTCCCAAGGACGCGTTGCTCCCCCAGTCGGGCGGGTTGAAATCACCGCTCATGTGCCTCACCCAGGCACGCTACGGCATCGCGTGGGGAGCGGTGGGCGCCGCGATGGCGTGCTACGACGAGGCGGTCGGCTACGCCAAGAACCGGGTGACGTTCGGGCACCCGATCGGCGGCTTTCAGCTACAGCAGGCGCGGCTTGCCGAGATGCTCACCGAGATCACCAAGGCGCAGCTCCTGTGCCTGCAGCTCGGGCGGCTGAAGGACCAGGGGAAAGCCACGCCCCAGCAGGTGTCACTCGCCAAACGGAACAATGTGAGCATCGCGACCGACGTGGCACGCGAGACGCGCCGCCTGCTCGGCGCGAACGGCATCCTGGCGGAGTACCAGGCGATGCGCCACCTCGCCAACCTCGAGTCGGTCTATACGTACGAGGGGACGCACGATATCCATACCCTCATCTTGGGGCAGGAGATTACGGGGATCAGTGCGTTCAACTGAGAACGCGGAACGCGAAACGCGGAAGTCGGAACAGTAGGGCAAGGCGTCAGTGCGCTTGTCTTCTGTTCCGCGTTCCGCGTTCCGACTTCCGCGTTTGCTGGTTGGCGCCCTGCACCTGCTCCTGCTCCCCCCGCCCGCCGGCGCGCAACAGCCCGACTCGATTCCCACCGACACCCTCGCCCCCGTCGTCGTCACCGGCGTCCGGCTCCCCACCGTGCGGGAGCTGGCGCGCGGACTCGCGGGGCGCACCGCCTCCCTCGACGCCCAGGACCTGGATGCCCGCGGTGTGCGCTCGCTCGCGGACGCCTTGGAGCAGCTGCCGGGCGTGACGACGTCGGACGAGCTCGGCGCCACCGCACAGCTCGACGTCTCGCTGCGCGGGTTTCAGGTCTCCCCCGTGATCGGGGTGCCGCAGGGGGTGACGGTATACGTGGACGGCGTGCGCGCCAACGAGCCCGACGCGCACGAAGTGAACTTCGACCTGTTGCCCCTCGAGGACGTGGAACGGGTCGAGGTGGTGTACGGCCCTTCGGTGCTGCTGGGCCGCAACGCGCTCGGCGCCGCGGTGAACCTCCTGACCCGGCGTGGCACGAGCCCGGCGGCGCGCGAAATCGAAGCGTCGGCGGGGAGCTGGGGACGCTACGAGCTGAAGGCGCGCGCCGGCACACGTCACGGCGTGTGGGATTATTACCTCGGGGCGCGCTACGAGCGGGAGGGCGGCTGGCGCGAGGATACCCCCAGCCGGATCGGCACGCTGTTCGCCAAGCTCGGGCTCTTGAACGGCACCTGGGACGCTACCCTCAGCTACTCGGGCGCCGACAACCGGATCTTCCAGGCGGGCAGCCTCCCCGAGAGCGTGGCGGTGGCGAATCCCCGGCGCAACTTCACCGGGGGCGATTACTTCGCTCCGCGGGCACACCTCGCCATCCTCAACGCGCAGCGGTTGCTCGGGCGGACGCAGCTCGCGATCAACGCGTTCGGACGCTCGCTCTCGAGCGAGCAGTTCAATGCGAACTTCGTCGGGGAGGACTCGCGCCAGCGGAACACGACGCGAATTGGAGGCGGTGCCGCGCAGCTCTCGGGAAAGGTGCCGCTCGGGCGTCGGGAGCTGCGCTGGCTCGCCGGCGCGGACGCGGATTACGGACACGTCGCCGTGCGCATCTTCGCCGTACCGGGCGGCGGCGCAGCTGATTCGCTCACCCAGTCCGTGCGCACCAATCAGGTGGATGCGGGTGTCTTCGCCGGCGCGAACCTCGAGCTCGTGCCACGGCTCACCGCGACGTTCGCGGTGCGCTACGACTGGATCCGCGTGCCGTTCGAGGACCTGATCGATTCGACCCAGAATGGCCTCAACATCTTCCGTCGCCTGTCGCCCCGCGCCGGCGTCACATGGACCGACGGGGCGGGGGCGCACGAGCTGTTCGCATCCGTGAGCCGCGGATTCCGCGCTCCCGCCGTGGTGGAGCTGGGGTGCGCCGACCCCCAGGCTGCGTGTCCGTTGCCGTTCGCCCTCGGACCCGACCCCGCGCTGAAGCCGGTGGTCGCCACGACGTATGAACTGGGGTGGCGCGCCCGCGCGCCGTCGGGGAGAGGAGGGGTCGACGCCAGCGCCGACGTGTACCGCACCGACGTGCGCGACGACATCTTCTTCATCGCGTCGACCGTTACGGGCGGCTATTTCCAGAACATCGGTGCCACGCGTCGCAGCGGCGTGGAGCTCGCCCTCCAGTGGCGCGGCGCTGTCGGTGAGCGGGCGTACGCCAACTACGGCTACACGCGAGCCAGCTTCGAAACGACTGCGAACCTTGCCACCACGCGCGACCCGGCGGGTGAGACGGTGACGCCGGGAGACGAGCTCCCGATGGTGCCGGGGCACCGCGTGAATGCCGGGCTCACGGTACCGATCCTCCGTTCCCATGGAACCGAGACCGGTGTGGCGCTCTCGGCTGGACTGGACGCCCGCTACGTGGGGCGGCAGTGGCTGCGGGGCGACGAGGAGAACGTCACTCGGCGGCTCGCCGACTACGCCGTCGCCGACCTGTCGCTCACGCTGACCTGGCGCGACTTCGAGCTGCGCGGCGCGGTGCGAAATCTCTTCGACCGACGCTACGTCAGCTTCGGGACTTTTGCCGAGAATCCCACGGTGACGGGTACGCCGATCCAGCGCTGGCTCACGCCCGGGCCGCCGAGGCATGTGCAGGTGAGCCTGAGTACGGACTTCTGACGTCGTGGTCCGTTGTCCGTCATCCGTTGTCCGTTATGATCCGCTTCAGCCCCGTTGCGGTGGTCGGCCGACCGGGTTTCTTTTCCTGCGCTTTTATGCGTTTCCGGATGACGGATAACGGACTACGGAAAACACGATGAAGATCGCGGTGTGCATCAAGCGCGTTCCCGATAGCGAGACCCGCGTTAAAATCGCCGCCGACGGCAAATCACTCGACGAAGCGGGCGTCAAATTCATCCTCAATCCCTACGACGAATTCGCCGTCGAAGAAGCCCTGCGGCAGAAGGAAAAGGCGGGGGCGGGAGAAGTCGTCGTCATCGCGCTCGGGCCCCCGGCTGCCCAGGAGACGATCCGCACCGCGCTCGCGATGGGTGCCGATCGCGGCGTCTTGCTGCAGACCCAGGGCCTCCACGCCGACGGCCTCGAAACGGCGAGGGCGCTCGCCGCGGAGCTCAAGGACAACGAGTTCGACTTGATCCTGCTCGGGAAGATGGCGATCGACGATTACAACCATCAGGTCGGGCCGATGGTGGCCGAGCTCCTCGACCTGCCGTGCGTAACCACGGTCGCCCACCTCGAGATCGCAGCGGGCAAGGCGACGGCGGAGCGGGAGATCGAAGGCGGCGTCGAGGTCGTGGAGTTTTCGCTGCCGGCCGTGCTCACCACCGACAAGGGACTGAACGAGCCGCGCTATCCCGCGCTCAAAGGCATCATGGCGGCGAAAAAGAAGCCGCTCGAGGTCAAACCCACCACGCCCGGGCCGGGAGCGCTCGCGATCGTCTCGCTCACCCTGCCCCCGGAGCGACAGGCAGGCAAGATCGTCGGCGAGGGGTCCGCAGCCGTGGCGGAGCTGGTGCGTCTGCTGCGCGAGGAAGCAAAAGTTCTGTGAGCAACGTCCTCGCGGTCCTCGAGCAGCGGGACGGCGCGTTGCGGAAGGTGTCGCACGAGGTGGTGACCGGCGCCCGGCGGCTCGCCGACGCGCTGAGTGGCAACGTGGACGCGCTGATTCTGGCGGCGGGCCCGGCGCGCGGCGCGGACCAGCTGGGCCGGTTCGGCGCGGACAAGGTGATCACGCTCACGAACGCCGCGTTCGGCATGTATGCGCCGGAGGGCTACGCGGGCGCCATCGCCGCGCGCGTCACGGGCGGCGGGTATGGAGCCGTGGTGTTCGCCGCCAGCGCGACGGGGAAGGACCTCGCGCCCCGAGTGGCCGCGCGGCTGGGGCGCCCGCTGGCGCAGGACATTACCGACCTCGCGGTCGATGGTGGCGCGGTCACGCTGACGCGGCCCGTGTACGCGGGGAAGGCCCTCCTGAGGCTCAGGGTCGTCGGGACGCCCGCGGTCATCTCCTTGAGGCCGAATGTCTTCACACCGGTCGAGCGGCCCAAAGCCGGAACGCAGGAGAGTGCGGCGGTGGCGGGGCCGGCGGGGCGGGTGGTGGTGAAGGAAATCAAGGCGGCGGAAGCGGGCATGCTCGATGTGGCCGAAGCGCCGATTGTCGTGTCCGGCGGCCGCGGGCTCAAGGAGCCGGCCAACTTCAGGGTATTGGAGGAGCTGGCGGCGGCGTTCGCGGGACGCGCGGCTGTTGGTGCCTCGCGCGCCGTGGTGGACGCCGGGTGGCGGCCCCATGCGGACCAGGTGGGACAGACCGGCAAGACGGTCAGCCCGACGTTGTACGTCGCGGTCGGCATCTCGGGGGCGATCCAGCACCTCGCGGGGATGCGCACGTCCAAGGTCATCGTGGCCATCAACAAGGACAAGGACGCGCCGATCTTCAAGGTGGCGGATTACGGAATCGTGGGGGACCTCTTTGAAGTCGTTCCCAAGCTCACTGAGGAGATCAAGAAGCTCCGTGGGTAAACGCGGAACGCGAAACGCGGAACGCGAAACCGACGCGTGGGCGTCGAGCGCCGGGACCATCTCAGGTTCGCAACCCGGCACTGCTGTTCCGCGTTCCGCCTTCCGCGTTCCGCGTTCAGTATGATCCCCGCCCGCTATCAGCCGCCCCTGCCGCTGGATCGCCTCCTGTTGCCGGTCGGCGCTCCCGGCGCGGGCGACCGGATGGAGCTGGACGTGCTGATCGTAGGGGCCGGGCCCGCCGGACTCGCCTGCGCGATCGAGCTGGCGCACCTCGCGCAGCGCGACCGCACGGACGTGAACATCGGCGTGCTCGAGAAGGCCGAGGCCCTGGGCGAGCACTCCCTCTCGGGCGCGGTCGTGAACCCCCGCGCGTTCCGCGAGCTGTTCCCCGACGTGAAGGATGCCGACTTCCCCTTCCGCGGGCCCGTCGAGAGAGAACGCGTCGCCCTCCTCACCGCCCGCCGGGCGTTCACCCTCCCCACGCCGCCCACGATGCACAACGCCGGGAATTACGTGGCGTCGCTGTGCGAGATCGTGCGCTGGCTGGGCGAGCGCGCCACCGCGTTGGGGGTGAACCTCTTCACCGGCTTTCCGGCGGCAAGCCTGCTCGTGAACGGGCGCCGGGTGATGGGCGTCCGCACCACGGCGACCGGCCTCGACCGTGAGGGGGGGCGGCTCTCGAACTACATGGCGCCGAACGATCTCCTCGCCAAGGTGACGGCGTTGGCCGAGGGGACGCGCGGCAGCCTCTCGCAGGCGTGGCTCGACTGGCAAGGCGTGACGTCCGAGAATCCGCAGATCTTCGCGCTCGGCGTGAAGGAGATCTGGGAGACGAAGCGGCCGCTCGACGCGATCGTCCACACCCTCGGCTGGCCGATCCCGACGGATGCCTTCGGTGGCAGCTTCATGTATCCGCTCGAGCCGAAGCTCGTGGCGCTGGGGCTGGTCGTAGGGCTCGACTACCGAGACGCCGCGCTCGATGTCCACGAGCTGCTCCAGCGGATGAAGCGGCACCCGTTGTTCCGGCGGCACCTGGAAGGCGGCGAGCTGGTCGAGTGGGGCGCGAAGACGATCCCCGAGGGCGGCTACTACGCCGTCCCGGCGCGCCGTTCGGGCGACGGCGTCGTGATCCTGGGCGACTCGGCCGGCTTCGTGGATGTGCCGTCCCTGAAGGGGATCCACTACGCCATGCAGTCGGGGATGTTCGCCGCCCGCGCCATCTATGCGGGCCTCCGGGCCGGCGACGCGTCCGCCGCAGGGCTCGCCGAGTACGACCGGCTGGTGAACGCGTCCTTCATCATGAGCGACCTGTATCGCACCCGCAACATGCGGCTCGCGTTCAAGGACGGGTTCTATGTCGGAGGCGTAAAGGCGGGGCTGATGACGGTCACCGGCGGGCGGTTCCCCGGCCGAAAGATCGCGGTGGAGCCGGACGCAAACGTGGAGCGTACACTGACCCCGGGTGCAAGCCCGGGGATCACCCCCGACCGCCGTCACACCCTCTCTAAAGTGGATGGCGTCTTCAAATCAGGGAACGCGACGCGCGACACGATCCCGAAGCATCTAGTCATTGGCTCGGACGTCCCCGCCGCTGTGGCGGAGTTCTACGCCCACATGTGTCCGGCCGGAGTGTACGAAGTGGTGCAGGGCGCCCTCCGCGTGAACGCCCCGAACTGCGTCGACTGCAAGGCCACGGACGTCCTCGGACCTCGGTGGACGCCGCGGGAAGGGGGGAGCGGGCCCAAGTACAAGCGGATGTAGAGCCCCGCACCGCTCGCGCCGGTTGGCATCGGCGCATCAGTTTCGACCGGGCGGCCACAGTTCGCAGCACGCCGCCGCCGCCTCCCGCCCCTGGGTCAGTCTCGTATCATCAATAGCACCACTATGATAGCCCACATTGCCGTGCCGACGCGACATGGCACTGGGTATGCAAACCCGCCGGGGCGAGCCCTGTGCAAGCGCCCTGGTGGGACGACGGCAGGAGGTTACTTCGCATGCGAAGCGATTCCACCCTGTATGAGCAGCCCCGGCGGCGTGGCTGGGATCGGCGAGCCGATCGCGGCCGCCGCATGGTCCGCGATCGCCGACGCGAGAGCGTGGACGTGTCGCTCGAGCGCCGTCGCGGCGTCGAGCGACGCGCGGAAGCTCCGCGTCGCGCCCGGGCGGGCCGGCGCAACTCGGACCCGGAAGGCTTTCAGGCGTTGAACCTGTAATGCGGCGCGATGGCCTGGCAACCGGTGGTGATCGCCGTCCTGGCACTCGCCCTCGCATGCGACCTGTATCTGCGCGGTCGCGCGCGGCTCAGGCAGAGTGGGCGGGCGCGCGCCGGCGTGCTGAGCTGGAACGAGAACCGGAGAGCGTTCTACGAGCTTGCCGGCCGGGAGTTTGAGCGCGCGCGGCGCTACGGCCATCCCTTCACGCTGGGCTACTTCGACCTCGACGACTACAAAGAAGTGGCCGACCGCTTCAGTCCCCTGACGGCAGAGGGGATGCTGCAGTTGGTGGCCGAGTCGGCCCGGCGCTCGATCCGTGCCAGCGACGTGGTCGCGCGCTTGGGCGGCGATAGCTTCGCGGTGCTGCTCCCCGAGGCGAGTCCGGAGGCCGCCGACACGGTGATCCGCAAGCTGCAGCAGTCGCTGCGCGACGCGTCGCGGGAGACCGCCCTGCCGCTCTGCATCAGCGGCGGTGTCGTGACGTGCGTGCAGCCGGCGGAGAGCCTCGAGGCGGTCATCAGCGCTGCGGACCGACTCCTCTCCGGCGCGAAGGACGCCGGCAACGACACCTTCTGGTGCGAGGTGATCGCGCCCCAGCCGCTCGAGGCATTCGAGCCGGCGCGGCTGCGGCGCCCCTTCCGCCTCCCCCCAGGATTCGACATGCCGCCGCCGCTGCGCCGGTTATAATCCCGCCATCTTGATGCCATCGATAATGAACTGCACCGCGATCGCGCACAGCACGAGCCCCATGAGACGCGTCAGGATCCGCATCCCCGTCTGGCCGAGCTGTGCCTCCACCCGCGGCGCCGCGGCGAGCGTGATGTAGGTAAGGAAGGCCGTGAGCGCGATCGCCACATAGACGCCGGCGGTCGTCACCACGCTCTTCGAGGCCCCCGCCAGCACCATGACCGTCGAGATCGCCCCCGGCCCGGCGAGCATGGGGACGCCGAGCGGCATGATGCCGACGTCCTCTTTCTCGATCCCCTCGGCTTTCTCGACCGCCGTCTCGCGTTGCTGGCTGCGGCGCGCCTGGACCATGTCGAGCGCATTCAGGCCGATCAGCACCCCGCCGGCGATCTTGAAGGCGCCGATCGTGATGCCGAACAGCCGGAAGATGAGGCTGCCGCCGAGGGCGAACGCCGTCAGTGTGATGGCGCACGTCCAGGCGCCCCGCCTGGCCATCAGCCTGCGCACCTGGGGTGGGTCCCGCGCCGTCATGGCGAGGAACGTCGGAACCGCTGTCAGGGGATCGACGATGAACAGTACCGACGTGAAGATGAGGAATAGATCTTGGAGTGTCCGTAGCGTGTCGCTCACATCGCGACCTGCACCACACGGTCCTTGCCGGCACGCTTCGCCGCGTACATGGCCTGATCGGCCTTGCGGAGCAGCTCGTCGGTCCCGGCCTCGGTGCCGGAGACCGCCAGCACGCCGATGCTGGCGGTGACCGAGGGAGTGCCCCGAAACACCGTGCGGATGCCGGTGACGAGCCGGGTGGCCGCGGCGTGCGCCACATCGCCGTCGGTCTCCGGCATCAGGACCGCGAACTCGTCGCCCCCCAACCGGCCGACGATGTCCGCCTGGCGCACCGCGCTGCGCATCGCGTCCGCCACGAGCCGCAGCACAGCGTCGCCGGTCGCGTGGCCGTGCGCGTCGTTGATGGACTTGAAGTCGTCCAAATCGAGGTAGATCAGCGCCAGGGGCCGGCCGTAGCGCCGGTTGCGGCTCAGCTCCTGCGCCAGCTCGTGAGAGAACGCCCGCGCATTCAGCACGTTCGTGAGCGGGTCTTGGATCGCGAGCTGCTCGAGTTGCGAGTGCGTGTGCCGCAGCTGCGATAGGCCGGTGATGGCCACCCCGACCACCGCCAGGTACGCGAGCTCGTTCAGAACGCGGTAGTCGACCAACGTCGTCGGGGGCAACTGGTCGATGCCGATGCGGAAGCGCAGGAGACTGGTCGCCAATGCGAAGGCGATGCCCCAATGCATCCCGTCGTGCCAGGCCGCGAGGAGGACGGGAATGACGAAGAGGATGTCCAGCCGCAGCTCGCCCGGCGTCCGCAAGTTCAGGAGATACACGCCCCCGACGAGGGCGGCCCACCCGAGCAATCGCAGCGAGCGGAGCAGGCCAGGGCGGGTGGCCACTAAAAGGGGGCCTCGGCCACGTGGTGCGGGTCGTCCAGCAGCAGCGCCGAGAGGGTCTCGCCGGCGGCCACGGTGGCCCGGTCTTCGGGCACGATCAGGAGCGCGTTCGCGCGGGCCATGGACGTGAGGATGCCGGAACCCTGCGGGCCCGTCAAGCGCGCCGTCAGCGCCCCCCCCCCGGATCCGGCCGGCTTGACCACCGCGCGCAGGAAGTGTCGCAGCTTCGGCCCGAGCGTGATCGGCTCGCCCACGCATACCGGCACGGTGCGGCGGAACGGCAGCGTGTGGCCGAGCAGGCGGCGGATGGCCGGGCGCACGAACAGCTCGAAGGTGACCATCACGCTCACCGGGTTTCCGGGGAGCCCGATCCACGGCTTTCCGCCCAGCAGGCCGAACCCCACCGGCGCGCCGGGGCGCATCGCGATGCGCCACAGCTTGATCTCACCGCCCAGCTCCGTCAGGACCTCGCGCACGAAGTCGTGGTCTCCTACGCTGACCCCGGCGGTGGTGACGAGCAGGTCCGAGCGCTCGGCCGCTCCGGCGAGATGCTGGCGCAGGCTTTCCTTCGTATCGCGCGCCAGGCCCAGGTCCATGGGGATCCCGCCGTTCCGGCGGATCAGCGCATCCAGGGTGTAGGAGTTGGAGCTCGCGACCTTCGTGCCCGAGAGGATGTCCTCGGCGCGGTTCAGGTCCACGATCTCGTCGCCCGAGCCCATGAAGGCGACGCGCGGGGCATCGTGGACGAGCGGCGTGGCGTGGGCGATGGACGCGAGGACGCCGACCTGGGCAGGGCCCAGCGGTGTCCCGGCGCCCAGCACGACCGCGCCTTTGCGGATGTCCTCGCCGCGGTAGCGAACGTTCTTCCGGGCGTCGCGGCCGGTCACGACCGTGATGCGCCCGCGCTCTGCGGGCTCGGTGTCCTCCTGCCGCACGACGGTGTCGGCGCCGGCCGGCAAGGGTGCCCCGGTGAAGATGCGCGTGACCTGTCCCGGGCCGATCGGCTTCGTGGGGAATTGTCCTGCCGGCACCGCCTCGACCACGGCCAGGGTGACCTTGTGGTCCGGGTTCGCGCTGGCGACGTCGGCGGCGCGCGCCGCGTAGCCGTCCATCGCGGAATTGTCCCAGGCCGGGAGGTCGATGGGGCTCGTCACATCCTCGGCGAGCACCCGGTCTAGCGCTTCGCGCAGCGGCCGCCGCGCCGCGGGGAGCGGGGCGATGTGCTCGAGGATCAGGCGGGCTGCTTCGGTCGGCGTCAGCATGTCAGGGCGGAAGGATCTTGGCCCGGTCCCACGCGAGGTTGGCGATCGTCACGAGCCAGGCGGTGTCGGAGAAGCGGAACACCGGGAACTCGGCACGATACTTGGGATGGTCCGTCACCATGGCGACCCAGTCTCCCGGGTCGTGGACGGCCGGGTCGAACAGCGGCTCGGGCCCGGCGGCCAGACGGTACACTTCGATCTTGGGTAGCGGAGCGCGCTTGAAGCCCTCCACGAGCACGATATCCGCGCCGTCGAGATAGCGGCGCGCCAGGGCGACCGGGTCCGACTCCTGTTCCGTCCGCTCCCACAGCACCCGCTGCCCGGGGCCCTCCATGAGGACCCGCTCGGCGCGCCCTTCGTGCCAGTGGCGCCACGAGTCCTTGCCGCGCTGGTCCGTGTCGGCGGGGTGGGTGCCGTGCTTGATCGTCATCACGCGGAATTTCCGGCGTACCAGCTCCGCCGCCAGGGCGACGAGGAGCGTCGTCTTGCCGGCGTTCTTGCGTCCGATGATCGACATCATGCGCGTTGCCGCCACGCCGCCTCCGCCCGTTCGAGATCAGCGGGCGTGTTCACGTTGAAGAACAGCACGTCGGGGTCGCCGAACGCCCGCACCCGTTCGAGGGGTAGTGTACCGACCTGCACATCGGCGTGGAAGCCGATCGCCCGCAGGTCGCCGCGAGCAAGCTGCCGCTCGATGGCGGGCCCGCACGCCGGCCCGTACACGGCGCACAGCGGCTCCACACCGCGCCGGCCATCGCTCTCGGGAAGGAAGGCGTCCCAGCCCGTCGAGCCCGCCCGCAGCGCCCGCAGCAGCTCGATCGTGAGGAACGGCATGTCCCACGCGACGCACAGGACCGGTCCCGCGCCCGAGACGACGGCGGTGTAGATCCCTCCCAGGCTGCCCCGGCCGGGGCGCACGTCGGGGATGGTCCGAAGGTCGGGCCGCCAGGTCGGTCCGTCGGCGGCGTTGGCGACGAGCAGCGGGGACTCGCCGGTCACACCGACGACGGCGTCCACCACGCGGTCGAGGATGCGTCGCCCTCCGAGCTCCACCAGTCCTTTGGGTTGTCCCCCGTAGCGGCGCGCGGCGCCGCCGGCCAGGACGGCGCCGCGCACGCTCAGACTCCGAGTACCCGGTGGTCGACCATCAAGCAGCGGTCCATCACGCAGGGAATGCCCGCCGCTTGCGCCCGCGCCCGCGCCGCCTCGTCGACGACGCCGATCTGCAGCCAGATGAGCCGGGGGCGAGGCCGCACGTCGATGGCCTCGTCCACGACCGGCCCGACGAACTCGCTGCGCCGAAACACGTCCACGATCTCGATGGTGTGGTCCGCCGCGGCGGCGGTGAGAGTGGGGTAGCTCTTCTCGCCGAGGATCGTGGAATGCCCCGGGTTCACCGGAACGATCCGGTAGCCCGCTTCCCGGAGGTAGCGTGCCACCCCGTGGCTCGGGCGCGCCGGCTTGGGCGACAGCCCCACGACGGCGATCGTACGCGCCGTGCCGAGAATGCCGCGCAGCGCCTCCGCTCTCACGCGTCCGGCCGGTGGACATGCGGGGTGCCGCTCACCGCTCGCCCGACCAGCACGATCCCCGTGCGCCGCGCGATGGTCACGGCCAGCGTCGAGGGCACGCTCGGCGTCGCGACGTAGGCGAGCCCGGCGCGCGCCGCCTTGTACGCGAGCTCGGCCGAGATGCGGCCGGTCACGAGAAGCCCGCGCCCGGCGAGTCGCTGCCGCGCGATGACTGCGGCGCCCACCACCTTGTCCACGGCGTTGTGCCTCCCGATGTCCTCGGCATGATACAGCAGGCGCTCGCCGTCCGTGAGCGCGGCGGCGTGGATGCCGCCGGTCTCGTTGTAGCGCTCCCCGCGCGCGAACAGCTCCTTGAACAGCGCGCGCAGCCGTTCCGGCGCGGGCGGCTGGCCCCGCGCCGGCGCGTGCGCCACCTGGTGCGGATCGGCGAGGAATGTCGACACGGCCCCGCACCCCGAGGCGAGCACCCGCTTGCGGTTCTCACCTTTGACCAGGGCCACGCGCTCGGGCTTCACTTCGGCCCAGAACCCCAGGTCCGGGGCGCAGGGCCGGAGCTTCACCAGGTCGTCGAGCGACTCGATGTAGCCCTCGCCGTGCAGCCACCCCGTGGCCAGCTCCTCGAGCTGGTCGGGCGTGCACATCCACGTCACCGCCGGCTCGCCGTTCACTTCCAGCCACACGGGCATCTCTTCGACCACCGCCGAGTCGGCGAGCATGCGCCCGCGGCGGCTGCCGGGGCCGCGGGACTCGGGGCTAGGGGCCCGGGCTTCATCCCTAGCCCCTAGCCCCGAGCCCCGAGCCTCTGAGTGATCACGGTTCACCGAAGTACTCCGAGTAAATGTGCGGCCCCTCCTGCACGCGCACTGCGTGCAACGTGACGCCTCGCGGCAGCCGCGGGGCGATTCGCTCCCACACGTACACCGCCAGCGCCTCCCCCGTCGCCAGCCGGCGCCCGGGGGCGAACTCGGGGAGCGCCTCGTTGATGCTCCGACCGTCGAGGCGCCCGGTGATTTCGTCTGCCAGCAGGTGATCCAGCGCCTCGAGGCTCATCACTCCCCCCGCTTCCGCCACGAGCGGCCCTTTCACCGTGACCCGGCACTGGTAGCGGTGACCGTGCTCGGTCGCAGCCCGGGCGAACTCCCGCGCGTTCCGCTCGTCGGACCAATCCGCCCGTCGGATGTAGTGCGTGGCGCTAAACTCAACGACACGCGTAAGATAGCTGATCGGCACGATTAGAACACTCGCACCGCACTGGCCTTGAACGAGAACACCACGGGTCCTCCCGGCGTGAGCCCCAGATCCCGGGCCGCCTCCTCCGTGACGACCGCCACGAGCTCCACGCCCACGTCCGCCGTGACGAGCACCGCCCCCGGCCGCTGATGCGTGAGGCGGGTGACGCGTCCCGTGAACACGTTGCGCGCGGAAGAGGCGAGCGGCTCGCGGCTCACGAAGATGTCGGTCGGCGGCACCGCCAGGATCGCGGGGCCCGTCTTGTCGGTCGCTGCGGCGATCTCGATCGTGCCGACACACACGTGCTTGAGATCGCCTCCGCCCGACGGCAGCTCCACGCGGAACAGGTTCTCGGGCGTGACCGGTGACAGCCTGCCCTCGGCGAGGGCGCGCACATCATCCGCCCAGCGATAGGCGTCCTCCAGCTGATGCGAGGCCAGGCAGACGGCGAGCGGGCGGCGGGCGCGCTCCTCGGCGAGCGCGCGGTACAGCGTCTGCGCCGCTGCGCGGTCGGCCGAGCTGGCGGGCTCGTCGAGCAGCAGTACGTCCGGCTCGACCGCGAGCGCGCGCGCCACCGCCACCCGCTGCACCTCCCCGTCCGACAGCTCGTGCCGCCGACGATGCAGCAACGACGCGATCTCGAGCCGCGCCGCGATGTTCTCTACTTTTCTGTTTACCTCTGTGCGTCTGATCCCTCTCACCTGTAATCCAAATTCCAGATTTTCACGGACCGTGCCGCGCAACAACAGCGGGCGCTGCTCCACCAGCGTGATGCGTCGCCGTGCGCCGGCCCGCGGCGCCTTCGCGCCGGCCACCACGACGCCGTCGAGCCGCACCTCACCCTCGGAGGGGCGTTCGAGCAAGGCGAGCAGCCGCAGCAGGGTGCTCTTGCCCGATCCGTTCGGCCCAACGATCGCGACGCCCGAGCCGGGGGCAACGGCGAATCGCTCGATGTCGAGGACCACCCGGCCGTCGTAGCGGTGACGCACGGCGACGAGCTCAAGCATGACCGCGGCCCTGAAGCGTCTGCAGCGCGACGTTCACGAGCAGAGCGAGCAGCAGGAGAATGAGGCCGAGCGCCAGCGCGAGCCCGAAGTCGCCCTGGCTCGTGTACAGCGCGACTGCGGTCGTGAGAGTGCGGGTCTGACCGCGGATGTTGCCGCCCACGGTCATCGCGGACCCGATCTCGGCGACGACGTGGCCGAAGGCCGTCGTGATCACCGCTGCGAGCGCAAACCGCGCCTCGCGTGCCACCGTCCAGGCGGTGCGCCAGCGCCCGGCGCCCAGCGTTTCGGCGGTGCGGCGAATGCGGGGATCGACGCCCTGGACCGCCGCGGCGGCGAGCGCGGCGGCGATCGGGAAGGCGAGCACGACGTCGCCCACGACGATCGCCTGCCAGGTGTAGAGCCACTCGACGCCGCCCAACGGTCCCCGGCGGGACAGGAGGCCGTACAGCAGCAGCCCCACGACGACGGTGGGAAACGCGAGGGCGGTGTTGACGACGGTGAGCGCGGCCCGGCGCCCCCAAAAGGGCCTCGTGGCGAGCACGAAACCGACGGGGATACCGAGCCCGCAGGCGAGCACGGTCGCAATGACACCGATCTTGAGCGTGAGGAGCGCGATGCCGTACACTTCGCCGTCGCCCGAGAGGAGCAAGGCGACCGCGCGCCGCAATCCCTCCCCTAGAAAGTCCATCCCACGCCGATCGTGGCCCACGGATGAGACGTCCAGTCCGTGAGCGCCGCGGTCAAGGGCAGAACGCGGCTGCCGTCGCTGGCCGGCTGCTTGTAGGAGATCGGGTAGTTGAGCTTCCAGAGCACCAGGCGGAAGTCGCTTCGCACAGAGACGCGCCGGGCGAGGTACCAGCGCAGGCCGGCGTTGGGAGCGAGCGTGAACTTCGTGCCGAAGCGGTAGCCGCTCGAGTCGCGCGACGTCGTGCCACCGATGGCCACGCCGAGGGCTCCGCCCACGTATGGGGCGAAGCCGCGCCACGTCTTGCGCCCGGTGAGCACGAGCTGCAGCCCGGCGTCGATCAGGACGACGTCGTTCGCGACCGGAGGGCTCGTGCGTGCCGGGGACGACGAATCCTTCGTCGGATCGACGACGAAGCGGTTGGTGCGCCCGTAGGCGAGGCCCAGCGACGCCCCGACGGCGCCGAACGGCACCTCGTAGCGGATGCCGCCGGTGGTTCCGTCGGAGAGTCCGACGCCCACGCTGCCCCGGCCGCCGCCCAGATAGCCGAAGGTGAGGACGCCGACGCCGCCGCGCCGGACGTCGCGGTAGGGGGAGTGGGAGGGCTCGTGGCCGAGTTGAGCCGTCGCACCGCTCCACGACGCCACGACGGTCAGGAACAGCAGCGTGACGATCCGGATCGCGTTGCCCAGCCCCTCGCCGTCGTAGCGTCGTAGCGTCATGTCGCGTCTTTCATCAGTCCGTCTCCCTCAGGTCCCGCCCCGTCATTTCGGGCGGTGGTTGGATATCGAGCAGCCGGAGCACCGTGGGGCCGACGTCGCGGAGGGCGCCGCCGTGGCGCAGCGGCCCGCGCTCCACGTCGTCGACGACGAGGAACGGCACCGGGTTCGTGGTGTGCGCGGTGTGCGGGCCGTCCGTCGAGGGGTCGATCATCAGCTCGCAGTTGCCGTGATCGGCGGTGACGAGCAGCGTGGCGCCGCGCCGCTCGGCGCTCCTCACGACGCGCTCGAGACACGCGTCCACCGTCTCCACCGCCTTCACGGCCGCGCCTAGTACCCCGGAGTGGCCGACCATGTCCCCGTTCGCGTAGTTGCAGAGGATGAAATCGTGGTGCCCCGCCTTGATCGCCTTGCACAGGACGTCCGTGACGCCCGGCGCGCTCATTTCGGGCATCAGATCGTACGTGGCCACCTTCTGGGACGGCACGAGCAGCCGCTCCTCGCCGGGATAGGGCGTCTCCACCCCGCCGTTGAAGAAATACGTGACGTGCGCGTACTTCTCCGTCTCGGCGGTGCGGAACATGGTCCTCCCGTGGTCCGACAGCACCTGCGCGACGATCTCCGAAAGCACGATCGGCCCGAACGCCATTGGAAAGCGAAACGTCTCGTCGTACTGCGTCATGGTGACGAGATCAACGGGGGGCCTGGTGCCGGTGTCGAACCCGTCGAACCCGTCCACCGCCAGCGCGCGCACGATCTGGCGCATGCGGTCGGCCCGGTAGTTGAAGCAGAAGATGCCGTCGCCGGGCCGGATGCGCGGCGTCCCCGCGATGACGCGGGGCTTCACGAACTCGTCGGTCTCACCGACTTCGTAGGCGCGTCGGATCGCCGTCACCGGGTCGGGGGCCACGTCGCCCACGCCGTGCACCATCGCGTCGTAGGCGATCTTGGTGCGCTCCCACCGCTTGTCGCGGTCCATGGCGTAATAGCGACCGACGACGGTGGAGATCACTGGGGCTCGGGGATCGGGGCTCGGGGCTCGGACTCCGCCACCCCCGAACCCCGAACCCCGAGCCCCGAGCCCCTCAACCAGCTCCTGCATGAACGCGAGGGCCGATTGCGGCGGGGCGTCGCGCCCGTCGAGCCAGGCATGAATCGCGGCCGGCAGCTCGTGCTGATGCGCGAGCCGGACGGCGGCCACGAGGTGTTGATCGAGCGCGTGCACGCCGCCGTTGCCGATGAGGCCCAGCAGATGGAGCGTCCCGCCGCGGCGCTTCACGCGGGTGCACAGCTCGACGAGGGGCGGCAACCGGAAAAACTCGCCCGACTCGATGGCCTGCGAGATGCGCACGATGTCCTGCGGCACGACGCGGCCGGCCCCGAGGTTCAGGTGTCCCACTTCACTGTTGCCGATCTGTCCCTCGGGAAGACCCACGGCGAGCCCCGACGCGCTGAGCAACGTGCGGGGCGCGTTCGACCAGAGGCGATGCCAGGTGGGGGTCCGCCCGAGCTCCACGGCGTTGCCCTCCCGGCCGGGACGGAAGCCCCAGCCGTCGAGCACGATCAGGACGACCGGGGTGCGCGGCCCATGCCTCTTTGCCATATTGGAGGGGATGCAATCTAGCCGGGCCCTCTGCGCCCTTCCAGTTGTGCTGGGGCTCGTCATACCCCTGTCGCTCGCCGCCCAAGCACGCTACCGCGTCACCACCGACGGGGCCTGGTTCTATCAGGAGCCGGGCGGGAAGCGCCTGGCGCGCCTGGCGCGCGGTGCGGTGCTGGCGGGCGGCGAGGGCCAGGGCGACTGGCAGGTCGTGATGCTGGAAGGCTGGATCTTCACGACCTCAGTCGGCCCGACGCCGCGGGCGGGCTACGACCTCACAGTGACGCGCGCGCCGGAGGAGAACCTGCGCTCCGCGCCCGCGGGCGCGCTCATCGGAAAGTTGCCCCCGGGGTTCCTCCTCAACAAGGTCGCAGAAGGCACCTCGGGTAGTTGGATCCACGTGACGCGCGCGGGCTGGGTGGAGAAGACGGATATCGAGTCCGTCGCGCAGGTCGCGAGCTCGCGCACCGCCGCGCCGGACTCGGACACGACCCAGGCGCGGCCGACCCTCGCCCGCAAGCCCGCGGTTGCGCCCGCCACAGGGCATGGGTCCGCGGTCGGGTCCCCCGACACGACCTCCAGTCCCTCCGCCCCGGTCGATCCTTCGCGCGTCGAATCGGCTCGGCGCACGGTCCTGTACCGGTCACCGGAGGGGCAGCCGGCGGGGACGCTCGCGCCCTCCGCGCCGCTGCGCGTGCTCGGGCGCTCGGGCGATTGGACGCGGGTGGAGCTCGAGGGCTGGGTGCGGAGCGCGGACCTGGAGATCGCGCCGCCCGGCGTGCTCGTGGGCATCACGGCCGCCGAGCTGCGTACCGACCCGCAGCGCTACGCGGGACAGGTGCTCCGCTGGACGCTGCAGTTCATCTCGACGCAGAAGGCCGACGAGCTGCGGCCGGAGATCCCGAACGGCGCTACGTACTTCCTGGCACGCGGGCCGCTCCCCGAGCGCGGGTTCGTGTACGTCGTGGTCCCCGAGGCGAAGCGGGTGCAGCTCGAGACGCTCACGCCCCTCGCCACCATCCAGGTCACCGCGCGCGTGCGCACCGGCCGCACCCGGTTCCTCGGCAACCCGGTGCTCGACATGATCAGCCTCGAGAGCCTGCCATGAACGAGATCCTGCGTGACCGCCTCGTGCGGAAGCTCGACGCGCTCCCCGACGACAAGGCGTACCAGGTGCTCGACTACGTCGAATTCCTGGAGTCCAAGTACGCCGAGCGGGCGGCGGGCGCGCCGCCGTTCCAGCGCGTGGCGGAAACGCTCGAAGACACGCTCCGCGCGGGACGGGTCCCGGTCAACATCATCAAGGGAACGATGGACGCCGTGGGAAAGGCGGGAAAGTTGCTCGAAAAGGTGGCCGCGGCGGGAAAGGCGGCTGTGGAGGAGGCGGCGAAGCAGCCCGCGGACAAGGACAAGGTTGAGGAAACCCCACCCGCCCAGTAACTTTCGCCATGGGAACCTTCCGCCCCGCTTCCGCTCTCACTTTCGACGACGTCTTGCTCGTTCCGCGGCTCGCGAGCGTACATCCGCGGAACGTGGACGTGCGCTCGCGCTTCACCCGCGGCATTCCCCTCAACGTCCCCCTCGTCTCCGCCGCGATGGACACGGTCACCGAATCTGAGATGGCGATCGCGATCGCGCGCGAGGGCGGGATCGGCGTGATCCACAAGAACATGCCCGTCGACCGCCAGGCGGCCGAGGTGGACCGCGTGAAGCGCAGCGAGTCGGGGATGATCCTGCACCCGATCACCCTGGGGCCGGACCGGCCGCTGCGAGAGGCAGTGCGCCTGATGGATCGGTTCCGCATTTCGGGGGTCCCGATCGTGGACGACGCCGGGCGCCTGGTGGGCATCATCACCAACCGCGACCTGCAATTCGAGCGCGAGCTCGACCGCCCGATCCGCGACGCGATGACGAAGGACCGCCTGGTGACCGCGCCGGTGGGCACCACACTGGACGAAGCCGAGCGCATGCTCGGCAAGCACCGCATCGAGAAGCTGCCGGTCGTGGACGAGCAGGGTGTCCTCAAGGGCCTCATCACCATCAAGGATATCTTCAAGCGCCGCCGGCACCCGCACGCCAACAAGGATCAGCACGGCCGGCTGCGCGTCGCCGCCGCGGTGGGCAGCAACCCCGAGGCCCTGGCCCGCGCGCGCGCCCTCATCGACGCGGGGTGCGACGTCATCGTCGTGGACTCGGCGCACGGGCACTCCGAGGGCGTGCTCAAGACGGTGGCGTGCGTGCGCGAAGCGTTCCCCGACGCGCAGCTCGTGGGCGGCAACGTTGCGACGGAGGCGGGCGCGCGGGCCCTGGTCGAGCGCGGCGTGGACGCCGTGAAGGTGGGCGTGGGCCCGGGGTCGATCTGCACCACGCGGGTCGTCACCGGCGTCGGCGTCCCGCAGATCACGGCCATCATCGACGGGGTCAGGGGGGCGGGGGCGGGGGCGGGGGACGTGCCGGTGATCGCGGACGGCGGCATCAAGTACTCAGGCGACGTGGTGAAAGCGCTCGCGGCGGGCGCCGAGAGCGTGATGATGGGGTCGATGCTCGCGGGCACCGAGGAGAGCCCGGGCGAGTCGTTCCTGCTCGAGGGCCGGCGCTTCAAGGTGATCCGCGGGATGGGCAGCCTCGGCGCCATGGAGGAAGGCTCCGCCGACCGCTACTTCCAGGAGGGTGAGGTCTCGCCGTCGAAGCTCGTGCCCGAGGGCATCGAGGGCCGCGTGCCCTACAGGGGTCCCGCGGCCGACGTGATCTTCCAGATGGTGGGCGGGCTCCGCAGCGGCATGGGGTATTGCGGGGTGTGCGACATCAAGGCGCTCCGGACCGAGACCGAGTTCATCCAGATCACGACCGCGGGCTTGCGCGAATCGCACCCGCACGACGTCGTGATCACCCGCGAAGCTCCTAACTACAGCCTGTAACGGCTTGACAGGCCCGCCACGCAGGCCTACTCTAGCCGCCATCTCGCCGTTGTTCCGACAACCGCTCGAATCATCACGAGGGACGCATGAATCTTCTCCGCCGGAAGAGCGTCACCGATCTCCAGACCGAGGCACTCACGGATCACAGTTTGCGGCGCGCCCTCGGCGCGCTCAACCTGACCATGCTGGGGATCGGCGCGATCATCGGCACCGGAATTTTCGTGCTCACCGGGACGGTGGCCGCGGTGAACGCGGGGCCCGCCGTCGTGTTGTCGTTCGTGATCGCCGGCGTCGCATCGATCTTCGCGGCGCTGTGCTATTCCGAGTTCGCGTCGCTCGTGCCCATGGCGGGCAGCGCCTACACCTACGGTTACGCCACGCTCGGGGAGATCTTCGCCTGGATCATCGGCTGGGACCTGGTGCTCGAGTACGCGCTCGGCGCCGTGACGGTCGCGATCGGGTGGTCGGGATATGTCGTCTCGTTCCTCAAGGACATCGGGATCATCGTGCCCCCCGCGCTGTCGGCGGCCCGCGGCACGGTCGTCACCCTGGCCGACGGCTCGACCATCACCGCGATTTTCAACCTGCCGGCTGTCATCATCATCGCGATCATCACGACGCTCCTCGTCATCGGCATCAAGGAGTCCGCGAACGTCAACAACGTGATCGTGTTCGTGAAGGTGGCGGTCGTGCTGCTGTTCATCATCGGGGCGGCCCACGCCATCAACCCGGCCAACTGGCACCCGTTCATACCGCCCCAGGAGGGGCCCGGGATCTACGGCTGGAGCGGCGTGATGACGGGGGGGGCGATCGTGTTCTTCGCTTACATCGGCTTCGACGCGGTGAGCACCGCCGCCCAGGAGGCGAAGAACCCGCAAAAGGACATGCCCATCGGGATCATCGGGTCCCTTCTGATCTGCACCGTGCTCTACATTCTCGTGTCCGGCATCGCGACGGGCGTGGTCCCCTATAAGGAATTGAACGTCCCCGATCCCATCGCCGTGGCCGCGGACCACGCGGGGATGGGGTGGATGTCGTCGCTCATCAAGCTCGGCGCCATTGCCGGCCTGTCGTCGGTGATCCTGGTGATGCTCCTGGGGCAATCGCGGGTGTTCTGGAGCATGTCGCGCGACGGTCTCCTCCCCCAGTTCGTCAACAAGATCCATCCGAAGTTCCAGACTCCCTACATCACCTCGATCATCACCGGCATCGGGGTGGCGTTCGTGTCGGCGCTCCTCACGGTGCGCGAAGCGGGGAGCCTCGTCTCGATCGGCACACTGCTGGCGTTCGTCATCGTGTCGATTGGGGTGTTGGTGCTGCGCATCCGCGAGCCGGGCCTGCCGCGAGCCTTCAAGACGCCGTGGGTGTGGTTCGTGGCGCCGGCGGGCGCCTTCTCGGCCCTGTACCTGATGGCGTCGCTGCCGTGGCGCACGTGGGAGCGGCTCATCATCTGGTTCGTGGTCGGTATCGTGATCTACGCGGTGTACGGTGTGAGTCACTCCAAGCTGGCTTCGAAAGAATAGAGGCGTCGAGCAAAGGCGTCGCGCATAGACGTCGCGCAAAGGCGTCGCGCAAGAACGTCAGGAAGAACCGGATGAAACACCTACTGTTTTGCGTTGTGCTCGCAGTGGCCGCAGACGCGTGCGGGGGTGGGAACAAGGTTACCGGGCCGGTCCCGTGTGACACCTACACCGGCGGGATAATTGGGACAGGCGCCTTGCCCGGCACGTATGATCTCAAGTCGGTGTGCTCGGGAATGAAGCCCGATCAGCCGGGGGCCAGCGGGACGGTCACTATCACGGGAACAGACTTTACGGCCTCGATCGGCACAACCACCTACAGCGGCATGTACACGCTTTCAAATCCGGACGTCATCACGGTCAATCTGACCAGCCCCCTACCGACTCAATTGGTCGGGACGTACCGCCTCCGCAACGACAGCCTCGCGGTGAGCGGCACCGTGGCAGGCCAGCGCCTGTCGCTCGTCGGGACCCGCGTGCCGTAGGGGTTACGGGGTCGCGCGACGCCTTCGCGCGACGCCTATGTGTAACGTCTCTCCACTCGACGTCTTTGCGCGACGTCTTTCGTTATTTTGCATGCCATGACCACGAACGAAGTATCCATTCCCCCGGAACGCGTGCGTGCCGCCGAAGCCGTCGCCGCCGTGCTCGCTCCCGGCCGGCGTGTCGCGCTCACGACGCACGTCAACGCCGACGGGGACGGGGTGGGGAGTGAGGTGGCCCTGTGGCACCTGCTCACCGCGCGGGGGTTGCGACCGACCATCGCGAACCCCACGCCGATTCCCGACCGCTTTCACTTCCTCCTGCCGGCGGGGGCCGATCATTCGGAGCGCGCGGCCCGCGAGGTCGAGGCGGCCGACGTCGTCCTCGTCCTCGACATTTCCGACGTGAGCCGCCTGGGCGATCTGGCGCGGACGATCACGCAGTCGCACGAGGTGGCGTGCATCGACCACCACGTGAGCGGGGGCTCGCTGCCCCGTGGCCCCCGGCTGGTCGCCCCCGAGGCGGCCGCCACGGCCGAGCTCGTGTTCGACTTCGCGAGCGCGCTCCAGTGGCCGCTCTGCCCCGAGGCCGCGCGCGCGCTGTACGTGGGCATCCTCACCGACACGGGGGGGTTCCGGTTTGCGAACACCACTCCGCGGGTGCTGCGGGTCGCGGGCGCGCTGCTCGAGCGCGGCGTCGACCCGGAGTCGATTTACGCCTCGGTGTACGCGAGCGCACCGGAGGGTCGCGTCCGCCTCACGGCCGAGGTGCTCGGGACCCTGGTGGTCGAGCCCGAGCACGGCCTGGCGTGGGTCACCGTGCCGCCGGACGCGCTGCAGCGGCACCGCGCCACCGCCGACGACCTGGACGGCATCGTCGAGTATCCGCGCTCCATCGCGGGTGTCCGACTGGCCCTGCTGTTCCGCCAGCTCGCCAATGGGAAGGTCAAGGTCAGCTTCCGCTCCGTCGGCGACGTGGACGTCGCCGAGCTGGCGCATCGGTTCGGCGGCGGGGGACACCGCAAGGCCGCGGGGGCGTCGCTCGAGGGCACGCTCGCCTCCGCGCAGGAACACGTGCTGGCGGCGGCACGGGAGTATCTCAACGGGCGCTAGTAGTTCGCAGAAACGCCCGCACGAAGTTTCGTTTGGAGAAGTCCCCGCCCGTCCACAGCCGCCACAACAGATCGCTCCCCGGCAGGGCACGCGCGATCGCGGCGTCGCTCCACCCGCGGCCGTGCAGCTCGTGGATCCGCCCGCCCAAATCGACCAGGAAGTCGAGCTTGTCGCGTAGCCGTGCCGCGCCCTGCTCCACCCGCCCGCGGTGCTGGCAAAACAGCACTCGCGGCTCGAGCGCCAGGACCCGCCGCAACGAGTCCATCATCGCGTAGACGTCCTCGTCGGCGCGGAGGTAACGGAGCTTGGGGGCCAGATACAGATCGCCCGAGAAGAGCCACGCCCGCTCGGGCTCGAACAGCGCGACGTGATCGGTCGCGTGGCCAGGGGTGTGGACGACCTGGAATCGAAAACGCGTGGTCTCGAGCCGCTCGCCGAGCGGCGCCGTGGCCGCAGGCGGCCGGGCACCCCAGGCGATGCGGCGGTACAGCTGCGGGTGGGTGTCCTCCCGGGCGAGTCGCGCCACGCCGCTCGGGTGTGCCAGGGGCGTGATCCGCAGCTCCCCCGCCAGGAGACCGTGGTTTCCGGAGTGGTCCTCGTGGTGGTGCGTGGTTACGCATTGGCGTACCGCGAGCTCGGAAACCAACCGTCGCACGTCGCGCGCGAGGTTCGGAGGGCCTGAGTCCACGAGCAGCCCGTCGACGAGATACATCCCGGTCCAGTAGGTCGCCCTCCCGAACACGGTGCGGGCCATCCGGAAATAGCGAACGTCGTCGTAGTCGAAGCCGAAGATCATCCCCTGGGAGTGTAATCGATGAGTGGTCCGAGGGGGCCTCTTGCCGGACGGGCGCCGTCGCGCCACCTTCGCGCACCATGAAAAAAACCATCGGCGCCGCGCTGCTCGTCCTGGTGCTCGTGCTCACCGCCGTCGTGCTCGAGCGCACCTTCACGTTCCGCTCGCGCCAGCCTGCGGCGGCGCCCGTGGCGGTGGAGCCGCTCGATACCGCCGCGCTGGCACAGCGTCTGGCCGGCGCGCTGCGCTTCAAGACCGTCTCCTATCAGGACTCGACCCAGTTCGACGCCCGTGAGTTCACCGGCTTCCAGGCCTACCTGCGGGCGACGTTCCCCAGGGTCCATGCCGCACTCAAGCTCGAGAAGGTGAACGGCTACGGGCTGCTGTACGAGTGGACCGGGTCCGATCCGAACCTTCCACCGATCATCCTGCTCGCGCATCAGGACGTCGTGCCGGTGGAGCCGGGAACGGAGAGCCGCTGGACGGAGCCTCCGTTCGAGGGACGGATCGCCGGCGGCTACGTGTGGGGTCGCGGCGCGCTGGACGACAAGGGGAGCCTCGTCGGGATTCTCGAGGCGGTGGAGCACATCATCGCCGCGGAGGCGAAGCCCCGGCGCACCGTCTATCTGGCGTTCGGCTACGACGAGGAAGTCGGCGGGCGGCGCGGGGCAGCCCACATCGCGGAGCTGCTCGCGTCCCGCAACGTGCATCCCGAGCTCGTCCTGGACGAAGGCGGCGCGCTCACGACCGGGATGGTCGCCGGCATTTCAGCGCCGGTCGCGCTGGTCGGTATCGCCGAGAAGGGGTATGTGACGGTCGCGCTGACGGCCCAGGCCGAGGGAGGCCATTCCTCGATGCCGCCGGACGAGACCGCGGTCGGCATGCTCGCGGTGGGCATCACGCGGCTCGAGCACCACCAGATGCCGAGGGCCATTCGCGGGCCGACGGCCGCCATGTTCGACTACCTGGGTCCCGAGATGCCCTTCGGCCCCCGGCTCGTCATGGCGAACCGCTGGCTGCTCGGCGGGGTCCTCGCGGGCAAGTTCGGCGCGACCCCCCAGGGAAACGCCATGCTTCGCACCACCACCGCGCCCACGGTGCTGCAGGCGGGGATCAAGGAGAACGTGCTGCCGTCGTCGGCGCGCGCACTCGTGAACTTCCGTATCCTCCCCGGCGACAGCGTGCAGGGCGTCGTCGAGCACGTGCGCCGGACGGTGCGCGACTCGCGGATCAGCGTGGAGCCGCTGCCGGGGACGATGAACAATCCGTCGGCCGTCACCAGTGTGGATGCCGAGCCGTTCCAGCTGCTGGCGCGCACCATTCGGCAGGTGGTCCCCGAGGCGGTGGTGGCCCCCTGGCTCGTGGTGGGCGGCACCGACTCGCGGCACTATGCCCGTCTCACCCCCAACGTGCTGCGGTTCGTCGGGGCGGCGATCGGCAGGGACGACCTGCGTCGGGTGCACGGCACCGATGAGCGGGTCGGCGTACAGGCGTACGGGACCGCGGTGCGGGTGTACCTGCAGCTCTTGAAAAACGTGGCGCTGTAGAGAAGCGCCGGTTCTCCTATCTGTACGGTGTGTGGACGGGAGGCTGCGATGGCGCGCCATGGCGTCGCGCCGTGCGCGACGGTGCCGGGAGATCGGGGGGACTGCTCGAGAAGCACTGCTGCCGCTGGTCGATCCCACGAACGACGCTGATAGCGAGCACAACCGCGACGATTCCCACGACGCTACCGATGAGCGCCACGTCGGTAACGTTCGTCGGGTCGAGGGGCGTGCGGGCGCCTCCGGCCGTGGCGGCGACCACCTCCTCCAGAGCACCCCACGTCAAAGACGCCCCCCACCAGCTCGAGAGGAGTGCGGGGGCGGGAAGATCGTCGTACGCGTCCCGATCGTTCATCGATTCGCTGCGCAGCCAGAGGTCCTTCATGACCTGGTAGGCGCGAACCAGGTTGACGAGCGGAATGAACCAATAACCGACGGCCTGCCGCGTCGTGAAGCGCGACCGCTTCGAGCCGACGAGCGCGAGATTGCGGTACGCCCGCCGCAGCCAGACCAACCAGACAATCCCGGTGCCGACGAGCGCCGCCAGTCTGAGATTCACGATCGTTCGGCGTCCGGCGTCGTTCGGGACGACCTCTCCCGGTAGCGGTGGCGCGCTGGCCGCCGCCCGGAGCTCGGCGCGGTGCGAGATAGTGGATGCGAGAGTCCCCGCCTCGAGCACCAGGCAGGCAGACAGGAGGCAGATTGTCCACAGCGCCACCCTGTGTTCGGCGCGGCGCGCGATTCGCAGGTCTCGGGCCATGGAGTAGGTGACGGGGGCCGCGACCAGTGGGGCAATCCCTGTGCCCGCCTCGTCCCCTCCGATCGACGACCGGCACAGCTGTCGCGCAACTGCAACGGCAAGCTGGTGTTGAGCGGTGCGGTGCGCACCGCGAAAAAGCTGTCGCATTCGGGCGTGCCCGCGACGCCTGTCGCGGGCGCTCAGCACGCGACCCTGCATCGGCGTATCAAGACCGGAAGGAGGCGAATCATGAGACTTCATGTCGCGTTGCTGTGTGCGACAGCGTTGGGTGTGTTCACGTCGCCGGCGCTGGCGCAGAGTCCGTCGGGCCGTGGTCCGGGGCGGCGGATGGGGATGCTGCTCAAGGACATCACGCTGACACCTGACCAGCAGGCGAAAGTCGACTCGATCCAGAAGCACTATCGCGCTGAGATGCCGTCCTTCACGCCCGGGAATCCGCCCGACTCCGCAACGCGGGAGAAGGTGCGGGGGCTGTTCCGCCGTCAGGTGGATGACATTCGCGCCGTGCTGACCGCCGACCAGCAGAGGGTGTTCGACAAGAACGTGGCGGAGATGCGGGAGGGCCGCCGAGGAGGGCCCTGAGCGTCTAGTGTAGCGCCCTTCCCCCTCGCTCGTCTCCCCCTACCTTTCTCCTGTGGCCGCTTCAGACACTCTCCAGGGGCGGGTCGAGCACGCCCTGTCGCAGCTCAAGAACCCTCGCAGCGGGAACGACATCCTCGCCGCCGGCATGGTCAAGGACCTCGTCGTGGCGGGAGACGGCGCGGTTTCGTTCACGTTCCTGCTCGGTCGCGACGATCCCGGCTCGCTCGCGCGCGAGGTGCGGAAGGCCGTGCAGGGTGTGGACGGCGTGACGGCGGTGCGGGTCAACGTCACCGACGCGAGCCGTGGAGCGGAAGGTACCACTCCCCGCCAGACCACTCCCCGACCCGGTCCGGGCGGCGTCCCCCCTCCTCCGACACCAGTCGAGCTTCCCCACCTGGGCACCGTCCTCGCGATCTCGTCGGGCAAGGGCGGGGTGGGCAAGTCGACCGTCTCCGCGAACCTCGCCGTGGCGCTGGCGCGCCTCGGCGGAGGGCAGCGCGTGGGGCTGATGGATGCCGACATCTACGGGCCGAACATTCCGCGGATGATGGGTGTCGACCAGAAACCCGAAGTGCGAGGCGGGAAGATCCAGCCGCTAGAGGCCCACGGCGTGAAGGTCATGTCGCTCGCGCTCATCGTCGAGCGCGAGGCACCCGCCATCTGGCGTGGGCCGATCATCATGAAGGTGATTCAGCAATTCGTGAAGGACGTGGACTGGGGGGAGCTCGACTACTTTCTGGTCGACCTGCCCCCGGGGACGGGCGACGCGCAGCTCTCGCTCGCCCAGACGGTGCATATTCGCGCAGCGATCATCGTCACCACCCCCCAGGAAGTGGCCGTGGGCGATTCCTTGCGCGGGGCGAAGATGTTCGAGCGCGTCGGCGTGCCGGTGCTGGGCGTGGTCGAGAACATGAGCTACTTCGTGTGCCCCCACTGCGGCGAGCGCACGGAGATCTTCCTCGCCGGCGGCGGCATGCGGCTCGCCGACGAGCTCGGCGTCCCGTTGCTGGGCCAGGTGCCGCTGCAGGCGCAGCTCGCCGGCCTCGCCGACACCGGCCGCCCGATCATCGCGGCCGATCCCGGGTCGCCGGCCGGCCAGGCCCTCGACGCCGTCGCCCGGCGCGTCAACGACGCGCTCGCCGCCCTCCCGCGCTGACGGTGCGGCTCCTCTTCGCCGCGCTGTACCTGCTGCAGCACTCCCCCCCCGCCCCCCCGGCTCGCGGCGAGCGACCCGACGTGCGCGCCGGGCTCGATACGTTGTACGGCGGGGGCTTCCCCGCCGCGGCGGCGTATTTCGCCGGCCTCGCCGGGCGGGACTCGACCGACCCCGCGCCCCTGACCTTCGAAGCGAGCGCGTACATCTGGTGGGCTGCCGCGCTCGAAAACGACGCCTACGAGGCCGGGCGGATCGACTCGCTGCTCGATCTCGCGATCGGTCGAGCCCGCGCCACGTCCCCCGGCCCGGCCCGGGACTTCTGGCTTGCCACTGCGCTGGGGTATCGCGCCCGCCAGCGAGATCTGCACGGACATTCGTGGGGCGCCGCCAAGGACGGCAAGGCGATGCGCGACGCGTACGCCCGCGTGCTGGCCGTGGACTCGAGCTGCGCCGACTGCTTCCTGGGGCTGGGCGTGTACCAGTACGGCCTGGCGCGCGCGAGCGCCCTCGCCCGGCTGGTGGCAAAGATCATCGGATTGGGGAGCGGCAACGCGGAGCGGGGGATCGGCTATATGCGGAGGGCGGCCAGCGAGGGAGATCTCGCGCGGGTCGAGGCAGGGTGGGTGCTGGCCGCCGCGCTGATGCGCGAAGCGGCGCGCGATCCGGCGCAGCGCGCCGCGCTCGAGCGGACCGCCCACGACGAGGTAGCCCGGCTCGCCGCGCGCTATCCCGGAAATCCGGTCTTCCACCGGTTCGTGCGAGGGCTCCCCCAGCCGTCCCCGTGATCAGGGGACCCCCCTTCACCCGCTGTTGCGGCGGCGCCACTCTATCATTGCTGCCCGAATGTCTTACCATATTCCCGATGGCACTACAGCAAGGAGCGGCCTCCGACCCGCAGTGGGCTCGGTTGCAGGTCGACATGAACTGTCGAGTGCGCCGGGGTGCGTGGTACCGGGTCGCGGACTTGACGCCCGCGGAAGTGAGGCTCGACGTCAACCGGGAGCAGATCCCGCTGCCGCGCACGTCCCTGAAAATCGTTTCGGCACCGCCCCAGCACTGGACGATCGTCGCCCGCCCGCGCGATGCGAGAAGCCTGCCCGCGCAATGGGGCGACAAATACGCCGTGTGCCCCGGCTGCCGCAACCGCATGGAGCTGAAAGGCGCGCCGCACACGATGCGCTGCGCCCGCTGCGAGTGCACGTTCCGGGTCGGGTGGGAGGAGTGGTTCATCGGGGTGGGTTGAGCGGCGGCAACGCCGTTCCACACATCCCATCCTGAAGTATCGTCGAAGGCGCGCGCCCCGCCGTCCAAAGACGCCGAGGACTGGGATGATCCAGTCGCGATTGCTCAGACGTCTGGGGTTGCTCGCGGCCCTCGCGGCCGGCTACTTCGTGGCCGGCAAGCTGGGGCTCGAGGTGGCGTACATCCACCCGAGCGCGACGGCCGTGTGGCCCCCCACCGGGCTCACGCTCGCGGCCTTACTCCTCGCTGGCTACGACGTCTGGCCCGCCGTTCTGGTCGGCGCCTTTCTCGTCAACATCACCACCGCGGGCTCCGTGGCGACGTCCGCCGCCATCGCGGTCGGCAACACGCTCGAAGGGCTCCTGGGTGCGTACCTGGTCAACCGGTTCGCCCGCGGGCAGCGGGCCTGCGAGCGCGCGCGGGACATCTTCAAGCTGGCGGGGCTCGCCGCGCTCCTGAGCACCGCGGTCAGCGCCACGGCCGGCGTCGTCGCCCTCTCGCTGGCCGGCTTCGCGCGCTGGACCGACTTCGGGTCCATCTGGTCGACCTGGTGGATGGGCGACGCGGTGAGCGACCTGGTCGTCGCGCCGGCGGTGCTCCTGTGGGCCGCGCACCCCCGGGTGCGCTGGACCCGGCGCCAGGCGCTCGAGGCCGTCGCCCTGCTGGCGTGCCTCGCCGTCGTCGGGATCGCCGTGTTCGACGGGCTCGTCCCGTGGAAGGACAAGCACTACCCGCTGGAATTCCTGTGCATCCCGCTGCTCTTGTGGGCGGCGTTCCGGTTCGAGCAGCGCGAGGCGGCGACCGTCGTCGTGCTGCTCGCCGGTGTCGCGATCTGGGGCACCCTCCGCGGCTACGGGCCCTTCGCCCGGCCGCTGTTCAACGAGTCATTGCTCCTGCTGCAGGCGTTCCAGGGGGTCTCGGCCGTCATCACGCTGGTCCTCGCGGCAGCGGTCGCGGAGCGGACGGAAGCGGTGGACCGGCTGCGCCGGCTTGCCGTGAGCGATCCGCTGACGGGGCTCGCCAACTACCGGCAGCTCGTTCACGCGCTCGACGCGGAGATCCGGCGGTCGTCCCGCACCGATCGGCCGTTCGCGGTCGTGCTCATGGACCTGGACGGCCTCAAGAAGATCAACGATCGCTACGGCCATCTGGTGGGCAGCCTGGCCCTGCGGCGCGTCGCGGAGACGCTGCTCGGCTCCTGCCGGGGGATCGACACGGCTGCGCGGTTCGGTGGAGACGAGTTCGCGCTGGTCCTGCCCGAGACCGGGGACGCGGCGGCGTGGCACGTGGCCCGGCGCGTTGCCGACCGCGTGTCGCGGGACGGTGAGCAGCCGCCGCTCTCCGTGAGCGTCGGGGTGGCCGTGCATCCGCGCGACGGGACGACGCTCGAGGCGCTCCTGAACGCCGCGGACCGCTCGCTGTACGACACCAAGGCACGCCGCCGCACCCGGACTAAAGAACCCGCTCGTTGACCCCCGGCCCGGGGCTCCGGTAGCTTCCGGCGCCATGACGAGCACCAGCCGCACGCCCGGCGCGCTCACCGTCGGGCCGCTCCGGCCCGTCATCCTGAACCTCGCGGCGCCGGCGGTCGCGATGATGGCGTGCCACTTCTGCTTCAACCTCATCGATGCCATTTGGGTCGGCCGCCTGATCGGGCCCGCGGCCCTCGCCGCCGTCTCGACCGCCGGGTTCTATGTGTGGGTGCTCCTGTCGCTCGGGGAGATGGTGGAAGTGGGGCTGATCGCGGTCGCCGCCCGGCGCCACGGCGAGGGGCTGCCCGACGCCGCCGCCCGCGCCGCGGGTGCCGCGGTCCTGTACGCGCTGGCCGCGGGGACGCTCGTGTCGCTCGGCGGGTTCGCGCTCACGGACGCGCTGTTTCACCTGATGGGCGTGCCGCGCGAGGTGGCGTCGCTCGGGCGGGCGTACCTGGACACGTGGCTGTTGGGCGGACCGCTCGTGTTCGGTTTCTTCGCGATCGAGGCGACGTTCCGGGCCTCGGGGGACACGCGCACGCCGTTCCTCCTGCTCATGGTCTCGGTGGTCCTGTCCGTGGGTCTCGACCCCCTGCTCATCAGCGGCGTCGGCCCGTTCCCGCGGCTCGGCGTCGAGGGCGCCGCCCTCGCCTCCGTGATGGTGCGGGGCGGCGGGTTTCTGATCGGGATCGGTCTCGCCTGGCGGCGCGGCCTGCTTCGCCTCGACGCCCCCGACTGGCGCGCCGTGCCCACGGTGTTCCGGGTCGGCGCGCCGCTCTCGCTCGCCGGCGTCCTGCTCTCGATCGTATATATGTGGCTCACCCGGTACACCTCCCGCTTCGGCACCGCCGCGCTGGCGGCGCTCGGCGTCGGCCACAAGGTCGAAGGGCTCGGCTTTATCGCGATCTCCGGGTTTGCGCTTTCGGCCTCCGCCCTCGTGGGACAGAACTTGGGCGCGCAACAGGAGGCGCGCGCCCGCCAGGCGGTGCGGATGACGGTGGGCTACTGCCTCGCGGTCACGACGGCCACGGCGATCGCCTTCCTCACGATTCCCGACACGCTCGTCGCGCTGTTCACGTCCGATGCCGCGGTCATCGCGGATGGCAGCCTGTACCTGCGGGTGATCGCGTTCGCGCAGATCGGCCAGACGTTCGAGATCATTTTGGAAGGCGCGCTCGCGGGCGCGGGGTACACGCTGTGGCCGCAAATCGCGAGCACCACGCTCACCCTGCTGCGCGTGCCGCTCGCCGCGTGGTGGTCGGGGGCCGTCGGACTCGTCGGCATCTGGCTCGCCCTCTCGGTCACGGCCGTGGCGCGCGGCATCGCGATGGCGCTGTTCTGGCTGAGGGGCCGCTGGCGGGTGACGGCAGTATGACAACGCGGAACGCGGAAGTGGGAACGCGGAACATCCGAAACGAGGTCGGCCCGCCTGTTCCGCGTTCCGCCTTCCGCGTTCCGACTTTCTGACGATGGCCACACTCATCACGCTCCTCACGGACTTCGGCTACGCCGACAGCTACGTGGGTGAGGTGAAGGGTGTGCTGTTGTCGCAGGTGCACGGCGCTGCGCTCGTCGACATCACGCACCAGGTCTCGCCGGGCGACGTGCGCGCGGCGCAGTACATCCTGTCGCGCGCCTGGCACCGCTTCCCGCAGGGGAGCGTGCACCTCGCGGTCGTGGACCCCGGTGTCGGCACCGACCGCCGCGTGCTCGCCGCATCGACGGCGGGACATTTCTTCGTCGCTCCGGACAACGGTCTGCTGTCGTTTCTGCCGGCGGACGCGCACTTCGTGGGGCTGCCCATTCCGGAGGACGCCGCTCCGACCTTCCAGGCGCGTGACGTGTTCGCGCCGGTGGCGGGCCAGCTCGCCCTCGGCGCGCCGCTGTCGCACGTGGGTCATCCCGTCACCGACGTGCACCGCTCCCCGCTCCCCGCTCCTCGCCACGACGGCACGATCGTCATCGGGGAAGTCATCTACGTCGATCGATTCGGCACGCTGATCTCGAACATCCCCGGAGACGCCGTGGAGCCGGGCGTGCGGATCAAGGTCGGCGGGACGGAGATCGGCACGCTGGCGCGCACCTTCGGGGATGTGGGACGGGGCGCCCTGGTGGCGTTCCTCGGCAGCGGCGGCACGGTGGAGATCGCGGTGCGCGACGGCAGCGCCGCGAGACTGCTAGGCGTCGGTGTGGGGGCGGAAGTGCGGGCCTGAGCGCGCCGGGATCTTCACCTTCGCCATCACCCGCTCCACGAACCCGAACTCGGGGGCGAAGCGCGTCAGCTGCGCCAGCTCGCGGATCAGCTTCCGCTCCCGCTCCGCGATGGTTCGGCATTCGACGCACTGGGCGACGTGCGCGTCCCGGGTCGCGGGCAGGAGGCCCTGGGCCCAAAGCTCGACTTCGTCGGGGGTCAGGTGCGGCATGAGGGGGTCGCTCATTGGTCCGTCCTACGTGCGGCTGCGAAGCCGGGTTTCATTCCCGCCGGTCCTCGAGGTAGCCCCGTAATTCGTTGCGCGCCCGGTGGATATACGTCTTGACCGTGCCCAGCGGCAAGTCCAGGATGCGGGCGATCTCTTCGTAGCTGTGGCCTTCGACATGACGCAGCAGGATGCACATGCGGTACTCGGGCCGCAGACGCGCGATGGCGTGCTCGATGGCGCCGCCCAGCTCGCGCGCTTCGAGCTCCTGCAAGGGAGTCTCCCCGCGGTCGCCCGGCTGCGGGGCGGTCGCACTCATCTCGTCGGGCGTGGTGGCGTGGGGCGACCCGTCGAGTGAGAGGGTGTCGAGCTCGCGCTTGCGCAGATGGTCGATCGCGGCGTTGTTCGCGATCTTGAAAATCCAGGATGAGAACTTGAACTGGGGATTGTACGAGCCGATGGCGTTCAGGACCTTGATGAACGTCTCCTGGGCGAGGTCCTCGGCGAGCGCGCGGTCGCGCACCATGCGATACAACAGCGAAAAAATCGGCCGTTCGTAGCGGCGCACCAGCTCGCGGAAGGCGGCTTCCTGGCCTTGCTTGGCCCACGCCACGACCTCCGCGTCGCTGGCGCCGGTCAGGTTGGCCGGCCTATCTTTCGCGCCTATGACGCCCCCCCCTCCCGCGCATCCTGCGTTCGAGGTCGCCGCACACTCGGGTGGCGAAGCGAAGCGGTCGTACGTGCGCAGCATGTTCGCCGCGATCGCACCGCGCTACGACCTGCTGAACCATCTCTTGAGCCTCAACGTGGACCGCTCCTGGCGCCGGGCCGCGGTGCGACGGCTCGCGTGGGAGCGGCGACCCGACGGCACGTATCTCGATCTCTGCGCCGGCACGCTCGATCTCGCGGCGACGCTCGCGCGCGCGCGGGGGTTCCACGGGACCGTCGTCGGCGCTGACTTCGTGATCCCCATGCTGGCGCGGGGGAAGGGCAAAGCTGCACGCGCCCGTCCGGTCGGCGCCGACGCGCTCACGCTCCCCTTCGCCGACGCCCGGTTCGACGGTGCGATGGTGGCCTTCGGGGTCCGGAACCTGGCGGATCTCGACGCCGGCCTCCGGGAAACGCATCGCGTGCTCCGGCCGGGCGCGCGTTTCGTGGTGCTCGAATTCACCACACCGCGCTTCGCGCCGGTGCGCGCGCTCTACCTGTTCTATTTCCGGCGCGTCCTCCCCGCGATCGGCCGTGCGGTGTCGAAACATAGGGACGCCTATACGTACCTGCCAGAGTCCGTGCTCGACTTTCCGGACCCGGACGCCTTCGCGCGCCGGCTCGAGCACGCCCGATTCTCGAATGTAGGCTACGAGATCCTGACTGGCGGAATCTGCGCCGTCCATTATGGCACTCGATAACGTGCGCGACTTCCTCGGCGCGCTCGACGCCCGGGGCGAGCTGGTGCGCGTCGACCGCCCCGTATCGGTCGACAAGGAGATCACCGAGATCGCGGACCGGTGCATGAAGTCTGGGGACGGCGGACCGGCGCTGCTGTTCGAGCGCCCGACGCTCCTGTCGGGTGCCCCGGCGCGCCATCCCGTCGCGGTGAACCTGTTCGGCTCCGAAAAGCGCATGGCGCTGGCGCTGGGCGTCGAGTGTCTGGACGAGATCGGCGCGCGGATCGCGACGCTCCTCAACCTGAAGGTCCCCGACAGCCTGCTCGGCAAGCTCGCGCTGCTGCCGCAGCTCGCGGAGGTGGCCAAGTTCCCGCCCAAGACGATCGGCGGGAAGCCGCCGTGTCAGGAGAGCGTGATCCGCGAGCAGGACGTGGACCTGTCGCAGTTCCCCGTACCGGTGTGCTGGCCGGAAGACGGCGGACCCTACATCACCCTCCCCGGCGTGATCACGCGCGATCCCAAGACCGGGGTCCGCAACGTCGGGATGTATCGCGTCCAGGTGATCGGCAAGAACGAGCTGGCGATGCACTGGCAGCGCCACAAGGTCGGGGCGGCGCACTGGCGTGAGATGGCGCAGCGCGGCGAGAAAATGCCCGTCGCCATCGCGCTGGGTGGCGACCCCGCGTCGATCTACGCCGCGTCGGCGCCGCTCCCGCCCACCATCGACGAGTTCCTGTTCGCCGGATTCCTGCGCCGGGAGCCGGTGCGGCTCGCCAAAGCGGTGACGTGCGATCTCGAGGTGCCGGCGGAAGCGGAGATCGTGCTCGAGGGCTACGTCGATCCGCGTGAGGAACTGGTGCTCGAGGGGCCGTTCGGCGACCACACCGGCTTCTACTCGCTGGCCGACTACTACCCCAAGGTGCACGTCACTGCGGTCACGCTGCGCGCCGGGCCGGTCTGGCCGCATACGATCGTGGGTCGGCCGCCGATGGAGGACTACTGGCTCGGCCACGCCACGGAGCGAATGTTCCTGCCGCTCTTGCGGCTCACGCTCCCCGAAATCGTGGACCTGCACATGCCGGCCGAGGGGATCTTTCACAACCTCGTGTTCGTGAGCATCGACAAGCAGTATCCCGGGCAGGCCTACAAGGTCATGAACGGGTTGTGGGGGCAGGGGCTGATGTCGCTCGCCAAGGTGATCATCGTGCTGGACAAGGACGTGAACGTGCGCGATCCCAAGGAGGCGTGGTGGGTGGCGCTGAATCACATCGACCCCGAGCGCGACGTGCGGTTCACGATGGGGCCGATCGACGTCCTCGATCACTCGAGCCGCGGCTTCACGTTCGGCTCCAAAATGGGGATCGATGCGACGCGCAAGTGGAAGGAAGAAGGGTTCACGCGGGAATGGCCGAACAGGATCGTCATGGACCCGGAGACGAAGCAGAAGATCGACGCGATGTGGAAGGAGCTGGGGATTGAACTTTGACGGCGGTGGAGGGCGGTGGAGGGCGGTGGAGGATGGTGGAGGTGCGCCCCGCGAGGGGCAGACGCTCGTGGGCGAAGGCCTGCTGATGCGGTATGTCAACTTCGTCAAACTGCCGCATACCATTTTCGCGCTGCCCTTCGCGCTGCTCGGACTGCTCGTCGCATCCCGCCAGCAGGCGATCACCTGGCGCATGCTGGGCTTGGTCGTGCTGGCGTTCACCTGCGCGCGGTTCGTGGCGCTCGGGTTCAACCGCATCGCGGACCGGGAGCTCGACGCGCGGAACCCGCGGACCCGGGCCCGGGAGCTGCCGTCAGGACGACTCACGCTCCGGCAGGCCTGGGTCGCCGTGGTCGTGGCGGCCGTGGCGTTTCTCGGGACGGCGTGGGCGCTGAACCCCCTGTGCCTCGCGCTGGCGCCGTTCGCCCTCCTGTTCATCTCAGCTTACAGCTACGCCAAGCGCTTCACGCACTGGTCCCACCTCTGGCTCGGTCTGGCGGACGGGATCGCTACCCCGGCGGGGTATCTCGCCGTCACCGGGCGGTGGAGCGAGCCGTGGTGGCTCCTCCCGGTTGGTGCGCTCGCCGTGACCTTCTGGGTGGGCGGGTTCGACGTGTTCTACGCGCTCCCCGACGAGGCCTTCGATCGCGCCGAGCGGCTCGAGTCGTTGGTGGTGCGGCTCGGCCAGGCGCCCGCCATTCTGGTCGCCAAGTTGTGGCATGGCTTGGCGCTGGTGGCGTTGGTGCTGTTCGGGATCGGGGCGCACCTCGGGCTCGCCTACTACGCCGGCGTTGCCGTCGGGGCGGGGCTGATTGCCTGGGAGCACCACCTCGTGAAACCCGGAGACCTGTCGCGGCTCAATGCCGCCTTCTTCACCGCCAATGGCATTGTCAGCATCGTCGTGTTCCTGGGCGCGTTGGTGGATCGAATTCTGTGAAACGCGGAGCGCGGAAGTCGGAACGCGGAACGGCCGGGCGAGCGCCGGTCGCGCCTGTTCCCCCTTCCGCGTTCCGCGTTCCGCGTTCTCCGCCGCCCCCTCGGCCGCCGGCGCATCCCACGCGTTCCCCGACCCCGAACCGCCGCGGGCGCTGATGAGCAAGCTTCCGGTAATCCTCGCCATCACCGGCGCCTCCGGCGCCCCCTACGGCGTGCGATTGCTGGAGATGCTCGTCGTGCACAACGTGCCCACCTGGCTGCTGGTCTCGAGCCATGGTTGGCGACTCCTCGGCGAAGAGTGCGGCATCACGGACGATCGCGCGTTGAAGAAGGCGACGGGCGGCGACTGGGCGAGCCTGCGGATGTTCGACGACACGGATCGTGGCGCCGAGCCCGCCTCGGGGTCGGTGAAGACGGCAGGAATGGTGATCTGCCCCTGCTCGATGGGGACCGTGGCGGCGATCGCGCACGGCACGAGCCGCAGCTTGATCGAGCGCGCGGCCGACGTGGCGCTCAAGGAGCGTCGCACCCTGATCCTGGTCCCTCGCGAGACGCCGCTCTCGCTGGTGCATCTGCGCAACCTCACGCTCGCTACGGAGGCCGGCGCGGTCGTCCTTCCTGCGGCGCCAGGGTTCTATCACAAGCCGCAGCAGGTGCGCGACCTCGTGGACTTCGTGGTGCAGCGCATCGTCGACCATCTGGGACTCGACATCGCGCTGGTGAAGCGCTGGGAAGAGAAATAGTTGCGCGACGCTACGATGCTACGTTGTCAGAGGGTGCGGTGAGAGTCGGGGTGATCTCCGACACGCACGGCTTGCTGCGGCCCGAAGTCTTCGACGTCTTCAAGAAGGTCGACCACATCCTGCACGCCGGCGACGTCGGCGGGGCACAGATCCTCATCGAGCTCGAGGCGCTCGCGCCTGTCACGGCTGTCTACGGCAACGCGGATCCGCCGGAGCTTCGCGCTCGCCTGCCCCAGGTCGCCCACCTGGAGCTCGACGGGTTCGTCATCGTGGTGACGCACGGAGACCAGTTCGGCCATCCGACTCCGGCCAAGCTGCATGAAGCCTTCCCGCGCGCCGAGATCATCGTGTATGGGCATACCCACAAGCCGCTGCTCGAGCTGGTGGACCGGACGGTGACCGTGATGAATCCCGGCGGGGCGGGGCACCAGCGGTTCAATCTCAAGCCGTCCGTGGGGATCATGGAGCTCGAGCCGGGGATTCCGCCGCGGGCACGGTTGGTGGGGCTGACCGCGCCGTAAAGCGCTGCACGCCTCAGCGGCGCTCGCGCCACATCGCGGGCGGCGTCGCCACGCAAAACTCCGGACGCAGGGCCGCCACGCCGCTCGGTCGCGACTCGTTTCAGAGGGCATCAGTCTTGCGGCGGCGCCGCGGTCGACCCGCATCTTGAGGCTCGTCCCATGCGTCGCGCCCTGTCGGTTTCTCTCTTCCTCCTGTCCGTCACCGTCCAGCAAGCTTGTCAACGCGACGCAGCGACGGCGCCACAGGTGTTCGCGCCGAGCGCGGCACTCGCGGGGGTCTTCAAGGCCAGTATCGCGTTCACCAGCGACCGGGACGGCAGCGCGGGGATCTACAGGATCAACCCAGACGGATCCGGTGAGATACGACTCGCGAAGGGGTCTGCGCCGAGCTGGTCGCCCGACGGGTCGCAGATCGCGTTCGTGGACTTCGTGGACGGCCGTCCGGAGATCTTCGTCATGAACGCGGACGGATCAGCCCCGCTGCGCTTGACCGACAACCGGGACGTGTCCCCCAGCTGGTCGCCCGACGGGCGACAGATCGCGTTCATGAGCTCGCGCGACGGCAACGCGGAGATCTACGTGATGAACGTGGACGGATCAGCCGTGACCCGGCTGACGACCAACTCGGCTCGTGACGATGAGCCGAGTTGGTCCCCCGATGGGCGGAAGATCGCGTTCACCAGCAACCGGGATGGCAACGACGAGATCTACGTCATGAACGCCGACGGATCGTCTCAAACGCGCCTGACGAACAATCCGACCACTGACCGATCGCCGACGTGGTCGCCCGACGGGCAACGAATCGCGTTCGCAAGCGACCCGGGCTTCAATTTTGACATCTATGCCATGAACCTCGACGGATCGGCCCTGACGCGGCTGACGAACAATTCGTCAATTGAACTCGAGCCAAGTTGGTCCCCAGACGGCCAGCAGATCGCGTTCATGAGTTTTCGAGACGGAAACCACGAGATCTATGTCATGAACGCCGACGGATCGGCCCAGACGCGGCTGACCAACAATCCGGCCACCGATCAAGAGCCCGCATGGTCGCCCAAGATCCCCAGCCGTAGTCCAGCGCGCCTTGCCTTCACGGCCCAGCCACCGGCAGGGACCTGGGCGAACGCGGCGATCTCGCCCGCCGTCCAGGTCACCGTGGTAGACGAGTCGGGCGACCTCGTCCCAGGAGGCACCGTGCGGCTCGCGCTCGGCACGAGTCCGGCACCGGGCGCGACCCTCTCCGGAACCACGACCGCTTTGATCGTCCACGGCGTTGCGACGTTCAGCGACGTGCGCATCGACCAGCTGGGACGAGGCTACACCCTGCTCGCCGAGACGGCCCGCCACGTGTCCGGGACCAGTACTCCGTTCACGATCGTGGAGCGGGCGACGCACCTCGCCTTTGTGACCCAGCCGCCAGCGACCGTCGACGGCGGGGCAGCGATCACCGTGCGGGTGGCGATTCAAGACACGCTCGGCAATACGCTCACCAATGCGAGCGCACCCGTGACGCTCGCACTGGCGCCGCATCCGACCGGGGTGACCATGGCGACGATCACGGTGGAGACGGTGGACGGAATCGCGACGTTCTCCGACGTGCACATCGACCAGCTCGGCAGCGGCTATCAGTTCGAGGTTGCGTCGCCCGGGCGCGCCGGCGCGACGAGCAGCCCGTTTGCCGTGCAGGCGACGTTCACCTTCGTGGATGCCGGGACCCGCGAGAGTTGCGGTGTGACCACGCACGGCGCGGCGTACTGCTGGGGCAACAACCTCTGGGGTTCGCTCGGGAGCGGGAAGGGAGGGGTGGATGCGACTCCACAACAGCCGTTCTCCTGGCCGAGCCCGCTGCCGGTGTGGGGTGGACTGGTGTTCACGGGCACCAGTGCGGGGCGCGGTTCGGCAGTGTGCGGCGTGACGACAAACGGCGCCGCGTACTGTTGGGGCATGGGTTCCGACGGGCAGCGAGGCGACGGCCGCGGCGGCGGCACCGGAGCCAGGTCGGCGAACACGCCGCGAGCAGTGCTGGGCGGCCTCACGTTTACAACGATCAGTGCGGGTGGTGCACACACTTGCGGTGTGACCACGAGCGGCGTGGCGTACTGTTGGGGCTCCGGCCTGAGTGGTGCACTCGGCACCGGCAGCTTTGTCTTCATGTACACCGCGCCGACTACGCCGGTCGCGGGCGGGTTCAGCTTCGCCACGGTCAGCGCGGGGAGCGGTCACACCTGCGGTGTGACCACGAGCGGCGCGCCATACTGCTGGGGTTCCAACGGATCGGGGCAGTTGGGCGACGGCACCACCACCCAATCGTTCGGCCCGGTGTCGGTCGCGGGCGGGCTCGCCTTCACGACGATCAGTGCGGGTGGTGCATACAGCTGCGGCTTGACCACTGACGGCACGGCGTATTGTTGGGGCAGCAATGCCCATGGCGAGCTCGGGGACGGGACGACGGCTCAACAGGCGACGCCCGTACCCGTCGCGGGCAGCCTCCATTTTGCGACGATCAGTGCGGGGAGTGCTCACACATGTGGTGTTACGACAAGCGGTGACGCCTACTGCTGGGGTGCCAACCCGGACGGCCGGATCGGGGACGGGACGACATCGCAAGCGACGACGCCGGTGAGAGTCGCGGGCGGGTTCGCGTTCACGACGGTCCGGGCCGGGGACAATCACTCGTGCGGCGTGACCACGAGCCGCGAGGCCTACTGCTGGGGTGCCAATGACCTCGGTCAGCTCGGCAACGGGACGCAGAACGCGACCCTGACGCCGGTGCCGGTGGCGACCGGGACCCCGAGCATGACCGCCATGAGGGCCGTGCAGTGAGTGCGCATTAGCTCCCGTGGCGCCGCCGCAACAGGTGCAGTCGGCGCTGAGTAACGTCGGTCCCACCGAAGCACGATTGCGGCGTGTGGGCGAGGGCATTCGGATTGCAACGCTCCAGAGTCAACCGATTCGCCCGAGGGTGTCCCCACGCGCCGCATCCTGCCAGCCTCAGTCACGCTGCTCGCGATCGTCCTGCAGGCATGTGACCCTTATCTACCGGCCGGGCCACAGGGGTCCTCCTCTGCCGGAGTGAGCCGCGCGGCTGTGCAGCTGGCCTTCGTAACGTCCTCCCCCGCGAGCGGCGAGGCGAATGGCGTGATCTCCCCGGCGCTCCAGGTCGCGGTGCAAGACTCGCTGGGCAATACGGTTCTGGGGGCGACCCGAACCGTGACCGTCGCCCTCGCCGCCAATCCGAGCGAGGCCGTCCTCCTTGGTACCACGACGGTGGCGACGATCGATGGGATCGCGACGTTCGCCGACCTGCGCGTGGATCGCCCCGGGAGCGGCTACACGCTGGCCGCCAGCGGGGACGGACTCACCACAGCGACGACCGCGCCGTTCGCCGTGCACGTGACCTTCACCTCCGTGGACGGCGGGTATGTGCACACCTGTGGCGTGACGACCGACGGCGCCGCGTATTGCTGGGGCGATAACTTCTCCGGTCAGCTCGGGGAGGGGACCTCGCCCGCGGCCTGGTACCGGTCGAGCCCGGCGCCCGTCGCGGGGGGGCTGAGGTTCACGATGATCAGCACCGGTGTGTGGCACACGTGTGGCGTGACCCCGGGCGGCGCGGCGTATTGCTGGGGGGACAACTTCTTCGGACAGCTGGGGGACGGCACCAGCGTCGCGAGGGCGACCCCGGTGCCCGTCGCCGGCGGGCTCCGCTTCGCCGCCGTGAGCGCCGGCTCCTTCCACACCTGCGGCGTGACGGCGAGCGGCGCGGCGTACTGCTGGGGCGACAATCAAAATGGACAGCTCGGCGACGGGACCACGGACCGGCGAACGACGCCGGTGCCCGTGAAGGGCGCGTTTACCTTCACCACGATCAGCGCCGGGCATGCACACACGTGCGGCGTGATCTCAAGCGGCGTCGCGGTCTGTTGGGGCGACGACGGCAGCGGTCAGCTGGGCGACGGCACGCCGGGCGCCGCCGACCACGCCCTGTACCGGCCGTACCCCACTCCCGTCGTGGGCGTGCGCGGCTTTGCCAGGGTAAGCGCCGGCAACGTCCACACGTGCGGCACGACCACGCATGGCGCCGCGTATTGCTGGGGCTATAACGTCTGGGGCCAGCTCGGGGACGGCACGACGACCCAGCGCTCGATGCCGGCACGCGTCACCGGCCGGCTGCGCTTCTCCGTGGTGGACGCGGGCAGCTACTTCAGCTGCGGCGTGACGATCAGCGGTGCGGCATACTGCTGGGGCGAGAACCTGGACGGTGAGCTTGGCGACGGGACGACCGTTTCCCAGAGCAGTCCCGTCCCGGTAGCCGGTGGGCTCGACTTCGCCGCCGTGAGGGCCGGGTGGTACCACGTGTGCGGGCGCATGAAGACCGGCGCCGGCACGTACTGCTGGGGCTATAACGCTCACGGCCAGCTCGGCGAGGGCACGACGGTCTCGGGCCTCACGCCGGTGCCGGTGGTGCAGTGACAGCGGTCTAGCGCGTCGCTGGCGCCGGCTGTTTGCCCGTTCGCTCGACCACCCGTGGCATCACCGGTGCTCCCGGCGCGAGCAGCTCCAGGCCGCCCACCACGACCTGCTCACCGGCGTTCACGCCCTTCGTCACCTCGACGAACCCCGGCGTGCGGACGCCGAGCTCAACCGGACGGCGGTCGGCCTTCCCCGCGACCACGACCCACACCGCGTTGGCCCCTTCGGCCGGCACCACCGCCTCTTCGGGAAGGACGATCGCTTTGGGGCGTACCGCGATCACCAGGTGCGCCTCGATGAACATCCCCGGCTGGAGCAGCCGGGCGGGATTGGACACGCGCGCTTTCACCAGGATGGTGCGGCCCGGCAGCTGCACCACCGGGTCGACGAAGTCCACCTGTCCGGTGAAGTCGCGACCCGCGATGGCGGCGACACGGAACGACACGTTCTGTCCCGGCTTCAAGTCTCGCGCGAACCGCTCCGGCACCTGGAACGCGGCGCGCTGCGGGTTCACCGTATGGAGCGAGACGAGCTTCGTGCTGCTGGTGACGTAGTCGCCCAGGCTCACGTAGCGCTGTCCCACCGCGCCGGCGAACGGCGCCCGCACCGTCGTGCGGTCGAGCCGGATGCGCTGCAGGTCGTACTGTGCCTGCGCGCTGCGGGCCTCGGCCTCGGCCTTCTCGAGATCGGCGGCGGAGGAGGCGTTCTGCTGCGCCAGCTCCTTCGCGCGTGCCAGCGCTTGCTGCGCGAGGTCCCGCTGGGCCTCGAGCTGGGCGACCTGGGCCTTGAGCTGGGCGTCGTCCACCTTGAAGAGCGGCGTCCCCTGGTCGACCTCCTGTCCTTCGCGGACCGGGATCTCGACGATGCGGCCGTCCACTTCGGGGCGGAGGTCGATCGATTGCACCGCCTCGATCTGTCCCGTCGCCGCGATTTCATCGCGCACCGTGTCGGTGCGGGCGACGGCCACCTCGACCGGCATTCCCATGGGCGCGCCGCCGCCGAAGCCGGCCGCTCCGCCCGCCTTACCCTTCTTGCACCCGCCGATGGCGACCACCGCACCCACGACAACCACCCACCACGCACCACGCATTGTGTTCATCACGCTCACCGCACTTCCTGTTCGGGGAACAGCCGGCGGCCGAGGATCGCCTCGAGTCCCGCCAGCGTGAGTCGAGTGGCGTAGCGTGCCTGGACCAGGGCGGCCTCCGCGTCGACCAGCCGGAGCTGAGCCTCGAGCAGGTCGAGGATCGTCGTCGCGCCGGCACGATAGCGGCTCTGCTGGACGCGAAAGTTCTCCCGCGCCACGGCGACGTCGCCCGCCGAGATGTCGGCGACGGTCCGTGCCGTCGTGAACCCGTCGTACGCCGCCGTGACGTCGCGACGCACGGAGCGCTCCAGGGTCTCGCGAGTCGCGCGAGCGACGTCGCGATTCACCCGCGCCTGGCTGAGGGCGTTCTCCCGCTGGAAGTTGTCCCAGACCGGGAAGGAGACCGCCAGGGTCAGCTGCGTGAACTTCCGGCTCGTGGGGTAGAAGCGGTTGTCGAACGCGATCCCCGTCCCCGTGAGCGTGGCGTGCGGCAGATAGCTGCCCAGCCGCCACCGGTACGAGGCCGCCGCGGCGCGCTCGGTGGCCCGGGCCCGCCGGTAGTCTGGTCCGCGGAGGGCGGCTTCTTCGACGGCGGCGTCGAGCGTCAACGGCAGCCCGGTCGGGAGCACGCTGTCGAGCGGTGCCGCTTCCACCGGCCCCCCCGCGCCCACGCGACTGCCGAGGGTGAGCCGTGACACGCGCAGGGCGAACTCCTGGCGCAGCAGCTCCTCGCGTGCCTGCGAGAGCTCCAATCGCAGCTGGAGCGAATCCGTCTGTACGGCGGCACCCGACACGACGCGGGCTCGGCCCACGGCGAGCTGCTGCTCGGCGCGTTGCACCCGCTCGCGTGCCACGCGGACCAATTCCTCGCCCGCCAGGACGGCGTAGTAGTTCTGCTCGGTCAAGAGGGCCGCCGCGAACCGCGCCTGCAGCTCGCCGGCGTGGGCGCCATCGAGCGCCGCCGCCGAGCGGCTGAGCTCCGCCACCTTCTGTCCCCCGGTGAACAAGTCGTAGCGCAACGTCACCTGGGCCTGCACGGAATAGGTCTCGGGCTTCAACGTCCCGAAGTTGAAGAACGCCGGCAAGTTCTTGGTCGCATCGGTCTCGACGCTCACCGCCGGCACGAGGAAGACCGTGAACGCGCTGCGCCGTGCCCACGCCGCGTTGTCCACCTGGCCGATGGCGGCGACGTAGTTCGGGTCGAGCCCCGTGGCCCGGCGCAGCGCGTCGGCGAGCGTCACGACCGGAAGCGAGTCCTCCAGGAGCGCGGGGAGCTGCGCGGTGCCGGCCGCCTGGAGCTGCAGCGCCGCTAGCAGGGCCAGCATCAGTCGGCCTCCACGGGTTGCGTCACGTGCAGCCGGCGCGCGCTCCGCGCCGTCAAGCGGTCCAGCAGCACGTACCCCACGGGCACGACGAACAATGTGAGCACCGTGGAAAAGAAAATCCCGCCCACGATGGCGTAGCCGAGCGGTCGGCGCGACGTGGAGCCCGCACCGACCCCGATCATCACCGGGATCGCGCCCATGATCGTTGACACCGATGTCATAAGAATCGGCCGCAGCCGGATGCGACCCGACTCGAGCACCGCGGCGACGGTGTCGAGTCCCTTTGCCTTGAGCTGGTTGGCGTATTCCACGAGGAGGATCGAGTTCTTGGTCACGAGCCCGATCAACAGGACCATGCCGATCTCGCTGTACAGGTTGATCGTCCCGCCCGGGCGATGCAGTAGGGCCGCCAGGAGCAGGGTCGCGAGCGCGCCGGTCACGGCGAGGGGCACGGCCAGCAACACGGTGAACGGGTGCACCAGCGACTCGAACTGCGACGCGAGCACCATGAACACGACCAGCAGCGCCACGCCGAAGGCGAAGTACAGCGCGCCCCCGCTCTCCCTGAACTCGCGGGAGTCACCCGCCAGCGCTGTCGTGCTTCCCGGGGGAAGCACCCGCCGCGCCAGGCGATCGAGTGAATCGAGCGCCTCACCCTGGGCGAACGGGGGGATCAGGGACGCCGACAGCGTAAACGACGGCACCCGGTTGAAGTGGTTGATCTGCCTCGGCCCCACGCCCTCTTCGACTCTCGCCAGGGCGCCCAGTTGCACCAGCTGCTCGCCGTGTCCACGGAGGTATATCCCTGACATGTCGCTCGGCGTGGCCCGGTCGCTGCGATCGAGCTGTACCATCACGTAATACAGCTTGTCGTTCCGGGTGAACGTGCTGACCCGACGGCCGCCGAGGAAGGTCTGCAGGGCGGCCGCGACGTCGCGCACGGGAACCCCGAGGTCCTCCGCGCGGTCCCGGTCGAACGTGACGCGCAACTCCGGCTTGTTGAAACGCAGGTCGGTGTCGATGTTCGTGAGACCCTTGATGGCGCGCGCCTGCGGCACGAGCGTGTCCATGGCCTGCGCCAGCCGCGCGATGTCGGGATGCTGCACCACGAACTGCACCGGCTGGCTGAACCCGAGCGCGCCCGGGCTGTACGGGAACGCCTGGATGCCGGCGATCCCGAACAGCTGTGGGAACAGCATGCCGACGAGCTGCTGGACGCTGTTCTTGCGTTCGCTCCAGTCTTTGAGGATGACGCCGACAAACGCCCGGTTGACCCCCCCGGCGAATCCGCCGATGATCGTGAAGTAGCCCTGGACCCCCGGGGTCTTGCCGATGATCTGCTCGACCTGCCGCACGTAGCCGTCCGTGTATTCGAGCGATGAGCCCTCGGGCGCGAATGCCACCACCAGGAAGAACCCGCGGTCGTCGTCGGGAATCAGCTCTTGCTGGAGGCTCTTGTAGAACACGAACGCCAGGGCCACCGTCACGACCGTCCCGACCACCACCACGCCTCGATGCCGCAGCGCGGTCTGCAGCAGCTTCGCATAGCGCTCGGCGATGGCATTGAAACCCGCCTCCAACATCTTGAAGACCGCCCCATGCTCGTGCGGCACCCGCAGCACCTTGGCGCACAGCATCGGCGTCAACGTGAGCGCGACAAATCCCGAAATCACGACGGCCCCGGCGACCGCGATCCCGAACTCGCTCAACAGCCGTCCGGTGGAGCCGCGCAGGAACCCCAGCGGCGTGAACACCGCGACCAGCGCGATGGTCGTCGCGATCACGGCGAAGCCGATCTCGTTGGTGCCGTTGACCGCGGCCTGCTCCGGCGCCTCGTGCAGCTCCTCCTGGTGCCGGTAGGCGTTCTCGAGCACGATGATCGCGTCGTCCACCACGATGCCGATGGCGATCGTGAGCGCGAGCAGGGTGAAGTTATTGATCGAGAATCCCAGGAAATACATGATCGCGAACGTCGCCACGATCGACGCCGGGATCGCGAGCCCGGGGATCACGGTCGCCCGCAGATTCCGCAGGAACACGAAAATGATCAGCACGACGAGAATGGCCGCGATCAGGAGCGTCAGGCGCGCGTCGTTGATCGAGTGGGTGACGAACACGGACCCATCGAACGCGGTTTCGAGCTTCACGCCCGGGGGCAGCATCTGCTGGATGCCGGGGATGGCCTCGCGAATGCGTTGCGCCACGTCGATGAGGTTCGCTTTGGACTGCCGGACCACACCGATGGCGACGGCGGGATTTGCATTGTAGCGGAAGATCGAGCGAGTGTCCTCGGGCGCGAGCTCGACGTGCGCCACATCCTTGAGCTTGACGACCTGCCCGCCCTGACTCGTCACGACCAGCTCCCCGAATTCCCGCGGGTTCTTGAGCTCGCCCAGGGACCGGACCGAAAACTCCCGCCGCGTCGATTCGATTCGGCCGGCGGGAATTTCGACGTTGCGCGCGTTGATCGCGCTCTCCACGTCCTGCACCGTGAGGCTCCGCGCCGACAGCTGGTCCGGCTGGACCCACACGCGCATCGCGAAGCGCCGCTCGCCGTAGACCCCGGCGCTGCCGACACCCGCGAGACTCTGCAGCCGCGCTTTGACCAGTCGGTCGGCGACATCCGAGAGCTGCATCAGGTCGTAGTTCGGGCTGCTCAGGGCCAACCAGAAGAAGGGTTGCGCGTCGGCCTGCTGCTTCGCGATCACGGGCTCGAGCACGTCGACCGGCAGCCGCCCGCGCACCCGCGACACCTTGTCGCGCACATCCTGCGCGGCGACGTCGACGGGCCGGTCGAGGTTGAACTCCAGGATGATCTGGCTGTTCTCCTCCGAAGAGGAGCTCGAGAGCGTGCGCAGTCCCTGGATCGTGGACAGCTCCTCCTCGAGCACGTCGGTCACCGCCGTCTCCACCACCTGCGCGTTGGCGCCCGGCAGGGTGGTGGAGACCGAGATGATCGGAGGGTCGATATCCGGGAGCTCGCGCACGGAGAGGCGCGTGTAGCCGATGACGCCGAACAGCACGAGTGCGGCCGAGATCATGCTGGCCAGGACGGGGCGTCGAATGGACGTTTCGGAGAGTTTCATATGGCCCGAAAATTAACCGAAAATGGTCGCACCGGAAGAAGTCCCGGCTGTAAGGGAACGGTGAACTCTTTCCCGCACGTCTCTGCTGTACGACGAACTGGACCCCCCAAATGCGACATTCCCGCCCTACATACGGCTGTGGCGTCGCCTGGCTTCACTTGCTGGAGGGCGTGCTGACCCCGCGTGTGGCTTCGAGCCGCAGGTACTCCGGCACCCAGGTGGCGCCGCCGTCGCTTGACCGATCGGCCGACCAGCTGAAGTGGTCCGGCTGGATATTGTAATACCGAATCTTCAGGATCGTGGTCCGGCCGTCCGGTGACTGCCCGCGCTGCTCGACGTGCATTTCCGAGCCCTGCTTGACCCCCACCAGCTCCGACCAGCGGCCAGTTGCTCCGCCCAACTCGTCCACGTAACGCATGGTCCAGGTGGCGGTCTTCGTGTCGAACACGCGCAAGGTGGTGCCTGCATACACGATGCGGCCGGCATCGTCCGAGACGCCGTACTCGTCCACCATACCGAGGCCATTGAGCGTCTTCGCGGCGCGCCACACTCCGTGGTAGCGGGGCGGCGTGCCGTGGGACTTCGAGGTGACGTCCACGGACCACTCGCCGAGCAGGAAATCGAACTGGGATGCTTCGGGTGGCGGGCCCTGCGGTGCCGGCGCCTGCTGCGCGCCGGACCGCCCGGGCCCCAACAGCGCGAACGACAGCGCCAGGAACGTCACGCGGTGGTGCATGAGATCCGCCTCCAAGCGAAGAAGTGAGCGGCAGACTGCTCGCGCCTATCTTGCCGCGAGTCCGCCGCCGGTTCAACCGGGTCTTCGCCGAAGGGGCGGATCGCCCCGCTCAGCGGCCCGCGCGAAGCTTGCGGGCGCCGCGGCGTCCACACACTCTTGCGCACATGCGGAGCAGCCTTCGCCTCGTACTGGCGTGGGCCCCGTTATGGGGCCTCTGGTTTCTCATCGCCATCTCCTCCCCGGGGCAGTCCCTGGCGCACGCCGCGCTGGACGCGACGCTGTCCATCGGCACCGCCGCGCTGCTGGGCGTCGCCGTGTGGCGGCTGACCGGGGTGTACGTCTGGCCCGAGCAACCGCAATTCACGTTCTTTGGGACGCACCTCGTCGCGGGCTCGCTCTTCGCCGTCCTGTGGATGCTCCCGATGTTCGGTGCCGAAGCGTTACGCCGACACGTGGGCCTGCTCGAGGTCGCGCGGCTGCCCCGCGTGCTCGCCTCGTTCGCGATCGGACTGTGGATCTACGGGCTCGTCACGGGCGTGTGTTACGCCGTGCGTACACGGGGGAGGCTCCGGGAGCAGGAGCGGCTGGCTGCCGAGGCGCGACTGGCGGCGCTGCGGAATCAGCTGAACCCGCACTTCCTGTTCAATGCGTTGCACTCCTTGAACGTGCTCGTGCGCACCGACCCGGCGGCGGCGCAGGTGGCCATTGAGCAGCTGGGCGAATTACTGCGGTACACGCTCGCCGAAACCGACGCGGACGAGGTGCAGCTGTCGGAAGAATGGCGCTTCACCAAGACCTACCTGGATCTCGAGCAGGTGCGATTCGGCGCGCGCCTGTCCGTGGCGGACCAACTCGACCCCAACACGCTGTCGTACTTGGTCCCCAGCTTCACACTCCAGATTCTGGCGGAGAACGCCGTACGGCACGGCATCGGGCCGCTCGCCGCGGGCGGCGTGGTGAAGATTCGCTCCGCCGTCCAGGATGCGTCCCTGACGCTCGAGGTCTCCGACACCGGCGCGGGCGCTACGGACGCCGCGGCGCAGCGCGGTCGGGGGCTGCGGCTGTTACGGGAGCGCTTGACGGGACTGTACGGCGATACCGCGACCCTGGTGACCCGGACGCTGGTGGATCAGGGCTTCACGGCGACCGTGACGCTGCCTGCGAGGCGCGGGTGAGGAAGGGCGAACCGACGCTCGTCCGGGCCGTCATCGCCGATGACGAGCCGCTCGCGCGCCAACAACTGCGCGACCTGCTCGCCGACGTGGCGTGGATCGCGATCGCCGGCGAGACGGGCGACGGCGCGTCCACCGTTCGGACCGTCAACGCGGTCCGGCCTGATCTGTTGTTCCTCGACATCCAGATGCCCGAGGGCGACGGGCTCGAAGTCCTCCAGCAGCTCGCTCACCACCCCCACGTCGTCTTTACGACGGCCTTCGACCGCTACGCCGTGGCCGCGTTCGAGGTCCAGGCGTTGGACTATCTCCTCAAGCCGTTCGGGGCGAAGCGCCTCGGCCAGGCCCTCGACCGCGTTCGCCAGCAGTGGCCGGCGCGCCACTCGGAGACGGTGTCTGAACGATTCGCGGCGGCGACGGGGCGCCACCAGCCGCTCCGCCGCCTCTACGTCCGCGTGGGGGGGAGAATCATTCCCGTGCCCGTCGAGAAGATCCTGCACTGTGAAGCCCGGGGCGATTACGTGGCGGTGCACACGGCGGAGGGTTGCTACGTCGTGAACACGTCCGTGGAGTACCTCGCGGAGCGGCTCAGCCCGGAATCGTTCGTGCGGATCCACCGCTCACGCATCGTCAATCTCGAGGCAGTCGAGGCGTTCGAGCGACACGACGACAAGCGCGTGCGGGCACGGTTGACGAACGGAGCCACGGTCGTCGCGAGCCGGGCCTGGTCGAGCGCATTGCGCGGCGAAGCGACCTGAGCCGGGCGTGGCTTCCTACCGCTGGCACGTCGGGCAGAACGTCGTCGCCCGCAGATCGACGGTGTGGGTCGTGACGAGCTTTTTGCCGCACGTGACGCAGGCCTCCCCGCCGCGGCCGTACACTTTCAGCTCGAACTGGAACCGGCCCGGCTCGCCCACCCCCGTACGGTAGTCCCGCACGGTCGTGCCCGACGAGCTCACCGCACGCTCCAGCACGTCGGTCACCGCGGCGTGGAGGCGGGCGAACTCATCGAGCGACAGCTTGCTCGTCGGCTTGGAGGGATCGATCCCCGCCTGAAACAGGGCTTCGTTCGCGTAAATGTTCCCGACGCCGGCGACGCGCCGCTGGTCCATGATCGCCTTCTTGATCGCGGCCCGCGTCCCCTTGAGGCGCTCGGCGAACACGAACGGAGTGAACGTCTCGTCCAGGGGCTCCGGCCCGAGGCGGCCGGTGTAGGCCGCCCACCCGCTCTCGTCGAGCAGCCACACCGTGCCGAGGCGGCGCACGTCGCGATACACGAACAGCCGCCCGTCTTCGAGGGTGCACGTCAGCACGGCATACTTCGCTTCGTCGTTCGTGAGGCGGCGCTCGTACACGACGAGCGAGCCCGTCATGCGGGGCTGGACGACCAGGCGGTGCCCGCTCGCGAGCCGGAACACCGCGTGCTTGGCGCGCCGGCCAACCTCCTCGAAGGCGTTCCCTTGGAGCGTCCGAACCAGGCGGGGCTTCGACACCCGGCGCAGCACGTCGGTCTTCGCGAGGCGGACGCGCGCGATCGTGAAGCCCTCGAGCCGGGGCGCCAGCTCCCGGACGATCGTCTCAACCTCGGGCAGCTCCGGCACGCGCCTCCCTGGTTTCCCGCCATCCAATGTCGCGCCGGTACGTCTTCCCGGAAAACGTGATCAGCTCGCACGCGTCGCTGCTGCGTCGCGCGGCCTCCCCCACCGTGTCGCCCAGCCCGGTGACCGTGAGCACCCGCCCGCCGTGCACCCGGAGCCCGCCCTCCGGATCGCGCTCGGTGCCCGCATGGAAAACCAGCGTCCCGGGCTCGAGATCGCGCGGCACGCTGATCGCCGCGCCGAGCGCGGGCCTGTCGGGATACCCGGACGCCGCGAGCACCGTCGCCACGGCGGCGCGCGTCGTCGTGAGGGCCGCTTCGAGGGCCCGCCACCGTCCGGCGGCGATGTCCGCCACGTGACGGGTGACGCCGGGCAGCACCGGGAGCAGCGCCTGCGCCTCGGGATCGCCGAAGCGGCAGTTGAACTCGAGCACGGCGAGCGTGCCGTCGCCCGCCAGCATCAGGCCGGCGTACAGCACCCCCTGGAAGGGGGCGCCCTGCGCCGCCAGCTCGCGGATCGTCGGCTCGAGCACCTCGCGCCGCACCCGTTGCAGCATCCCCGGGGTGGCGAGGCTCACGGGACAATAGGCGCCCATGCCCCCGGTGTTGGGGCCGGTGTCCCCCTCGCCGAGCCGCTTGTGATCCTGCGCCGCGGGGAGGAGGAGCAGCTGCTCTCCGTCGGTGAGCGCCAGCACCGACAGCTCCTCGCCCTTGAGGAAGTCCTCGATCACGATCTCCCGGCCCGCGTCCCCAAACGCCGCTTCGACGAGCATGGCGCGCGCCGCGCGCACGGCCTCGGTGCGCCGGGCGCACACCACCGCACCCTTTCCCGCCGCGAGGCCCGAGGCTTTCACGACCAGCGGCTCTGCGTGACGCTTGATGTACGCGAGGGCGGGGTCGAGCGCGGTGAAGGTCTGGCTGGCGGCGGTGGCAATCCGCGCCCGGCGCATCACCTCTTTCGCGAACGCCTTGGACGACTCGATGCGCGCGGCCGCCGCGCCGGGCCCGAAGACGGCATGACCCGCGGCGCGCAGCGCGTCCGCGAGCCCGGCGGCGAGCGGCCCCTCCGGGCCCACGATGGTGAAGTCGATCTTGTGCTCGCGGGCGGCGGCGACGAGCTCGGGCGTCGCGGTGACGGGGATGGCGAGATTGGTGCCGAGCTGGGCGGTGCCGGGATTGCCCGGAGCGGCGAAGACTTCGGCGTCGGGAGTGTCGCGCTTCAGCGCCCAGCAGAGCGCGTGCTCCCGGCCGCCCCCCCCGACGACCAGGACTCTCACTTCTTCTTATTGAACGCGTCCGTGAACGCCTGGGCGGCCCGCTTCGCGGTGTCCACCACGTCGTTCACGACGGCCTTCGCTTCCTTCATATAGTGATCGCGGGCGTCGTCGATGTCCTTGTCGATCGGTCGCTGCTCCGCCTCCGGGCCGCGCCGGGTGTATTCGCCGCGCAACACGCGATCGTAGTGGCCTTCTTCGATCCAGCGCTGCAGCTCGGCGGCGCGCACCGTGTTGAACGGATGCGAGCGGCCCAGCACGCCCAGGATCTTGAAGATGCGATCGAGCGCGCCGCCCGCTTCCTCGTACTCCCTCGCCTGCACGAGGAACGCGTTCAAGTCCATCTGCGACATGTCGCCGCCTCCGGCGAACTTGAGGTTCACGCGCAGCGACGCGGTCGGATCCTGGCACGCGAGCAACCCGGCGCGGTCGGAGGAGAGCTCGCTCTTGCGGAACCACTCGAGCAGTGCGAGCTGGATCGGCAGGATCGCGATGCCGGCGAGGAACGGCAGCGCGCCCAGGCTTACGTTGAGGATGAGCACGAGGATGGTGTGGTACAGCGCGTGGCCGCTCATCACGTGCCCGAGCTCGTGGCCCAGCACATTCCGCACTTCGTCGTCGTCGAGCAGTCGCAACGTGCCCGAGTTGATCACAATGAAGGGCCGATCCATGCCGAAGGCCCCGGCGTTCGCGAACGGCGTTTGTGAGACGAACAGCTCCGGTCGCACGGACCAGTCCATCGACGTGAGCACGTCCGTGTAGAGCTGGTTCAACCGCGGGAACTGGCTCGCACCGACGCGCACCGCATCCGCCTGAAAGATCAGCCGCACGCCCGGCTCTCCGATGAACCCGTAGATCTTCTTCACGACCTCGTCGAATCCCGGCACCGAGCGCAGCGACTGCAGCGCGGCCCGGTCGGCGGGGTGCTCCCACGACACCGGGGCGATCTGGGTGAGGATCCGGCGTGGGCGGGCGGCCGGAAGGGTGGACTCAGTCATAACATGCTCCTCATCGAAGATAGAACCCTCACTACGACAGCTTACCTTCGTCCGGTTTCGCCGTGGTAGGGGCGCAGCATGCTGCGCCCCCTACGCGAACGCGGGCCGTCACCCGGCGGCCGCTAGTGCCTGTTCCAGATCCCCGATCAAGTCCTCGACCTCTTCGATCCCCACTGACAGCCGTACGAGGCTGTCCGTCAGCCCCATCGCCCGCCGCATCTCGGGCGGCACGCTCGCGTGGGTCATGGACGCCGGATGCCCGACCAGGCTCTCGACGCCACCGAGCGATTCGGCGAGGGCGAAGATCCTCGTGCCTTCGGCGAACCGTTTGGCGCGCTCTACGGAGCCCAGCTCGATCGAGATCATGCCGCCGAACCCCTTCATTTGGCGGCAGGCAAGCTCGTGCTGGGGGTGCGACGGCAGCCCCGGATAGTAGACGCGCTCGACCTTGGGGTGCTGGGCGAGCCACTCGGCGATGCGACGGCCGTTGGCGTCGTGCTGCCGCATGCGCAGTGCGAGCGTCTTGGTTCCCCGGAGCGCGAGCCAACAGTCGAACGGTCCCGGTACCGCGCCCACCGCGTTCTGCACGAACCCGATCCGCTCGGCGAGGTCGTCGCGGTTGACGATCAGCATCCCACCCACCATGTCGCTGTGCCCGTTCAGGTACTTGGTGGTCGAGTGCAGCACGACGTCCGCGCCCAGCTCGAGCGGCCGCTGGAAGTACGGCGTGGCGAACGTATTGTCGACGACGCACAATGCGCTGGCGCGGCGGGCGATCTCTCCGGCGGCCGCGAGGTCGCACAATCGCATCATCGGATTGGTGGGGGTCTCCGCGTAGACCATCTTGGTCCGTGGGGTGACCGCTGCGGCGATGCTCGCCGTCTCGGCGGCGTCGACGAACGTGAACGTGAGTCCCAGCCGGGCCCAGACCAGGGTCATCTGACGGTGGGAGCCGCCGTACACGTTTTCGCCGCTCACCACGTGATCGCCAGCGGAGAGCAGCTTCAGCACGGCGTCCAGGGCGGCGAGTCCCGACGCGAAGGCGAATCCGTGGCGGCCGCCCTCGAGCGCCGCAACGTTCCGCTCCAGGACTTCCCGCGTCGGGTTGCGCGTGCGGGCGTACTCGTAGCCCCGGCGGGGGCGGCCCAGTCCCTCCTGGATGTAGGTCGACGTCTGATAAATGGGGGTCATCACCGCGCCCGCTAGCGGGTCGGGGATGTGCCCCGCGTGTACGGCGCGTGTGCCGAAGCGGCGTTTCAGGTCTTCACCCGATACCTGGGTCATGGCGGGAACGTAAGGGCGCCTTCCCAGCCGAGCAAGCGACCTTTACGTTAAGCGCACGATGCCCAAGCCGAACGCGGTCAAGTGCTTGGTCGTGGATGATGAGCCGCGGCTCCGCCGGGTCCTGGTGCGGTTGCTCGAGGGCGAGGGCTTCATCTGCTCGGAAGCGGGATCCGGTACCGAGGCGCTGGAGATGCTGCAGCACGACCCCGTGCCGCTCGTGATCTCGGACCTGCGCATGCCCCAGATGGACGGCGCGACGCTGCTGCGCGAGATCATCGCGCGCTGGCCGACGACGGCGGTCATCGTCGTGACCGCCGTGGCGGAGGTGGAGAGCGCGGTGGCCTGCCTGCAGCTGGGCGCGCTCGACTACGTCGCCAAGCCGTTTCATCTGGACGAGGTCCGGGCGCGGGTCATGCAGGCGCTCGACAAACGCAGCCTCAAAATGGAAGTGGAGGACTACCGGCACAACCTGGAGCGGCGCGTGCAGGAGCAGGCGCGCCGCATCGAGGAGCTGTCGCTCGAACGGCTCCAGGCGCTGGTCCATTTCCTCGAGGAAAAGGACCCCTACACGAGCGGCCACTCGGTGCGGGTCGCCGACTACTCCGCGCGGATCGGCCGCCAAATGGGGCTGTCGCAGGCGGTCATGGACACCATCGCCCTCGGGGCCGAGCTGCACGACATCGGCAAGATCGGCGTGAGCGAGGCGGTCCTCCACAAGGCAGGCAAGCTCACCGACGCCGAGTACCGGCACATCATGGAGCACCCCGTGATCGGAGCCCGTATCCTGGCGCCGCTGATGCGCGATGTTCCCCCGGCGCTCGCCATCGTCCGGTCGCACCACGAGCGCCTCGACGGCAAAGGCTTCCCCGATGGCCTGAAGGGCGACCAGATTCCGCTCGAAGTGCGGGTCGTGGGCGTGGCGGATTCCTTCGATGCGATGACGAGCGTCCGCCCGTACCGGCCCGCCCTGTCGGTGCAGAAAGCCCTGCGGGAGCTCCACGACGGGAAGGGGACGCAATTCCATCCCCCCGCCGTCGAGGCGTTCCTCGCCGCGTTCCCCGACCCGTCGGCCCTCCCCGTCACCACGCCGGAAGTCCGGCCGCTTCACCTCCCAACGCTCCCGGACGCGCACCGCCGCACGCCCCCGCCGGATTAAATTGTCGGCATGAGCGACACCTTGATGGTCGGTGTCTCGGGCGTCCGGGGCATCGTGGGGAAGGACCTGACCGAAGACATCGTGGCACGGTGGGCGCGGGCGTTCGGGGCGTGGGCGCGCGAAAACGGCAAACGGGAAACGGCAAGGGGGAAACGGGACGCCGTGGTCGTCGGCAGGGACGCACGGACGTCGGGCCCGGCGTTCGCGGCCGCCGTGACCGCCGGGCTGACCTCGGTCGGGTGCGACGTGATCGACGTCGGTCTGGTACCTACGCCCACGGTGCAGCTCGCCGTCGAGCACCACCACGCGGGCGGCGGGATCGCGATCACGGCGAGCCATAACCCCATCGAGTGGAATGCCCTGAAGTTCATCGGACCGGACGGGATCTTTCTCGACGGGGCGGAGGGGACGCGCGTCGCGGAGCTCGCCGCAGGACCCCCGGGAAGCGGGAAACGGGAAACGGGAAACGTGACGGCCGATCCCAGGGCCGTCGAGCGGCACCTCGACGCCGTCCTCAGGCTGTCGGCGATCGATGTCGAGGGGATCCGGAAGAGGAAGTTCACGGTCGCGCTCGACGCGGTGCGCGGGGCGGGCGGCCCTCCAATGCGCGAGCTGCTCGAGCGGCTGGGCTGCGAGGTCGCGGGCATCAACCTCGAGACGGACGGCCGTTTCCCACGAGCGCCGGAACCGGTTCCGGAGAACCTCGGCGGGCTGTCGACGCTGGTCAAACGTGCGGGCGCCGCGCTCGGAATCGCGGTCGATCCGGACGTCGACCGCCTGGCGATTATCGACGAGACCGGGGAACCGATCGGGGAAGACTACACGCTCGCGTTTGCCATCAGGGCAGCAATGGGCGGCAAGGGCGGCAAGGGCGGTAAGCGTATCGTGGTGTGCAATCTTTCGACCAGCCTTGTCGTGGAGGACGCCGCTCGCGAGTGCGGCGCCGAGGTGGTGCGGACTCCGGTGGGGGAGGTCCATGTCGCGCGCGCCATCTTACGGCTTACGGCGGTGATCGGGGGGGAAGGGAATGGGGGGGTCATGTACCCGGCCTTGCACGCGGGTCGCGACGCGCCGGTGGCCGCCGCGCTGCTGCTCACCCTGCTCGCCCGGGACGGGCGGCGGGTGAGTGAGCTGGTCGCCGCCGCGCCGCGTTATGCGATCGTGAAAGCGAAGGTGGAACGCGGAACGCGGAACGCGGAAGGGGGACTGGAGGACGTGTATGCGGCATTGCGCCGGCGCTTTCCGGAAGCGAGCGCCGACACGCAGGACGGCCTGCGCCTCGCCTGGCGGGACCGCTGGCTCCACGTGCGGCCGTCGAACACCGAGCCGATCATCCGGCTAATCGCTGAGGCGCCGACCGGGGCCGCCGCGCGGGATCTCGTCGACGAGGGGCGGCGACTGTGTGTGGCATCCTAGGAGATTGAGCGGGATGGCTCACACGAGCCACCACAGCAGGGGGACGGGGAGAAACGCCAGCGTATCGAGGATGCCGTTCCACGGGGCGCCCTGCGCTCTCGTGAAATCCCCGTCGCCCCACTCGTGCGCGACGCCCACCGCGGCGACGGCGACGACACGCGCCAGGGCGGGCGTGCCAAGGCCCGCGAGGAGTGCCGTGAGCACTCCACCCACAATGACGTGCTCGACGAGCCCGAGCGGGCGAATCCAGGTCGGCAGCATGGCGTGCCACAATCTCAGCCCCTTCCCCGCCGCCGCGCAACGGCGGCGCCGGGGGTGTTATTCTTCCCCACCATGTGCGGCATCGTAGGCTACACGGGGCCGCGGCAGGCGGCTCCGGTCCTGCTCGAGGGCCTGCGGCGGCTCGAGTACCGTGGTTACGACTCGGCCGGGCTGGCGCTCGTCGCGGACGGCCGCATCGAGGTGTACAAGGCCGCGGGGAAGATCAGCGTGCTCGAGAAGGCGCTCGGGACCACCCTGCCCGCCGGGCACACGGGGATCGCCCACACGCGCTGGGCCACGCACGGCGCGCCCAACACCGTCAACGCGCACCCCCACACCGACTGCGGCGGCACCCTGGCCCTGATCCACAACGGCATCATCGAAAACGCCGGCGTGCTGCGCACCGCGCTCGGGAAGCGCGGTCACGTGTTCCGCTCCGAGACCGACACCGAGACGCTCGCGCACCTGATCGAGGAGCTGCTCGCCACCGCCGGATCGGTGGTCAACGCGGTGGCGGGGGCGCTGCACCAGGTCGAGGGCACCTACGGCATCGCGGTGGTGTCGACGCGCGACCCCGAGACGATCGTCGCGGCGCGGCGGGGCTCTCCACTGCTCGTGGCCATCGGCGCGGGGGAGAACTTCGTGGCGTCCGACGCCTCGGCCGTGTTGGCCCATACCCGGTCGGTGGTCTACCTGGACGACGGGGAGATCGCGGTCGTTCGGCCCCACGACTACCGCATCCTCGACCTCGAAACCGTGGAGAGAGAAAAGGCGGTCACGCGGGTGGACTGGGACCTCGCCACCATCGAGCGCGGCGGCCACGCGCACTTCATGCTCAAGGAGATCCTGGAGCAGCCCGAGAGCTTGCGGAACACCCTGCGCGGGCGGCTGCTCGAAGAAGACGGCACGGCGCGGTTCGGCGGGCTGAACATCGACGACGAGCAGCTGCTGCACGTGAACCGCATCGTGTTCACCGCCTGCGGCACTTCCTGGCACGCGGCGCTGATCGGCGAATACATGATGGAGGAGCTGGCGCGCATCCCGTCGGAGGTCGAGTACGCCTCCGAGTTCCGCTACCGCAACCCCATCGTGGACGAGCGGACGCTCGTCGTGGGGATCTCGCAGTCGGGCGAAACGGCGGACACCCTCGCCGCGCTCCGGGAGGCGAAGCGGCGCGGTGCCCGCACGCTCGGCTTGGTGAACGTCGTGGGCTCCACCATCGCGCGTGAGGTGGACGGTGGGATCTACCTGCACGCCGGACCGGAGATCGGGGTCGCGTCGACCAAGGCGTTCACGAGCCAGATCGCGGCGCTCGCCCTCCTCACCCTCAAGATGGGCCGGCTGCGCGCACTGTCCATTCTCCAAGGACGCGAGGTGGTGCGCGGGCTGGCCCGGCTCCCCGAGCTGGTGGAGCGGGTCTTGGCGAAGGCGCCCGAGGTGGAGCGCATCGCCGAGCGCATCATGCGGGCGGGCAACGTCCTCTACCTCGGCCGCGGCTACAACTTTCCGGTGGCGCTCGAGGGCGCCCTCAAGCTCAAGGAGATTTCCTACATCCACGCGGAGGGCTACCCCGCGGCCGAGATGAAGCACGGCCCGATCGCCCTGATCGACGATCTCATGCCGGTCGTCTTCCTCGCGCCGAAGGACGCCGTCTACCAGAAGGTCGTATCCAACGTGGAGGAGGTGAAGGCCCGCGGCGGCCGGGTGATCGCGGTCGTGACCGAGGGGGATTCGGGGCTCGCGAAGCTCGCCGACCAGAAGATCGAGGTTCCCGAGACGCTCGATCTCTTGACGCCGGTGCTCACTGTGCTGCCGCTGCAGCTGTTCGCGTACTACATCGCCGTGCGGCGAGGCTGCAACGTGGACCAGCCGAGGAATCTGGCGAAGTCGGTGACGGTGGAGTGAGCATGAGGACGGTGGAGGTTGTGGAGGATGGTGGAGGTTGGTGGAGGTTGTTCCAGCACGGATCAACCTCCCCCGTCCTCCACCAACCTCCACCGACCTCCAGAACCTCCCCGTGAGGGTGGTGCTCCAGCGCGTCTCGCGCGCCGAGGTGCGGGTGGACGGACGCGTGACCGGGAAGATCGGGGTGGGGCTCCTCGTGCTCGCGGGGTTCGCGCCGTCGGACAATGACGACGCCCTCGCCTGGATGGCGGACAAGCTGCTCGGGCTGCGGGTGTTCGGGGACGCCGAGGGTAAGATGAACCTCGCGCTCGCGGACGTGCACGGCGCCGTGCTGGTGGTGTCTCAGTTCACGCTGTATGGGGATGTACAGAAGGGCCGGCGTCCCAGCTTCATCGACGCGGCGCCGCCCGAGCTCGCGGTTCCGCTGTACGAGCGATTCGTGGCGCTCCTGAAGGAACGGGGAGCCGGGAGCGGGGTGCAGGTCGCCACCGGAGAGTTCGGGGCCATGATGGAGGTGGAGCTGGTGAACGATGGGCCGGTCACCCTGATCCTCGAGAAATGATCGTCCTCGCGAGCGGATCGCCGCGCCGGCGCCAGCTGCTCGAGATGATCGGGCTCCAGTTCCGCGTGGTGCCGCCCGACGTGGACGAGACCCTCGGGCCGGCCGAGCAGGCCGAGGGCTACGTCACCCGTCTGGCGTGCGACAAGGCCCGCACGGTGGCCGCGCGGGAGGGAGGCGCGGTCGTACTCGCGGCCGATACCACCGTCGTGCTCCGGGGAGGAATCTTCGGGAAGCCCGCGACCCCGAAGGAGGCCGAGGCGATGCTGCGGCGGCTGGCGGGGCGCATGCACCAGGTCATGACCGCGGTCGCGGTGGCACAGGATGGGCGGGTCGAGCACGCGCTCGACGTGACGGACGTGACGTTTCGGCGGCTCACGGACGAACAGATCGCCGCGTACGTGGCCACGGGGGAGCCGCTCGACAAGGCCGGCGCCTACGCGATCCAGGGCAAGGGGGCGGCGCTGGTCGAGGGGATCCGCGGAGACTTTTTCGGGGTGATGGGGCTGCCGCTGCGTCTCGCGCTCGAGCTGCTCGAGCGGTTCGGGGTGACCTACCGCTTCACCCGGTAGACCGGGACCTTCTTCGATTTCCCCTTGACCTGAATCGGCTCGAGGGTCTCGACCGTCGGGGGCTGCTTCAGCTGCTCGAAGAACCCCTCCGAGATC
>QHUK01000041.1 GCA_003222085.1 Gemmatimonadota bacterium
CGCCCGGCGCGGCCGCTAGGACCTTGCAAGGGCTGATGTTGTGAGGGTTGTCACAGAAGTGCAACAGGTGGAGAGCAGACTTCCCGCATATCCGGTTGACCTCCTCCGCGCTCCTCATTCAAGCGCTATCTTAGACCGGCCACCGGGGAGCGCGGACCATGACGGACCCAGCCTCACAGCACGCCAGCCTGCCGCACGCCGTCTTCCTGCAGCGCATGGCGGATGGGTCCGGCCAGGCCGCCTTCATCGTCCTCCGCCTGGTGGACCTGCTCGGCCCCGAGCACGCCACCCTGCATCCGGACGCTTTCCACTATCAGTACGTCGCCACCGCACGCTGCTGCCGCGAGCTCCCGCCCGGCGCGACCGAGACGAGCCACCTGCTGGGCCTGGTGCGCAGCACGGCGGACGCCTTCCGGCAGCAGAGCACCGGGCTGGTGCTCCCTGCCCTGTTCGCGTATGCCCATTACCTCGAGGACGAGATGCGGCTCGAGGAGGCGCTCGACGTGCTCGATACGCTGCTCCAGGTGGGCGGCGCGAAGCTCGCGCCGGCGGACGCCGTCGGGGCGCGGCTGCGCCGCGCGCGGGTGTGTCGCAAGCTCAACGCGTTCGACGCGGCCGAGCGGGCCTATACAGAGGGCGGCGAGATGGCGGCGGCGATCGGGGACAGGCACTCCGAGCTGCTGAGCCGGATCGGACGGGCCCTGGCGGTTATGGGCCGCGGAAACCTGGCTTCGGCTGAGCACGAGCTTCGGGACACGCTCGTGAGCGCTGAAGCATACGCAGATCGCGAAGCGCAGGCGCGAACGCATCACGAGATAGCCGTGCTCCTGAGCACGCGAGGACAGCCCGCCGAGGGGATCCCTCACGTGTGGAGGGCATTCGAACTGTACGATGACGAGAGTGCGCGCCTGCGCGCGCTCAACGACCTCGGGATCATGCTGCTAGTTCTCGGCGATGCCAACGGCGCCGAGCACGCGTTGACGCAGGTCGTTCGCAGAGGAGCGACGGCACAAGTCGTCGACAGCGCGAAGATCGAGTTGATGAACTGCGCCTCCTTCCGTCGCGATCGAGTGGGTTTCGAGCGGTGGCGGGAACAATGCGAAGCGCGACTCAACCAAATGCCACCTAGCGTGCTTGCAGATTTCCATTTGAAGCTTGGGATTGGCCACGCCAGGTTCGGACATTTTGATCGTGCCGAACGCGTGCTGCGGACGGCCCTGAAGATTGCGGGGGACGCCTCCTTGCACGAGTTCGAGTTTCGTATCGAGCGAATCAAGAGTGGTCTAAACGAGTGCGAACGATCCTGGGCGCCGTATTCCGAGCTGGAGCCCCCTCTTGGGAACGAAGCGATCCGGGAGGTGTCGGCTTCTCTAGCTCGACTGCCGACGTGACTCCTCCCGGAATCGCTCCGTCAAATGGCGGTCAGTGGCACGTGTTGCTGCCGACGTAGTCACAGCCGTGCGACGGCCCGGTGGCATCGGCACAGGCTGACGCACCGAAAGCGAGCGACACGACGATCACAGCGAGCAGGATGCGAATCGAGCGCGACATAAATCCTCCACGATGTTTTGGAGTGAGAGTGGGCGCTGCTGCAGCGCCGACAAAGTCGCGCCTTGTAACGGGGGTCGTTAGGGCGTTTTCGCGACATTGGGGGGTGTTTTTGCGACACTTATGCTCGTTTTAGCCGCCGTCCCCACCATCCAGTTTCATAAGCTGCGCCGGGCCGCCGCCCCGCGGTTCCCCGTCGTTCACGCCCGCTCCTGGGATGACGCCCTGGCGACAATCCGCGCCCGCCCGGTCGAGCTGGCCGCCGTCGACCCGCAGCTCGAAGGCGGCCCCAGGCCGCACGAGATCGAGCGCTTACGGCTGCTGTTCCCGTCCCTGCCCTTGATCCTCTACACGGCCCTCTCTCCCGCCACCGCGGCGGTCCTCCTCGCCCTCGGCCACTCGGGGATCAACGCCGTCGTGTTCACCCGGCTCGACGACCACCCCGCGCGGCTGCGCGAAGTCCTGGCGCACGAAGAGGCGCGCTCCGCCTCGCGCCAGCTCCTCGATCAGCTGACCGCGGTGCTGGCGCCGCTGCCGACCGAGCTGCGCTGGGTTGTGGAAGAAGTGCTGAGCGCCCCCGCCGAGCTGCAGACCGTGCAGCAGGTGGCGGCGCGCGCCCGTGTGGACCGCCGTACCTTCGAGCGCTGGTTCGCACGCCTCGGCCTGCCCTCCCCGCGCCATTTCCTCGCGGCGGCGCGCGTGCTCTACGCCCACCGGCTGCTGCAGGACCCGGGCTTCACGATCGAAGACGTCGCCCAGCGCCTCGGCTACGCCCAAACCAAGACGCTGCAGCTCCACGCCCGCGCCTATCTCGGCCTCACCGCCGGCGAGATGCGGCTCACGCTCGAGCCCCGCCAGGCGCTCGAGCGCATCGCCCAGGGCTTCGCTCCGCTGCGCCAGACGCAGGCTTCGGCATGACGACCGGCGCACCGCATCCACCTTCACCTCCTTCACCTCCTCCGCGGCCCTCCACGATCCTCGTCGTGGAGGACGACGCGGCGTTGCGGCGCGTGCTGGAGCGCGTGCTCGCCCGCCAGGGCTACCGCGTGCTCGCCGCCGCCTCGGCCGAGACGGCGTACGAGCTGCTCGCATCCGAGCCCGCCGATGCCGTGCTGCTCGACGTCCAGCTCCCCACCATGTCGGGGCTGGCGCTCTACCTCGCCCTGATTCACCGCCACCCGAACCTCGCCGGACGCATCGCCATCATGAGCGGCGACGCCGAGGCGGACCACGTGCGCACCTGGCTCCAGCACAATCCCTGTACCGTCCTCAAGAAGCCGTTCGACCTGCGCGAGATCGTGGAATGGGCGCATGAACTGCTGGATGCATCGGATCGACAGACTGAGAACGGCGCCTGACGTCGAACCTCCGTGACTCCGCTCACCCGTCTGTCGCCGGCGCGACACTAGACTGCTACAATGCCTCCGACCCATCCCCACCCGCCTCAGCTGCTCGTCGCAAGCCACAACCACGGCGCCGGGCTTGAGCTGCTAGAGCTCGCCGAACGTCGCGGCTTCACGATCCGCCGCGCCCAGTCCGCCGCCCAGGCGCTCGAGCAGGCGCACGCCGCGCCGCCCGACCTGGTGGTGCTCGACGAGTCACTCACCGACCTGGATGCGCTCGCCACCACCCGCGCGCTGCGCGACGACCCGCACGTAGGCCCCGGCACGCCGCTGCTGCTCATCTCCGCGCAGCGACCGTCGTCGCCCCAGCACCACGCCGCGCTGCGCGCCGGCGTGTGGGAATTCCTGCGCCATCCCTTCCACGTCGAAGAGATCGGCGCCAAGCTCGACAGCTATGTGCGGCTGAAGCTCGACAGCGACCGCGCGCGCCGCGACACGAGCGTCGCCGACGCGACCGGCTTCTATACCGTGCGGGGGCTCGCATTGCGGGCCCAGGAGCTCACGCTGCAGGCGTTCCATCACGCCGAGCCGCTCGCGTGCGTCGCCCTCGCGCCGGTCGCGGCCGACGGGCAGAACGCCGGCGCGGTGGACTTGCTCGCCGACGTGCTGCGCGCCACCGGCCGCCGCTCCGACGCCATCGGGCGGGTGGGCCCGGGCGAGTTCGCGGTGATCGCGCCCGGCACCGACCGCACGGGCGCGGTGCTCCTCGCCGAGCGCGTGGCGCGCGGGGTCACGGCGGCGGGCGGAGGCGGCGGCACGCCGGTGCCGGGTCTGCGGGCCGGTTACGACGCGGTGGGCAACGCCCGCTATACGCCGATCGAGCCGAAAAATCTGCTGGCGCGCGCCACCACCGCGCTCCGCACCGCCAAGGGCCAGGGGGGGCCGGGCTGGATTCAGGGGTTCACATAGATCCTTCGCGTCGCGCGCGTGCCGCGCGCTCGCTCAGGATGACAAGCCGCGGGGCGCCTTGATAAAAAAGAGAAGGTCGTGGTTTCTCTTTTCCCTTTCGCGGAGCGAGCGCGCCTGTCATCCTGAGCGCCGAAGGCGCGAAGGATCCGCTTCTGGGCGCCGAAGGCGCGGAGGATCCGCTTCTTAGCGCCGATTCCTCCCTTTAGCTTTCCCCCGATGCCGATTTCCCTCTCCCGTCGCCAGTTCCTCGTCGGAACCGCCGGCGCCGTCGCCGCTGCCGCGCTGGGCGACGGCTTCCTCATCGAGCCCACCGCCATCGAAGTCACGCGGCACGACGTGGTCGTTCCGGGCCTCCCGCACGAGCTCGAAGGCTTCCGCATCGCCTGTATCACCGACGTCCATCTGCACAAGGGGATCCACCACCCCGCCCGCGCGACGCTCGAGCTGCTCGGGCGCGAGCGACCGCACCTCGTGGCCCTGATCGGCGACATCTGCAACCACTTCGACGACCTGGAGCACCTGACCGCGTTCGCGCGCGCCGCGCGCGGCAGCGTGGCGACCGTCGCCACGCTCGGCAACTGGGAGCACGACGCGGGGATCCACCGGGCGACCGGCGAGCGCGCCTACGGTGCCGCAGGCGTGGAGCTGCTGTACAACTCAACGACGCAGGTGCGGGTGGGTGGCACAGCGCTGACGGTGGTGGGGATCGACGATCCGGTGCTGGGGCATCCCGACGTCGCCGCGGCGGTGCGCGGGCTCGACGGCGGCGATCCCACGGTGTGGGTGCTGCACGCCCCGGCGTACGTGGATCGCATCTCGGTCGGGAGCGTGCCACGCCCAGCCGCGATCATCTCGGGCCACACCCACGGCGGCCAGGTGCGGCTGCCCTTTTACGCGCCCTACACGCCCTACGGCAGCGGCCGGTTCGTCGCCGGGTGGTACCGCGACACCCTGGCGCCGCTCTACGTGTCGCGCGGCATCGGCACGGTGTCCCTCCCGGTGCGGCTGTTCTGCCCGCCGGAGCTCGCCGTTTTCACGCTGCGCAGAAGCGGTGAGCGGTAAGCGGGGAGCGGTGAGCCGTGTCTTCCGCTGGCTAGGAGGGTACCGCTCCCTAGAAGCGGATCCTTCGCGCCTTCGGCGCTCAGGATGACAGGCTCGCTCGCTCTAGGAAAGGGAAAGGGGAGAAACCCGCTCTCCTCATTCTCCCTCTTCTACCGTAGCCGCCCGGTGCTGTCATCCTGAGCGGAGCGCGCGGCACGCGCGCGACGCGAAGGATCTATGTGAACCCCTGAATCCACCCCGCTCCCGGCTCCCTCTTTTACTCGACGGTCACGCTCTTGGCGAGGTTCCGCGGCTGATCCACGTCGCAACCCCGTAAGACGGCGATGTGGTAGGCAAGGAGCTGCAGCGGCAGCGTCGTGAGCACCGGCGACAGCAGCGGTGCCGTCGCGGGAACGCGCAGCTGATGGTCCACCAGGCCGCCCAGGTCGCCGTTGCCCTCCGTGGTCACGGCGATGATATGCCCGCCCCGGGCCTTCACTTCCTGCATGTTGGACCGGACCTTCTGGAAGATGTCGTCCTTGGGCGCGACGAACACGACCGGCATCTGGTCGTCGATGAGCGCGATGGGGCCGTGCTTCATCTCCGCCGCCGGATAGCCCTCGGCGTGGATGTAGCTGATCTCCTTGAGCTTCAGGGCGCCCTCGAGCGCGACGGGGAAGTTCACGCCGCGTCCTAGATAAAGGAAAGTGGGCCGATCGGCGTACGCGCGCGCCAGTGCGCGCACCTGCGGCTCCAGCGCGAGCGTCCGGGTGATGAGGCCCGGCAGCTGGCTGAGCCGGCACACCAGCTCGCGCCCCGCCTCCGGCGCGAGCCCGCGGTGGTGGCCCAGGTACAGGCCGAGCAGCGTCAGGGCGACGATCTGCGACGTGAACGCCTTGGTGGAGGCGACGCCGATCTCGGGGCCGGCGTGCAGGTAGATCCCGCCGTCCGCCTCCCGCGCGATGGTGGAGCCCACCACGTTGACGATCCCGAGCACCCGGATGGCGCCCCCGGCGCGGGCGGCGCGCATCGCCTCGAGCGTGTCCGCCGTCTCGCCCGACTGCGAGATCGCGATCGCGACCGTGCCGGGCTCGCGGATCGGGCGGCTGTAGCGGTACTCCGATGCATACTCGACCGCCACGGGAATGCCCGCGAGCTCCTGGATCACGTGACGTCCTACGAGCCCGGCATGCCACGACGTCCCGCACGCCACGATCACGATCCGCTGGATCGCGGCGCATTGCTCGGGGCTCAGGTTCAGGCCGTTGAGCCGGGCCGCGCCCGAATCGAACAGCAGCCGGCCCCGCAGCGTGCTGCGCACGGTCTCGGCCTGTTCGCAGATCTCTTTCAACATGAAGTGCGGGTAGCCGCCCAGCTCGATCGCCTGGAGGTCCCAGGCGATGTCGTTGACGGGACGCAGCTGCACGTGGTCCTGCGTGTCGATGATGTGATAGCCGCTCGGCGTGAGCACCGCGATGTCGCCGTCGTCCAGGTACACCACGGAGCGGGTGTGCTCGAGGATCGCCGACGCGTCGGAAGCGACGAACAGCTCGCCCTCCCCGATCCCCAATAGCACCGGTGATCCCTGCCGCGCCACGACCACGGTGCCGGGATGGTCGGCGGAGACCACCGCCAGTCCGTACGTCCCGACCACGTGGCCGAGAGCGCCGATCACGCGCGCTTCGAGAGTTTCCCCGCCGGCGTCCTCGATCAGGTGCGCCAGCGTTTCGGTATCGGTCTCGGTGCAAAAGCGGTGGCCGCTCGCCTGGAGGGCGGCCCGCAGCGCGTCCGCGTTCTCGATGATGCCGTTATGGACGAGGGCGATGCGACCGCTGCAGTCGACGTGCGGATGGGCGTTGGGGGTGGTCGGCGCGCCATGTGTCGCCCAGCGGGTGTGCGCGATGCCGGTGGAGCCGTGCACCGGCTCGCCCGCGAGCACCTGGCGCAGCCCTTGGACGCGTCCGGCGAGCTTGCGGATGGTGATGCCGGCGGCATCCCCGTTCATCACCGCAACGCCCGCGGAATCGTAGCCGCGGTACTCGAGCCGCCGCAGTCCCTCCAGCAGAATGGGCGTGGCCTCGCGGCCGCCCACGTAGCCCACGATGCCGCACATCCTAGTGCCGTTCCAACGTCAAGGGAGTAAGAATGCACCAGGCCGCGAGTCGCAGCGTCGTACGCAAGCGCCTCACAGGACTCGGCGGAGATGGTTGGAACGGCACTAGGTGCTGCCCGTGGGGTGATCTGACGGCTTGAGGATCGGGTCCGCCTGATCTGCGAGTCCGAAGCGGGCAAGCTGTGTGCTCTTCGCGAGCAGGCGCGGCGCCAACCCGACGGGCGGGAGCAGCGCGCCGCACTGGAGGCACAGCGCGCCTGCCGGGGCCGGGCGTTGCGCCGCCAGAACCGGGGTCTCGCAGTGTGGACACAGCATCGCTTCGAGCGGCGATACAAGTTCGGGGCCGCCGGTCCCCGCTTCGCCGGCGAGCCCCGGGACCCGGGGGCCGCGGCAGGTCAGCTACAGCTTGTGAGCATTCTCCCGCGACTTGGCGCCCGGTTGCGCCGGACGCGAGAAGAAGCCATTCTCGTCAAACGAGTTGCCGGGGGCCGCCCCGGCGCACGCCGTTTGCACGCGCCAACGACCAGCGAGCGCGCACTTTGCTCACTTTCGGCGGGAGCGACGCCGGTCATCCGTGCGGAAGGTTTCTTTTCATGTCGAGCGCCCGAGTCGCGACCCGTCCCCCGCTGGTTCTGATCGCCGATTCGCACGAGTGGTTTTCCCGCGCCCTCGAGACGGTCCTCGTGCCGGGGGGCTACCGCGTCGTGAAGGCGTATACGGCGCGGGGCGCCCTCCAGCAGGTCGAGGCGAGCGAGCCCGACGCCGTCATCCTCACCGTCGACCTGCCGGGCGGCGAGGGCCTGAATCTGTGCCGGCTGCTGCGCGCCGATGCGCTGGTCCCCCCCAGCACCCCGATCATCCTCACCCAGCCGGCGCCCGCCACGCGACGCCAGACGCTCGCCGCCCTCCGCGCCGGGGCGTGCGAGCTGTGGGGCCAGCAGCTCGATGCCGAAGAGCTGCTGCTGCGGCTGGCGGCCCAGCTCCGCGCCAAAGCTCACGCCGACCATGCCTGGGCCGAAGGTCTCGTCGACGCCGCGACCCAGTTGTACAACGCGCGCGGGCTCGCCCGCCGCGCACTGGAGCTGGGTGCCGAGGCCCGGCGCCGCGCCGCGCCGCTCGCCTGCGTGGCATTCGCCCTGGAAGAGGATGGCGGCCAGGCCGCGGAGCGCGTCACCCGGGTGCTGCGCGAGGCCGCCCGAACGTCGGACGCGGTGGGCAGGATCGGACCGCGGGAGTTCGCGGTGATCGCGCCCGGGACGGGCTCGGACGCGGCGCTCCGGCTGGCGGAGCGGTTGGCCGGCGCGCTCACCGGCCGGCCGCGGCGCGTCGCCGCGGTGCCCGCGGAGTTCCTGGCGGGCTACGACGCCGTTCCCGACGCCGCCGTGCCGAAATTCGATCCGGCGACGTTGCTGGCGCACGCCAGCGCCGCCCTTGCCGCGGCGGCGCACGATCCCGCGGGGGGACGGATCCGGAAATACGAAAACGGAGCCGGGCGCGCCTGATCCTCCAACTGTAGCACCGCTGCAGCACTTTCCAGGGTCCTTGACAAACGTCTCTGAATGGCGTAAATCCGGCCCAGTAAATGCAACAGTAGTGCCACACCTTTGACGTCGAAGAGCGAGTGATGCGCCTGCGACACACCCTGACCGGATGAACCGCACCCTCGCTCCCCTGCCGGCACGGCGTATGCCAACGCTGCCGCCGATTGATTCCGCCTCCCGATCGAGTATCCGCATTCTGGTGGTGGATGACGAGCGCACGCTGCGGGAAAGCTGCCACAGCGTGCTTGAGGCAGAGGGCTACAACGTGGTCGTGGCCGGGCGTGGCAACGAGGCCCGCGACACGCTGAAGCGGCGTCCCTTCGACATCACGCTCGTCGACTGGTTCATGGGCGAGGTCCCGGGCAGCGAGCTGTTACGGATCGCCCTCGCTACCAACCCGGGCACGATCGTCATCATCATGACGGGGAACCCGTCGGTCGCCTCGAGCCTCGAGGCGCTCCAGGCGGGGGCATGGGACTACCTGCCGAAGCCGTTCTCCGGCACGCAGCTCCAGATCCTGGTCGGGCGCGCCGCGCACGCGGTGCTGGTGGCGCGCGAGTCTCGCGCCCTCGCGGAGCAGCGCGCGCAACATCCGGTCGACGGCGACCGGATCGCGGTGCTGGGCGACGCGCCGCTGTTCCGCAAGGCGATCGCGCTGGCGCGTCGCGTCGCCGCCACCGACGCGTCGGTGTTTCTCACCGGCGAGAGCGGCGCCGGGAAAGAGCTGTTCGCCCAGTTCATCCACGACAACAGTCGCCGCTCCAGTCGCTCGCTCGTGGCCGTCAACTGCGCTGCGCTGCCCGAGCCGCTGCTCGAGTCCGAGATGTTCGGCCACTGCAAGGGCGCCTTCACGGGCGCGGTGCGCGACAAGCCCGGGCTGCTCGAAACCGCCAACGGCGGCACGCTGTTCCTCGACGAGCTGATCGAGATGCCGAAGTCCATCCAGGCGAAGCTGCTGCGGGTGATCCAGGACGGCGTGGTGCGGCGCGTGGGGAGCGAGACGACCGACGCGGTCGTGAACGTGCGGTTCATCGCGGCCACCAACACCAACCCCGAGCAGGCCGTGCAGGCCGCCCGGCTGCGCGAGGACCTGTACTATCGCCTGCGCGTGGTGCCGATCCACGTCCCCAGCCTGCGCGAGCGTCCCGACGACATCCCGCTCCTGGCCGAGCGCTTCCTCGCGCACTACTGGGGCCGGCACCGCGATCCGACCACCCCGGTGCCGAAGCTCAGCAAGGGCGCCCTGTGGGCGCTCGGCGCGCACGCCTGGCCCGGGAACGTCCGCGAGCTGCAAAACGTGATCGAGCATGCGGTCGTGCTGCTCGAGCCCGGCGCGGAAGTCCGCCCCGAGGACATTCCCTTCATCGAGTCCGGGGCCACCGATCCGGAGAAGCTGGCCGACGAAGAGCCGGAGGGCGACGAATCGAGCTACTACTCCGCCCGCGACCGTCTCCTGGCCCGCTTCGACCGGCGCTATCTGACGCGCGTGGTGATGCGGGCGGGCGGTAACCTGTCCAAAGCCGCCCGGCTGGCGCAGGTGGATCGGACGACGTTCTACCGGCTCATGGAGCGGCACGGCCTCCAGCGCGACCTGCTGACCGGCGGCGCGGAGTGACCGTGGCGCGCCCGTCCGCCACGACCACTGCCGACGTGTCCGCGTCGCCCTTGCCGCCTCCGCCCGCCGTGCGGCCGCGACCGGCGCCGGCCCGGTCACTCGCGGGGGTCACATGCCCGATGCTCACCGCGGCGATTCGGCGCGCGGAAGAGCGCTGGGCGAGCGACCGGGCCGACGACGACGATCCGGACGGCGTCCCCCGCGCCCTCGCCGCCATCGGCCTGGCAGTGGACCGGCGGTTCCCGAGCTACTTGCTCTCGCTCGAGCCGCGACCACCGCGGCACGTCACGCAGCGCCTCCTGACCCTCGTGCAATCGGAGCTGTTGCGCTCCTGGTCGGACGCGTCGCCCAACGCGCCGCTCCGGCTGCTGCGGCATCTCAAGGCGCTCGAAGACGTGCGCGACGCCCTGGAGCAGGATGTCGCGGAGCAGTTCGGCGCGCAGCTGGGGGGGGCGAACGGGCTGGACTTCCTCGCGCAGATCGTGCATGACCTGCGGTCCCCGCTCACGTCGATCTTGTTCCTCGCCGAGACGCTGATGCAGGAGCGCTCGGGCCCGGTGAACGAGCGGCAGCAGCGCCAGCTCGGGCTGATCTACGGCGCCGCGTTCGGCCTCAGCTCGCTCACCAGCGATACCATCGAGCTGTCGCGCGGCGGCGACCAGCTGGCGGACGACCGGCCGGCGCCCTTGTCCGTGGCGGAGCTGCTCGAGTCGGTGTGCGACATCGTCCGCCCCATCGCGGCCGAGAAGGGCCTCACCGTCGGGCTCACGCTGCCCGCCAACGACCTGCGGCTCGGGCATGCCCTGGCGCTGCGTCGGGTGCTCCTGAACCTCACGACCAACGCGCTCAAGTTCACCGAGCGGGGGTCGGTCGAGATGGTGGTCACCGAGCCGTCGCCGACGCGCGTCACCTTCGCCGTGCGTGATACCGGACCGGGCATCAACCCCGAGGCGCTGTCGAGCCTGTTTCACCCGTTCCGCCGCAGCGCCAAGGCCGGCCGCTACCTCTTCTCGGGCACGGGGCTGGGCCTCGCGCTGACGCGCCGCCTGGTGCGGGCCATGGGCTCGGAGTTGTGTCTCGAGACGCGCCCCGGTTGGGGCACGCAGTTCTGGTTCGACCTGGAGCTTCCCCCCGCCGATCCTGCGTGACGCTGCCGCGGGCGTCTCACTCCGGCCCCCGCAGCACCTCCCCCTCCGCGCCCGCGGGCTCGTCCGTCGCCTCGTAGCCTTCCAAATAGTACGAGTAGTACCGGTATACGCCGCCCAGCCGCACGTCGTTCAGCACGGCGCCCAACACGCGGATCGGGAGGTACTGCAGCACCTCGAGCTTGGCCTGGGCGAGCTCGCGATCGCTCACGCCCGTGCGCAGCACCAGCAGCATGCTCCCGGTGGCGGTGGCGAGCGCGAAGGCGTCCGCGCCGGCGGCCAGGGGCGAGCTGTCCACGATGATCACGTCGTAGCCCGGCCGCAGCGCGGCGAGCGCGCGCGGCAGGGCCGCCGAGCCGATCAGGGCCGGCCCCGCGTGGGTGCGCGTTCCCGCTGCGAGCAACGTGAGCGTACGGTAGGCGGTGCCCTGCAACACTTGCTCGGGGGTCGCATCCCCGGCCAGTAGATCAGTGAGCCCCGGCTTGCGGGCGAGCTTGAGGACGCGGTGCAACCTGCCGCAGCGGATGTCGCCGTCCACCAGCAGGGTCCGGCTCCCGGCGTCGGCGAACGCCAGCGCCAGATTGGAGGCCAGAAACGACTTGCCGTCGCTCCGGCCTGCGCTCGTCACGGTCACGACGACCGGGCCCGTGCCGTGGGCGTGCTGGACGTTCAGCCGGATCCCCCGTACCGCCTCGACGACCTGCATCACGCCGTCGGGCTTCCGGGTGCCGCCGTTGCGAGCGAGGTGCGGCACGGCGCCCAGGATCGGGAGCCCCATCGCCCCGGTGACCTGCTGCGGGTAGTGCACGCGCCCGTCGGTGTGATCGAGCACCGCCGCGCCCGTCACCCCCGCGCCGAGGCTCGCGAGGAAGGCGAGCGCGATCAGCAGCGGCCGCCAGTTCTCGGCCGGTTCCTCCGGCTGCACCGCGGGGTCCACGAGTCGCACGTCCGGGATGGCGCTCACCTCGGCGAGCCGGGCCTCCTCATAGAGCGTCTGCAGGCTCGCCACCGCCTGCTCCCCGCGCGTCACTTCGCGCTCCAGCCGCGTCTCCTCCACGGCGAGGGGCGGGATGCGCCGCAAGTCGGTGGCCGCGGAGTCCACCCGCTGCGCGAGCTCCGCTTCCCGGAACGCCATCTCTCGCGTGAGGCTCGTGGCGAGGCCCGGGATCGCCCGGCGTTCGAGCTCCGCCACCTCGGCCGCGACGCGTCGCACCGCCGGGTTGGCGTCGGCGTAGCGGGTACGCAGGGCGCGCAGCTCGGCCTGCTTCACGGTGAGATCGTGCAACGCCTGGCTCAGCTCGGTCGACTTCTGGACGGCGCCGATGGTGGCGAGCGCGTCCACTGCCAGCCCTGAGTCCGGGCGCTGCGCGAGGATGCGACCGATCGCGTCGCGATCGCGGCGTAGCTCCTCACGATTCACCTTCATCCCGAGCAGACCCGCGAACGCGGGATCGCGTGGGAACTCCATGTTCGGGGTCACCGGCGCCGCGCCGTCCGCGTATTGCGTCACGGCGCCCACGCGGAATCGCTTGAGCCCGGCTTCGGCGCTCTGCAATTTGTCCCGCGCCCGCTCGAGCTGCCCACTGAGGATGCCGGTCAGCTGCTGGAGGTTCTCCTTCTTCAGGTCCGCCGCGATGGCGACGAAGCGCTCGGCCACCAGGTTCACGATGGCCGTGACCTCGGCCGGATCCGACCCGCCCAGCTCGAGCCGCAGGAAGTTCCCGTCCGCATCCGCCGAGGTCTTGAGGCGCTTCGCGAGCAGCTTCGCGGCCTCGTACGGCGCGACCACCGTGAAGTCCACCAGGCGGCCGGGCGTGAGCGTGCCGGACGGCGGAACCCAGGCAAACCCCAGCTCCGCCCCGATCGAGTCTCCCACCGTGCCGTGCAGCTGCACGAGATGCTTCTTGTCGCTGAGCGTGAAGGTCTTCCCGATCGAGTCCACCACGAGCCGGTACAGAGCAGGCCGCACGTGAGGCTTGATCCCGAACGTCGCGAGCGCGTCCGTGTCGCCGGGCTGGCGCGGGGTCAGATAGAGGCGGTGCCGGCGCACCACGTCCTCCAGCACGACATTCGTTTGCAGCAGGTCCATCCAGCCGGAGGTGATCGGCAGCTGCCCCTGCCAGATGGGCCCTCGGTCGCGGATGTCTCGCGCCCGCGCGGACGGGACCTGGATCCAGACGGTGGCCCGCGCGAGGTAGGTCGGGGGGAGCAACAACGACAGTCCGACACCCGCGGCGGTGCCGAACAGCGTGACGCCCAGCACCATCCAACGGTAGCGCCGGGCGGCCATGAGGTAACGCCGCCACTCGGCCAGCGGCTCGGAGTCGGGACGCAGTGGCGGCGGCGGGTAGCGCGCCACAACCTCCGTTCGCACCGGCTCGAACGGGACGGGTAGATCGCCGGTCGTCATGCCCCTGGGGGTCTCCTCGTTAACCTAAGCGAACCACCGCAAGGTCGATACCGCGGCGGCCGGTGGGCGGTCGTCCTGCTTCCTTCGTAACGTGTAACGCAGCTGCTACAAGATTGCCGGGGGGCGCGCCACGCGCCGCTCGGCTCACGCCACTGCTACAGCGACGCGGCGCTCCGCAACCCGTCGCTCCACACCGAGGCGGCGATTGGCGAGCACCCGACGCTCGCTCTGCCGCCGCGAGCGGAGGATGGCGAGGTGGCCGCGCAGTCGCTCGATGCTTGGGACGCCCCGGCCGTACCGCTGCCACGTCCCTGGGTCGAGGAGCAGCTCGCGCACTGGCGCGATGTGGAAATCCTGCGAGAACACCACGCCGTCGCTGGCCAGGCTGGGAACCACCCCGAGCAGCACCTCCTGCGTTCCCTTGGCCGAATCGCAGTCGATGAACACCACGCGGACGACGTCGGCCACCGGGCTGCGGGCGAGCGTCGCGGCAAACCATCCCTTGTGAATGGAGCACACGTCCGGCGCCCCGAACCGTTGGAGGGTGGCGCGCAGCGTCGCCTCCGAGGCGACATACTCGCCCGAGAAGTCGTAGCCGCGCTGCTTTTCTTGGGCGGTCATCGGCTCCACGCCCTCGAACGAATCGTAAATGTGGAGCCGATAGCCGTACAGCTCGCAGACGAGGCTGAACTTGGCGGACGCTCCTCCGTTCCAGCACCCGGCCTCGACCACCACCTCGCCACGACGGGCGCGACGTTGCGCCAACACGGCGCACACACTCGCGATCTCAGAGGGCTGATGCGAATGCAACACATGCCAGTCGATCCTGATGAAGCGCGCGAGCAGCTTGACGCGATCGACCACGCTGAGGGTTCGAAGCCGCAGCAGCGGCCAGTAACCCCAGACGAAGTAGAGCAGCTTGACGCGCTGGCGATCGAGCTCCCGGGGCAAACGGGGATGGATCCAGCGGACAAACCAGTCCTTCAGCCGTTGCTCGCGCGAGGCGGGCGGACTCTCGTAAGGGCGTTTCATTATGCACACGGGGCGCGCAGCAATTGCCGTGGAGCATGCGGCGCGGCGCGGAGAAACGCTAGTGCCTACCTGCTCGCGAGATATCCCCTGTCGAAAAACTCCGACATATCCGGCGCGCCGGCTGCCGCCTTCGGGAACGCCGACACACCGACCGCTTTGAGCGACAACCGCAGGAGACTCTGGTGCTGATACATGGTGGTCGATCGGTAGCCGCGCTTCGCCTTCGGGCTCACCACGACGCAGGGGATCCGACCGCCGCCGTTCGTGGAGTCGGTCAGGCCGGCTTCGTCGAACACGATGATCAACAAGCCATCCTCCTGGAACGTCGCGCTCTGCACGAGCGGATCGATGTTGTGCCGCAGCCACGTGTCCGCCGTGCGCAACGGGCAATCGTGCGCATCGCTACACAGGTTGGGAATGATGAAGGCGTAGTCCGGCAGGGCATGCGTCGCCAGGTCGGTGGTGAGCTGGGCGAACGGCACCAGGTTCTTCGCTTGCGCGGTGTCGGCCACCACGTCCGAGAAGAGGGCAAAGACGTTGTGCTTGCGCGCGTAGCGGCCCACGCCGACTCCCCGGTACCCGACGCACGGGAGATCCTCGGCGTACGACTTCCACGTCTTGCCCGCCGCGACCAACGCGCGCACCACGTTGTCTCCGCTCACGATGCCGGAGTACCCGTCATCATTGGTGATCGTGTCCCCCACGGTCATCATGAAGTAGTTGCCGATGGAGGGGTGCGCATTGGCGTAGTACTGGGTCGCCAGGCCGTACGTCCGCGCCAGGCCGTTGAGATACGGCATCGAGGAGTCGCCGATGACGGCGTTGTAGTCGGCGTTTTCCTCGACGAGGATGAAGACGTGCCCGAACGGCCCGCGAGCGCCCGGTCCTCTTCCCGCTGCCGCTCCAGCCGTTCCCCCTCCCCCGACGACGCAGCTGTCACGCGCAGCACCGCACGCCGCCACCACGAGCGCCGAGAGAAGCGCCGCGCCCAGCCGCCAGCTCACTTGAAGATCCTCGTCAGCGTATAGATCGTCACCGGGATGCCCAGCAGCACCGCCACCAGCTGCGCGGGACCGTACAGGCCGCCGATCGAGCCGGAGCGGGGCACGACGATCGCGTCCCCGGGTTGCAGCTCGAGGTCATCGACCGTACTGCCGGCGGCGATGGCGCGGCGCAGTGCGTCCCCTTCCCAGATCGTCTGGCCGTTGCGCTGAATCTTCAACTTGTTGAGCTTGGTCTCGTGCGTCGTCCCTCCGGCCGCCATCAGCACCGCCGGGATGACGGCGTCGGCCGGCACGCTGTAGTACCCGGGGCGGGCCAGCTCCCCCGAGAGTGCGAGGCCCACCAGCGCGCGGGCGTGCACGACGGGGTCCCGGATGTAGCGCGCGATCTCCACGGTGAGCCGCGGCTCGAGCTCCGTGCGCAGCACACCGCGCAGCGACACTACTCCGACCACCGGCAGCGTCAATTCCTGGAGCGAGCCGACGGTGAACGTGTCCGAGAGCTGCTGCTCGCTCGATTTGACGACCGGCGTCGCCGCTCCCGTCAGAGGTGGCTCCGGGTCTTCGACGGCGAGCAGCACCCGGTCGCCCACCCGGAAGTCGCCCTCCCTGAGCCGCCGCTGGATGTAGGTCGTCTCGGCGCGCACCACCGCGGCAGATACCCCGTTCTCGTATCGGCCCGTGGCGGCCATCCCGACGAGGCGCCGCAGTCGCTCTTCCAGGTCCGCCCGCCGCTGGGTCAAGCGGTGGGCGGCCGCCGCCGGCGAAGCCGTTTGCGCTTCGCTCCGGGTGAGACCGCACAGCGCGAGGACGCCGAGGGCGAGCGTCACCGGAACGAATGAAACGGGTCGGGGCATGGGTGATCCTTTCAAGGGTACTCCGGCGCGCGCAGCACCTGCCCGCGTGCCTCGTCGGGTTCGTCCTGCGTTTCGTAGCCTTCAAGGTAGTACGAGTAGTCGCGGTACAGACTGCCTCCCCGGACGTCGTTCAACACGGCGCCCAGGACGCGGATCGGGAGACGGCTCATGACCTCCAGCTTCGCCAGCGCCAGCCCGCCGTCGCTGACACCGGTCCGCAGCACCAGCAGCAGGGTCCCCGTGCCGGTCCCGAGCGCGAACGCATCGGCGCCGGCGGCCAGCGGCGAGCTGTCGATGATGATCGCGTGGTAGCTCGACCGCAGGCCCGCCAGCACGCGGGGCAGCGCCGCCGAGCTGACGAGCGCGGGTCCGTCATGGGTCCGGGTGCCGCAGCCGAGGAACGACAGCATGCCATACGCGGAGAGTTGGACCGCCTGCTCCTTGCTGGCGCGCCCCTGGAGCAGGTCCGTGAGGCCCGGTCGGCGGGGGAGTTTGAGCGTCCGGTGCAGCCTGCCGCACCGCACGTCCCCGTCCACCAGCAGGGTGCGGTACCCGGCGTCGGCAAATGCGACCGCCAGGTTGGATGCCACGAACGACTTGCCGTCGGCACGGCCGGGGCTCGTCACCGTCACGATCACCGGGCCGACGCCATGGGAGTGCAGCACGTTGAGGCAGATCCCCCGCATCGCTTCGAGCACCGGAAGCCCGTCTTCGGGCTGCTTGGCCCGCCGCTTGCGCTCGAGGTGCGGCACGACGCCCAGGATCGTGAGCCCCATGGTGCGGGTGATGTCCTCGGGGTCGTGCACGCGCCGGTCGCGGTGGTCGAGCGCAACGGCGCTGCCGACCCCCGCGCCGAGGCCGGTGATCAGGGTGAACAGCACGAGCACCGGCGCCCAGTTCTCGGTGGGCTCCTGCGGCTCGAGCGCCGGGTCCACGAACCGCACGTCGGGAATGCTGCTCGCCTCGGCCAGCCGCGCCTCCTCGTAGTGCTGCTGCAGGTTTGCCACCGTCTGCGCCGACTGGGTCACGTCGCGCTGCAGCCGCGTCTCCTCCACCGCGAGCGGCGGGATGCGTCGCAGATCGCGCGCGACCGAGTCGGCGCGCTGCCCCAGCTCGGCCGCGCGCCGCTCCAGCTCCCGCGCGAGCCCTGTCGCCAGCTGCGGGATCGTCTGCCGCTCCAGCGTCGCCGCCTCCGCGGCCACGCGGCGCACCGCGGGAGCCTCGGCGGTATAGCGGACCCGCAGCGCCCGGAGCACCGCCTGCTTCGCGGTGAGGTCCCGTAGCGCCTGGCTCAGCTCGGTGGACCGCTCCACGGAGGCGAGCGTCGCGAGCGCATCCACCATCAGCCCGGACTCGGGGCCCTGGGCGAGGATCCGCTTGATCGCCGCCCGGTCCCGGAGCAGGTCGCCCCGCCGCACCTTCAGGTCGAGCAGGCCTGCGAACACCGGATCCTGCGGGTACTGCATGTTCGGGGTCACCGGCGCAGCGCCCTCGGCGTACTCGGTGACGGCCGTGACGCGAAACCGCTGGAGCGCGGTCTCGGCGCTCCGCAGCCTCGCCTGCGCCTGCTCCAGCTGCGCGCCGAGGATGCCGGTCAGCTGCGTCAGGTTGTCGCGCTTCAGGTCCGCCGCCGCGGCGACGAAGCGCGACGCAACCGCGTTTACCGTCCCGGTCACCCCGGCCGCGTCCGGGCCGGTGAGCTCGAGCCGCAGGAAATTCCCGTCCATATCGGAGCTCACCTTGAGCTCTCGTCGGAGCCGCGTGGCGGCCTCGGCGGGCGTCGTCACGGTGAATTCCACCACGTGCCCGGCCAGGAGTACTCCCTCGGGTGGGACCCACGCGAAGCCGAGCGCCGCGCCGATCGAATCGCCGACCGCGCCCCGGTCGAGCACCGCGCCCGCGTCGTCGGTGAGCGTAAAGCCCGTCCCCACCGTGTCCACCGCGAGGAGGTACGTGCCCGGACGTACCCGCTCCTTGATCGCGAAGCTCGTCAGCGCGGCCGAGTCGCCGGAGACGTTCACGAGGTAAAGCCGCTCCCGCCGCGCTACCTCTTCGAGCACGATGTTGGTCCGGATCAGGTCGATCCAACCCGACGAGATCGGCAGATGGCCCGACCAGATCGGGCCCTCATCCCGAGCCTGGTGCGCCGGCACCTGGATCCACACCGTTGCCCGCGCGGCGTAATTGGGCGGGAGGGCGTACACGGACAGCTCGATGCCGGCGGCGGTGGCGAACAATGTGAGGCTGAGCACCAGCCACTTATGCCGCCGGACGGACCGGAGGTAGCGCTGCGCGTCGGCGAGCCAGTCCCCGGCGTCGGGCGGCAGCGCGGGAGCCGGGCGCGCCACCGCGTTGCGATCCTCTGCCTTCGGTGTGTCCAGCCGTGCGGGTAAGCTGCCGGTCGTCATGCGTTAGCGTCCCTTTCAGACGGCGCACACTGCGCAAGGTCGGTACCGCGGGGCTCGCCGCTCGGGCAGGGGCAACCTCCCGTGCAACAGGGAGATAGCCGACACCGTCTGCGGCGCCTGTCCGGTTCGCTCCACGCGCTGTAAGGAACCTGCCACAACGGGGGCGGCAGACCACAGCGCCGCTCGACCGGCTCCGCGACCCGCTCGGGGACGTGCACGTCCATCGACCGAAGCGGGCGCGTGCGCATCGTCGCACAACGCCAGCGCAGTTGTAAGTTCGTCGCGGCATCCCTCCCCGCGTCCGCGCCGCACCTCGGCCGTAAGTCCTTCGTCTGCAAGGCGTCGAACCTGCGCACAGGACGTGCTAATGGCGGGCCACGCACCCACTGACTTGGACGTCATGACCACACGACCGCCGCGAGCCGCCTCCGTTTCCGAGCGCACGGCCGCGCCCCCGCCTCCGCCCCCGCCCGTCGCCACCCGGGAGCGCGGCTTCTTGCCGTTCGCCGCGCCATTGATCGGCGACGAGGAGATCCAGGAAGTCGTCGACACGCTGCGCTCGAGCTGGATCACGACGGGGCCGAAAGCAAAGCGGTTCGAGCAGGAGTTCGCCGCCTATCTCGGGGCGCCCGCCGCGCTGGCCCTCAATTCGTGCACGGCGGGGCTGCACACCGCCCTCGTCACGCTCGGGATCGGGCCAGGCGCGGAAGTGATCACGACGCCCATGACCTTTGCGGCCTCCGTGAACGTGATCGAGCACGTGGGCGCCCGGCCTGTCCTCGTGGACGTGGAGCCGGACACGTTGAACCTCGATCCCGGGCTCGTGGCCGCGGCGGTCACGCCCCGGACGCGCGCGATCCTCCCGGTCCACTACGCCGGCCACCCCGCCGCGCTCGACCCGATCGACGACCTCGCGCGCGCCGGTGGGTTCGCGGTCGTCGAGGACGCGGCCCACGCGCTGCCCGCCAAGTACAAGGGGCGCGCCATCGGCTCGGGCGCGAACCCGGTCGCGTTCAGCTTCTACGCCACGAAGAACCTCACGACCGCCGAGGGCGGGATGCTCACCGGCGACGCCGCGTTCCTCGAGCGCGCGCGGACCCTGAGCCTGCACGGCATGAGCCGCGACGCCTGGAGCCGGTACGACCGCGGCGGGAGCTGGTTCTACGAAGTCATCGCGCCGGGTTTCAAGTACAACATGACGGACATCCAGGCCGCGCTCGGGCTGTGGCAGCTGCGCAAGCTGGCCCGCTTCCAGGAGCGGCGCCGGGCGGTGGTGCGCCTGTACACCGAGGCGTTCGCCGACCAGGACGCGCTGGAAGTGCCCGTGGAGCGCTCGGACGTCGAGCATGCGTGGCACCTCTACGTCCTCCGGCTGCGGGAGGAAGCGCTCCGCATCGATCGCAACGTGTTTATCGACGAGCTGAAGCAGCGCAATATCGGTACGTCGGTGCACTTCATTCCGATCCACCTGCACCCGTACTACCGGGACAAGTATGGCTACGGGCCGGAGAGCTTCCCCGTGGCCTACGGCAATTACCGCCGCATGCTCAGCCTCCCGCTCAGCGCCCGGGTCTCCGATGCCGACGCGGCCGACGTGATCGCGGCCGTCTTGGACATCGTGCGCCGGTACCGCCGCTGAGGTCGACGCCGATGAGCCACCGCGTACTGATCATTGCGGCTCACCCCGACGACGAGGTGCTCGGGTGCGGCGGCACGGCCGCGTTGCACGTCCGAGCGGGCGACGAGGTGACGGCCGTGATCGCGTGTGAGGGGGAGTCGCTCCGCTACGGACCAGAGGGCGTCGGGCAGCCCGAGCATATCCGCCGCGCCGCCCGGGCGCTCGGCCTGCGGGAGACCCGCCAGCTGGGCTTCGCCGATCAGCGGCTCGACACGCTGTCGCTGGTCGATCTCATCACGCCGCTCGAGCGCGTGGTGCGCGACGTGCGCCCGGCGGTCGTCTACTGCCAGTTCGGGGGCGACGCCAACCGCGACCACGAGCTGCTGTTCCGCGCCGCGCTCGTGGCCACGCGGCCGATCGAGCCGTACCTCGAGGCGGTGTACGCCTTCGACACGGCCTCGAGCACCGAGTGGGGCTACCCGCGAGCCTTCGTCCCCGACACGTGGATCGACATCTCCGAGACGCTCGAGCAGAAGCTGTGCGCCATGGCGTGCTACGAGAGCGAGGTCCGGCCGTACCCCCATCCCCGCTCGCTCGAGGCGCTGCGGCATCGCGCGCACGCCTGGGGGAATCACTGCTGCCTCGACGCCGCCGAGGTGTTCATGACGGTACGACGGAGCCTGCGCGGTGGCCAAACGCCTCTTTGACGTCGTCGTCGCGGCGCTCGGCCTCGTGGCCGCCGTCCCGGTCCTGCTGGTGGCCGCGGTGGGGATTCGCCTCTCGAGTCCCGGCCCGATTCTGTACCGCGCGCGCCTGGTCGGCCGGGACGGGCACCCGTTCACGATGTACAAGCTGCGTACCATGCACCTGCACGCCCGCGGCTCCCGCAGCGTCATCACCGCGCAACACGACCCGCGGGTCTTCGCGTTCGGCCGCCCGCTGCGCCGGCTCAAGATCGACGAGCTGCCGCAGCTCCTGAACGTGCTGCGGGGCGACATGTCCCTCGTGGGCCCGCGTCCGCAGCACCCCGACATCGTGCGGAGCTACTATGCGCCCGAGCATGGGGAGACGCTCCGGGTCCGCCCGGGTCTCGCGAGCCCGGGGAGCCTGTACGATTCGACGCACGGCGAGCCGCTCGTCGGCAGCGTCGATCCGGAACGGGCGTACGCGGAGCGCCTGCTGCCCCTCGTGCTGGCGCTCGACCGGGTGTACGTGCGGCGGGCGTCCCTCTGGTATGACGCCACCATCGTGGGGCGGACGCTCCTCGTGATCGCGGCCACGCTTTTCGGGCGCCGGAGGTTTCCCGATCCGCCCGAAATGCCCGAGGCCCGGGCCCTGCTGGGGCGCCAGTGGGGCGACCGTATCAGCCCGCCAGCGAAGGTGTAGGCGCGGTGCAGCAAGTAACCCGATGCGGCGACCGTGCGGCCGGGAAAGCGGCGACGCCGCTTGCGGTTAGGCGACCGGCAGCCGCGCACGAGTCATGCTTCCCAGGCACGGATGACGTGAGGGTCGTGCGCCCTCACTCCTCGCAGTGGAGGTTGCTCCCGTGCGGCTAAGCCCCCGAGCCATTCTCGCCGTGCCCGCCGCCCTGGCGGCAGCGGTGCTGCTCACCACGTGTACCGGCGACCGATCGATCGGCCCCAGTGCCCCGATCGGGCCGGGCGTCCTGGCGTCGGTCGGGACCGTGGTGGGACAGGTGCTGGTCGGCGCCGGGGACATTGCGCGCTGCGATCGGCAGAACGACGAGGCCACCGCGTCGCTGCTCGACACCATCCCCGGCACCGTCTTCACCGTCGGTGACAACGTCTTGGGTGGGAGTAGCAACCCTCCGGACTTCAACAACTGCTATGGCCCCTCCTGGGGAAAGCACAAGGACCGCACCCGACCCACCATCGGGCACATGGAAGGGTTCAGCCCCGGGTCCGCCACGTACTGGAAGTATTTCGGGGCCGCCGCCGGCGATTCGGGCAAGTTCTACTACAGCTACGACCTGGGCGATTGGCACATCGTGGTGCTCAACAGCGGCATCTCCACCCTTAAGGGCTCGACCCAGGAGCAATGGCTCAAGGACGACCTCCTGCACCACCCGGCGCAATGCACGCTCGCGATGTGGCACGCCCCCCTCTTCAGCTCCACGTCCGGCAACGGCCTGCCGGCGGTGAACGACGCCGTGAGGCCGCTGTGGAATGATCTCTACGCCGCCGGGGCGGAGATCGTGATCAACTCGCACTACGAAGTCTACGAGCGCTTCGCCCCGCAGCGGCCTGATGGCGGCACTGATCTCATCGGCATCCGGCAATTCACCGTCGGCACCGGGGGAATCGGCGTCAACAGCTTCAATAGCAGCACCACGGCGCCGAACAGCGAAGTGCGCAACAGCGGCACCCCGGGAGTGTTGAAGCTCACGCTCGGCAGCAACGGTTACGCCTGGCAGTTCATCCCGATCACCGGGTTCACGTTCACCGACGCAGGGACCGGCGATTGCCATGGCAACACGCCGGGCCCGGCCGTCGCGTCGGTGGACGTGACTCCCAATCCCACGAGCGTGGAGATCGGGCTCGACGTCCAGCTGACCGCGACGCCGAGAGACGCCGCCGGCAACCCGCTGACCGACCGGCTCGTCTCTTGGGCGAGCAGCAACACCGCGGTCGCGAAGGTTTCCGGCGGCGGCGACGTCTTCGGGTGGACCGCGGGAACCGCGACCATCACGGCGACGAGCGACGGTGTGACCGGCAGCAACACGGTGACCGTGGTGTCGACGACGGCTGCGGCGCTCGTCGGGGCCGGCGACATTGCCGTCTGCGACTCTCCAGAGGACGAAGCCACCGCTGCGCTGCTCGACATCATCCAGGGCACGGTGTACACCACGGGCGACAACGCCTATCCCGACGGGACGGCAACCCAGTTTACCAATTGCTACGGTCCATCCTGGGGGCGGCACAAGACGCGCACCAGGCCGGTAACGGGCAATCACGACTATACCACCGCGGGCGCTCCGGCTTACTACAACTATTTCGGTGCCGCTGCGGGGGACCCGACGAAGGGATACTACAGCTACGACCTCGGCGCCTGGCACGTGATCGCGATCAACAACTACGTGGACGCGAGCGCGGGGTCGACCCAAGAGAAGTGGCTCAAGGCGGACCTCGCCGCCAGCTCCAAGCAGTGCACCGCGGCGATCTGGCACGAGCCGACGTTCAGCTCCGGTATTCTCCACGGCAACGGTCACACTGATTGGCTCGCCCTGTGGCAGGACCTCTATCAAGCAGGCGCCGAGGTCATCATCAACGGCCACGAGCACACCTACGAGCGGTTCGCGCCGATGACGCCGAACGGCGTGGCGGACCCGACGACTGGGATCCGGGAGTTCGTGGTCGGCACCGGCGGAGCCGGGCTGGAAGCCCTCGGCACCATCCAGCCGAACAGCGAGGTGGTGCAGAATAGCGCGCACGGGGTGTTGCGCCTGGTGCTGCGCCCGACCGGGTACCAATGGAGGTTCTTCTCCGAGGCGGGCCAGGTCTTCTCGGACACCGGCACCGCTCCCTGCCACGGACCACCGGGAAACCAGCCGCCCGCTGCGTCGTTCACGTCGAGCTGCACCGGCCTGACCTGCCACTTCACGGACACGAGCATCGATCCCGACGGCAGCGTGGCGGCCTGGAGCTGGAGCCTCGGCGACGGCAGCACCTCCACCGATCAGAGCCCGGGGCACGTGTATGCCACAGGCGGCACGTACACCGTGAGGCTCACCGTCACCGACAACAAGGGCACGACCAACTCAACCTCGCAGAGCGTCACGGTGACGCCGCCCAACACGCCCCCCACCGCTGCGTTCACGCAGAGCTGCACGGGGCTCGCCTGCTCCTTCACGAGCACCAGTACCGACCCCGATGGCACGGTGGTCGGGTGGAGCTGGAGCTTCGGCGACGGCGCGACCGCCACCGTTGCGAACCCCTCGCACACGTATGCCGCGAGCGGCACCTACACCGTGAGCCTGACCGCCACCGATAACAGTGGCGGCACCGGGTCCACGTCGCAGAGCATCACGGTGACGCCGCCCAACACGCCGCCCACCGCCGCGTTTACGCAGAGCTGCACGGGGCTCGCCTGTTCCTTCACGAGCACCAGTACCGACGCCGACGGCAGCGTGGTCGCCTGGAGCTGGAGCTTCGGCGACGGCGCGACTGCCACCGTTGCGAGCCCGTCGCACACCTATGCCGCGGGCGGTACCTACACGGTGAGCCTCACCGTCACCGACAACGGCGGCGGCACCGGGTCCACGTCGCGGAGCATCACCGTGGCGCCGGCCAACACGTCCCCCACAGCCGCGTTTACCCAGACCTGCACGGGGCTCACCTGCAGCTTCACGAGCACGAGTACCGACCCCGACGGCACGGTGGTCGGGTGGAGTTGGAGCTTCGGCGACGGCGCGACCGCCACGATCGCAAACCCGTCCCACACGTATGCCGCGGGTGGCACGTACACCGTGAGCCTCACCGTCACCGATAACAGTGGCGGCACCGGGTCCACGTCGCAGAGCATCACGGTGGCGCCGCCCAACACACCACCCACCGCAGCGTTCACGTCGAGCTGCACGGCGCTCGCGTGCTCCTTCACGAGCACCAGTACCGACCCCGACGGCACCGTGGCGGGGTGGAGCTGGAGCTTCGGCGATGGTGCGACCGCCACCGTCGCGAACCCGTCGCACACCTACGCCGCGGGCGGCACCTACACCGTGAGCCTCACCGTCACCGACAACAGCGGCGGCACCGGCTCCACGTCGCAGAGCATCACCGTGGCGCCGGCCAACACGTCGCCTACGGCCGCGTTTACCCAGACCTGCACGGGGCTCGCCTGCACCTTCACGAGCACGAGTACCGACCCCGACGGCACGGTGGTCGGGTGGAGCTGGAGCTTCGGCGACGGCGCGACCGCCACCGTTGCGAACCCCTCGCACACGTATGCCGCGAGCGGCACCTACACCGTCAGCCTCACCGTCACCGACAACAGCGGCGGCACCGGGTCCACGTCGCAGAGCATCACCGTGGCGCCGCCCAACACGCCGCCCACCGCGGCGTTCACCCGCAGCTGCACCGGGCTCGCGTGCTCCTTCACGAGCACGAGCACCGACCCCGACGGCAGCGTGGTCGCCTGGAGCTGGAGCTTCGGCGACGGCGCGACCGCCACGGTCGCGAACCCGTCGCACACCTATGCTGGGGGCGGCACCTACACCGTGAGCCTCACCGTCACCGACAACAGCGGCGGCACCGGGTCCACGTCTCAGAGCATCACGGTGACGCCGCCGAACCAGCCGCCCACCGCGTCGTTCACGCGCAGCTGCTCGGGGCTCGCGTGCTCCTTCACGAGCACCAGCACCGACCCCGACGGCAGCGTGGTCGCCTGGAGCTGGAGCTTCGGCGACGGCGCGACCGCCACCGTGGCGACCCCGTCGCACACGTATGCCGCGGGCGGCACCTACACGGTGAGCCTCACCGTCACCGACAATAGCGGTGCCACGGGCTCGACCTCGCAGTCCGTCACGGTGACCGCTCCGAATCTCCCGCCGACGGCGTCGTTTACTAAAGCGTGCGGGGATCTGAGCTGCAACTTCACGAGTACGAGCACCGACCCCGACGGCAGCGTGGTCGCCTGGAGCTGGAACTTCGGCGACGGCGCGATCGCCACGGTCGCGAACCCGTCGCACACCTACGCGGCCGGCGGCACCTACACGGTGAGCCTCACGGTCACCGACAATGCTGCTGCCACGAACTCGACTTCGCAGGCCGTCACGGTCACGGCGCCAGTCGGGGCGCAGGTGCTCGTGGGAGCCGGGGACATCGCCCGCTGCGACCGGCAGAACGACGAGGCCACCGCGGCCCTGGTCAACGGCATCTCCGGCACGGTCTTCACCGTCGGCGACAACGTTCAGGGCGGGAGCACCAGTCCTCCGAACTTCGTCAGCTGCTATGACCCCTCGTGGGGTGCCTTCAAGGGACGCACCCGGCCCGCCACCGGCCACATGGAGGGGTTCAGCCCCGGCTCCGCGACGTACTGGCAGTATTTCGGTGCCGCCGCCGGCGATTCGGGCAAGTTCTACTACAGCTATGACCTGGGCAGCTGGCACGTCGTGGTGCTCAACAGCAACATCTCCATGTCCCAGGGCTCGCTTCAGGAGCAATGGCTCCGAACCGACCTCCAGCCCTACCGCACCCAATGCGTCGTCGCTATCTGGCACCTGCCGCTCTTTAGCTCCACGTCCGGCACCGGGCTGCCGGTGGTGAATGCCGCCGTGAAGCCGCTGTGGGACGATCTCTACGCCGCCGGGGCGGAGATCGTGATCAACGCGCACTACGAGGTCTACGAGCGTTTCGCTCCGCAGACTTCGAGCGGCACGGCCGATCCCCAGCTGGGCATCCGGCAATTCACCGTCGGTACCGGCGGCATCGGGGTCAACAACTTCAGCGGCGGCACGGCGGCGAACAGCGAGGTGCACAACACCGGCACGCCGGGTGTCCTGAAGCTCACGCTCGCAACCAACAGCTACAGCTGGCAATTCATCCCGATTGCCGGGCTCAGCTTCACCGACAGCGGTAGTGGAGCATGCCATTGACCGATCGCCCTGAGAGAGGACCTGGTTGGCACATGCCGACGTCGCAGCCTACCCATCGCGATCTCACCCGGCAAACGCTGGGCGGGTTGGTGTGGATCGGCGGGGGCAAGGTCGTGTACGCCGGTCTGCGCCTCCTGGTGCTCGCGATCATGGCGCGCCTGCTCTCGCCCGCCGACTTCGGCATCGTCGGGGCGGCGCTGGTCGTGGTCGGCTTCTCGGCCATCTTCTCGCAGCTCGGCCTCGCCCCGGCCATCGTCCAGCGACCGGTGCTCGAACGCCGTCACCTCGAGGCCGCGTTCTCCGCCTCGGTGCTGCTCGGCTTGCTGCTCGGCGTGCTCCTCTGGGTGTCGGCTCCGTTCGCGGCGCGGTTCTTCCACATCGCGGGCGTGGAGCCGGTGCTGCGGGTGCTCGCGTGGATCTTCCCCCTCGACGGCCTCTCGGCCATCGCCGAGTCGCAGGTGCAACGCGAGCTGCGGTTCCGCTGGTTGGCGACGATGGAAGTGCTGACGTTCGTCCTGGGCTACGGAGTAGTCGGCGTCGTGTTGGCGCTGCTTGGCGCCGGGGTGTGGGCGCTGGTCACGGCGCAGATGGCCCAGACGGCCCTCTATACCATCATCCTGGTCGTAACCCGGCCGCCGGCGCTGCGCCTGCTCCCGGATCGCGCCGCCCTCGGGGAGCTCATGTACTACGGGGGCGGGTTCACCGCCTCGAAGATCGCGAACTATTTCGCGCTCCAGGTCGACAACCTGGTCGTGGGGCGGTGGCTCGGTGCGGCGGCGCTCGGATTCTACGGGCGGGCCTACGAGCTGATGGCCGGACCGCCGCATCTCCTGGGCGACGCGGTGGATCGGGTGCTGTTCCCGGCGATGGCGAGCATCCAGACCGACACGCGCCGACTGGCGGATGCCTACCGGCGCGGTGTAGCGTTGATGGGGCTCATCATGCTTCCGGCGAGCCTGGTCCTCTTCATCGTGGCGCCGGAGTTGATCCTCGCGATGCTCGGCCCCCGCTGGACCGCCGTGGTGACGCCGTTTCAGATCCTGGCGCTCGGCATGTTCCTCCGCACGAGCTACCGGATCAGCGACGTCACCGCCCGCGCCACCGCCGCCGTCTATCACCGCGCCTGGCGGCAGCTGGTGTACGCGCTGTGCGTGCTGACGGGGGCGTTGGTCGGCAAGGCGTGGGGCATCGACGGCGTCGCGGCGGGCGTCGTCGGCGCCCTGGCCGTGAACTTCTTCCTGATGGCCGATCTCGGCCTCCGGTTGACCCGGCTGCCGTGGCGGAGCTTCTGGGACGCGCACACGCCGGCGCTCGCGCTCGCCGCGGCCGCCGGGCTGCTCGCCGGCGGAGCGACGGTCGCGCTCCGTGCCCTGGGCGCTCCTTCCTTGGAGCTGTTGTTCGCGACGCTCGCGGTAACGGTGGGCGGGATGGTGCTGGTCGTGTGGAGCGCTCCGAGCCTGTTCCTCGGGCCTGACGGGCGCTGGTTCGTCGCCGCACTGCGGGCGTTTCTCCAACAGCCGCAGGTCACGCTCGCGGGCGCGGCGGCGGCGCCGGTCAACGGCACCATGCCGCTCGTCACCCGGCTGGCCGAGGCGCTGCGCATACACGGCATCCGATACTGCCAGTGGAAGGGTCACCTGAAGCGGCAGCGCTGGGGCGCTGGCGACGGCGACATCGATCTCCTGGTGGACCGTGCGGACGAACAGCGCTTTACGGCCGTCCTACACGAGCTGGACTTCAAGCTGGCAGACTCCTGGTACGGCCGGCACATTCCCGACCAGCTGCACTTCTTCGGCTTTGACCCGGACACGGGCAAGCTGCTCCACCTCCACGTCTACTACCGCCTCGTAGTGGGCCGGCCGTGGGTGACGACGTACGTCCTCCCCATCGAGCAGCCCCTCCTCGACTCCGCGGTCCAGAACGGCGTGTTCCAGACGCCGGCAGCCGAGCTGGAGCTCGTCCTGCTGGTGCTCCGCACGGTGGCGCGGTTCTCGCTGCGGGACGCGCTCGTGCCGGGGCTCCCGCGGTGGCTCCGAGACGTCCAGCCCGAGCTCGCGCAGCTCGAGGGACAAAGCGACCGGAATCGCCTGCGCGAGCTCCTGGACCGGCACCTCCCCTGGATCGACGGCTCCTGCTTCGAAGCGTGTCTCCAGGCGCTGCGTCCCGGCTTCCCTGCCTGGCGGCGGGCGCTGGTCAAGCATGCCTTGCATCGGCGCCTGCGGCCGCAGGCCCGGCGCGCGCCCCTGGCGTTGCGACTCGTAACCCTGGGGGGGCGCATCCGGACCCTCGGCGGCGTGCTCGCCAGTCCTCCCTCGCACAAGTACATCGCCGGCGGCGGGAAGATCGTGGCGTTGGCGGGCGGGGACGGCGCAGGCAAGACGACCTGCGCCACCGCACTGCACGCCTGGCTCTCCAAGGACTTCGCCACGATGCGGGCACACCTGGGGCGGCCCCCGAAAACCCTCGCGACCCTCGCCGTCAGTGCGGCGATCCGGGTCGCCGGCCGGTTCAAGTGGTTGGGCACCTCTACCCTCGAGCAATACCTCGAGCTCTTGTACCATCTCGCGACCGCACGGGACCGCTATCGTCTCTACCGCAAAGTTCGCCGCTTCACGGCCAACCAGGGGCTCGCGATCTGCGAGCGCTACCCGGTGCCCGAGAACCACCAGTTCGTAGGGCCGCGTATCGAAGAGCTGGTCGCCAGCGTGCCGTACCCGCGCGTCGCCGCGCTCCTGGCGCGAGTCGAGCGGAGCTATTACGACCGGATCGGCCCCGACAGCCTCCTCGTGGTGCTGCGGGTCGATCCCGAAACGGCCGTCCGGCGCAAGACGACCGAGCCGGCCGACTATGTCCGCAGTCGAGCGCAGACGGTCTGGGAGACCGATTGGAGCCAGACGCGCGCGCGCGTCGTGGACGCCAACCGGCCGTTGCCGGACGTCGTCGCCGACCTGAAGAGGATCATCTGGACTACGCTCTAGCTCCATGACGCCGCCACGACCTGTCGTGATCGAGCTGATCGGCCCGCCGGGCGCGGGCAAGAGTACGCTGGCGCGGATGCTGGCCGAGCGCGATCATCGGATTCGTGCGGGACTGGGTGTGGACCACGTCCCGGCCGCGGTGCGCTTCGCGAGCGCCGTGCGCACGCTTCCCACGCTGCTGGACCTGTGTCGCAGCACCGCCGGGCTCCCCTGGGCCGAGAGTCGGCAAATCATCCGCCTGCATGCGCTGGGCGCGTTCCTTGCGCATGGGGCCACGAACGGCAGTCGCGTTCTCCTCCTGGAGGAAGGGCCCGTGCTGGTGCTGAGCTGGCTCCACGTCTTCTGTCCCGCCACGCAGAGCGACCCCGTGCTCGGGCGCTGGCGCGAGCGGGCGCTGGCGCAGTGGGCTGCCGTCGTCCGGCTGGTCCTGGTCCTCGACGCTCGGGACGACGTCTTGCAAGAGCGCATCCGCGCCCGCGCCAAGCCTCACCTGGTCAAGCACAAGACCGACCGGGACGTCGCGGCGTTCATCGCGTCGTTCCGCGTCGCCTTCGCGCAGGTGACCGCGGCGCTCGCCCGCCACGGCACGAGCCTCGCCACGGTACGCACCGACGACGCGCCGCCGGCGCAGGTCGCCGAGCGGGTCCTCGCGATGCTCTTCCGGGAGACCACCCGGTGCTGACCTCCCCGGCCGCCGCCGCGCTCACGCGCGCGCCCCTTGCCGGGCGTCCGCGTACGCACCCGCCGCTGCGCGTCGTGCATCCGGTGGTCCGCTGGGCGTTCTACCTGTTCGTGTTCTCCCTGCCGTTCGAGTATCCCAAGCGAACGATCCCCTGGGAGGTCACGACGCTCACCTGCGCCGCCTTTCTGCTCGCCGCACTGCTCCAGCCGCGGACCAGCTTCGCCCGCCTCCCCTGGGCGGTGCGGTGGTTCGGCGTGTACCTGTACGTCCTGCTCGGCGCGTTCGTCGTGGACGGGGGCCACTACGGCGACCAGGTCCAGAAGCTGTTCACTCTGCTCCTGGAAGCGGTGCTCCTGCTCTGGGCCGCTTCCAACGTGCTGGACTACGAGGATGTCGCCCGCGGGGCGCTGGTGTCGCTGGGGGTCGCGAGCGCGCTCCGTGCCGCCATCCAGCTCGCCGGCATCGGCACGGAGCGGATCGTCGAGTGGACCGGGGGGGTGCGGATCACCGCCCTCGGCCAGAACGAGAATCACGCCGCGATGATTCTCAGCGGCGGCATCATCGCCCTGCTCGGGCTCGCCTACGGGCGCGCGCACAGCACGCGGTGGGCCCGCGCGCTCGCCTGGCCCGTCGTGGGGGCCATCGCCATCGCCATCGTCCAGGGCGGCTCCCGTGGGGGAGTGCTCGCGCTGGGCGCGGGGCTCCTGGCGCTCACGCTGGGTGGCGCGAGCGTCGCGACTCGCCTGCGCAACGCCGCCGCCGTGCTGGTCGCCCTCGGGTTCCTGATCTGGGTGTCGTACCAGTTCGTGGGCACGCGCAACCGGTTCCTCCAGACGGCCGAAACCGGGTTCATGGCGGGACGCGAGCGCATCTATCCGACCGCGTTGCGGATGGTCCTCGAGCACCCGCTCACGGGCTGGGGGCCGCTCACCAACATGTACGAGCTCGGCAACCGGCTCCCGGAGCAGCACGTGCCCCGCCGCGACACCCACAACCTCGCGCTCGAGGTCTTGACGTCGACCGGGCTCCTGGGAATGGTCCCCTTCGCCCTCGGCACGTGGCTCTGCCTGCGCGCCGCCTGGCGGGCGCGCCGCGGCGTCGAGGGAATCACGCCCTTCGCCCTGCTCATCGCCGTGCTGGTGGTCAACATGAGCGGGAACTGGATCGCCACGCCGCTCCTGTGGCTGACGTTCGCGTACGCGCTGGCGAGCGGTCGCCAGCCCACCGTGGCCACCTGATATGTGCGGCGTCGCGGGGCGGTTCCACCCCGTCGCCCTGGGCGGCGCGCCCGGCTGGGCCCCCCGGGTGTCGGCGTTGCTCGCTCACCGCGGTCCGGATGGCGAGGGGCACTACAGCGACGACCGGTGCGAGCTCGTCCACCGCCGGCTGGCGCTGATCGACCTCTCGCCCACAGGGCACCAGCCGATGGCCAACGAGGACGGCAGTGTCTACGTCGTCTTCAACGGCGAGATCTACAACCATCGAGATCTGCGGAGCGAGCTCGAGCGCCGGGGTCATCGGTTCCGCGGCACCTCGGACACGGAAGTGCTCGTGCACCTCTACGAGGAGCACGGCGAGCGCATGGCCGGCCGGCTGCGGGGCATCTTCGCTTTCGCGATTTATGACTCGCGTCGGCGGGCGCTGTACCTCGCGCGCGACCGGTTCGGCGTGAAGCCCCTGTTCTACGCGCTCCACAACGGCGAGTGGGTGTTCGCCAGTGAGATCAAAGCCATCCTCGCCCTGCCGGGGTTCCGCCCGGCGATCGACCGCCAGGCGTGCTACGACTTTCTCGGCCTGGGCTACGTGCCCGAGCCGGCGACCGGGTTCGCCAATGTCGAGGCCGTCCCCAAGGGGGCGGCGCTGACGGTCAACGCCGCCGGACCGCACTGGGTGCGTTTCCACGAGGTGGCGGCCCGGCCCGACCACGCCCGCCGGCTGGACCAGGCGGCCGCGGACGTGGAACACGCCTTGCTCGACGCCGTCGGACGGCAGGCCATCGCCGATGTGCCGGTGGCCGCCCTGCTCAGCGGCGGCATCGACAGCTCGCTCGTCGTCGCGGCGCACCGCCGGGCCACCGGCGGGTCGACCGCGACGTTCAATGTGCGATTCCCCGCCAAGAGCCACGACGAGACCGCGATCGCGGTCGCGGTCGCCCGGCACTGCGGCACGGCCCACCGCACGATCGATCTCGGGGACTGGAATATGAGCGCCGACGCGGTGCTCGATCTGCTGCGCCACTTCGATCAGCCGTTCGCCGACCTGAGCCTCCTGCCGATGTACTGGATCTCTCGGGCGATCCGCGATCAAGGCATCATCTGCGCGCTGTCGGGCGACGGCGGCGACGAGGCGTTCGGCGGGTACCCGCGGTTCTGGCGGGCCAACCGGCTGGTCCAGCTCATGCGGCTCCCCCCCTGGCTGGGCAACTCGGTGCGCCTGGGAGGCAGGGCGCTCGCGGGTTGGACCCGAGACTGGGGTCGTCAGGTCGCGAAGGCGGTGGAGCTCGCCCAGGTCGGAGCGCGCGATGGGGCGTTCCTCATTTCCGGGCTCTCGAACTACCTGAGCGAAGACGACAAACGGGACCTGGTGCGCCCGATCGCCCGGAACGGGTTCCTGCCCGCCTGGCGTCACTACAACGAGTACGACCCGCCCGGCGTGACCGACCTCGAGGAGCTGTCGCAGCGTCTGACCGAGACGCTGTTCAAGATCAGTCTGCCGTCCGACATGCTGCGCAAGGTGGACATGATGAGCATGCGCGCGAGCATCGAGGTCCGGGTCCCGATGCTGGACGAGGATGTCGTCGCCCTCGGGCTCACGCTGCCGCATCGCCTCAAAACCGACGGCACCACCGGCAAGCAGGTACTGCGCGCCCTCGCCCACCGGTGGCTCCCGCCCGTCGTCGCCGCGCATCCCAAGCACGGGTTCGCGATTCCCGTGGACGTGATGGTGCCCGACGCCTTTTACGAGATCCTCGCCGACTTCCTCCTCTCGCGGGACGCGCGCACCGGCGGCTTCCTCGCCCCGGAGGTGGTCCGGCAATGGCTGTACGCATTCCGTCGCGCCCGGGACGGGCATTACCTCGGCACCATCAGTCGGGGCGGCCTGTACCAGCGGGTGTTCATCGTCCTCGCGCTCGAGCTGTGGATGCGGGAGCATCACCTCTCATGGTGAGCGCGCCCTCGCCGCTGCGGCTCGCGGTGTTCACCAGCACGTACCCGGCGCGGGTCGCCACCTTTTTCGAGCGTGACATGCGGGCGCTGCTCGAGGCCGGCGTGGCGATCGACGTGTTCGCGGTCGCGCCCCTCGATCCGCGCCTGTGGCGCTACCGCCTCGACATCCTCGGCGAGGACATCCTGCCGAGGCACCGGGTGCATCACCTCCGCTTCCTGGAGAGCCTGGCGCACGCGCGACCGTGGCCGCTGCGGAAGGTCGCGACGTTCGTGCGCGACGCGGCCGCCGTGAGCCTGGCCGCGGCGCGATTCGGGCCGGGACCGCTCGCCAAGAGTGTCTACGTCTTCCCCAAGGCCTGGGCCTGGGCGGCGCAGCATGCCGACCAATACGATCACGTCCTCGCGTACTGGGGCAATTACGCCGGCACCTGCGCGTACCTGTTTCATCGCCTGATGGAGCGGCCGGTGCCGTTCTCCATCTGGCTCCACGCCGGCACCGACCTGTACCGCTCCCCGGTCTATCTGCGCGAGAAACTGGGCTACGCGGACGGGATCATCACCTGCTGCGAGTTCAACCGGCGGTTCCTCGAGGAGCGCTACGCGGACGCGGCGGGCGGCGTCGCCGCGAAGGTGTACGTCAGCTACCATGGGCTCGACCTCGCCGCGTTCCCCTATCGACCGGACGGCCGGCCGGCCCGGACGGTGCTGGCCGTCGGGCGCTTCGCGCGCGCCAAGGGCTTCGACCATCTGCTGCGCGCCGCCGGCGCGTTGAGCGCCCGCGGTACCCCGATCGACGTCGAGCTGGTGGGGGACGGACCCGAACGCGCGGCGCTCGCCGCCCTGGCTCGGGACTTAGGCCTGGGCGAGCGCGTGCGGTTCCGCGGCTGGCTGCCGTTCGCGGAGGTCCTCGAGGCCATGAGGCGAGCGACGATTTTGGTCCATCCGTCGCCGGGATTGGGGGACGGACTTCCCAACGTGCTGCGCGAGGCGATGGCGGTCGGCACGCCGGTCGTCGCGTCGCGCGTGGCCGGCATTCCGGAGGCGCTCGACGACGGCCGCTGTGGAGTCCTCGTCCCTCCCGCCGACGTCGCAGCGCTCACCGACGCCATAGCGGGGATGCTCGCCGATGAGAGCCGCCGGCGCGAGTTCGCCGCGCACGGACGCCGGCGCACCGAAGAGCTGTTCGACGCCTGGCGCAACGGCTCCCGGCTCGCGGACCATCTGCGCGCCCTGCGGCGGACGCGTGGAGCGGAGGCGGCCCTTCAATGCTGATCACGTTTTCGGGCCTCGACGGCGCCGGCAAATCCACGCTGATCGAGCGTCTCAAGATCACGCTCGAGCAACAGCATTGCCGCGTGGCCGTGTTTCATATCAACGATCACGTCGGCGTGTACGCCTACCTGCGCGCCCTGCGGGATCGCGTCCGCGGGGGCGGCGGCGCCATCCCGTCGAACGGATCGCCGCCGACGGCCCCCCCCGCTCCTTCGAGCCGGCTCCGTGCCGCCTACCGGCGGGTCCGCAATGCGGTCCTGTGGAACAAGCCACTCCGCCGGCTCATCTACCCGGTGGATCTCCTCGTCTTTCTCGTCTACCGCGTCTACGTCGAAAAGCTGCGCAAGCAGGTGCTCGTCATGGACCGGTATTTCTACGACACGCTCGTCGATGTGGCCTACGACCGGGCCTGGGGCTGGCTGCGGCTGCTGCAGCGGCTCACGCCCACCCCCGATCTGGCGGTCTTCCTGGACATCAGTCCCGAGGAATCGTTTGCCCGCAAGGGCGAGTATTCCGTCCCGTACTTGCAGCGGCGTGCCGTGGCGTACCGTCAGGTCTTCCAGCGAGTGCCGCGGGTGGTGGCCCTGCATAACGTCGATTTCGACGCGACCGCCCGGACGCTCGAGCGGCTGGCCCTGGAACGGCTGAACTCATGACGACCGCGCCTCTCCTCGTCGATGCCGGCACCGGGTTCCGGATCGTACCGGCTCGGGCGCTCCTCCCCGAGCTCCCCGCCGACCTGTCCGCGATCCTGTTCCACGAGCGGGCGCCGGTCGGCCACACCGTCCGCGTATGCGCCGTGGGCGACAGCGGGCTCTCCGGACAGGTCGGGCGCACGGCCTCCGAGCTCGGCTACGGCGCACTGTTGCGCGAGGTCGCGCCTCTGCTGCAATCCGCGGCGGCCGCCTTCGCGAACCTCGAGGGGACGTTGATCGAGCGCCCCCGCGACGCGCTGTTCGCGGCGCCTCCGGCCGCCGCCGAAGCCTTGAGACAGGCGGGCGTGACGATCGTGCACCTGGCCAATAACCACGTGTACGATTTCGGTCCGACCGGCCTCGCCTCGACACTGGCGGCCGCGGCAGGCGCGAATCTCGTCGCACTCGGCGCCGGCGATGATGCCGCGGCGAGTCGGCGACTCGTGCGGACCGAGTGCCGTGGGGTGCGTGTCGGGTGGCTGGGCTGTGGCCGGACCCTCCTTCCCCAAGACACCGGGGCCCGCTTCTGGGAGTTCGACGAGCAGGAGCTGCTTAGCGCGATTCGCAAGGCGCGTCCGTCGGTCGACGTCCTGATCGCGTCCGTACACATCGGCTTCATGTACCTCGACTACCCCCATCCCGACCATCGGGCGATGGCGCAACGCTGCGCGGCGGCAGGCGCCGACATCGTCCTCATGCACCACCCCCACGTGCTCCAGGGGATCGAGACGACACCCGACGGGAAGATCGTCTGCTATAGCCTCGGCAACTTCCTGTTCGACTGGAAGGAAGGGCTGATCACCAATCAGGTGATGGTGCAGGAGCAGAACGAGGGCGCGGTGTTCGTGTTCGACCTCGACCGGTCAGGGGTCGCGCGAGCCGCGGCGGTCCCGACACGGAGCGACGAGGCCTGCCGCGTGCGGTGGGCCGGCGGAGAACGCGGGGACGCGATTCTCGATCGGTTGCAACGGATCAGCCGGCCGTTGGGAGGGAACTACGCCCCGGCGTTCTGGCGCCAGCGATCCGAGCGCAACACCAAACACGTACTGCGGATGCTGCGCTTCTACATCGTGCACGGCGAGTGGGGCAGCGTGTGGCGGATGTTCACCAAGGTCCGGCGGCACCACCTCCGCATGCTGGCCCACTGGGCGCTCGCGAGCTTGCGACCTCGGGGGCGGAAGGATTCCCATGCGCCGGCGAGCTGATCCCCGCAGCGCGCCCGAGGCGGTCGGCGAGCTGCTGCTGCGGCTGCTGCTCGAGGGCGCAGCTGCGCCGCTCAGTGCGTCCCCCGACTTCTGGGATTCCCTGCTGCAGGTGGCCTGCGGGAACGCCGTCCTGCTCCGCACCGCCGCTTCCCTCGAGCGCCTGGGGATCGACGGTCCGGAGCGGTTTGTCGCGGGCGTCGCCATCGAGCGCGAGCGGGCGCAAGCGCTGGTCGCGGGGGTTCAGCGCGTAAGCCGCGTCTGCTCGGAGTATCGGATTGCGCATCTGTTCCCCAAAGCGTTCCAGCACTATCCGGACATGGGGCGAGACGCGGACCTGCTCGTCCTGGCGCGGCCCGGCGAGCTCGTCCCCGTGCTGGCCGCCCTGGGCGCCGTCACCAACCCCGGAGGCTTCTCCGACTGGGTGGCCGCGACCGTCCGGTATGTGTTGCCGGGTTGTCCCGGACCGCTCGACGTCCAGTACGGGACGCTGGGACTGGTGGGGGAGCACGCGGGCTATGCGGCCCAACTGGTCGCGAACCGCGCCCAGATGGTCATCGCAGACGCCACCGTCGTCGTCCCCGCCGTCGACGACCAGCTGCTCCTCCAGGGTGTCCAGCGCATCTTCGGGCGCTTGTCGCTCCGGCTCGCCGACATTACCTGGGCCATCGGCGCGCTGACCCGCGGGCGACTGAACTGGGACTACGTGGTGCGCACGGCGCAGCGCATCGGCGTGACACAGGGCTTGGGCTGCTTTCTGAGCTACGTCGAACAGATTCACGGTCGGCTGTTCTCGGGTACGCTGGTGCCGACCACCGTGCGCCGCCACCTGCCGCTCCGCGGCTGGGGCACGATCGAATTTCGCGACGGGCGGTATCGATTCCCGGCCCTGCGCGTCAACGTCCGGCTCTCGGTCGGAGGCCTCGAGGCCAAGCTCGCGCGCCGTGACTGGGCGGGCGCCGCCCGCCTGTCGCTCGTGCCGCTCCTCGGCGTGGCGACAACGCTGGGCCGCCTGTCGCACGCGAGGGCGCGATGAGCGACGCCGCGCTGTGGCTGTACCACCGGCTGCCCGCCCCCGCGCGGTCCGCGGCCGCCTCGCTGCGCGGCTACTACCTGCGCCGGTGGCGCTATGGCCCCGAGACCGACCGGCTGATTGCCGAGGCCCTCGACCGTGAGCAGTGGACGGCCGCCCAGTGGGACCGGTTCCGGGAGCAACGACTCGTCTCTGTCTTGCAGCGGGCTGCCACCCGGGTGCCGTACTACCGCGCGCTATGGCAGGCTCGCCGGCGGCTAGGGGACCGCTCCTCCTGGGAAGACCTCGCGAACTGGCCCCTGCTCGACAAGGAAGCCGTCCGCGCCCGGCCGGAGGCATTCCTCGCCGACGGCTGCCGCCCGCGCCGCATGTGGCGCGTGCACACGAGCGGGACGACCGGCACGTCGGTTACGATCTGGCGGAGCCGGGAGACCGAGCGCGCGCTGTACGCGCTCGCGGCGGCCCGGCGGCGCCACTGGTACGGTCTGTCGCGCGGCGACCGCTGTGCGCTCATCGGGGGACAGCTCGTCACGCCGACGGCCCAGCGGCGTCCGCCGTTCTGGGTCTGGAACGCCGCGCTGAACCAGTTGTACATGTCGTCCTACCATCTCGCCCCGGCGTTGCTGCCGTATTACCTCGACGCGCTGGCGCACTACCGCGTCGCGTATCTCGAAGGGTACACCTCCTCCCTGTACGCCCTCGCCCAGGAGGCGCTGCGCCTCGGCCGGCGTGATCTGCAGGTGGTGGTCGCGATCCCCAACGCCGAGCCGGTCGAGGACTACCAACGGCAGGCGATTGCCGCCGCGTTCGGGTGCCCCGTCCGCGAGACCTACGGCATGGCCGAGAGCGTCGCCGCCGCCAGCGAGTGCCAGGAGGGCCGCCTCCACCTCTGGCCCGAGGTGGGGAGCGTCGAAGTCGTCGTGGACGGCCAGAACGTCCCCGTCGGCGCGTCGGGCGAGCTCGTCTGCACGGGGCTGCTCAACGCCGATATGCCCCTCATCCGCTACCGCATCGGGGACCGCGGCGCCCTCACCGCGTCCCCCCCTCCGACGGCGTGCTCGTGCGGCCGCACCCTCCCGTCGCTCGCCGCCGTCGAAGGGCGCGTGGACGACGTCCTGTTCACCCCGGACGGCCGCCGCATCGGCCGACTCGATCCCGTGTTCAAGGCGGACCTGCCCGTTCGCGAAGCGCAGATCGTGCAGGACACGCTGCGGCGCGTCCGCATCCGCTACGTGCCGACCGAGAACTTCACGCCGGACGCCGCGCGGACCCTGGTGGAGCGCCTGCAGGCGCGCATGGGGAACGTCGCCGTGGTACTGGAGCCGGTGGCGGAGGTCCCCCGGACGGCCACTGGAAAGTTCCGCGCGGTGGTGTGCAACCTGCCGCCCGAAGAGCGCGCGACGATCGACACCCTGACCTATGCCCACGCTGATCTCCCGACCCGCACCTGAGCTCGACAGGGCTCGCCTGCCCGGCGGCACCGCCTCCCGTCGTGCGCGGGTGCTGGTGCTGGACGGCCAGACGACCCAGGCCCTCGCGTGCGTGCGCTCGCTGGGGCGCGCCGGATACGACGTGCTCGTCGCGAGCGACTGTCGCTGGCCGCTCGGCGCCTGGTCGCGTCATTCCCGCGCCCGCTTCCGGGTCAAGGGAGAGACGGTAGCGGCATTCGCCGAGCTCCGTGCCTGGGCCAGACGTCTCGGCGTGAGCGTGGTCCTGCCCCTCACCGAACGCTCCTGCCTCCTGTGCGATACGGAGCGGGCGGCGTGGACGGAGGTCGGCATCACGGTCGGCTGCGCCCCGACCGATGTTCTCATGCAAGCCTTCGACAAGGGGCGGGTGATCGCTCGGGCGGAGGCGTGTGGGGTCTCGGTCCCCCCCACACAGTTCCCGGATTCTCTCGCGGCCTGCCACGCGGCCGCGGAGGTGGTGGGATTCCCGTGCGTGGTCAAGGCCCGTCGCAGCAACGTGCCCACCGAGATGGGATTCTCCAGAGACCCCGGGCCGGGCTACGCGGCGTCGCACGCCGAGCTCGACCAGACGGTCCAGGCCCGCCGCCAGGGGGAGCATTGGCCGATCATCCAAAGCTGGGTCGCCGGGCAGGGCAAGGGAGTGTTCGCCCTGTGCGACCACGGCCGTGTGGTGGCCTGGTTCGCGCACGAGCGGCTACGCGACGTCCAGCCCTCGGGCTCGGGCAGCAGCCTGCGCCGTTCCGCCCCGACGGAAGCCCGGCTGCGAGCGCCCGCCGAGCGGTTGCTCGCCGCGCTCGAGTGGCACGGGCCGGCGATGGTGGAATTCCGCGACGACGACGTGCACCCTCCCTGGCTCATCGAGGTGAACGGCCGGTTCTGGGGGTCGCTCGCGCTCGCGATCGCCGCCGGGGTCGACTTCCCGCTGCTCTGGATGCGGATGCTCGAGGGAGAGACCGTGACCGCGGCGCCAGGCTATCGGGACGGCGTGGTCGTGCGGTGGCTCTGGGGCGACGTGAAGCGCTTCCTCCATATCCTCCGCGGCCGGCCGCCGGGTTACCCGGCCCCGTACCCAGGCCGTGCGCAAGCGGTGCGGGAGCTGTTCGGCCCGCAGCCCGCCGGTACCCGCATCGAGACGTGGGACCGGCACGACCCCTGGCCGGCGGTGGGCGAATGGGTGCAAGGGCTCCGCGAGCTCGCCGCCCGGATCACCTGACATGCCAACCGCGAGGCCGTTCGTCTCGATCGTCGTGCCGTGTCGCAACGAGGCGCAGCACATCGGCCGGTGCGTGCAATCGGTCCTGGACGGCGACTATCCGCCGGACCGGATGGAGATCCTCGTCGTGGACGGCCGGAGCGACGACCGCACCCGCGAGATCGTCACCGCATACGCGGCGCGGTACCCCACGGTGCGGCTGCTCGACAACCCGAAGCAGATCACGCCGGTCGCGTTGAACCTGGGCGTGCGGGCCGCCCAGGGCGACCTCGTCATGCGTATGGATGCGCACGTGGTGTACCCGCGGGACTACGTAACGCGCCTGGTGGAGGCGCTCGACGAGAGCGGCGCCGACTGCGTGGGCGGCGTGATCGAGACGCTCCCGGCCGACGAGACCGCGATCGCGCGCGCCATCGCGCTCGGGCTCTCGCACCCGCTCGGCGTGGGCAACGCCTATTTCCGCATCGGCTCGCCGCAGCGCCGCTGGGCCGACGCGGTCTCGTTCGGCTGCTATCGCCGCGACGTCTTCGACCGGATCGGGCTGTTCGACGAGGACCTGGTGCGCAACCAGGACGACGAATTCGATCTGCGCCTCTTCAAGCACGGCGGGCGCATCCTGCTCGTTCCCGAAGTCGTGTGCTCCTACTACGCCCGCCGCACGCTGCGGCAGCTGGGGCGGATGTTCTACCAGTACGGGTACTTCAAGCCGCTCGTCGCGAAGAAGCTCGGCAAGATCATGACCGCGCGCCAGCTCGCCCCCGCGTTCCTCCTGACCGCCCTGACGGTCACCGGGCTGCTGGGGCTCGCGTGGCCGATCGCACGCGTCGCGTTCGCCGTCGTCGCCGGTGCCTATGCCGTGGCCGTTCTCTTCTGCTCGGTCCGCGCGGCCCTGCGGCATGGGCCACGTTGCGGCGCCGGACTCGCCGCCGTCTTCGTCGTGCTGCACGGCAGCTACGGCCTCGGCTTTCTGCGGGGGATCGGCGATCACATCTTCGGCTGGCGCCGTCCGCGGGCGGCCGGCTTCTCGCTGTCCCGCTAGACGGGAGACGCACAGGTGATACCGGGACCCGAGCTCGCGACGTTCGCCTTCCACGAAGTGACCGATGACCCCAGGGCATCGGGGTTCCAGCGCCCCGCGGCGCTGCCGTTCAAGCACACGCGCCTTGCGTTCGCCCAGCACCTCGCGTCCATCGGCGCGGCGGGGTTGATCCCCCAGCTGGTGCTCGAGATGGATTTCGAGCGCCCCGGCCGGCACGTGCTCCTCACCTTCGACGACGGCGGGAAGAGCGCGCTCTACGCGAGCGACGAGCTGTCGCGGCGCGGGTGGAAGGGCCACTTCTTCATCGTGACGAGCCTCATCGGCTCGCGCACCTTCCTCGACCGGAAGGAAATCGGGTACATCCGAAGCGCCGGGCACGTCATCGGCAGCCATTCCCACACGCACCCGGACATCTTTCGGGACCAGACGCCGCAACAGATGACCGCCGAGTGGCGCACCAGCTGCGACATCCTGGCCGACCTGCTGGGCGAGCCCTGCCCCGTCGCTTCCGTCCCTGGGGGTGACATCTCGCAGGCGGTGTTGCAGTCCGCGGCCGGCGCCGGCCTGCGCTACCTGTTCACGTCGGAGCCCTGGACGCGCCCGCGCCAGGTGGACCGGTGCTGGATCCTGGGCCGCTTCGGACCGAAAACCACGACGCCCCCGGCGCGGACGGCGGAACTCGCCCGCTTCCGTGGCTGGGGCCGCGCCTTGCTGGTCCGCCAGCTGAAAGACATCGCGCGCCAGACCATGCCGACGCTGTATCGCTTCTACGTCCAACGGACAACCCGGGAGTGGGCCGCACGGTGACCTTGCACGTTCAGGAGTTCGCGGGTCCTTCCGCCGAGTGGGATCGCTTCGTGCGGGCCCAGCCGCAGTGGACGCATTGCCATCTGTTCGGGTGGAAGACCGTCATGACGCGCGCCCTCGGGCACGAGTGCTTCTTGCTCGCGGCCCGCGACCCGGACGGCGGGCTCGCGGGCGTGCTGCCGCTGGTACGGGTGAACAGCCTGCTGTTTGGTCACTACCTCGTGTCCATGCCGTTCCTCAACTACGGGGGCCCCTTGGGCAGCGAGGCGGGCGTGCAGGCACTCGTGGCCCACGCCACCGGCCTGGCGCAGCGCGACGGGGTCAAGCTGCTCGAGCTCAGAAGCCGCGGTCCGCTCCCCATCGCGCTCCCGGCGTCGCACCGCAAGGTCACGGTCCTGCTCGACCTCACGGCGGGATCCCCGGACAGCGTGTGGCAAGCCCTCAACTCCCGGCTCAAGAACTACGTGCGCCGCACCGCCCGGGCCGGGGTGACCGTGCGCTTCGGACCGGACCAGCTCCGCCCGTTCTTCGAAGTGTTCAAGCGGCATATGCACGAGCTCGGCACGCCCACCCACGGCCGGCGGCTGTTCGAGACGATCGCCGAAGTCTTTCCGAACGATGTGTGGTTCGGCTGCGCGTATCACGCCGGCCGCCCCGTCGCGGCCGGCTGCGCGCTGCGCTGGGCGGAGGAGGTCGAGGTCACCTGGGCCTCGGCTGTCGCCAGCGCTCCCGAGCTCCGACCCAATGCGCTGCTCTATTGGTCCTTCATCGAGCGCGCGGCCCGCGAGGGGGTGCGCACCTTTAACTTCGGGCGCTCGACGCCGGGCTCCGGCCCGCACGAGTTCAAGCATCGCTGGGGCGCGCGGGACGAGCCGCTCTGGTGGTACGACCTCGCCTCCCGGAACGGTACGACGACGCCGTCGCCGCACGATCCCGGGCTGGCCTGGGGCCCACGCCTCTGGAAGCGGATACCGGAACGCCTCGCCAGCGCGCTCGGGCCGCACATCGTGCGGTGCCTCCCGTGAATGCCCGAGCGGCTCACCGCGCCTGACACACGATTGTGACTAAAGTGTGGCCGGTGTGTGGCAAAGCCCGTAGCCGGTACGGGGTGCCTCCCGGAGAGGCCCGGTAACCACCTGTAGAGCTTTTAGTTACGTAGCTTCACCCCGCTGCCGGCGCAGCGATGGCCCGGCACGAGACCTGATATAGCCGGTGGCGTCGCGCTGCGCCGGCTCACAACCCTAGACCGCGTTCCGAATGACCTCGACCCATCTCGAGCTGGATCAACTCGCCAACCGGTTCGCCTGGCCGGTGCGGGCGCTTGCCTCTAGTGCGCGCCTGCTCGACCCCGTGCTCCGCAGCTCGACGATCCGGCGCCTGGTGAAGGCGGGGGTGGATTTCTGCTGCGGCGCGGGCGCGGTCGTGGCCGCGGTGGCCGTGGGCGAGGGGATTCGCGTCTTCGGCGTGGATCTGACTGCCACGCTCGCGGTGCTCGTCGGGCTGCTCCTGGTGCTGGTCGAGGCGTGGAGCGGCAGTTACCGCACCATCTGGCGGTACACGAGCCTGCCGGAAGCGATCACGACCTGCCTCTCGAGCGCGCTCGTGCTGGGCCTCTTGATCGGGCTGCGCTCGCTCGGAGTCGTGCATCTTTCGGCGGCGACGCTGCTCTTGGCGGCGCTCCTCATGTTGTTCCTGTGCGTCGGCGCCCGGACGCTGCGACGCTGGTCGGTGGCCGAGGCGAAACAGCGGGAACGCCGGTCGGGCGCCACACGCCCTGCACTGCGCCGCGTCATGATCGCCGGCGCCGGCGAGCACGGTCTCTCCATCGGCCGCGAGCTCGCCGGGGGCGCGGCCCCCGGGGTGGAGCTCGTCGGCTTCCTCGACGACGATTCCGCCAAACTCGGCGCGGTCCTGAACGACGTGCCGGTGCTCGGGGGTCTGAACGACGCGCTCGACCTCGCCGAGCGCCACCAGGTGCGCGAAGTGATCGTGGCGATGCCGTCGGCGGACCGCGACGTCGTGCGGGTCTTCGTCCGCCAGCTCGAGGACGCCGGCATTCACGTCCGGGCGGTCGGCGGGATCGATCGCTTCGTCCTGGGCGGGGACGTCCATCGACCGGGAACCGTGACGCTGCACGAGCTGCTCGACACCGCGCTCGCTCCCCCCAGGTACCACGGTGGCATGACGGAACACCGACGCGTGCTCGTGACCGGCGGCGCGGGGTTCATCGGATCGCACCTCACGCGGATGCTGCTGGAGCGCGGCTATCACGTCCGCATCCTGGACCGGTTCGACTACGGCCCGGCCGGCATCGAGGGGTTGAGTCACCCCCGGCTCGAGGTCATCCCCGGCGACATCTGCAGCAGCCGGGACGTGAGCCGCGCGCTGCGCGACGTGCACGGCGTGCTCGCCCTCGCCGCGATCGTGGGTGATCCGGCCTGCAACCTCGATCCCGAGGAGACGATCAATCTCAATTACACGGCGACCAAGGTGCTCGCGGAGGCGTGCAACTTCTACCGGGTGCGGCGCCTCGTGTTCGCCTCGAGCTGCAGCGTGTACGGGGCGAGCAGCCACGGGGTCCTGACGGAGCAGTCGTCCCTCAAACCGGTCTCCCTGTACGCGCGGACGCGGGTGCTGAGCGAGAACATCCTGTTCGATCGCGCGGGTGAAGTGCAGCCGGTCGTGCTCCGGCTCTCGACGGTGTTCGGTCTCTCGCCCCGCATGCGGTTCGACCTGGTCGTGAACACCCTCACCGTCCGCGCCGTGGTGGACCGCAAGATCGCCATCTTCGGCGGCAACCAGTGGCGCCCGAACGTGCATTGCCGCGACGCCGCCCGAGCGTTCATCGCGGCGCTCGAGGCGCCGGCCGAACGGGTCGCCGGCGAGATCTTCAATGTGGGCGGCGACGCCCTCAACCACCGGATCGCCGCACTGGGGGACATGGTCGCGGACATCGTGCGAGGAGCCGAGGTGGTGCACCAGAAGGACGCTCCGGACCCTCGTGACTATCGCGTCAGCTTCGAGAAGATCCGTCGCGTCCTGGGCTTCGAGCCCGAGTTCACCGTCGCCGCCGGCATCCGGGAAGTCGCAGCGGCCGTCCGAAGCCAACCCGCGCTGCGCGATTATCAGAACCCTGTCTACCACAACGTCGAGGCGCTGAAGCAAACCTTCACGACGCCACGGCGCCGCCGCGGAGACTGGGCGCCGCCACGCGAGCTGGCGCGCGCCTAGGCCACGCGGCCCCCCCGGGCCCGGCCGACCCCCCGGACCCCCCTCCCGTGACCGCAGCAAGCACCACGGACTTCCTGGTCGTGGGCGGGGGAATCGTGGGCCTCGCTCTGGCCCTCGAGCTCAAACGCCGCTACGGGGACTGTTCCGTCACCTTGCTCGAGAAGGAGCCCGCCTGCGGCCTCCACGCGAGCGGCCGCAACAGCGGCGTGCTGCACGCGGGCTTCTACTACACCGCCGACACGCTCAAGGCGCAACTCACGCGCGAGGGCAACCGGCAACTCGCCGCCTACTGCGCCGAGCGCGGCCTGCGGCTCAGCCGGTGCGGCAAACTGGTCGTCACCACGGGCCCGGCCGACCTCCCCGGCCTCGAGGAGCTGCTGCGCCGGGGACACTCGATCGGCGTACCGCTGGAAGCAATCTCCCCGGAGGACGTCCGGCGGATCGAGCCCCGCGCCAGGACGGTCGAGCGCGCGTTGTTCTCCCCCTGCACCGCGAGCGTCGATCCGGCGGAGGTCATCGCGTCGTTGGTCGGCGACGCGCGCGCGGCCGGGATCGCGCTCCTGACCGGAACGGCGTACCGCAGGCGCGCGTCCGGCGGGGGGGCAGTCACGTCCGCCGGCACCATGCGGGTAGGGTACCTGGTGAACACCGCCGGGCTGTACGCGGACCGCATCGCCCTCGAGTATGGGTTTTCGGAGCGCTACCGCATTCTGCCGTTCCGCGGACGCTACCTGCTCGCCGAGCCCGGCGCCCCGAGCCTGCGCACGCACATCTATCCCGTCCCCAACCTCGAGAATCCGTTCCTCGGCGTGCACATCACGCGCGGCGTGGACGGCGGCGTGAAAATCGGACCCACCGCGACGCCGGCCTTCTGGCGAGAGCATTACGAGGGTTGGGGGAACTTCAAGCTCGGCGAGTGTCTCAGCATCGCCGCCCAGGAGGCCGGGCTGCTGCTCCGCAACGACTTCGGGTTCCGGCAGCTCGCCCTGGCGGAGGTGCGTCAGTACGGGCAACGCGCGCTGGTGCGTCGTGCAGCCGCCCTGGCAGACGGTGTGCACCGGGAAGGGTTTCGGCGCTGGGGACGCCCCGGGATCCGCGCCCAGCTGTTCGACGTGCGCGCGCGCAGGCTGGAGATGGACTTCCGCTACGAGGGTGACGACCGTTCCTTCCACGTCCTCAACGCGGTCTCGCCTGCGTTCACCTGCGCCCTGCCCCTGGCCTCCTATCTCGTCCAGCGAATCGCCGAGCGGCTCCCCTAGGAGCCGACCTGGGTCACGATGAACACGTCGAACGCCGGCCCGGTGACCGGCGCCGGCGAGCTCGCAAGGCCGACGGGCGTCGGCGGCGTGATCGGGGTCATCGGAATGCCGATGCTGCCTCCGCCGTATGTGCCGCTCGCCACGGGCGCGCCGAACAGCGCCTGAACGCTGCGCACCTCGTAGTGGTCCCCCGCCCGGAGCACCCCGGAGAGATCCACCGGCACCGAAGGCTGCACTGTCCAGTTGTACACAATGACGGTGCCCCGGCCGACCTCGTACACATTGGGCTGCACGGCTACGCGTGCGACGAGAGGCATGCCGGCAGCCGCCTCGTCCGTCCCGGAGAACCCGGTGGCTCCCTGCCAGCCGCTGAGCGTGTAGGCCGTCGTCAGGTATCGCCACGCCGCCGCCAGAGGGTCCCGGTAGTAGTAGTTGCCGCTCCATGCCTTCCCGGCCAGGATGGAGTCGGTGAGCAGCACGACCTCGTCCACGCCGACCAGGGTGTCGCCGCTCACCACTGCCGACGTCCAATCCTTGACTGTCAGTGCCGGATTCCCGCCGACGATGTAATTCCCACTCGCCGCGAGGCTCCCGCTTCGCACGGTGTCGTAGCCCAACCGCACGTTCAGCTCGGACATGGTCGGCGCATAGTACGTCATGTTGGAGCGCACGGTGCTGTTGTTCACCGGCTCTTCGCCCCCGATCTGCATGTTCCCCGCGCCGGACGTGCCAGGAAGCGCCAGGGAACCGTTGTCGAACGAGACATTCCCTTCCACGCGGATATTGTTGAGCCCGCCGCTCCCCAGATCACTGTATTCGTGCACGCCAAACCCGTATTGGTTGAAGAGCACGTTCTCGCGCACGAGCTTCGTCCCCGCATCGTTTTTCACGTAGATCGCGTGCCCGTGGCCGCGGTCGCCCGCGCCCGCCTGCCAACCGTTGTTGTAGACGATGCACCCGTAGATCTCGACCCCCGGCGCCCCGGGCTCGGTATAGATGCCCGTGCCGCCGTCGTGTACCACGAGGTTGATCAGCTTCACGTTCGCGGTGTAGCGCACGTACACGGCGTCCATTCGGGGAGTGGTACGATCGGACGTCGAGACCTGCACTTCCAACCCCCAGAAATACGTCCACGCGCCATCGATCTTCAGCGTGTTGCTCGAGCCGTCGCCGGCCAGGATGGGCCGCTCGCCCGGATACCGGCGGACCACGATCGGCGCCGCCGAGGTCCCGGTCAGCGTGCTCCTGAAGGTCCCCGGATACGCGCCGCCGCGCACCCAGATCGTGTCTCCCGGCTGTACCTGCACGCCCCCGTTTCCACCCGCCAGCGCCGTGGCGAGGTCCCACGGGCGGCTGGTGCTGCCGTCGCCCGCGTCGGTTCCGCCGGGCGCGGCGTAGTAGCCCACGCGGGTGCCCGGCGGCGGGCCCGCCGGCCCCCCCGACTGGCAGCCGAGGGCGGCCATCAGGCCGATGCAAGCCCGGTGAGTCCACGACACCCGCCCGTCCCTCGCTATCGCGGCGTTCGCGCCAACAGGAAGACGTTGAAGAGCGGGCCCGTCACCGGTGCCGGCGAGCTCGCCATTCCGATCGGCGGCGGCGGCGGCACGGCGGTCATCGGCAGGATGATCGAGCCGCCGTCGTAGGTGCCACCCGCCACCGGCGTGCCGAACAGGTCCTGCACGTTCCATACCGCGTATCGCTCCCCGACATGAAGCACCTTGGATACGTCCACCGCGGCCGTCGCGAGCCCACTCCAGTTGTAGACGATGATGTTTGCCCGACCGGGCTCGTAGGCGTTGCGGCGAACCAACACCGTGGTCCCCGTAGATGGGGTCGGCGCAACCCGGGCGGTGGCGTGGAGGTCGGTCCGGGTGTCGATCCCCCCTCCGCCCAGGAGCGTGTTACCGTCCACCACGGCATGGCGCCAGTGGCCGACGTACAGGCTCGTGGATCCACCGATGGCATAGTTGTTCCGCACGGTCATGGACCCGTTGCTGAGGCCGCTCACGGGACCGACCTGGATATTCTTCGCCCCGTAGCCGGGCGGGTAATAGGTCATGTTGTCGGTAACCGTGATGCCGTCGGCGGGCGCCTGACCACCGCCCGCCAGGATGTTGGCCGACTGGGAGTTGTTCGAGAGCAAACCGCTGTTGAAGACGACGTTGCCTTCGACGTGGATGTTGCGAAGCTGGCCGCTACCCGCGTCGGTGTATTCGTGCACGCCGAACCCGAACTGATTGAACATGATGTTGTCGCGCACCAGCACGGGGCCCACATCGCTCTTGATGTACATCGCGTGCCCGTGCCCCCGGTCGGGCCCCTGGTAGCCGATGTTGTACACGATCGAGCCGTAGATCTCCACGTCCGGGTACGTGGTGGAGACGAAGAATCCCGGCCCCCCGTCGTGTACGATCAGATTGACGAACTTGGTGTGAGGCGCGTAGTTCGTCACCATGTCGGCGCGGAAGTTCGAGCTGGTGCTACAGCACCGGGTGCGGTCGGTATTGACGACCTCGAACCCCCAGAAGATGGCATAGGCTCCTCGAACCACGAACGTGTCGTTGAGCGAGCCCGCTCCATCGATGATGGCGCGCTCCCCCGGATACTGTCGCACCACGATGGGCGCCGCCGCTGTCCCGGTGAGCGTGCTGTGGAACGGGCCGCGATAGGTGCCCCCCCGCAGCCACACCGTGTCCCCCGGTTGGACCCTCCTCCCGCTCCCGCCCGTCAGCGCCGTCGCGAGGTCCCACGGCCGCATGCGGCTGCCGTCGCCCCCCGCCGAGCCGTCCGGACTCGCGTAGAATCCAGCGCCCTTTACCGGCGCGGTCGACGCCTGCCCCGCCAGTCGCCCCGTCGTCAGGGCGGTCAGGGCATACAGCGCTGCTGCGATTCCGCGAGCGGTCACGGACGGTGGGAGGTCGAGTTCATGCTCTTCCCCGGTGAAGCTACGGCGCCGATGACCCGGCCGACAGCCGGCCGCGCTCGGCGCCGCCATGAAGCACGCCGCCCCGAGCGCGATACGTCGCGCCCGGGGCGGCATCACACGGCAGGGTCGGCTACGGCAATGTCGTCACGAGGAACACGTTGAAGTCCGGCCCCGTCACCGGCGCCGGGGAGCTGCTCAACCCGACCGGCGTGGGCGGCGTGATTCCGGCCATCGGGAAGCTGATCGTGCCACCCCCAAACGTGCCGCTCACCAACGGGGCGCCGAACAGATCCTGCACGTTCCGCACCTCGTACCGGCGGCCGACGCCCAGGACGCTCGACAGATCCACCGACACCGAGGCCTGCCGACTCCAGTTGTAGATGATCACGGCGGCCCGGCCCGGCTCGTAGGCGTTCGGCCGCACGAACACCAGGGGTTGTGTCGGCTTGGTGCCAGACGTAATCACGGTGTTGCCGGTGATGATCGCGTTGGTCCACGTCCCCTCGCTCATCCCACTCCCTCCAACCACGTAGTTACCGGTGGCCGTGAGCCCATCCCCAGAACCCAGGAGCCAGTTCGATCCGCCAATGCCCGGCGAGAAGTACGTCATGTTGTCGATCATCGCCATGTCGTTCGCCGGCGGCTGGCCCAGGTTCCCGATGTTCCCCGAGGTCCCTTGGGCCGACAGCGTCCCGCTGTTGAACGACACGTTGCCTTCGAGGTGGATGCCGTTCAGGAGCCCGTCGCCGCTGTTCGTATAGGCGTGGATGCCGTAGCCGTAAGAGTTGAACAGGATGTTGTCGCGCACGACCAGCGGGCCGACGTCGTTCTTCAGGTACATGCCGTGGCCGTGCCCCCGGTCGGAGCCATCGTAGCCGATGTTATAGATGATCGCGCCGTAGATTTCGACATCCCCGTACGGGCTCCAAGTGTAGTAGCCGGGGCCGCCGTCATGGACGATCATATTGATGAACTTTACATGCGTCGCGTGACTCACCATCATGTCCGCGCGGAAGAACGAGCTCGTGCTGCAGCACCGGACCGGGTCGCTGTTGGTCATCTCGAAGCCCCAGAAGACGGAATACGAACCGTCGGCGACGAATGTGTCGCTGGTCGATCCAGCGCCGTCGATGATCGCCCGCTCGCCCGGATACTGCCGCACCACAATCGGCGCCGCGGCCGTCCCGGTCAGGGTGCTGCGGAACTGGCCGGCGTAGGTTCCGCCGCGCAGCCAGACCGTGTCGCCAGGCTGGACCTTCCCGTTACCGCCACTCAGCGCCGTGGCCAGGTTCCACGGACGACCACTGCTGCCGTCGCCCGAGCTGGAGCCGTTCGGCGCCGCGTACCATCCCGCGTGCGTCCCCGGCGCCGGCGGCGCCGTCACCGTGATCGCCGAGGAGCCGCTCTTGCCCCCGGTTGCCGCCGTGATGGTCGCCGAGCCGATGGTCACCCCCGACACCAAGCCGCTGCTGCTCACCGTGGCCACCGTCGTCGCGCTGCTCGACCACGTGATCGAACGCCCGGACAAGGTGTTGCCGGCCGAGTCCTTCGGCGTTGCGGTCAGCTGCACCGTGTTCCCCGTCGCCACGCTCGCCGACGCCGGGCTCACCACCACGGAAGCCACCGGGACGATCGCCGCCGTGATCGTGGACGTACCGCTCTTGCCCCCGCTCGCCGCCGTGATCGTCGCCGAGCCGGCGCCCCTCGCCGTCACCAGTCCGCTGCCACTCACCTTCGCGATCGTGGTGTCGCTGCTCGACCACACGATGGTCTGGCCCGTCAGCGGATTGCCGGCCGAATCCTTCGGTGTCGCGGCCAGCTGCACCGTCTGCCCGACGAACAGGCTCGCCGCGGCCGGACTGACCGTCACCGAGGCGATGGTGACGTTCGCCACCGCCATCGCGGATGTGCCGCTCTTCCCCCCCGTCGCCGCTGTGATTGTCGCCGAGCCGGCGCCCTTCCCCGTCACGAGCCCGCTCGTGCTCACCGTTGCGATCGTGGTGTTGTCGCTCGACCAGGTGACCACGCGACCCGTGAGCGGATTGCCCGCCGAGTCCTTGGGCGTCGCGGTCAGCTGCACGGTCTGCCCGACGTACAGGCTCCCGGATGCCGGGGTTACCGTCACCGACGCCACGGGCACGGTCGTCACCGTGACGCTCGAGGAGGCACTCCGCCCCTCACTCGCCGCCGTGATCGTCGTCGAACCCACGGCCACGCCGGTGACCAGCCCGCTTCCGTTCACCGTCGCCACGCCCGTGCTGCTGCTCGACCAGGTCACGGTCCTCCCGGTCAGGACGGCACCGGTCGAGTCCAGGGTCGTCGCCGTGAGCTGCACGGTCTGCGTCGGCAGCACACTGGCAGACGCCGGACTGACGCTCATCGAGGCCACGGGCGGGAGGGTCACTGCCACCGTCGCCGTATCCGCCAAGTTGGTCGCCTGACCCCGGGCAATGACCTTCACCCTGCCCGTGTCCGAGCCGGCCTTGAACTTGCCGTAATGGCGCCCGCCCTTGGTACTCGTATCCGTGATGCTGCCGCTCGTCGCGCTCCAGGTCACGGCGGCGGCGGCTGTGTCACCCGCGCTCGTGAGGGCCACGGCCATGAAATCGGCCGTCTGGCCCGTCCGAATCGTCATGCTTTTTGGGTAGACTAACAGCTGCGCAACCGTGCCGCTTCCTGTATCGGTAAGGAGAACGGGCCGCTCGCAGGCGAACACCACCGCTGCCGCGAGCAGCACCGCCGAGACCGCGACCACGCGGTCTTTCATCAGGGCCAGGCGGGCCGACAGCTTGTGCTTGAAGGTCATAAGTCGCCTCAGGGCGTGAAGAATTCGGTCATGTCGGGCGCGCTGGCCGCGGCGCCGGGGAACACGTTCACGCCCAGCCCCTTCAGGATCAGCCGCAGCGTGCTCTGGTGCTGGTACAGCGTGGTGGACTGATAGCCGGGCTTCGACTTCGGACTGACGGCCACCCATACGACCCGACCGCCGCCGTTGGTATTGTCGCCGCCCGATTCGTCGAACACGATGATGAGCAGCCCGTCCCGCTGGAACATCGCGCTCTTGATCAGCGGGTCGATGTTGTTCTTGAGCCACGTATCGGCTGTGCTCAGCGAGCAATCGTGCGCGTCGTTGCACAGATTCGGCACGATGTTCGAGAAATGGGGGAGCGTACCGTTCGCCAGATCCGTCGCGAACTGCGTGAACGGGACGTTGTTACACGCCTGCACCGGGTCGTTCGCCACGTCCGAGAGCAGCGGGAAGATGTTGTGCTTCCGGGCGTAGTTCCCGGTATCGCCGCCGAGGTAGCACGCGTTCGGAATGCTCTCCGCATACGACTTCCACGTCTTC
>QHUK01000065.1 GCA_003222085.1 Gemmatimonadota bacterium
GGACGCGGGAGGACGACACCCAGCACGGGTTCTACCGGCCCGCGAGCTACAACCGCTTCGCGGCAGGGTTGGACGCCGCCGGGAATCCGGTTGCCTGGACCCACCGCGTCGTGGGAACGCCGATCCGGCTCAAGTTCGGGCCGCTGCCGAAGGGACTGGACGGCTCGCTCGTGGACGGCGCCGAGGACCTGCCGTACGGCATCCCGAACCTGCTCGTCGACCAGGTCGCGGCCGACTTCCTGCCGATCCCGCGCGGGTTCTGGCGCTCGGTCGGTATCTCACACAACGCGTTCGTCGTCGAGAGCTTCCTGGACGAAGTCGCGACGGCGGCAAAGAAAGACCCGTACGAGCTGCGACGCGCACTGCTCAAGGACAAGCCGCGGCACCTGCGGACCCTCGAGCTCGTGGCAGAAAAGGCAGGCTGGGGCACGCCCCTTCCGGCGGGACGGGCACGGGGCATCGCCTTGGCCGAGTGGCAGCCTACGGTGTGCGCACAGGTGGCGGAAGTGTCGGTGGACTCGGGAGGCGTGGTGCACGTGCATCGCGTGGTCTGCGCCGTGGACTGCGGGCCCGTGGTGAACGTGGGCCAGATCGAGGCGCAGATGCAGGGCGGAATCGTGTACGGCCTCACCGCCGCGCTGTACGGCGAGATCACCATCGACCACGGCCGGGTGACGCAGGGCAACTTTATCGACTACCCGATGATGCGCATCAACGAGATGCCTGCCGTCGAGGTGCACGTCGTGCCGAGCACCGAGAAGCAGGGCGGCATCGGGGAGCCGAGCGTTGGGCCGATCGCGCCCGCGGTGTGCAACGCGATCTTCGCGGCGACGGGGAAGCGGATAAGAAAATTGCCGATCGGAAAAATCGCGTGAGCGGTAAGCGGTGAGCGGTGGATTGCTTGCGCCGCCCGCTCACCGCTCACTCCTCACCGGTTGAGGAGGACGCCCAATGAACAGGATCACCCGTCGCGAATTTGTGCAGACCAGCGCGGGTCTCGTCATCTCCTTCTATCTCCCTGGGCGCCCCGTTGCGGCCCGAGCCCCCACAGCCGCCCCGTTCGCGCCGAACGCCTGGCTGCGCATCGGCACGGACGGGATCATCACGCTCACGCTCGACAAGTCCGAAATGGGCCAGGGTTCCCAGACCGGGCTCGCCTTGATCCTCGCGGAGGAGCTCGAGGCCGATTGGTCCACGGTCCGGCTCGGTCCCCTACCGGAGAATCCGGCGGCGTGGTCGCGCACGATGCGCACCGGCGGGAGCAACGCGATCCGCAGCTCGTGGCAGCCGCTCCGCAAGGCGGGCGCCACCGCGCGGGAAATGCTCGTCACGGCGGCGGCGCAAACGTGGCAGGTCGACCGCGCCACGTGCCGCGCCGAGCAGGGCGCGGTGATCCACGTTCCGACCGGTCGCCGCCTGCGGTACGGCACCCTCGCCGCGCGGGCCGCGGCGCTTCCGGTTCCGAGCGAGGCGCCACTCAAGGATCCGAAGGACTTCCGGTTGGTCGGCACGCGGGTGACCCGGCTCGACACGCCGGGCAAGGTGGACGGGAGCGCCGTGTTCGGCATCGACGTGAAGGTGCCGGAGATGCTCGTCGCCTCGATCGAGCGGTCGCCGGTGCTGGGCGGCCGGGTGAAGCGCTTCGATGCCGACCGCGCGAAGGCGATGCCCGGGGTGCGCCACGTGGTGGAGCTCGAGGCCAGCTCGTGGATGAGCTCCAAGGGCGGCGGCTGGGCGGCAGGGTGCGCCGCCGGCGTCGCCGTCGTGGCGGACACGTATTGGCAAGCGGTTGAGGCGCGGCGCGCTCTCGTAATCGAGTGGGACGAAGGGGAGGCGAGCACGCTCGATTCGGCGAGCATCCGCGCCCAGCTGGTCGCGCTCGCCGAGCGTTCGGGCGTCGTGGCGCAAACCATCGGCGATGGGATCGCGGCCGTCGCCAACGCGGCGACGCGCGTCTTCGCCGAGTACGACGTGCCCTTCGTGCACCACGCCACCATGGAGCCGATGAATTGCACGGCCTTCGTCCGGTCCGACGGGTGCGACGTGTGGGCGCCGACCCAGAATCAGGGCGACGCGCAGCGGGTGGCGGCCGAGGTGACCGGCCTGCCGAAGGAGAAAGTCCGGATCCACACGACGCTCTCGGGCGGTGGATTCGGGCGCCGGCTCGAGCCGGACTTCGTCTCCGAAGCGGTGCGCGTGTCGCAGGCGGTGGGAGCGCCGGTGAAAGTGATTTGGACCCGCGAAGACGACATGCGTAACGGGTTCTACCGCCCCACGAGCTACAACCGGTTCAGCGCGGGGCTCGATGCCTCGGGGCGGCTCGTCGCATGGACCCACCGCATCGCGGGCACGCCGCTGCGGCTCAAGTTCGGACCGCTCGAGAAGGGGATCGACGACAGCCTGGTGGACGGCGCCGTCGATCTCCCGTATGCGATTCCCAACCTCCTCGTGGACCAGGCGACCCTGGAGTTGGCGGCGGTGCCGCGCGGGCCGTGGCGCTCCGTGGGCGTGTCGCACAACGGTTTCGTGACCGAGTGCTTCCTCGACGAGATCGCGGTGGCGGGCGGCCGGGACCCGTTCGAGCTGCGGCGCGAGCTGCTGCGCGACAAGCCGCGCCATCGCCGGACGCTCGAGGTCGCGGCCGAGAAAGCGGGTTGGGGCTCACCGCTCCCGCCCGGCCGCGGCCGCGGGATCGCGCTCGCCGAGTGGGGACCGACCGTGTGCGTCGAAGTGGCCGAAGTGACCGTAGAAGCGGACGGGTCGGTCCGGGTGCCTCGCGTCGTGTGCGCCGTGGATTGCGGCCAGACGGTGAACACGGGCCAGATCGAGGCACAGATGCAGGGCGGCGTCGTGTTCGGCCTGAGCGCCGCGCTGTACGGCGAGATCACGCTGGCGCACGGCCGCGTGGTGCAGGGAAACTTCGACACCTACCCCGTGGTCCGGATGGCCGTGGCACCGGCGGTGGAAGTGTACATCGTGCCGAGCAGCGACCCCCAGGGCGGGGCCGGCGAGCCGGGCGTCCCGCCGATCGCACCTGCGGTGTGCAACGCGATCTTCGCAGCAACCGGGAAGCGGATCAGGAAGCTGCCGATCGGGAAAGTCATCGTCTAACGGCAACGGCGTGGTGCGTGGTGAGTGGTTCGTGACGGTGAACCGCGAGCACGGATCGCCGCGGTAGCAACCACGTACCACGCAGTTAGGCGCTTTTAGTGCACCACCGTCACCGAGGCCGTCATCTGGGGGTGTACGCTGCAGTGGTACGTGTACCGACCCAGGGTTGTAATCGTGCTTTGAAAAGTGCCGGACCCCGTATGGGTGGCTGAGCTCGCCGGCAGCGGCGTGGGACCTCCATCATACGTGACGTTATGAGGTTGCGCGCCACCCCAAGTCCAGGTCACGGTCCCGCCGGTCTTGATGACGGCGTCGTCGGGGGTGAACGAGAAGTCCGCAATGCCAACGCCCGCGGTTGCCGGCGCCGTGGCGGCGTTCGCGTGTAAGGTGGCGGACCCCGGCACCCCCGTGGCCGACGCGTTGACCGTCTGCCTCATGACGGCCCCGATGGAATCGGTGGTGCTGGCGACGCCACTCGCGTCGGTGGTGCTTTGAGCCGGGCTGACCGCGCCCGCACCCGACCCGACAACAGCCCAGTTCACGACCACACCGGGCACCGGACAACTGGCTGCGTCCAACGCCGTGACCCGGAGGGGGGCGGGAAGTGGGTTGTCGAAGTACCAGCTCTGTTCGTCGCCGCTCTTGGTGACGAGCTGGACCGCGGCGCCCGGTGAGCAGGGGCCGGTGCCGCCATTCCCGCCACCCCCGCCGCACCCGACCGCGAGCAGCGCGACACCGAGCCCTGCGAGTCTGACAGAAAATCCGCGCATCATCCGCCTCCGGTGGAAATGAGAGGGTCGCACGCCCGACCGACTATAGGCATACCCCAGAAGCAAGGTTTGTCAAGCGGTCACTGGTAATAGAATTGTCACGACAAGAAAACTTGTCACCGGTCCCTCCGTGCTCCGGAACTACTGCTTGACGATCTGCCCCCGAATCTCGCCGCCGGGGTTCGCGCTCGTATGCACGTTCGCATAAGAGTTCCCGCTCCGTATCAGGACGAGCAGGGAGTCCATGGAGATCCCGACCACCGCCGGCGCGAGTCCCTCGGCCAGGGTACCGGTGAACGCACCTCCAACGGCTCCGGACAGGGTGACGCGGACCGGCCCGGTGTTCGTGGCCGGGTCGATGGGGGCGTGGATGTGCGCCGCCGCGACCCCGGTGATGCCGGCCACGTCGAGCCTGTAGGTGAGGATGTTGCCGGTCAAGAGCGTGAACGTCGCCGTACCGGTGGCGGTGGTGGTCACGGGCGGGACCTCATTGGCGCCGTTCAGCGTGGCGGTAAAGCGCTCTACCACCACTGGGCCCAGATCGTCGCTGCAGCTCGCCAGCGCCAGCAGTGCAGCGACGGTCAGTCCGCTCAACACAAGACGTTCGCGCATTGGTGCCTCCTAGGGTGTCAAGGAATAGGACTCCCGACAACCTTTAGGCATACCCTCGCCGCGCATTTTGTCAAGCGCCATTAGTAATAGAGCCATGGTAGCGGCAGCGGGAGCCGCGCCCCGCGCGGCTCCCTCGAAGCTACGACCTCCGGGCCAGCGTCGCGGCGCGCGAGCGGAGCGCCGCGTCGATCTCGCCCAGCGAGACGGGGGCCGGGACCGTCCACGACCCGCGCTGCATCGTCGGCACGCGGATCGCCGCCACGTTGCCGTCCGGTCCCAGGTCGACCACCGCGGTTGCGGCGTCGTCCGGGCCCTGGTTCGCTTTGATCACGAGCGTCCAGGTCCCTTCCTGCGGCCACGACCGCTTCAGGGCGTATACGCCCTCTCGTGACGTCTCGGCGAAGTCCAGCTTGAGCGACCGCCGCTCGCCGTTCACCATCCCTTCGGCGGTGCCGGTCACGATGAACCCCATCGCGGTGCCGTGATGGAACGAGTGCACCAGCAGAAACGCGTCGCGCGTCGACCGGTCGTACGGGTTGGCGGGCAGCTCGATCGAGATCCAGGGCGGGCCCTTGGATGCAAGGGCTGGGGCGGCGAAGAGCACGCTTGCGAGGGCCGCGACGGCGAGGCTACGAGTCCGGGTCTGCATGGCAACCTCCAGTGATCGGTTACCGTTGAGATGCGGCGCGGGGCGGGAAGGTTTGAAGCAGGATCGACCCCTTGAAGCTGCGGGCCGTGAGCCGCGCCCCACTCCCGGCCACCCCGCTCGAGAACCGCAGCTCCTGCCCCGTGCCCCCCGGACGAGGCTTCGGCTGCGCGTCGCCCAGGTGGTTGGTGATCGCTCCACCGATCGTGAGCACGTCGAAATCGGCCACGGTGTTCACGGGCACGCGCACCTCGATCGTCCCGCTCTGGCTCTCGACCTCCACCACACCGCCCCGCCCCAGCTCGCCCTCGAAGCGGACGTCGCCCGTCACGGACTCGAACTTGCCGCGCTGCACGCCCGTGCCACCGCGCTGCCACCCCGCGGCCCGGACGACGATGCGGCCGCTCAGGGTCGAGGCGCCGAGGTCCTGGCTCGCTCCGCGCAGCAGGATGTCGCCGCTCACCGTCTTCACGCGGGCGCGGCCGGTGCCTCCCGCCAGCTCCACACTGCCATTCATGGTTTCGGCCGTGACGTCCTGCGGCGTGCCGACCACGTGGATCGCCCCACCGACGCTCGTGAGGTCGAGCTTCCCATCTACGCCTACTGCGTCGATGTCCGCCCCGGTCGTGGTCACCCACACGGTGAGCGCTCGCGGGACGTGCACCTCGAGGTCGGCCGGTCCGGTGGCTTCAATGGTCCGCACATGCGCGTCGCCGGTCGCCGACAGGCGGCCGGCCCCGCGCTCGAGGCGTCCGGTCACGGCGAGGGTCTCGGCATCCCAGCCGCGCACCCGGATCTTCCCAAACGGGCACGTGATGCGGACTGCTCCGTTGGGATCGAGCGCCCAGTGCTCGTCGACGCGCTCCTGACCCGGCGCCTGCCGCGCCAGGAGCGTGATAGCGAGCGTCAGCCAACCGGTCGTCCTGGTCATCGTACCTTCCCCATGTCAGCTCGCTGCGACCCGCGTCGCCCACCGCAGCAGCTCGACCTTCTGACGAGCCGCCGCGGCCCAGAGATGCTGTAGCTCCGCGTTCGCGGTGTCGCGCGCCAACGCAGCCCGCGACTCGGCAATCGCGGCGTCGATGATCCCCAGATTCCGCTCGACGAGCGCGACGGTCTCGGGCCGCAGCCGCCCGCGCTGCGCCGCGAGGATGAGCGAGAGCTCGTTCGTCGCCCGGTCGAAGTCGGCCTGGACCGCCGCCCAGCCCTGCCCCGCCGGGCGGTAAGGGGCGGTAGAGGGCGGTAGAAGACGGTAGAGGCCCAACGCGATGACGAGCACCGCTGCCGCCGCCAAGGCACCGCGCCACCACACCCGTTGCACGTTCCACGTTGCACGTTGCACGATGCGCGGTTCGATCGTCGCCCAGAGATCCCGACTCGGTTCGACCGTCTTCGGCAAGGCTGCCGCTCCCGCGACAAGCGCACGCAGCTCGGCCACCGCCGTGCGACACCCGGCGCAACCCGCCAGGTGGGCTTCCACCGTCGCGCGCGCCCGGGCGGCGAGCATGCCGTCCACGTACTCGTTCAGCGTCGTTTCCATATGCGGACACATCATCGATTCAAGGCCTCGCGTAACAGGCGGCGCGCCCGGAACAGCTGCGCCTTGGACGTTCCCACGGCGATGCCGGTGAGCTCGGCGATCTCCTCATGGCGGTACCCCTCGACGTCGTGCAACACGAACACCTCCCGCGCTCCCGGAGGGAGCGCCGCGACGGCATGCTCGAGATCGAGCCCCATCTCCGGCCCCCCCCCGCGCCGGGGTCGCTCGAGCGCCGCCGGGTCGTCGGTCGTCACGATGCGCTGCTCCCGCCGCCGCTCGGCACGCCGTCCGAGGAGCACCTCGTTAACCGTGAGCCGGTAGAGCCAAGAGGAGAATGCGCTCTCGCCCCGGAACGTGGCGAGCCGCTCCCACGCCCGAACGAACGCGTCCTGCGTCCGCTCCTCGGCTTGCACCGCATCCGCCGTGAGCCGCAGGCACAGCGCATACACCCGCCCCACGTGCGCGTGGTACAGCGCCTCGAATGCCGCCCGGTCGCCCTGCTGCGCGCGGCGGATCAGATCGGTCGGGTCCGAGTGCATCGCATCGCCGGGGCCGGCACGTTGGTAGGATGCCGGCCGGCGTAGTTTGGTTGACGATCCTAGTTTTGCCCGTTTACGGGCAGGTGCCGAGCCGCGAGTTCACTCGCGCACCGGCCGCGCGAGCAGACCGGTCATCGAGACGCGCACCTCGAATGTCACCGGCCGCGTGGCCGCCACGAAGGTCGCCGACCCGTACTCCGCGTCCACCAGCGGTCCGAGCAGACGGCGGCGCGCGATGAAGAAGAGATCGACCGGCTTCGATCGCGCGAGCTCGTAGGCGGTGTGGGGCCGCGCCCGCTCGTCCGCGATACTGTTGTAGCGGCCCGCGACACGATCCAGCTCGTAGACCGTGCGCAGGCCGAGCAGGCTCGCCCAGGGGTGCCACTTGAGGACGTGCGCATCGACGTAAAAGGCGTCCCCCGCGAGCTCGTACATCGCGAGGCGGCGGTCCGGCAGGGTGATCATGGCGCGGAAGCGCTGCGGCGCCACGGGCTCGGTGCGCACCGTGGCCGCCACTTCCTCGTAGGTGAGGGCACGGTAGCCTTGGAGGCCCACCGTTACCGTGGCTGCCAGCGCGGCGAGCGCGAGTAGGAGGAGCGCGACGAGCCCCTGGATCGTCCCGCCCAGCCAGTGTCGCGCGCGGGTCGCCCCCACGGCCTTCACGCCCACGACGGTCCCCAAGAGCAGGAGACACAGGGCGGACACGACGAGCGTCGTGAACATGATGCTCGTCTAAGCTACACTCGTCTTATCTTTCATCCATGCCCGCGAGCGATCCCGGCATCCGCGTAGTCACTCCCCCACCGGCCGAGGGTGCCGACATTCTGAGCCCCGCGGCGCTCCGGTTTCTGGCCGCGCTGGCGCGCCGCTTCGAGCCGGAGCGCCAACGGCTGCTGGCGCGGCGCCGCGAGCGCCAGCAGGAGCTCGATGCCGGCCGGCTGCCCGACTTCCTGCCCGAGACGAAGGAGATCCGGGACCGCGACTGGACGGTCGCGCCGATCCGGCCCGATCTGACCGACCGCCGCGTCGAGATCACCGGCCCCGTGGAGCGCAAGATGATGATCAACGCGCTCAACTCGGGGGCGAACGTCTTCATGGCGGATTTCGAGGATGCGAACGCGCCCACCTGGGAGAACAACCTGCTCGGTCAGCGGAACGTGCGCGACGCGGTCGCCCGCACGATCGCGTACACCAGTCCCGAAGGGAAGCGCTACGCGCTCGACGCCAAGACCGCGACGCTCGTCGTGCGGCCCCGCGGGTGGCATCTGGTGGAGAAGCACCTGGTGGTGGACGGGCAGCCGATCTCCGCATCGTTGTTCGATTTCGGACTGACGTTCTTCCACACCGCGGCGGCGCTCGTCGCGAGCGGCTCGGGACCCTACTTCTATCTGCCGAAGCTCGAGAGCCACCTCGAGGCGCGCCTCTGGAACGACGTCTTCGTCTTCGCACAGGACGCGATCGGGATTCCGCGCGGCACGATCCGCGCGACAGTGCTGATCGAGACGATCCTCGCCGCCTTCGAGACCGACGAGATCCTGTGGGAGCTGCGCGACCATTCGGCCGGGCTCAACTGCGGGCGCTGGGACTACATCTTCAGCTACATCAAGAAGCTGCGCCGCCGCCCCGAGCGCGTGCTCCCCGACCGCGCGCGCGTCACGATGGAGCAGCCGTTCCTTCGCGCGTATGCGGACCTGGTGGTCCGCACCTGTCACCGCCGCGGGATCCACGCCCTCGGGGGCATGGCGGCACAGATTCCCATCAAGCGGGACGCGGCGCTGAACGCCCAGGCGCTCGACAAGGTCCGCCAGGACAAGCTCCGGGAGGTGCGCCAGGGGCACGATGGCACCTGGGTCGCGCACCCCGGGCTCGTCCCCCTGGCGCGGGAGGTATTCGACGCTCAAATGCCCGGACCCCACCAGATCGGTCGGACGCGGGAGGACGTGCGCGTGACGGCGCGCGACCTGCTCGCGACCCCCGCCGGGGAGATCACCACTGACGGCCTCCAGACGAATCTCAGCGTGGCCGTGCAGTACCTCGCGGCGTGGCTCGGCGGCATGGGCTGCGTGCCGATCAACGACCTGATGGAAGACGCGGCCACGGCCGAGATCTCCCGCGCGCAGGTGTGGCAGTGGCTGCAGCACGGCGCGCGCTTGAAGGACGGCCGACCCGTAACTGCCACTATGGTGCAACAAACCATCGCTGAACTGGTGCAGACCCTACCCGAACGGGTAGGGCCCGGGGGCCCCGGCCACGATAAGTTTTCCCTGGCAGGCCGGATTCTCGCGGACCTCACTACCGGCGCGGAGTTTGCGGAGTTCCTCACGACGGTAGCGTACGAGTATTTCGACTGACACGGCACCAGGGACGGGTACCATGGACAAGCAGCAATTCGTCACCTCGCTCGAGCACGCGTGGAGCACGGGGAGCCGCTGGAAAGGCGTCACCCGACCGTACACGGCGGCGGACGTGTACCGCCTGCGGGGCTCGATCGACATCGAGTACTCGCTCGCCCGGTTCGGCGCAGCCCGTCTGTGGCAGCTGTTCCAGGATGAGGAATACGTCGCCGTGCTGTCCGCGATCACGGGCAATCAGGCGATCCAGCAGGTCCAGGCGGGGCTCAAGGCGATCTACGTGAGCGGCTGGCAGGTGGCGGCCGATGCGAATAACGCGCTCGAGATGTATCCCGACCAGAGCCTCTACCCCTCCGATTCCGTTCCCGCGCTGCTCCGTCGCCTCAACAACGCCCTCAAGCGCGCCGACGAGATCGCGCACATGAAGGGCGACCACGCGACCTACTGGTATGCGCCGCTAGTGGCGGACGCCGAGGCGGGGTTCGGCGGGCCGCTGCACGCCTTCGAGGTCATGAAGAACATGATCGACGCCGGGGCCGCCGGGGTGCACTTCGAGGACCAGCTCGCCTCGGTAAAGAAGTGCGGCCATCTCGGCGGGAAGGTGCTGGTGCCCACGAGCGAGTTCATCACCAAGCTGGTCGCGGCGCGCCTGGCGACGGACGTGTGCGGGGTGGACACGATCCTGATCGCGCGCACCGACGCCAACAGCGCGACGCTGCTCACGACCGACTGCGACGAGTACGATCAGCGCTTCGTGACCGGCGAGCGGACCGCGGAAGGGTTCTTCCGCGTGCGGGACGGCGTCGAGGCCGCCATCGCGCGGGCGCTCGCGTATGCGCCGTATGCCGATTTGCTCTGGTTCGAGACGTCGAAGCCGGATCTCGCGGAAGCGACCAAGTTCGCCGAGGCGATCCACGCCAAATACCCGGGCAAGATGCTCGCGTACAACTGCTCGCCGTCGTTCAACTGGCGCAAGCACCTGAGCGAAGTGCAGATCGCCGCCTTCCAGAAGGAGCTGGGGGCCCTGAACTACAAGTTCCAGTTCGTGACGCTGTCCGCGTTCCACGCGCTGAACCACAGCATGTTCACGTTGGCGCGGGCCTACAAGGAGAAAGGGATGGCCGCGTACGCCGAGCTGCAGAATCGGGAGTTTGCCTCGGAGAAGGACGGCTACGCCGCGGTGCGTCACCAGGAGTTCGTGGGCGTCGGGTACTTCGACGAGATCACCCAGATCGCGACCGGCGGGCAGTCGTCGGTGACCGCGATGGAGGGCTCGACGGAGCAGCAGCAGTTCCAGGAGCCGTCCCCGGAGCGCCGGAAGGCAACAGCGAAGCGCTGACCGAGCAGATGAAGCGCTCCACCCTCTATACCCTCGCCGCGGTGTTCGCCATCGCGGCGTTGTTTTTCTTCATGACCACCGCGCGGGCCAAGGTGCAATGCCGGGTGTGCATGGAGTACCGCGGCCGGACCAACTGTGCCGCGGCCGTGGGACCGACCGAGCAGGCGGCCCGCGAAGGAGCGCAGACCACCGCCTGCGGTCCCATCGCCAGCGGCATGGACGAGCAGATCGGTTGTTCCAGGACGCCGCCGACGTCTGTTGAATGCAAGTCCCGGTAGGAAATACGTAGAGGTCAAGCGTTGTCGTTTCTCCTCCACGTCTTTAGTATTTCGTCGTGTCCGATCTTTCTTTGCCACGCACCCCCGTCCCCGCGAATTTGCTTTTGACGCAGGGGCAATCCCAGGTAGGCCAGATCTTTGTGATGGAGCGCGTTCCCCACCACGACGGTCCGGAGACGGTCCTGGAGCTCCTGAACCGGCCCGAGAGCTTTTTCGCGTTCCGGCCGGCGACGAACCATGACGTCCTGCTCATCTCGAAGGTGCAGACGGTCTCGCTCTCGGTCGATCGCCAGGCGCCCATCGCCGACCCGGCCCGGCTCTCGGCGGCGCGGATGCTCGGCGTCGAGCTCGTCTTGACGGGCGGCTCCAAGATCGGGGGCTGGGCGAGTGCCGAGCTGCCCGAGCACCATGCACGTCTGCTCGACTATCTCAACGCGTCCCGTGACCCGTTCTTCGCCGTGTGGACCCACGCGGCGACCCATTACGTCAACCGCGCGTACGTGCTGTACGCGCGCCCACTGAGCTAATCCATGCCAGCGCGGATCGACCCGTTCGTGGACGTCCTGCTCCGGGAGAAGGGCGATCAATTGTACCTCCTGCCGGATGAGCCCGTCACCATGGTGAAGGACGGCAAACCGCGGAAGGTGAGCCGGCAGCCCCTCACCGATCAGCACATCTACGCCCTGCTCGTGGAGGTGGCGCCCTCCGAGTCGGCGGACCACATCGATCAGATGGCGGAGACCGAGTTCGAATACGTCGCGGACCGCGGCATGGTGCGCGTGCGGATCGTGCCCGACATGGGACGGCTGACGGCCATGGTCGCGCCGGTCGGGAACGCCTCGGCGGCCCAAGCAGCCGCGGCGAACGCGGGGGCTCCCGCTCCGGCAGCCCAGCGGGCACCCGCCGTCGCGGGAGCCCCCGCGCCCGCCGCGCCTCCCCCCCGCCCCCCGAAGCCCTCCGCGATTGCTGCCGCACCGATGGTGGAAGCGCCTGGGAGCTCCTCAGGCGCCGCGGCGCCCGCGGGCCTGCCCGCCGATTTCGCGGCCCCGCAGTACAAGGGAGCCGAGCGGGCCCTGGGCGAGCTGCTCAAGAAGCTCGTACAGTCCGCCTCCTCGGATCTGCATCTGCGCGTGGGGGAGCCGCCCATCTTCCGCACGCACGGGGAGATGAAGCGGCAGGCCACCCCGCCGGTCAGCATGGAGCAGCTCGAGCTGATGCTCCTGGCAGTCATGCCGGAGCGCAACCGCGGCGAGTGGAAGGAGACGGGCGACTCGGACTTCGCCTACGAGATCACCGGCCTCGCCCGGTTCCGCGTGAACGCGGCGCGCGATCGCAAGGGCCCGATGGCCGTGTTCCGCGTCATTCCCGCCCAGGTGGTGAGCGTCGAGCAGCTCAACATCTCGAAGGAGGTGCAGCAGCTCTGCTACCTGACGAAGGGCCTGGTGCTCGTCACCGGCCCCACCGGCTCGGGGAAGTCGACCACGCTGTGCGCGCTGGTCGATCTGATCAACCGGACGCGCACGGACCACATCATCACGATCGAGGACCCGATCGAGTTCGTGCACGAGAACAAGAAGTGCGTGATCACGCAGCGACAGGTGGGCGTTCACACCGACAGCTTCAAGCGGGCGCTGCGATCCGCCCTGCGGGAGGACCCGGACATCGTGCTGGTGGGCGAGATGCGCGACCTCGAGACTATCGCCATCGCCATCGAGACCGCGGAGACCGGCCACCTCGTCTTCGGCACGCTGCACACCACGACGGCGTCTTCGACCGTCGACCGGATCATCGACCAGTTCCCGGCCGACCGGCAGGCGCAGATCCGCGTCATGCTGTCCGAGTCGCTCAAGGGCGTGGTCTCGCAGACGTTGTGCAAAAAGCTGAGCGGCGGGCGGGTGGCGGCGCGGGAGATCCTGCTCACGACGCCGGCGATCTCGAATCTGATCCGCGAGGGCAAGACGTTCCAGATCCCCTCGATCATCCAGACATCCAAGCAGCTCGGCATGCTGACCCTGAACGACGCGCTACTCGACCTGGTCGAGAAGAAAGAGATCAGTCCTGACGAGGCCTACATGCGGTCCGTCGAAAAGGCCGGCTTGGCCGGGTCGTTCAAGGCCAAGGGGCACAAGCTGACGATCACGGGGTGAGCGGAGGGACAAGAGCCACCGGTCGGATTTGAACCGACGACCGCTCGATTACGAATCGAGAGCTCTACCACTGAGCTACGGTGGCGGACCGAGTCATAACCTAGCGACGCAAGGACACGCGCGGTACTCCTCCGCGAATAGAGCGTCGCCCAACGGAAATCCCTCTCGCACCCCGCGCAGTGTCTCAAGGCTCAGCGCTCGGCGTACTTCGCCAGGAGTGCCTTAAACCGCGGGTGGTCGCGGATCGGGTCCCAGAGCGGGTCGAGCCGCAGTGTGTGCACGCTGAGCCAAGAGGGTCCCGCCAGCAGCCGCTCGATCTCGTCCAGCGCTGCCTCCACTTCGCCGGCCTGCGCCAGAATCCGGGCGCGGTCTTCCGCTACCTGGGGGCCTTGAAGGGCGTCCTCGCGGTACACCACTGATTGCTGAAGCCATCGGGTCTCTTGCAACGTCTCATCGCGACGGCCTAGTCCGGCCAGGGCCAACCCGCGGGCCGCATGCACCCGCCAGTCGTCCGGCAGTTCTCGAAGCACGGAGTCCAGCAGTACCCGTGCCGAATCAAAGGCCGCGCGCGCCGCGGGACGGTCACCGTGCAGCCGGTGGGCCCAAGCGGCGTACAGCGAGCTGGGTAGTAAGAAGTCCTGCCCCTCGAAGACCGGGGCCCGCGCCATCGTGAGGACCTGCAGCAAGCTGTCGGCGTTCCGCTCCCAGTGCAGGAGTTGAACATACAGCGCGGCCCTCGTCCCACGCGGTCCCAGTTCCGCGGCGGTTGGCACCTGGCTCAGGGCTGCTCGCAGCGTGTCGAGCTGCCCCTCCCAGCGAACGTACGTCCAGCCCTTTGCGAGTGCGGCATCGTACAGGTCCGGCACGAGGGTCAGAGCCCGGTTGTACGCGCGCACCGCGTCGGCGTACCGGTGCATGAGCTGGTAAGTGTACCCACCGAAACCAAAGAACAGTTGCGCGTCACGCGGGTTGAGCTGCGTCGCCTTC
>QHUK01000066.1 GCA_003222085.1 Gemmatimonadota bacterium
GCAACGACGGTAACGACGGCAGGACGCCCGGTGGTTGGAGAGTCCAACTGGCTGAAGGCGCTCACCAACTGGATCAGGAATCACAAGCAGGCGGCGGCATATCTCGCCGTAGCGCTCGTCGTGGTGCTGGGACTCTTCGCGTGGAACCTCTTGTCCGCGAAGACGGCGGAGCGAAGCGCCGGTCGCCAAATCGCTCAAGGGCGCCTCGCGCTCGACTCGAAGAACTACCCGCTCGCCGCCAGCGTACTTTCCCAGGTGGTGGAGAACTTTTCCGGGACCCATGGGGCCCAGGAGGCCAGCATCCTGCTCGCACAGGCCCGGCTCGCGCAGGGCCAGACCCAGCAGGCGATCGAGGTGCTCCAGCGGTCTGCGCCCAAGGCCGACAAATACTTTCGAGCGCAGACGTACGGCCTGCTCGGCGCGGCGTACGAGAATGCGCTCCGGCCCAAGGACGCGGCGACGGCGTACGAGGCAGCCGCCGCGGCCGCTCTGTACCCGTTCCTGCGCGCCCAGTTTCTTTCGGACGCCGGGCGGGCCTGGCTCGCGGCGGGTGACACGGCTAAGGCGCTCGTTGGATACCGGACGATCACAGAAAAGCTGGACTCCACAACCGCGGCTGGGGAAGCAAAGGTGCGGCTCGGCGAGTTGACCAAGGGGAGTGGTCATCCGTGATTTCTTGAGCACGGTTACTTCGTATAAGATATGTTATGTTAAGTTAAACCACGACCGAATGTGGAGAAGCGCCTCAGTTAATCACACCCCGCACCACGAGTCTCGCCTCCCCGCCTAGCCACACGTCGTCGTACAGCCCCTCCGGGGTTTTTCGCGCCCGGATCTCGAGCCGCTTGGCGCTCCTCGTCCAGAACGTGACCGGGAGCTTGGCCAGTCCCCAGTCGGCAAGCGCGCAGGCGGCTGCCACGGCCCCCGTGCCGCACGCCAGAGTTTCGTCCTCGACGCCGCGCTCGTAGGTCCGCATGCGCCACTCGGACGCACGGCCTGCCGGCGAGATGAAGTTCACATTCGCACCGGCGGGCCCCAGCACCGGGTCGGACCGCAGCAGTCTACCGCGACTCACCACGTCCACCAGCTCGACGTCTTCCACCAGGACCACGAGGTGCGGGACGCCCACCGTGCCCAGGGCGGCCTGTCGCTCTCCGGGCGCGATCGCCAGGCCCGGCACGGGCGCCGGCGAGCGCACCGGCGCGAGGTGCAATTCCGCCCGCTCGCCATCGGACGTGCAGCGGCTCTCGTACGTGGCGGCGTCGGTCTCGAGCGTCATGCGCTGCGGGTTGGCCAACCCCAGTCGGGCGGCAAGACGTGTGCTGCACAGAGCGGCGTTCCCGCACATCGCTGCGCGCGAACCGTCCGAATTGAAGTAGATCATCCGGACGACGTCCGACCCGTCCGGGGCCGATCCAGGCCCGACGAACACGAGGCCGTCGGCGCCGACGCCGGTGCCCCGCGCGCACACCGCCCGGATGTCCTCGACCGACCAGTCAGCGGGTGTCGTGTGGCGGCTGTCTACCATGACGAAGTCGTTCCCCGACCCCGTCATCTTGTAGATCGTGGTCCCGACTAGATGCGGCCGAACCAAGCCATCAGTCTGAGCCGGGGCACCATCCACACGGCTTCCCGGACGATCCGCCGATTCATCTTGCTTTGGCCCTCGGTTCGGTCGACGAACACGATCGGGACTTCCTTCAGGGTGAACCCTTGGCGCCATGCCCTCACGCTCATTTCGATCTGAAACGCATACCCGTTGGACCGCACCCGCGACAGGTCGATCGCCTCGAGCACCCGCCTGCGAAAGCACTTGAACCCTCCCGTCAGGTCCCAGATCCGCAGGCCCGTGATCCAGCGGGCGTAGATGTTCGCACAGTATGATAGCAACAAGCGCCCCATGGGCCAGTTGACGACCGTCACCTTCCCGTTCAAGTACCGCGAGCCGAGCACCAGGTCAGCCTGGACCACGGCCTTGAGAAACTGCATCGGCGATCTGTCCCGTGCCGTCCGGGGACTTGTCATCCACCACCAGGATCTCGAGCCGTGGGTCTTGCGCCAGGACTTGCGGGACGAGGCTCGGGAGGTTCCCGGCCTCGTTGTAGGTAGGGATGACAACCAGCGCTCGCTCACCCATGCCGGGCGCGCCGGGGGAGGACCACGGCCGCGAGTAGCGCGATGAGGAGCCCGGCGAGCGACGCGATGGTCAGCGTCCTGCCCAGCTCGTAGAGCTTCGAGCGGAATGTGAGCTCCACCACTTTGGCGCCGGCCGGGAGTGCAACCGTGAGCAGGCTGTAGTCACCTCGCAGCACCTGTGCCGGCTGACCGTCGGCCGTAGCCTGCCAGTCAGGATACCAATTCTCGGCGATCAACAGGTAGCTCGGTTGAGCGGGCACGGGGTCGAGCGTGACGGTCATCCGTCCTGGCTGCCACCTCGTCAGCGTGGCGCGCGACGGGCTGGGCTCGGGCATCTTCTTCAGCGGCTCCGGGATCACCGGCTGGTCGTTCGTGAAGAGGACGATCCTGGAGAAGTCCATGCGAGCATCGATGAGGGCCGGGATAACGGTGGCGGAGTCGGTCTTGACGGCACCCGGCACGACGCGGGCGTACGGCGCCGGGGCGAGCCGCTCGAACAGACGCGCCGTCCCCGCGTCGCCGTTCAGGATCGGCACGGTGTCGAGGACGCGACGGAAGCCGGGAATCGAGTCGACGCCGCGGCCTTCGGCCGGCGCGATCACGTAGCGGACCGCCAGCAGATCCCAGAGCGACAAGTAGCCGAGGTTTTTCCACTCACCCTGCCCACCCAGGAGCTCGTCATAGTAACGCAGCTCGTTGCCGTGGTACCCCAGGACCTGAGGGACATCGAACGTGGCGAGAACCGAGCCGGGGTACGCGGGGCCGAGGTCGATCACGCGGTACGGTGCGGGCGTCGCGGCGACGCGCTCGATGAGCGCGTCGCGACCATATGGCTTCACGTACGACCAGAACGGGCGCGCATTGAGCCAGAGGTCGGTGCCGACGATGAGGATTAACGCGAGCGCTTGCAGCCGGGGGGTCAGGCGGTCCGCTCCGTAGCCGAGGACCACGGCGACAGCCGCCAGGGCGAGGCCGCTCGACGCCGCGCCCCAGAGGATAGCGGATCCGCCGGTGGCTGCCGCGGCCACGGCGTTGCGTCCTGTTGTCGCGTGGATGCCGGACGCGAAGCCTTCCGCGAGCTGGCCGATCGCGCCGGTGATGCCGAGCAGCGTGACGACGGCCCCGACGATCAGCGCCGCGGTCATCGCGCGCCGGCTCCGGGTCGCGAGCGCGCGCTCCACGCCGAGGGCCGCGAACACGGCCGTGACGAACGCGACCACGAAGAACGCCATGCCCGGTGCGCGAGTCTTCTTGACCAGGGGCATGAGTGCCCACCACAGCTTGTAGAACGGCGTGGTGGCACCGAGGCTGATCAGCAGGAACAACAGGCCGATGCCGCCCACCCAGAGCACGAGCCGCCGGCGCTCTCGGGCGATCGCTCCGAGCACGGCGAGGGCCACCACCGGCAGGCCGAGATACTCCGAGTGGAGCTTGATGGGATTCGCGCCCCAGTACGTGCCGCGCGGGGTCCAGCCGACGAAGTTCTTGATGAAGAACTCGGGCACGTGGCTCAACGGAATCGCGTACGACGTCGATCCCTCGAATCCGTGAAAACCCTGGGCGCGCGGGGAGAAGGGGATGTATTCGAAGAACGGCAGGATCTGGATCGCGGCGACCCCGAATCCGATCAGGACGGCGACCAGCGCCGTCCCGAGCCGGAGCGCCCGCTCCCCTGCCCCGCTGTCCCCAGCCTCCTCGAGCGTGAGGTACAGCGCGAACAGACCAGCGGCGATGAGCGAGTAATACGCGAGCTGGAAGTGGCCGAGTAGCGTGAGCGCCGTCGCCACTCCGAGCAGCGGGTAGCCTACCCAGCGCCGGTCGCGGAGCGCCAGCACCAGGGCGAGCAGCATGAGCGGCAGCATCGTCGAGGCAAACAGCTTGCCGTCGTGCCCTGGCGACGGATATGACGCGATGAGGCCCGACAGCTCGTAGGCGAGGCCGCCGATCACGGAGCCGAGCCATCCGACACGCAGTCGCCGGAGCAGCAGATAAGTGAAAAGGCCGGCGAGGATGTAATGGAGGAAGAAGCTCAGGTTGCCGGCGGTCGTCACTGGCACGATGAAGCGCAACAGCCAGGTTGGGTAAAACATGTCCCCGTGCCCCGCGGCGACGAACGGGAGGCCGCCGAACACTGCGGGGTCCCAGAGCGGCAGATGCCCGAGTCGCTTGTACCACTCGGCGCCCCACGCATGGAACGGAACACCCGAGATGTACTGGTCGCTCCAGGGGCTCGCGAGCCACAGGCCGCGCAGCATCGGCAGCGACAGGAGGACGGTCCAGAGGCTGAACGCTGCCGTGGCCCACAGACCAGGATGCTTGGGCTCAAACGGGGGGGCGGCCGGAGCCGCCGATGTCACCGGATCACGTTCGCTCACTGGGACTCCTGCGGGCGATGTCGGAGTGGGAGAGTCGCGAGGGCAGCCGCGGCCTCGAGGACCGTCAGCAGGATGCGCGATGCGACGCTCAGGGCCACCGCGCCCCCGCTCCCAAGGAACGGCGCCAGCAGACCGATCAACACGAGCTCCCGAACCCCCACGCCGCCGGGAGCGAACAGGGCCAGGAGACCGAGAGTGTACCCGAGGGTGAAGGCTCCCACCGCGGTCCCGAGCGGGAGGTGCGCGCCGGGCAGGAGCCCGCGGCACAGCATCCAGAGGGAAGCGCCGTAGGTTCCCCAGCTGAGTACCGTCAGACCTGTACTTGCGAGCACCGCGGACAGGTTCAGCGGCTCGAGGGGAGCCGTCGCCTGTACGAACCGCCCAAGCCACCGGGCCGTCGGCCGCCACCCGAGGAGGGCGATCGTTCCCAGCGCGGCAATTCCGGCGAGCAGGAGGCGCAGCGGCGGTGCCGCCTGCGGGGTCACGGCCGCGACCACGGCCACCCCGCTGCCCAGCGCCACCGCCTGGATCACAAAGGCAGACGCCGTGGCCGGTCCTGGGGGCACCCCTGCCTGCTGAGCCAGCACAAGCAGCCCGGCCACGCTCCACACCTTCCCCGGGACGTAGCGCCCGAGGTTCGCGAGGGTCCAGATCCGGGCCGCGGACGTGAAGGGGAGCCGTTGGCGCCAACCTGCGAGGATGCGGCGCCAGGACTCGATCTGCATGACGTAGGTGACCAGGACCACGAGTGCCGCGGCGACGATCCACCCCGGCACGATCGTGAGCGTGACGTGGAGCGAGCGAAACTCCGACCAGTTGCGCGTGATCGAGCGGCCGACGAAGGCCAGGACGGCCAGCGTGACGAGACCCTGCACGGCCCAGAGCCAGCGCCGGGGGGAGGGACTCGCCGTGGATGGAAGGATCAGCGCGATGCTCAGGTCTTGACGAACTTGTAAACGACGGAGCGCGCGAGGAGCCACGGCGCAGGAATGGGCGGGTAGAAGTAGCTGCCGCCCCAATCGTCGAGCCGGAAGCCGTTCATCTCTCCGAGACGTGAGATCGTCTGACGTGTCCAGCTGTAGACGTGTCCCCACTTGTCGGGCACGTGGAAGAGGTTCCAGATGATCTCCTTCACGTGGTAGGGGTTGGGGACCGACACGATCCACAGGCCGCCCGGACGAAGCACGCGGTAGATCTCTCCGGCCGTGTTGTAGGCGGTGGGCGTGTGCTCGAGTACCTCGATCATGAACACGTAGTCGAACGACGCGTCGGGGAACGGGAGCCCGGACGTGATGTCGTGGATCAGGATGTCCGGGCCGGCGAACTCGGGGGCGATATCGAGGCCCTGGTACTTGATGTCCGGAGGCAGGTAATGTCGCAGGTCGCCGTCGCGAGAACCGATGTCGAGCACGGCGCTCCCCGGACGCACGCGTGCGAGCTTCGTGGCCTTGCGATAGCGCATGCGCTCCTCACCGGCGTTGCGCCAGTGGTGGCGTGCACTATAGAACTGGGCGAGCTCCGGGGAGGAAGGCGCGATCCTGGGGCTCATCGGTCGGTGGCTGCCTCAGCGTGAACGAGTGGTGTGTGGCGTCCCGAATACGGCAGTAGCCCGAAAGATACGACCGGCGGAAACCCGCGGAAAGGCCGCGGCGCCAAGGGGGTTTGCCGCGGTTCACCTGGCGGCTATAGTACGGGCTGAATGCGCATCCTTCACGTCGTCACGGCGTTTCCGCGCTTCCCGAACGACATCATCGCACCTTGGCTCGTGGAGCTGCTCAAGCGGTTTCAAGCGGCGGGACACGAGGTGGAAGTGTTTGCGCCCGCTTACCGTGGCGGTGGAAATCGCGAGGTCCACGGCCTACCGCTCCATCGCTTCCGCTATTTCCCGGCTCGGTGGGAGGACCTGACCCACGATCAAGGCACACCGGACCGCGTCCGGCGCTCGCTGCGCTACAAGATCATGCCGCTGTTCTACGCGCTCGGCGGCATGCTGGCGATCTGGCGGCTGTGCCGGCGGCGGTCGTACGATATCGTCCACGTCCATTGGCCTGTGCCGCACGCGCTGTTCGGATGGGTGGCGCGGAAGGCGTGCGGGGCGGCGATGGTCACGCTCTGGTACGGCGTCGAGCTGCGGTGGGTGAAGAGTCGGCTGCCCTGGCTCAAGGCGTTCCTGCGGTGGGCCGTCAGGACTTCCGATCAGGTCGTGGCGATCTCCTCGGCCACGGCCGGGGAAATCGCCGAGCTCGTGCATCGGCCGGTGCCCGTCATCCCCTACGCCGTCGGATTCGCGACGGCGCCAGCCGACATTCCTCCGCGACCTGACCGGGCGGCCGACGATCCGTTCGTCGTGCTGTTCGTGGGCAACCTGATCGAGCGCAAGGGTGTGCGCTACCTGGTCGACGCCGTCCACCGCCTCTCGCCTCGGATACCGATGCGGCTATTGATCCTCGGCAAGGGAGAGGGAGCCGAGGGGTCTCGATTGCGGGAGCAGGTGAAGAGCCTCGGCCTGGAGGATCGCGTCGAGATGCCAGGCCGCGTCCCCGAACCGGAGCTCCACCGGGCCTTCGCCCGCGCGAACGTGCTCGTCCTGCCTTCCATCGTAGACGCACGCGGTGATACCGAAGGGCTTGGCGTCGTCCTCCTCGAAGCGATGAGCTATCACCTTCCTGTGGTCGCGAGCAACGTCGGTGGTATCACGGACATCGTGGCGGATGGGGAGACCGGCCTCCTCGTGCCCCCCGCCGACCCGGTGGCGCTCGCCGCCGCGTTGGAGCGGCTCGCGACGGACGCGCCGCTCGCCGAGCGGCTCGCCGACGCAGGGCGTCGATATGTTCAGGAGCATTTCAGCTGGCCAGCTATCCTCGAGGAATGGGAGGCGTGCTACGCGGCGGCGCTCGAAGCCGCGCGCAGACGAAGGCCGGTCAGCAGCGGCGCGGACGCCGCGGTCAGCGGTTGAGGGTCGCGAGCACTCGGTGGCTGGGGTCCTCCAGGGTGAGTGACTGCGGGGCGGGGGGGGAGACTACCGCCTCAGCGTCGAACCGTCCATCGGGTAAGAGGTGCCGGACGCGCAGGCTCCGGCGCGCGGCGCGCCACTCGACCATGGTGCGCAACGGACCGAGAAACGGCCCCTGCGCCGCGATCCGACTCAGAAGCGAGCGAAAGGCATCAGGCGCGTCCGGGTACCCGAGCGGCGGGCTCAGGTTCGGGTGCCACACACCCACCCACAGTCCCTCCACCTGGCGGCACGTTTCCGCGAGCGCCGCGCCGTCGGCGACCCAGGTAGCTGGATCTTCGACACCCCCGTACTTGCTCAACGTGCGATCCATCCAGCAAAAGGGGGCCTCGTCGAGCCCGAGGGACCGCTGGGCAGACGGGTCCCACAGCGGCACGACGTCGGCGATTCCCACGCGGAAGCCGTTGCGATCGAAGAATCCGCACGTCGAGTCGTAGCGGAAGCCCGCGGCGGCCATGCCTCGGGGGGTGGCGCCGGCACGCAGGCGGAGGAAATGCTGCCGCACGCCCCGCACCGGGGGGCCGACCAGTCGTTCGAGTCGCCCTCGCTGCTCTCGGAAGAGCTCGTCCCGATCCGCGGTCGCGAAGCTTCCATGGAGGCCGATCTCGGAGCCCCGCTCGGTCAGTGTGTCGAGAATCGCTTGCGCCGCTCGACCCTCGGATCGGTACGTGAGGTCTCCCGCGCGCATGGTAGCGAACGATGGCGTGCCGCAGAGGACGAACCAGGTGGAAACGATGCCGTGGGCGCACTCGTCGTCGAGCACCCCCCGCACTGCCCGTGCGACCGGATCGCGCCCGATGGCCGAGACGGCGGCCAGAGCAACGCGCCCGATCCGTCGCAGCTCGCCCTTGCGGGTGAGCTCTGCGATGCGTAGCAGTGTGAACAGGGGCCAGTAGGCCACGACGTCGAGATCGTGGGTGAACGCGGCCGCCCATCGCCTGCCGTCCGGCCAAGGCGCGACGAACGCGAGCGGCCGCCGCCCGGCCGTCGCGATCACAGCCGTGCGCAGCGCAACAGCGGCCCGCGAGATGACCGGATCGGAGGCGAGCCCGGCCTGGACCAGCTCGTTCTCGCGCGCCGGAACTCGGTCGTAGCGATCGCGCGAAGTGCTACGCCACTCCGTCCGCGCCGTCGCCACCTCGCCGATACGGCGCAACACCGGGCGTGGGAGTGACACGGTGCCGTCGCCCCGCTCCAGGTACCAGTCTCTGGCGACGCACGTTCGGAGGTCTGGAGCGGCTCCATCCCGCTCGACCACGAGCAGGCGCACCACGTCGACAGACGGATCCTCGACCGGCGGAATGCGGGCGAGATCGATGAGCAGGCCGAGCGCATAGCGCTCGATATCGGTGAGGCTTTCCTGTGGAGGCAGTCGAATCACGAGTGCCCGCAATATAATAGACGCCGCTTCGCGCGGCCTTTATCTTACGCCGGACCCCACGCCCACCGGAGCGTTTCCGCGATGGCTCAGCCGCTCATCTCGAAAGACCGCATTCCGTGGCGCCACCTCGCACTCTTCGGCTGGCTGCCGAGTCCTCTAAAGATTGTCGCGTACCGACTGCTCCTCGGGTACCGCATCGGTCGCGGCGTCCGTTTCGGTTTCGGTGGCATCGTCGTGGGGAAGTCCGTGGAGATCGGGGACCACGTGGAGATCGGATTCCTCGCCATCGTGCAGGGGAAGACCATCCGGATCGGCCGCTACTCGAGTGTCGGGACCATGAGCTACCTGTCCTGCGAGACGATCGAGATGGGCGAGGACGCGAAGATCCGCGAACAGGTGTACGTCGGCGGGCCCCAGTTGCCCGAGTCGCGATTCGCGCTGGGCAGCCGGACGATCATCCTACAGCTCACGTCCATCAATCCGACCAAGCCCGTGGTCATCGGCGACGACACGGGCATCGGCGGCCACTGCCTGATCTTCACGCACGGCGTGTGGCTCAGCGCGCTGGACGGCTATCCGGTGACGTATCAGGCCGTGACCCTTGGCAAGAGCGTGTGGCTGCCCTGGCGTGTCTTCGTGATGCCCGGTAGCACGATCGGCGACGGGACGGTGATCGGCGCGAACTCGCTCGTATCGGGATCGATCCCGGCGAACAGCCTCGCCGTGGGCTCTCCGGCCAAGGTGATCCGCTCCGCGCCGGACTTTCCCACGCGGCTGAGCGAACGGGAGCAGGCGGCGTTGGTCGAGACCATCATGAGCGAGTTCGATCGTTACGTGCGCCACAACGGTGTGACGCTGGACGAGCAGCCGCCGTTCCGAGCGTACCGGTTCGGGCGCAAGTCGTGGCGTCTGCTGTGGCTGCGCGGCAGCGCGCCCGTGTCTCCCGATCGCGGGGATACCGTGCTTGCGGAGATCGCCCTGCCGTTCGAGATGCTCGCGGGCTTTCGTAAACGGGGCGTGTATTGGCTTGATCTCGGTGGCCGGACGCGAAGTCGGGACGGTTCGCCCCTGACGGAGGAGCTGGCGCTCTATCTGGGCCGCTACGGTGTGCGGCTCGCGCGGGACGCCTGAGGCACACCGCGTCGCCCGCAGGCTAGTTGACGAAGGTCGCCCACCCTCCCTCGTTCGGGATGACGGCAGTGTCACCGGGTCCGTCGAACCCGATGCATCGAGCGCTCCCGCCCGTTCGAATCGAATGCATTCCGCGAAACCGGTGTGCCGATCGGATACTCGTGGTACCGGCGCGAACGTGCCGCAAGGGGGCCCAAACGTCAGGCCACCCAGGGGCCTCGCCGAGTCCCCCGGGGTGGTCGCTTGCCCAGCGTTCAGCGCACGAAGTTTACCCAGCCAGTTTCGTTCGGGATCACCGCTGTCATGCCCGTCGCGTCGAACCAGATGAAACGCGGGCTGCCGCCAGTTGCCACCTGCCCGATGAGCGCACGCGTGCTGAGGTCAAACACGTAGAGTTTGCCGTCGGCGAGCGTGCTGACGTACACTTGCGCGTTGTCTGGCGTCACGGCGACATCGAACGCGTTGCGGGATTGCGGCGTGCCGACCGCGTTCGCCGTATACGGCGAGCCATCGGCGGTGAGATCGCGAACGAGCAGCCTGCTATTGCCGATGTCCGTGGCGAAGAGGAGCTTGCCGTCGCGGGAGACCGCCAACTCCTGGATATTGCTGCCGGCGACAGTCTGACTCCTGACCACCGCGTCCGTCCGTAGGTTCACGGTTGCGACCATGCCCTGGTCCCGAGAGGAGACGTACATGCAGGGTGCAGTCGGATGGAACGCCACCCCCGTCAGGATTGTACCGAGGCCCGCGATCGAATCGACGACTCCGCGAGTGGCCGTGTTGATGACATATACACCGTTGAAGTCCGTCAATGCGAAGAGGCGCTTCCCATCGGGGGACAGGCCGATGGTGAGAATGCTCCCCGCCGGCACGGCTGCCGTGCCGACGGCCTGGTTCGTCGCGACATCGACGTAGGTAATGGTGTGCGCGTCTTGGTCATTGATGTACGCGGTCCCACCATCGGGGCTCATACGCACCTGAGAGGGGATGGGACCGACCGCAAACGATGTGGAGAATGAGGTTGACGGCAGGTCGGCTCGAGCGGCCGAAGCGGCGAGCAGCTGGGTCACGTACGTGACGCCGGCCGGTGAGATCGCGACGGCGAAGGGCGTCCCGTTGAGCGGCGTGACCTGATTGCTGGTGCCGGTGGGATGAGTGGTGCCCGACGGCGACGTGCCCGCAGGTGGAGCCGCGCACACATCTGGTACGTTGCTGAAGCTCACCCAGCCTGCCTCGTTGGGAATCACGGCGCGGTCACCCGAACGGCTGAAGCCGATGTAGCGCGGGCTGCCGCCCGTCGAAATGGTGCCGATCAGCGCACGCGACGAGCGATCGAACACGTAGACCGCGCCGTCGGCAAGCGCACTGACGTACACCTGTGTGTTATCGGGTGTGACGGCCACATCGAACGCGTTCCGACTGACGGGCGAGCCAACGGGATACTGGAGCGCCTGGGGGCTTCCGGTCGTCAGGTCCCAGACCAGCAGCTTGCTGTTCTGGATGTCGGTTGCGAACAGTGTCGCGCCGTCGGGAGACACGGCGACGTTCTGGATGTTGGCGCCGGAGACCGCGAACGTCTGCACGACCTGCTTGCTCCGCAGGTCGACGGTGGTGATCGTCCCCTGGTCCCGTGAGGAGATGTAGACGCACGGCGACGCAGGATGGAAGGCGATGCCCACCAGGATCGTGCCGGTGGTGGTAACGGGAATGGAGTCTTCGACCTCCCGGGTTGTCGCGTTGATGATGTAGACGCCGTGGAAGTCAGTTGGCGCGTACAGCCGTTTGCCATCTGGGGAGACGCCGACTGTCAGGATGCTCCCTGCGGGCACGGTCGCCGTAGCGAAGGCCTGGTTCGTGGCCACGTCGACATACGTAATCGTGCGCGCGTCTTGATCCCCGACGTAGGCCGTCTTCCCGTCGGGGCTCATGCGCACTTGAGACGGGATTGGGCCGACCGGGAAAGGAGCCGAGAAGGTGGTGGAGGGGAGGTTGGTCCTGGATGCCGTCGCCGCAGACAGCTGAGTCACGTAGGTGACCCCCGTCGGTGAAATCGCCACGGCGAAGGGAGTGCCACCGAGCGAGACTGGCGTTGCGCCCAGGATCGGGTGCGTCGCGCCCGTCGGCGGTGACACAGTAGCTGGAGGCGTGCACGAATTCACGTTCTGGCCCGCTCCTGCGGCGGTTAGGTGGTCGGGTGCGCTGACGTCGCCGCATCCGATCACGAGCCCCGAGAGCGCCAGGATGGGAAGGGTTGCGGAGCGCGCCATGTGCGCTCTCCTCGCTTCAGTGGCCATTAGGTGCCTCGCCTGAATCTGGGAAACACCGACGTTAGGGTCGAAGGAGGGAAGGTGCACCTGGCCCCGGGCGATCGGCAAGCGACGTCGCACCAGGCGTCATAGTGCGCGACGCTCTACAAAAGATGCTCCTGGGCTCCCCCGCTCGGTGATGCGTCACTGCAGCAAGTCTCGCACCCCACGGGCCCTGCCTGGGCGCCTCTACGGTTGTGCGGCTCGAACGCATCAGTCGGAGCGGCCCTGTGGCGCGTCCACTACAAGCGTTTTGCTACACTCGCCCTGTGCCGTCTCCCGAGTCGCGGGCCCTCGCCTGGTCCATCTCGCGCTGCAGCCCCCGCACCTCTTCCCGCATCCCCGCCACCATCTCTCCCAGGAACCCGAAGCCGAACAGGATCAACCCCGCGAGCACGAGCAGCAGCACCAGGTACAGGAACGCCCGGTTACCCTGCTGCAGCGCGTAGCGCTCGATCAGCGCGTATACGCCGACCAGAAGACCCAGGAAGATCAGCAACGCCCCCGGGACCCCGAAGAACAGCATCGGCTTGCGACCGAACCGCAGCTGGAACCAGACGGAGACGAGGTCCAATACGCCCACGGGAATGCGGCCGATCCCGAACTTCGACTTCCCTGCCCGCCGCGGCTGGAGCGGGACTGGACGCTGGGCGACCCGGAAGCCTTCCGCCGCGGCGATGACCACCATGAAGCGATGCCAATCCGGCCGCCGCGTCACGCCGTCCATCACCTCGCGGCGGTACGCCTTCACCGAGTTCAGATCCGTGACGCGAACACCGAACAGCCAACGACACAGCCCGTTGTACACCCACGAGACGAAGCGTTTTTCGTAGTGGCCCTGCTTCGTGCCGGCGACCACGTCGGCCGCGTCATCGAGAATCGGCTGCACGAGGCTGGGAATGTCGCTCGGGCGATACTGCAGGTCGGCGGGATAGAACACGAGGACGCGGCCGCGGGCGGCGTCGGCGCCCGACGCGAGCGCGTCGGCGATGCCGTGCTGGCTGCGGTGCGTCACCACCCGCAGAAAGGGGTGCTTGGCCGCGAGGTCGCGCAACACGTCCGCAGTGCCGTCACGGCTGCCGTCGTCGATCACGACGATCTCGCACGGATAGGGCAGCGGCAGCAGCGCCTCCCGGGCCTGGCGCACGAATTCCGGAAGGTTATCGGCCTCGTCCTTTGCCGGGACCAGGACGCTCACGTCCGGGAGGGCCGCGCTGGTGGCGAGGCTCACAGCCGCTTGCGCATGCGGGCCGGGAGGATGCTCAGCTGGTCGCGGTACTTCGCGACGGTCCGGCGCGCGATCTTGACGCCCTTCTGCGCGAACATCTCCACGATTTGCTGATCGGTGAGCGGGTTCTTCGGGTCCTCGTCGGCCACCATCTTCTGGATTTGGGCGCGAATGGCGCGAGCGCTGGCGTCCTCCCCGGTGGTGGTCGAGAGGCCGCTCGAGAAGAAGAACTTGAGCGGGAGGAGGCCCCGGGGGGTCTGGACGTACTTCTCGTTCGTCACGCGACTCACGGTGCTCTCGTGCATGTTGATGACGTCGGCGACTTCCCGCAGGGTGAGCGGCTTCAGGAACTCGACGCCCTTCTCGAAGAACTCACGCTGCCGATCCACGATGAAGTTCATGACCTTGAGCATCGTCTGGCGGCGCTGCTCGATGGCCTGGATCATCCAGTGCGCGCTGTTCATGCGCTGGTTGATGAAGTCCTTGTTCTCGCCCTGGAATTTCTTCTTGTCGCGCGCAATGTCCTGGTAGGTCTTCGAGATCCGCAGCCGCGGCAGCCCGGAGTCGTTCAAGAACACCTTGTATTGGCCGTCGATCTTTTCCACCACCAGGTCGGGGATGATGTACGCCTCGTTGGCCGAGGAGTGCTGCAGGCCGGGCTTGGGATCGAGCTTGGCGAGCTCGTCGGCGACCTTCTGCACTTCGGCCGCGTCCAGACCGAACCGCTTTCCGAGATCGCTCCAGCGATGTGCCTTGAGATCCTCGAACGCGTCCCGGACGAGCCGGTAGGCGAGCGTGTCGGTTTCACCCCGGGACTCGAGCTGCAGCAGCAGGCACTCGCGCAGGTCCCGGGCGCCGACGCCCGGCGGATCGAGCTTCTGGATGATGCGGAGCATCTCCTCGGCCTCGGCCAGCGTGTACAGCTGGGGGGCCACGTCGTGCTCCGCCTCGTCCGCGTGGGCCTGGAGCACCTGATTCACGCCGTTGACGATCTCTTCGAGGGTGGCGCCGAGGTAGCCGTCTTCCGCGATGTTTCCGATGAACTCTTCGGCCAGGAGCTGCTGGCGCGGCGTCAGGTCGAGCAGCCGCATCTGTTCGCGCAGGTGGTCGGCCAGATCCTTCGTCTCGACCGGCACCGGCTCGACGTACTCGCGGGCTTCGCTCAGATCCCGCGGCGGGGCGCCCTGATCGCCGCCGTCGTCGAGCAGGATTTCCTCCCAATTGGGCTCGTCGTTCTTCTCGGCTTCCTTCTTGTCCTCCTTGGCCTCCTCGGCCAACGGGACTTCGGTCTCCTCCTCCGGCTCGACCAGCTCGAGGAACGGATTACCGAGCAGCTCCTGCTTCAAGTGCTGCTGCAGGTCGAGCAGCGGCATGTACAGCAGATCCATCGCCTGATACAGGCGCGGATTGATCCGCAGCTGCTGCGACAGCGACGCGTGCTGCTGCAGGCCGGTCTTCATGCCGCCTGGGTCAGACGCGCGCGCAGCCGCGCGGTGAGGGTGGGCCCGAGATACAGGTTCGCGACCCGGTCGTCGAACACCAGCTCGCGCACCGTGCCCGCCACCTGCACCTTGCCTTCGAACATGATGTAGGCGCGGTCGA
>QHUK01000015.1 GCA_003222085.1 Gemmatimonadota bacterium
CCGACACAATGAAACGGGGGAGGACAACGCGGCCGCCCACCTGCGGAGCCTCACGATCGGGCACGAGGTGATCGTCCCGATCACCGCCGGCAAGCTTGACCTAGGCCCGTGGCAGCGGGTGTTCTACGGGGAGTGGGACGGCCAGCGCAAAAAGCGGGTGATCATCAAGGTGTTGGGGGAGTAGGGAGTGTATCGACCGCCACGAGCCGCGTCTCGCTGATCCACTCAGTCCGCCACTTTCGGGATCCGTCGGAGGAAGTGTGCCGTGTCATTACCAACCAGCCTTGATCCTTACTGACCCAGAGCACCGACTTATCGTCGCCTTCTCTCTCCTCCAGTCTCCAGCAATCGAACGTCCCCGACGGCACTGTAACGCGCTCGGTTCCCGTGACTCGGAGGTCTAACGCCGTGAACGTGGGGAACCTCGTAGCCATCGTGACCCAGTTCGCACTGTAGACACTGCCGCGCCAGCCCCGGGTCAACGGCAGGGCCTGTACAAGCATCTCCAGAGAGTGCGGTGACCAGGACACGAGCATCGGGCCCAGGCCCAAATCTGGCAGGACAGCCGCGCCGCGGAGTGTTCGCTCCCGTTCTTTGGGCGGTGGTCCGAGATAAAGCAGCTCATCGATGCTGTCATGCGAGAATTGCTGAACCAAGCGGGCGTGCCGCATCGGGCGGACGTTGCGCAGCGGACGCAGTGTGGCCCGATCGACGAGCACCGTGTCCAACATCTCCATCGAGCTGGACGCAACCCAGACAGGTTTTCCTTCGAAGTCGCCGGCAGCGATTACGATCGTGCGCGGCTGCCCGTGTGATGTCGTGAACACACCGTCTCCGATTGTGCTTCCCTCGTAGGTCCAGCGGCCGGCGCGGACCCGAGTCGGCTGGATGCGTGCGATCAGCGGATAGCGCGGCGACCTGGTCGGAGGGATTCGGTCTTGACCGAACGCCGTCGACGGACTGAACGGCATGCCACCGATCATCCAGACCGGCGGTAGCTCGCTCTCAACGCCTGGGCGCGCCGTGAGAACGTCCCAGCCCAGCCAAGCAACACCGGCGAGTATGGCTGCGATTGCCGCGTAGCGTAGCGCGCGGCGTGACCCAACGTTGCGCGCGGCAACGGGCAGCACCACGCGGACTCCTGCCGCCCTACTCGCGAGGATGCGCGCCAGTAGCTCGCCGGGCGGGTCCGGCGCGGACAGCTTGCGAAGCTCGTCTTCCCAGTTCATCGCCCGTCCTCCAATGTCTTGCGCAGCCGTCTCATGGCCCGGTTCAGCCGCACGCGCGACGCACCCGCGCTGATGCCCAAGAGTTCGCCGACTTCAGCGTGCGAATAGCCTTCGATCTCCTTGAGCACGAGCACCGCGCGGAGCGGATCCGGGAGAGCGTCCACTGCTGCCCGCAGAGCCACGCTTGCGGAGTCGAGCGGCGGAGCGGCCGTCGGCAATGTGGCCTCGATCCCCACCTCCCGCCGACGGGTGCGGGCGCGTAGTCGCATGAGCGCCACTCGAGCCGTCACCCGCTTCAGCCAGCTGGCGAAGCTGCCCCGCTCCTCGTAGCGCCCCAGCGCCTCCGGCAGACCCACGAACACGTCGTGCACCACGTCCTCGGCATCTTGGGGCGTTCCGGTCAGCCGATAGGCGAGGCGGTACAGGACCGCTCCGTGGGTGCGATACAGCGAAGCCAAGGCCTCCGGATCACCCGTTCGGGCCGCGTCGATCTGTGCCTCGGACCCCCCACTGGTGGCCGCCGCGCTCATCGCTCTGATCTCGAATGCCCTTGAACGGCAAAACGTTACGTCCCCGGCCCGGGCTCGGACAGCCGCACGGCCGGCCTATCTCTTTCAGCGCAAGTTGTTTATTTTCAAAGACTCCGAACGTTGTGAGGGACGTGGTAGACGTGGCGACAGATCATCTGGCCGTGCTCTTCGCGCAAGCGGCGCGAGAGCATCCTGAGCGGGAGTTTTTAGTGTTCGGGTCGCGCCGGATGACCTACGCACAGGTCGAACGGGAAGCGGTCGCACTGGCCGAGGCGCTGGCTGGCCTCGGCGTCCAGCCGGGGGATCGGCTGGCGGTGGACCTGCCGAACTGGCCGGAATGGGTCGTCACCCTGCTCGCTGCGGCGTATCGCGGCGTCGTGCTGGTGCCCCTCGACCCCTCACTCACCGCGCACGAGCTCAAGTACCAGCTGCGGCATGCCGAAGTGCGGGCGGCCGTCGTGGCCGAAACGTACGACGCGTCGGATTTCGTCGAGCTGTACGATGACATCCTGCCCGACTTGCCGGACTTGCGCGCGCTGATTCTCGTGGGTGGGACCGATCGCTGGCTCGACGACCGCGTGTATCGCTACGCGGATCTGGTGTCGAAGCGTCCGGCCGCGCCGGGGGCGATCGCGCCGGGTGATCCGGCCACCCAGCCGCTCGCCATTCTGTACACGTCGGGGACCATGGGGAAGCCCAAGGGCGTGATGCTGTCGCACGCCAACATCACCGTGACGGCGCGTGCCTCGGGCCAGGCACTAGGAACTACCGGCGAAGACCGGGTGCTCGGCGCGGTCCCCGTGTTCACCATTTTCGGGATGCATGTCGTGGCCGTGACGATCACCGCCGGGGCGACGCTGGTGCTGCAAGAGCAGTTCGACGCCGCCGGGGCGCTGGAGCTGATCCGGCGCGAGCGTGTGACGGTCGTGCACGGCGTCCCCACGATGTTCGAGCTCCTCATGCGCGATCCCTCGTTTGAGGAGTCCCTGCCGACCACCTGCCGCTCGGGGCTCGTGGCGGGGAGTCCGGTCTCCCCCGATCTGGCCCGCCGGATCCGGCAGTGGTGCGACGTCCAGATCGCCTACGGGCTCACGGAAACGGGGCCCACGGTGACCGTCACCCGCTTCGAGGATTCGCCCGAGCGGCGCACGCAGACGGTCGGCCGGCCCATCGCCGGCGTAACGGTAAAGGTCGTCGATTTGAAGAGCGGCGGCCTGCACGGGCCCGAAGCGGTAGGCGAGCTGGTGGTGAAAGGACCGAACGTGATGTTGGGCTATTACCGGATGCCCGGCGAGACGTCGCGGTCGCTCACCGCCGAGGGATTCTTGATGACGGGCGACCTCGCGATCCTGGACGAAGACGGCTACGTCAGGATCGTGGGTCGCCGCGCCGAGGTGATCATCCGCGGCGGCTACAAGATCTATCCACGCGAGCTGGAGGACCTCCTCCGCACGCACCCTGCCGTGGGCGACGCGTGCGTCGTCGGCATCCCCAACGAAACACTCGGGGAGCTGATCTGCGCGTGCGTCGTGCCCACGGAGGGGTCCATCGTGACGGGCGACGAGCTCAAGGACTTCTGCCGTGAGGCCGTCGCCGACCACAAAGTGCCCGACCTGGTGCGCTTCTTCGACACGTTCCCGCTGACCGGAAGCGGAAAGGTGAAGCGACGGGAGCTCGCGCAGGTCGTCGGCCTGGAACTGAGCGCAACCACATGACGCAACCGCCACAAGCCCATTTACCACGACCGGTTCACCACGAGCCCCCCGCCCACGCGCCCAACGCGGCGCTGATGATCGACTTCGACAATGTGACGATGGGGATCCGCTCGGATCTCCAGTCCGAGCTGCGGCGCCTGCTGCAGTCGGACATCATCAAGGGGAAGGTGGCCGTACAGCGCGCCTACGCCGATTGGCGCCGCTACCCTCAATACATCGTCCCACTCGCCGAGTCCTCGATCGACATGATCTGGGCGCCGGCGTACGGGTCGAACAAGAAGAATGCGACGGACATCCGTCTCGCGGTCGACGCCCTCGAGCTCGTCTTCACGCGGCCCGAGATCGGCACGTTCATCCTGCTGTCGGGAGATTCGGATTTTTCCTCCCTCGTGCTGAAGCTCAAGGAGTACGGCAAGTACGTCATCGGCGTGGGGATCCGCGAGTCGTCGAGCGACCTGCTGATCCAAAACTGCGACGAGTATTACTCCTACAACGAGCTGGCCGGTCTCACGAAGGAGAGTGACATCACCCACGAGCGGCACGATCCCTGGGAGCTGGTGATCGAGGCCGTGAAGCAGATGACCGCGCACAGCGACGTGATGCGGTCCGACCGCCTGAAGCAGGTCATGCAGGAGATCGACCCCGCGTTCAACGAGAAGGACCTGGGGTTCTCACGCTTCTCGAAGTTCGTGGTCGAAGCGGCGCACAAGGGCCTCATCGCCCTCACCAAGCTCGACAACGGCCAGTACGAGATCGCGCTGGGCCCGGGCGTGCCTGGGGCCGCGGCGCAGCCGCAGGGGGGAGGGGCCGCCGCGTTCGAGCGGCCCCGGGAGCGCGAGCGCGGCGAAGGTCGCGGCCGCGGCCGCCGGGGTCGGGGCGGGGCCCAGGAAGGGCGCGAAGCCCGCGAGGAGCGGGTTCCGGAGGAGCTGTCGCCCCCGCCCGGGGTGACTGCACCGGGACGCCGCAGCGCCTTCTCGCTCGATGGTGCGTTTGGCCTCATCAAGCAGGCGATCGGCCGGTTGGGGGGAGAGTCCCGCCCGGTGAGCGCGCAGGAGCTCGGCGCGGCCATGGCCGAGATCAAGGGCGACGAGGAGCCGGTCGAGCCGGCCCAGGTGCAAAAGCTGCTGCGCCAGGCACACGACCGGGAGCTGATCGACCTCGCCAAGGAGGACGACGGCGCCTATACCGTGAAGCTGCGCGATGCCACGCCCGCTTCCGAGCCGTCGCAGGTCGAGCCCGCCGCCGTCACCGATGCCGACGAGGCGCTCGATCCGCCGATGCCCGAGTCCTCGGCGCCGCCATCGATGCGGCCGGCGAACCCGCCCGCCGCCGGTATTCCCTCCCGCAGCGCGCGGTTTCGCCGCGGTTCCCGTGGGCCACGCGTGGCGCCCCCGGAGATCCCGAAGATCGGCGTCGTGGAAATGGACCCGAACTTCAAGCCTCGGATCGAGCTGCTGCCGCCCAAGGCTGCTCCGGCCCCGCCGGAGCCGCTCGGCAGTGACAGCGCTTCCCCCCGTGCGCCGACAGGCGGCGACGAGCGACGGGAGCGCGGTGCACGCGGCCGCGGTGGCCGCGGTGGGAGCCGGGCGACTGGTCGCGACGAGCGCGCCGACCCGGCCGAGCGGCCAGAGCGGGGAGAGCGGGGAGAGCGCGGTGGTCGGGGCCGGCGCGGTGGTCGCGGACGCGGCGGCCGGGGGCGCGGCGCGGGCGGGGAGGGCCGGGGGGGGGGCGAGCGCGGGGATCGCGTGGCGAGGGATCGCATCGAGTCACGAGAAGCTCCGGAGTCGCGCACGGCCAGGGCCGAGCCCGAGCCGCCGCAGCCTCCCGCGCCCAGGCCGCCGGCGCGCGAGCCCGATGTCGATACGGGCGACGCTGGAGAGTCCTTCTGGTCGAAGGTGAAGCGCGGGCTCACCGGCGGGACGTGAGACGCGCGGCGCTGTCGGCGTCGTTCTACGCGCGACCTACTCCTCAGGTCGCGCGTGGGCTTTTGGGCCATGTTCTCCTGAGCGAGCTCGGCGGCCGCCGGACCGCCGGCCGTATCGTCGAGACCGAGGCCTACCTCGGCACCCATGACCCCGCCTCGCACGGCTATGGCGCACGCCGCACGCGCCGCAACGCCAGCCTGTTCGAGCGTCCGGGCACGGCCTACGTCTACTTCACCTATGGGATGCACTGGTGTTTGAACGCCGTGACCGAGCGCGCGGGGCTCCCCGCTGCCGTGCTCATCCGCGCCCTCGAGCCCCTCGAAGGACTGGCGACGATGCGGCGGCGCCGGGGAGGCAGGGGGATCCCTGACCGCGAGCTGTGCTCGGGTCCCGCCAAGCTGTGCCAGGCGCTGGGCGTGACCGGTCGGCACGACGGGCTTCCGCTCACCCGGGGCAAGCTGCGCATCGTCCGAAACGAGTCACGACAGCATCACGCCATCAGTGTGACACCGCGTATCGGCATCACCCGCGCCGCCGACTGGCCGCTGCGGTTCCTGATCGAGGACTCACCATGGGTCTCCCGCTAGGGCTGTTGCTCATGCTCCAACAGCCCATCATCGTGGACGGCCACATCGACACGCCGCAGCGCATGCTCGACATGAAGGCCGACATCACCGGCCGGCTCCCCGACGGGCACATCGATGTGCCGCGCATGCGCGAGGGGGGGCTCACGGCCGCGTTCTTCTCGATCTGGGTGGACGCCCGCTACGGCCGGGGCACCGCCTTTCGGCGCGCCCTGGACCTGATCGGGGCCGTGCGCCAGCTCGCGGACAGCAACGGCGACGTGGAGCTGGCCACCACGGCGGATGAGGTCCGCACTGCCGCGGCGCGGGGCCACATCGCGGCGCTCATGGGGGTCGAGGGTGGGCATGCGATCGAGCACTCGCTCGAGAACCTCGATTCGCTGTATCGGCTCGGGGTGCGCTACATGACGCTGACCTGGAACAACGGGAACGACTGGGCTGGCTCATCGACCGATCCCAAGCGGCATGGCGGGCTCAGCTCGTTCGGACGCCAGGTGGTGGCGCGGATGAACCGGCTGGGTATGCTGGTCGACGTCTCACATGTGTCGGACGCGACGTTCTGGGATGTGGTGGCCACCAGCACGCGCCCGGTGATCGCGTCGCACTCGTCCTGCCGGGCCCTGGCGCACCATCCGCGTAACTTGAGCGACGACGAGCTCCGGGCCATCGCTCGGAACGGCGGCGTGGTGGGAATCAACTTTTATCCCGTGTTCCTGGACGAGCACTTCCGGGACCAGTACGAAGAGCTGCGTCGCCGGCTGAAGCCGCAGACCGACTCGATCCGGGCGCGACACCGCGGCCGACCTGGTGAATCGGCCTTCGAAGTCGACAAATTCGTCGGCCAGCACGCCGAGAGCCTCGACGTCCCCACGATCGACCGCCTTCTGGACCACATCGATCACGCCGTGCAGGTGATGGGGATCGACCACGTCGGGCTCGGCAGCGATTTCGACGGGATCAGCGTGCTGCCCCGGCCTATGAAAGACGCGACATCGCTGCCCGAGCTCGTCCGGGCCCTCGGGGCCCGCGGCTACTCGGATTCGGACGTCCGCAAGATCCTGGGCGAGAACTTCCTGCGGGTGCTTACTGTCGGTCCGTGACGCCCTCCTTAGAGGTGCCGAAGGAATAGCGGACGCCGCCCTGGAACGTGTGCGTGGTGCCTTGGATCAGGAAGTTGGCCGCCGCCGATGTCAGGATGTAGTGGCCGTACAGCGCCAGACGACCTTGCTTGATATCGATGCCGCCCATCCACCAGAAGAACGCCTTGGTCGCCGCCGCGTCGGCTTCGTCCTGGAGCTGGGCGAACCCCGCCGACGTGCAGCTCGAGCAGCTCACTTGGACGTTCAGGGCTTCCATGATGGCGAACCCACCGCCCGCAAACGGCTCCACCCGGAGCTGTGCCGGGAAGGCGAGCGCGCCCACCATGAGCCGGCGCAGGTTGTTGAACTGGACGTTCCCCGGGTTGACCGTTCCATCGGGCTCGATGATCGTCACGTGGCGGGGGGATATGAAGAACGACTGCTCGAACGACGCGTATAACGCCGTCCGCTTCCCCGTGATCAGCCAATGGCCGCCGAACGTTGGCTCGAAGGAGTAGCTGTCGAAGTTGGTGCGGAACACCAGGATGCCGGCTTCGCCGCCCCAGTACCACTTGTGCTGCCAATCGCTCGACCGTTGCTCGTACGTGGGACCGCCCCGGGGCTGCCCTTCGGCGACCTTCCCGCCCGCCTTGACGATCGAGTCGCGCTTCTCCTTGGGAATCTCGGGATACGGGGATTCGCGATGGCTTGGCCCGAGGAAGAACGACAGGCCCGCTGACCCGACAAGCTGAGCGGCCAACTTGTTGCCGGTGGGAGACTGACTGTTGGGCGCGAAGTAGGCGCCCGCCTCGAGGCGCAACGCGGCGCGGTCGGAAATGTAGATGCGATCGCCGATCGCCCCGTGCGCCCCGATGTCGCGGAAGCCCCCGACGCCGTTGCTGTTGAAATCCATGACCGAGTAGCCGCCCAGGAGGTAGAAGCTTTTCTCGGAGCCGAAATTCAACACGAGGTTCCCCGACCCGAACCATACGGGGAAGTCCGTCCCAGCTCCGCCGCCCTTGGGGTGCGGCCGCTGGTACAGTCCCTCCGCCTCGATCCCCAGCCAATTCGTGATCCAGAAGCCGATCCGGCCCCCGCCCCCGATCTGGTTGTCGAGCTGGAAGGCGCGGTCGAACCGCGTGAAGCTGCCGAACCCGCCGAACTCGAACTGGAACTGGTGCTGGGCCTCGAGGGCGGCGGACCCGCCCACCAGGAGCACCAAAACGACCGTGACTACCCGCATTGGACGACTCCTCGGGGTCAAAAAGCGACCCCCAAAATAGGGAATTCGTCCGGAAAACGCGATACCCCTTCGCTTTAAGCCTCTGGACCTTGAAAGTACTTGAAGGTGGCTGGGGCTGGCGGGAAGATCATACCGAATGTATCCCGAAGATCAGGTCACACCATGGCTACCTCGAGCCATCGGGTTGATCGCGACTACAGGCTTTTCTTTTCCCTGCCGCCCAGGAGGAACGACAGCCCCATTGTACCGGTGAAATGCCCGATCCACTGATGGCTGGCCAGGCCGCCCCCCGGGCCGCGGTAATAGGCTCGCGCCTCCACACGGAGTGCCATGCGGTCGCCGCCGAAGACGATCCGCTCGCCGAGGCCGCCGTGTACCGCGTTCAGGTCGGAAGAGTAGGGTGGATTGGGTCCCATATGGAGGCGGGAATAGCCGCCCAGCACGTACGCGCTGCCCGAGCTAATCACCAGGCTCGCGCTCCCGATCACGACGTTGGTCTTCCCTACGCCGCTGAGCTGCGAGAGCGGTTGCGCTACGTTTCCGTCGACCTCGAGACTGAAGTGGTCGCCGAGGAAGTACCCGAGGCGACCACCGGCACCGAACTGGTTGTCGAGCTGGAGACGGCTGTCATACCGCGTGTAGCTGCCGTACCCGCCGATCTCGACTTGGCCGCCACGCTGCGCGTTGAGGGACCCGATCGCGCCAGCCAGCAGCCCGAGGACAGTGAGCACCCGCATAGGAGGACTCCTTAGGGTGAGGACTCCGTGCAACATCTTGGGTGAGGACTCCGTGCAACATCGATACGGGCGCCCCCCAAAATAGGAAGTTTCCTCGGAATGCGCGATAGGCCCCGGAACCAAAAAGCCACGAACCGCCGCGTCGACCCCAAAACGGCTCAGATAAGTCCCAACTTTGTCCCCACCATTTTGAATGCCGACAGGGCGAAGTCCAGATCATCTCGGGTGTGCGATGCGGAGAGCTGGCAACGGATCCGGGCATGCCCTTGCGGGACGACGGGATAGCCGAACCCGGTCACGAACACCCCCTCGTCGAGCAGCAGCTCGCTCATGCGAATCGCCTGTGCGGTCTCGCCCAGGATGACGGGAACGATTGGGGTTTCCCCGGGGAGGGGGTTGAATCCGAGGGCGATGAGCCGCTCGCGGAAATACCGGGCGTGCTCGTGCAGCCGGGTCACGAGCGCGGGGTGACGCTCGAGGTAGCCCACCGCGGCCAGCGCGCTGGCCGCCACGGTGGGGGGAAGGGCGTTCGAGAACAGCTGCGGGCGCGAACGCTGGGTGAGATAATCGACGAGGACGGCGGGGCCGGCGGTGAAGCCGCCTGCGGCGCCGCCCAGCGCCTTACCGAGCGTCGACGTGATGATGTCCACCTGTCCCAGCATGCCGTAGTGCTCGGCGGACCCCCGGCCCGAGCGACCCAGGACGCCCGTCGCGTGTGAGTCGTCCACGGCCACGATGGCGTCGTGCTCGTGCGCCAACGCGACGATGTCGGGCAGCCTCGCGATATCCCCTTCCATCGAGAAGACGCCGTCGGTGAAGATCAGCTTCAGTCGCGCGTCCTTCGCGGCACGCAGCTTGTCCCGGAGGTCCGCCATGTCCGAATGCCGATACACGGCGGTTTGACACTTCGTGATCGTCTTCGCGAGCCGGATCGAGTCGATGATGGACGCGTGGTTGAGCTGGTCGGAGATCACGATGTCCTGCTCGCCCAACAGAGTGGGGCAGAGCCCCTCGTTCGCGTTCCAGCAGCTGACGTATGTGAGTGACGACTCGCACCCAACGAACCGGGCGAGGGCCTGCTCGAGCTCACGGTGAATCGTGAAGGTGCCGCAGATGAACCGCACCGAGCCGGTGCCGGCACCGAACTGGTCGAGCGCGTGCTTCCCGGCGGCGACCACCGCGGGCTCGTTGCAAAGACCCAGGTAATTGTTGGACGAGAGAATCACGACTTCGCCGCGCCCCTGCATCTTGGTTCGGGCGGCCTGCGGCGCTTCGAGGTAATTGAGCCGCTTGTAGACCCCGTCTTTCCTGAACTGCTCGAGCTCGGCCTCGAGCCGGCCGGCAAAGCTCATGCGATCTCCAGGATGATCTTGCCCGCGTCGCCCGCGCGGATGGCGGCGAGGGCCTCGTCGATCTTGGCGAGCGGGAACTGGTGTGTGATGACCGGCCGCGGATCGAGCAAGCCGGCGGTGAGGTAGCGGCGCATCTGGTGCCACGTCTCGTACATCCTGCGCCCGATCACGCCGTGCACGGTGACCCCCTTGAAGATGATCTCGCTGGCGAAGTCGACCGGCACCTCGCCGTTCGGGATGCCGAGCAGTTGCACCCGTCCCCCCAGGCGCACGGCGGCGAACGCCTGGTGCAAGGCCGACGGCACGCCCGACATCTCGCACACCACATCGGCGCCCTCGCCGCCGGTCGCGTCCAGCACGGTGCGCACCACGTCGTCCGTGGCGGCGTTGATCGTCACGTGCGCCCCCATGCGGCGCGCCAGCGCCAGCCGCTTTTCGTTCACATCGGAGGCGATCACCGTGGTGGCTCCGGCGGCGCGCGCGATGCCCACGGCGAAGCAGCCGATCGGCCCGCATCCCACCACGAAGACCGAGCTGCCCTGAACGTCGGCGGTCAGTACCGCGTGGAAGGCGTTGCCCATGGGGTCCATGATGGCGCCGACGGTGGTCGGCACGCCGTCGAGGGGCAGGACGTTGGTGGCGGGCATGGCGATGTACTCGGCGAACGCTCCGTCGCGATCCACGCCGATGATGCGCGTGTTCTTGCAAATGTGGCTGTTGCCCGTGCGACACTGGAGACAGTGCCCGCACACGATATGGCCCTCCGCGGTCACCAGCTGGCCGGGCCGGAGCTCGGACACGTCATCGCCCGCCGCGACGATCTCTCCGGCGAACTCGTGGCCCACGACCAGCGGCGGTTTGATGCGGCCCTCCGCCCACGCGTCCCAGTCGGCGATGTGGACGTCGGTGCCGCACACCCCGGCGTGCCGCACGGCGATGAGCACCTCCCGTGGGCCGGGCGTCGGCTTCGGCACCGTCGCGACCTTCAAGCCGGGGGCGCGTCGCTCTTTGACGATTGCTTGCATTGAGGCCGGGACAGGGGAAACGGGAAAGGGGAAACGTTCAAAAGATGGATCGCGTGAAGCCCCCGTCTACCTGGAGCACCGCGCCGGTAATATAGCTCGCCCGCTCGGACGCGAGGAACGCGACTGCCGCGGCGAGTTCGTCGGTCCGGCCCATGCGGCCGAGGGGGATACCGGCGACCATCTCGCGCATGACCTCCTGCGACGCGCGCTTCTCGCGCTTCGCGCGGGTCTCGGTGAGTTCCGTGATCCGCTCCGTCGCGATGAAGCCGGGACATACGACGTTCACGGTGATCCCTTCGGCGGCGACCTCGTCGGCGAGGGCTTTGGCGAACCCCAGGACACCCGCGCGCGCGGTGGTGGAGAGGATGAGCCCCGGGAGGGGTTGCTTGGCGGCGACGGATGCGAGGCAAATGATGCGGCCCCACTGGAGCTTGCGCATGATGGGCACCGCGGCGCGAGCGAGATGGACCGTGGACAGGAGGTTCAGCTCCAGGGCGCGGTGGAAGGCGTCGGCCGGCTGATGCGTGAACGGCGCCGCCGGCGGACCGCTCGCGTTGCAGAACAGCACGTCGAGGCGGCCCATCTCGTGGTGCACCCGCTCCACCAGGCCCTCGGCCTGCGCCGAGTCGCCCACGTCGGCCACGAACGGCAGCACCGCCTGGGCCGCCTCGGAGGAGAGCTGCTGCGCCACGTGCTCCACGGAGTCTTCGTGGCGGCCGTTGATGGCCACGCGCGCGCCCTCCTGCGCCAGCGCCTTCGCTACGGCACGCCCCAGGCCCTTGGTGCTGCCGCACACCAGGGCGACGCGGCCGGCGAGACCGAGATCCATGGGGCGGAATTTACGGGCGAGGGGCGACCCTGGTTAGAAGTAGGGGCGCAGCTCGTTAGAAGTAGGGGCGCAGCATGCTGCGCCCCTACACCACACGTTCGCGCGTTTCTCCGGATCGTTAGTCCGCCAGCACGCTGGCCTGAACCGCCTCCAGCCGCACCGCGCAGCACTTGAGCTCCGCCATCTTCGCGTACGGATCGAGCACCGGATTCGTCAGCAGGTTGGCCGCCGCCTCGCGGAAATGGAACGGCACGAACACCTGGCCCCGCGCTACGCGTGCGGAGATGCGGCACGAGCTCACCATCGTGTTGCGGCGCGAGGTCAGCCGCGCGAGGTCGCCGTCCTCCAACCCGAGCTCGCGGGCGTCGTCGGGGTGGATCTCGACGATCGGCGTGGGCTCACGTTGGTCCAAGCCGGAGGCGCGCCGTGTCATGGTGCCCGTATGCCAGTGATACAGCTGCCGTCCCGTGTTCATCACGAACGGATACTCCTCGTCGGGGAGCTCGACGGGCGGCGCGTAGGCGACGGGAACGAAGACGCCCTTCCCGTCGGCCGTCGGGAACCGGTCGTCGAAGAGAAACGCGGTCCCGGGGGAGTCCCCCGTGGGGACCGGATACTGCAGCCCCGCCCCTTCGAGCCGCTGGTAAGTCACGCCGCGCCACGACGGGGTTACGTGCGCGATTTCCCGCATTACCTCTTCGGCCGTCTCGAACCGCGTCTTCAGCCCCAGGCGGTTCGACAGGTCGATGAGGATCTCCAGGTCGCCGCGCGCCTGCCCCGGCGTGGGCACGGCCTGGTGGGCGAGCTGGATCCGACGCTCGGTGTTCACGAACGTGCCCGTCTTCTCCGCGAAGCTCGAGCCGGGGAGGACGACGTCGGCGTAGCGGGCGGTCTCCGTGAGAAACAGGTCGTGCACTGCGAGGAACTCGAGCTCCTGGAACCAGTGCTCGGCGTGCGCGACGTCCGGGTCGGAGATGACCGGGTTCTCGCCCATGATGTACATCCCCCGCACACCGCTTTCCTCCTTCACGATCTCGGTCACCATGAGCCCCTCCTGCAGCGAGAGGGACTCGGCCGGAACGCCCCACACCTCGGCGTACTCGGCCCGGTTCTTCGAGTCCTTGACCGGTCGGTAGTCGGTGTAGACGAACGGGATCGCGCCGACGTCGGACGCGCCCTGAACGTTGTTCTGCCCCCGCACCGGCATCATCGCGGCACCCCAGCGCCCGATCATGCCGCAGGCGAGCATCAGGTTCAGGAGCGACGTGACGAGATCCGTCCCGTTGGCGTGCTGGGTGAGCCCCATCGCCCACAACGTGCTGGTGCGCGGCCCCTTGGCGTACAGCTCCGCGGCCCAGCGGATCCGGTCGGCCGGCACGCCGGTGATCTTCGCGGCCACGTCCGGCGTCATGGCCTTGACGGACTCCCGCACCTTGTCGAAGGCGTGCATCCGCTCGGCGACGAAGCTCTTGTCCTCGAGGCCCTGCGTCACGATGTGGTTGAGCATCGCGTTGAAGAGCGCCACGTCGGTGCCCGGCTGCATCTGGAGGTGGATGTCTGCCCGGCTCGCGAGCTCGGTCCTGCGGGGGTCGGCCACGATGAGTGTCGCGCCTCGCTCGTGGGCCCGCTTGATGGCGGCGCCGAACACCGGGTGCGACTCGGTGGTATTCGCGCCGGCGATGAAGATGACGTCGGCGGCGTGCTCGACCTCGCGCATCGAGCCCGACGCCGCCGACGTATTGAGGGCGCGCTGCATCGCGGCGACCGAGGTCGAATGGCACAGGCGCGTGCAGTGGTCGATGTTGTTGGTGCCCAGCGCGGCGCGGAACATCCGCATGATGAGGTAGTTCTCTTCGTTCGAGCACTTGGCCGAGGAGAAGCATGCGAGGGAAGCGGGGCCCCGCTCGCGCTTGAGACGCAGCAGCTCCTGCGCCGTGAGCTCCAGCACCTCGTCCCATGTGGCCTCCCGGAACGGCTCGTACCACGAGGGCGGCGTCGCCACGCGGTCGCGGATGTCCAGGTCCACGCGCTCGAGCAGCGGCAGGTCCCGCACCGTCTTTCCCACCGAGCGCGGCGGGCCCGCCGGCTTCGAGGTCTGGCCCTCACCCTCGATGGTCTGCCACGGCCCGCCCCGGCGGTTCGTCCCCGTGCGACCGCGCCAGACCCAGCGGCCCTGCTCCTTCTCCCAGCCCTTGCGGATCAGGGGCTTGGTGAGGCGATCGTGGTGCTGAGGAAAGTCGTAGCCGAAGCGGCCCTTCACACAGGTCGAGCCCTGGTTGGGTGTGTCGAGCTCGATGTCCGGCGAGGTGACGCGGATGACCTGGTCGCCGGCAACGTGCAGGTCCACCTGGCAGCCGACGCCGCAGTACGGACAGACCGAGTGCACCGTCTTGTCCGGATGGAGGATCTTCTCGGGCGCGAACCGCTCGCGGGGCATTACCTCGAAGATCGCGCCCGTCGGGCATACGCGCACACACTCGCCGCACCAGGTGCACCCCGCCTTGTCCGGGTCGCCGTCCGCGCCGACGATGATCTCGGTGTGCTCGCCCCGCTGGCCCACGTCGAGCACGCCGACCACCTGAATGTCCTCGCATGCCCGCACGCAGCGCGTGCACAGGATACAGGTAGACATGTCGTGCCGGATCATCGGGTCGCCGGGCCGCTCGTCGCCATGGCGCAGGACGAGGTCGCGCTCCCCGATGGGGGTGGGAACGACCCCATACCGCAGGACGTACTCCTCGAACTCGTTGCGCGATCGGGTCCCCTCCCGGCTACCGTTCCTCAGGTGCTCGCCCGGGTAGCGCTCGAGCAGCAGGCGCAACACGCCCGTGCGGTTCTCGACCGCCGCATGGGACTCGGTCTGCACCACCATCCCGTCCGCCACCTTGGTGGCGCAGGCCGGGAGCAGCTTCGCTTGCCCCTCCACCGACACCAGGCAGATGCGGCAGTTCCCGACGACGGGCAGTTTGGGATACCAGCACAGGGTGGGGATGTCGAGGATCCCGCCGCCGCGGGCTGCTTCGAGGATCGTTTGTTCGGGATCGGCACTGACCGAGCGGCCGTTGATCGTCAGGGTCGCCATGACCCCTGAAGATTAGACCCGGTGGGGGGGCCCCGGCAACCGGCGCCGGGCCAACCACCTGATTTGCAACGAGGATACGCGCTGAAACAGGAAGGGCCGGCTCTGGGCCGGCCCCGCTCCTGCGTCAGTCGATGTGCTCGGGCAGATGGCGATGCGTGTGATCGCCCGCCCCGCCGTCCGCTTCGTCCGCGAACCAGCAGTAGGCCCAGATCTTTGCCGGGCGCAGCATCTTCCGGCCGGCCCGCAGAATGATACCGATCGGCTCGTCGTCGTCGAGAACTAGGGGAAGACTGGTCATTTCAGGTCCGTCGCACGTTGTAGGACGCCACGACGCGTAGGCAAACACGATGCCGGTCATGGTTTTCTCTAACTATGCGTCGTGCAGCGTGTTACGTGGGGCGAGGCGGGGGGAGTGGCTACTCCGACACGTTCAGCGCCGTGTCCAGCTGACGCTCCGGCTTCGTCGCTGTGAAACCGGCGCTGGCCTTGCCGCGGCGGCGGCGGACGATCTCCCAGCCCCCGTACTGGGCCTGCAGGGCCTCGGGGGCGAGCGGGATCACCTCGCTCGCTGCAGGGCTGGGGAGGATCACGTGGACACCGCCGGGGCGGGTGCGCACCTGCAGCTCTGCGAGCAGCGCCTGGCGGTCGCGCGCGCGCGCCGGCGCGAGGGCGGCGGGATCGATGATCGCCAGGCTCGGAGCCACATCGGGGAACCAGCTGCCGAAGGTGACGACGAGCGCCTGGAACCGGCCGGCCAGCTGCTCGGTGACGGCCCGGCTCTCGGCCGCCTCGATGGCGCCCAGGTCGTGGTCGACCAGGAATACCTCGGCGTCGTGCGCCGCGATGAACAGCGCGGCGGGGAGCGCGGCCGCGCCGACCACAACGGCGAGGTCGCCGGGCTCGAGGCGGCGCACCGCGCTGACGAGCGGGCCATCCGCTTCGAGGCCCCAATGCGTCGGGGCGCGTTGCGCGGCGCGCAGCGCGCGGTGCTTCTGGCGCCAGCGGGGGAACGACGGCAGCCGCAGCCGCCGGGCGATGATGCGGTCGACGTGCTCGAGCAGCAGCACCTCGGTGAGGAGGTACTGCCCCGCGGCGTTCTCCTCGAGCTCGCGCACCGCCTCGTCGCCGATCTCCAGCAGCTCCTCGCGGGTGAGCGCGTTCTTGTGCTCCTCGATCCGCTGCAGCAGGAACTCCTGGTACTCCTGCTTGAGCGAGCGCGGTGGCCGGCGCGTGGTCCGGGAGCGCGGCTCCCCCGAGAGGCTCAGCATGGCTCCACGTGCACGGTGACTTCGTGCAGCCGGAGGTCGCGCTTGAGCCGCTCCTCCACCTGGTCGGCGATGGCGTGCGCGGACTCCACGTCGGCGTGGCGGTCGACGCATACCGTCACCTCGGCGTAACGCAGGTCGGAGGGCCCGCGCGACCGGATGGCGTAGGCGCTTTTCACCCCCGGCACGGCCTGGGCGGCGTCCTGGATGTCGCGCGTCGGGATGGCGCGTTGGTCCACGAGCACCGGCACCGTGCGCGCCAGGATGCGATAGGCCACGAGGACGATCGCCAGGGCCACGATGATCGCGACGGTCGAATCAGCCCACCACCACCCCTGGCGCGTGAGCAGGATGCCGACGAGGATGCCGACCGTGATGAAGACGTCCGCGCGGGTGTGCGCCGCGTCCGCGACCAGCAGCTCGCTGCCGAGCTCGACGCCGCGGCGATGCTCGTACCACGTGATGAGCATGTTCACGCCGAGCGTGAGAACCAGCAGCGCCAGCTGAAAGTCGCTCACGTCGACCCGATGGCTGCCGCTCACGAAATGGTTGACCGCCCCTCGCACCAGCTCGAAGCAGGTGATCGAGAGGAATCCCACGATCGCCAGCGCACCCAGCGTCTCGAACTTTCCATGGCCGTACGGGTGGTCTTCATCGGGCTCCTTCGCGGCCACCCGGACGATGATCAGGGCGAGCACGTTGTTGAGCGCATCCACGCACGAATCCACCGCCCCGCCGAGCACGGCGAGGGAGCCGGACGTGATCCCCACCGCGAGCTTGACCCCGACGACCGCCAGGTTGGCGACGAGGAGGCCGATAAAGACTCGGCGGACCAGGGCGGACGCCGGCATGGCCAGGAATGCAAGGTTGTAAGGGACAGCAGTTTAGTCAACGGCCCGGAGCAGGACGCCCTTCAGGTACCCGGTCTCGGGGACGTTCACCAGCTCAGGGTGGTCCTGGCCGGCCCCCGTGACGGCGAGGAGTTGGAGACGGCGGCCTGCGTCCTGCGCGGCGTCGCCCAGCATGTCGAGGAAGACCGCCCGGGTCACATGGTAGGAGCAGGAGCAGGTGAACAGCACGCCGCCGGGGGCGACGAGGCGCATGGCCCGCAGATTGATCTCCTTGTAGCCGGCGAGCGCGCGGGCAACGCTCTGTTTCGATTTGGCGAACGCCGGGGGGTCGAGCACGATCGTGTCGAACAGCTCTTCGCGCCGCTCCAGCTCGCGCAACAGATCGAACGCGTTGGCCTCGCGCCAGGTGATGTTCGTAAGCTCGTTGAGCGCGGCATTCTCGCGCCCCCGCGCTAACGCGTCGGCACTCGAGTCCACCGCCACCACCTCCCCGGCGCGGCGTGCGAGGTGGAGCGCGAACGAGCCGTGGTAGGTAAACAGGTCGAGCGCCCGGCCGGCGCCGGTGTGCTCCGCCACGAGGACGCGGTTCTCACGCTGGTCGAGGAACGCCCCCGTCTTCTGGCCCGTGCGGGGCGCGGCGAGGTAGCGAACGCCTGCCTCCTCCACGGCCACCGTGTCCGGGACCGTCCCCCGTGCCAGGGCTACCTCGAGCGGCAGCCCCTCGTGGCGCCGCACCGTGGTGTCGTTGCGAAGCAGGATCCCCTCGGGCGCGAGGGCGGCGTCGATCCCGTCCAGGACGTCCGCGCGCACCCGCTCGAGGCCGGCCGAGAGCAGCTGCGCCACGACGTACGGGCCGTACCGATCCACCACGAGGGATGGCAGGCCGTCCCCTTCGCCGTGGACCGCGCGGTAGGCGGTGGCCGGGATGCGGGCGCGTCGCCGGGCCGCCGCGGCGATCCGGTCGGCCCACCAGGTCGCGTCGATGGGCTCGCGTCCGGTGGTGAGCAGACGCAGCCGAATTTCCGATGCGGGGGAGTGCAGAGCTTGGCCGAGGTGCCGCCCGCGACGGTCGGTGACGGTCACGACCCCGGGCGCATCGCGGGGCTCGTCGTAGACGTCCGTCCGATAGATCCAGGGATGCCCCGTGTGCCAGCGCGCGGCGCCTTTCGCGGATACGATGACGGCCCGCGTGGCAACTCCCCCGTCCGCCCGTCCGACGGTCCGACTGTCCGTCATTGCTTCCGGTCCGGCCGCAGCTTGGCCGCCTCGCGCAGGTACATATGTTTCAGCTCGCGCTGCGGCTTGGCGGTGTAGAAGTGCAGCAGGACGCGGATGCAGCGCGGTACGCCGTCGGGAACCGCGACCTCCGCCGCGCCCAGCAGCGGTACGTCGCTCCAGCCGAGCAGGCGGGCGGCGCGCGCGGGGTACTCGGCGGTGAGATCCGGGGACGACGTGAAGATCGCGCTCTCGACGTCCTCGGGCTGGAAGCCGTTCGCTTGCTGGAGCCCGCGCAACAGCTCGGCCGTCGCGTCCAGGATCGCCGGGCCGGTGTTTGCGGCGGCCGTGGTCGCGCCGCGCAGTCCACGCAGGGTTTTGCTCATGGCACTCGTTGATCAGCTGCGCTTGATGGTGATCACGGACGCGGGCGTTCTCAAGGGGCGCGATCCGGTCGAGACCTGCCGCCAGGCCGTGGCGGGCGGGCGGGGGGCCACGATCATCCAGGTGCGGCTGAAAGATGCAGCGCCCGAGGAGGTCCTGGCGCTGGCCCGGGCGCTCGTCGGCGCGCTCGCGGTGCCGGTGATCGTGAACGACCGAGTGGACGTGGCGCTCGCGGCCGGCGCGGCCGGCGCGCACCTGGGGCAGGAGGACCCGCCCCTCGACCGGCTTCGCCCCCACGTACCGGCCGGCTTCCTGCTCGGCCTCTCGGTCGGCTCACCGGCCGAGGCGGAGCGGGGGCGCGCTTGGCCCGCGGACTACTGGAGTGTCGGCCCCTGTTTCCCGACGGCGAACAAGCCTGACGCCGGGGTGCCGCTCGGGGCCGAGGGATTCGGGCGCCTCGCGCAGCTCGCCCCGGCCGGTACACCGGTGATCGGGATCGGCGGTGTCACCGTGGCGAACGCGCCCACCCTCGTGCGTGCCGGGGCGGTCGGCGTCGCCGTCATCGGCGCAGTGTGGAGGGCTCGCGACCCGGCCGCCGCGACGCGCGCGCTGCGCGCTGCAATTGCTTGACGCGCTGGATCGCGGCCAAGTGCTCGCCATAGGTGGCCGAAAAGATGTGCTTGCCGTCGGGCTGCGCCACGAAGTACAGGAACGGCACGTCCGCGGGGTAGAGTGCCGCGACGAGACCGGCGCGGCCGGGCTGGCCGATCGGGCCGGGTGGGAGTCCGGCGTGCAGATAGGTGTTGTAGGGTGAGCGCACCGCCAGGTTCTTCTCCCACACCCTCCGAAGTCGCCGCCCATAGGCGTAGCTCACCGTCGGGTCGGCCTCGAGCCGCATGCGTCGTTTCAGGCGGTTGTGGTAGACCGCGGCGACGAACGGCCGGTCGGGGTCGTAGCGCACCTCTGCCTCGACAATCGACGCCAGCGTGACGAGCTCGTACCGCGAGAAGTGCAGCGAGTCGAGCCGCGCCTGCCACTCCGGGCTCCACTGCTGAGTGAACTGGTGGATCATGACGCGGACCAGCTCCCGCGCCCCGATCCTGAGCGGCAGCAGATACGTCGTCGGGAACAGGTATCCCTCGGCGCTCGGCGCCTCGGCCGGCAGGCCGGCGCTCGCCAAGAGACCCGAGTCCTCGGCCGCCGCCAGGAAGGAATCCCGGGGAATCTTGAGCTGTGCCCGCGCGAGCTCGGCCACCTCGGCGAGCCGCAAGCCCTCGCGCACGGTGAACCGCTGCTCGACTCCCCGGCCGCGCTCCAGCGCCGCCACGACGTCGGACCACGATTCGTCCTGACGCAGCAGGTAGACGCCGCTCTTGAGTGAGCCGGCCAACCCCCGCAGCCTCGCGTACAGCCGGAACGAGCCGGGATGGCTGATCACGTGGTTGCCGGCGAGGGAGTCGATGGCGGCGTCGAGGGTGGAGCCTTGGGGAATGGTGACGGTGACGCGGGGGCCGTCGGCGGAGCCGCAGGCCGCGAGGGCGAGGACGACATACACGCGGAAGTCGGAACGCGGAAGGCGGAACAGAGCATGGAAAATCGCGCGCCTGTTCCGCGTTCCGCTTTCCGCGTTCTGCGTTCTCACGTGGCCGATCCTCGCCTTGCATCGAGATAGTGCTGCAGCAACAGCGCCGCCGCGAGCGCGTCCACGTCGTCCTTGCGGCCCCTGGTCGACCCACCCATCGCGCGCACGGCCCGCAGCGCGCGCGCCGTGGTGAGCCGCTCGTCCCACAGCTCGACCGGCTGTCCCGAGCGGCGCGCAATGTCGGCGGCGAGCGCCCGCGCGGCGCTGGCCGCTTCCGCCTCCGTCCCCTCCTGGTCGAGCGGCAGGCCGACGACGACGCCGGTCACCGCGTGGTGCTCGAGCAGGGTGAGAAACTCGCGCATCGGGAAGCGCTTGCCGGAGCGGCGGGTGAGGGTGGTAAGGGGCTGAGCGAGCGTGCGCGTCTCATCGGAGAGGGCGAGGCCGATGCGGCGCTCGCCCCAGTCGACGCCGAGCAGCCGACCCGCGCCTCGGCCGCCCGTCACCCCTGCGCCATCGTGGCGAAGAACTCGTTGTTCGTCTTGGTGCGCTTCAGACGCTCGAGCAGGAATTCGATCGCTTCCACCGGCGGCATGTCGGCGAGGAAGTTGCGGAGCAGGTACACCTTGTTGAGCTCTTCTTTGGAGAGCAGGATCTCTTCTTTGCGGGTGCCGGAGCGCTGCACGTCGATCGCCGGAAAGGTGCGTCGCTCGGCGATGCGCCGGTCGAGGATCACTTCCATGTTCCCGGTGCCCTTGAACTCCTCGAAGATCACCTCGTCCATCCGGGACCCTGTATCGATGAGCGCCGTGGCGAGGATGGTGAGGGAGCCGCCGCCCTCGATATTGCGCGCGGCGCCGAAGAAGCGCTTGGGTTTCTGCAGCGCGTTCGCATCCACGCCGCCTGACAGGATCTTGCCCGAGTGCGGGACCACGACGTTGTGGGCGCGGCCCAGGCGCGTGATCGAGTCGAGCAGGATCACCACGTCCTTGCCGTGCTCGACCAGGCGCTTGGCCTTCTCGATCACCATGTCGGCCACCTGGACGTGGCGGTCCGCCGGCTCGTCGAACGTGGAGGAGATCACCTCGACGCTCGGGCCTTTGACGTTCTCCTCCATGTCCGTCACCTCTTCGGGCCGCTCGTCGATGAGCAGCACGATGAGGTAGACCTCGGGGTGGTTCTCGATGACGGAATTGGCGAGCTTCTGGAGCAGGATGGTCTTGCCGGCTTTGGGCGGCGACACGATCAGGCCGCGCTGCCCCATGCCGATGGGGCTCAGGATGTCCATCACCCGCATCGACAGGTCCCCGTCCTTGCGCTCGAGCTTGATGCGCCGCTCCGGATAGCGGGGCCGCAGGTTGTCGAACGCCACCCGGTGCTTCGCCTTCTCCGGCTCGTCGCCGTTCACCACCTCGACCTTCAGCAGGGCGAGGTAGCGCTCACCCTCCTTGGGCGGTCGCACCTGGCCCATGATCGTGTCCCCGGTGCGCAGGTCGAACCGCTTGATCTGGCTCGGCGAGACGTAGATGTCGTCGGGCCCGTACAGGTAGTTCCAGTCGGGACTCCGCAGAAAGCCGTACCCTTCGGGGAGGATCTCGAGGACGCCCTCGCCGCGCAGTACGGTGTCGGAGTCGAGCAGCGACTGCTCGATGCGGAAGATCAGGTCCTGCTTGCGGAGCCCTGAGTAGTTGGTGATGTTCAGGGTCTCGGCCATCGCGTGCAGTTCCGCGACGGATTTTCTCTTCAGTTCAGCGATATCCACGTGTGCCTTTGCTCCGTAGCTCTACGGCGGGCGAAACCCCGGGGTGGGGAAGTGAACGCGTTGAAAATGGAATCAGGGAGTTCGAAGGGGTGCGAAAGAGCTATAGTAGGGTTCTCCCGACGTCGAGTCAAGGGTGGGCCGTGGACCTGACCGAGTTTCTGGTGGCGTGGCGGACGACCTCCCTCCCGGACCGGGAAGTCGTTGATGCGCTTGTACATCCGGCCCATGCCGGGCCCTCTCCGGCACTCGCCGCGGCGCTCGCCCACGCGCCCGGCAGCCACTACTGGTCGGACGAGCCGGATGGCCGCCATCTCATCCTCACGCGGCCGCTCGCCCGGCGGCGGGAGCGCTGGGTGCCCCACCTCGTCCTGTTTGTCGCCACGCTGTATACGATCACGTTCGCCGGTGCGGTCCTCGCCGGCGGGATCCCCTACACCGGTCCCCTGGTGTTTTTCACGAGTGGTCACCCCGGCTATCCCGGGTTTCTGCACGCCTGGTCCACGGGGCTCCCGTTCTCGCTCTCGCTCATGGCCATCCTCTTGTCGCATGAGCTCGGGCACTACGTCGTGGCGCGCCGCTACGAGCTGGACGTTTCCCCCCCGTATTTCGTTCCGGTGCCCATGTTCCCCACGTTCATCGGCACCATGGGCGCCTTCATTCGCCTCCGCACGATCGTGTCGGACCGTCGCCAACTGCTGGACATCGGCGTGGCCGGACCCATCGTGGGATTCCTGGTCGCGCTCCCCGTCCTCGTCTACGGGCTGACGTTGAGTCACCCGACCGCCTCCGAGGAAGGGTTTCGCGGGCTGGTCGTGTATTTCGGGGGCGCTCCGCAAATTCCCCTTGGCGACTCGTTGGTGACCCTCGCGGCGCGTCGGCTGCTGCTCGGTGGCGCGGCGCTGATCAACGTGCACCCGGTGGGGTTCGCGGGCTGGGTGGGGATGTTCGTGACGATGCTCAACCTCCTACCCATGGGCCAGTTGGACGGCGGACACATTCTGTATGCACGACTGCCGCGGTGGCACCAACGGGTCGCGCTCGCGTTCTGGCTGCTGGTGGTCGCGCTCGGCACGTTGTGGGTCGGATGGTTCATCTGGGGCGGGCTCGTGCTGGTGTTGTCGCGGGGCCGCCTCGGTCACCCTCCAGTACTCGATGCGCAGCGGCCGCTGCCCACGGCGCACCGGGTGCTCGCGTGGGCGGCGTTGTTGCTCTTCGTCGTCACGTTCGCGCCGATCCCGTTCCGCCTCTGACGAGGGAGGTCGGTGGAGGTTGGGGGAGGTTGGGGGAGGTTGTCCCGCGCCGTACGACCTCCCCTAACCTCCACCAACCTCCCCCGACCTCCCGAACCTCCGGCGCAGCCGCCGCCGTATTGCGTAACCGGCTCCGGCGCTTATCTTTACCCAAACCAGCCCTAGGGTCAGCATGCCCGGACAACCGGCACGCTACAACGCACCCGATTCGAACGAAGCGGTCGTCCACGACCTTCCCCCCATCCGATTCGACGGACAACTCATCTCCATTCGCCTCCAGGTACGCCGGTCGGAAGACGGGATCTGGCGCGGGCGCGTGCTGTTCGGCGCTCCCGACACCGAGGCCGAGCGCTCCACGGCGGAGATCTTCTGCGCCGCGTCGGAGCCGGACCTGTGGCAGGCGGTGCGCGACCTGCGGGATCATCATTTGCGCGATCTCTACCGCTCGCTGCTGTAGATGGCCGACGCGCTGGACCCCATCAGGAAGCTCCGGCACGACCTGTCGAACCCCCTGGCCGCGATCCTGGCCGAGACCCAGCTGCTCCTGCTCGGCGCGGACAAGTACGACGCGGAAACGGTCACCGGCCTGAAGCAGATCGAAGCCCTTTCGCGCAAGATGCGCGGCATCCTCGAATCCCTGGACCGATGAACCGGTGAGTCGGCGGCACCGGCCACGGTACTGCCCTCCCGCCCTGTGGTGGCGCCCGATGAGGGCGTTATCCGTCATCCGTCATCCGTTGTCCGGGAATCGCCTCTACGGACGACGGATCACGGAAAACGGATCACGTTTGAGGTACGCCCACCCGCTCGCGAAATAGCAGGCCAGCAGCAACGCCGATGCGCCGCTGACGGCGAACTTGTAGGCCGGAGCGGCGTCGCTCGCGGAGAGCAGGCCCTCGATGGTGCCGGCGAGGCACAGGAGCAGCACGGCCGCAGCGACGAGACGGGCCGCCCGCCGACCGGCGAGCACGAGGGCGTCCCGCCGCGTCAGGTCACCGGGGGCGATCAACCCCCGGGCCACCAGCAGCCCGGCACCGCCGGCGATGAAGATCGCCGTCAGCTCGAGCACGCCGTGGCCCGCGACGAACGTGAGCAGCCAGCCCGCCAGGCCGTAGTTCGCAAACAAGCCCAGCACCGCCCCGAAGAAGAGCCCATTCAGGGTGAGCAAAAGGAGGGTCCCGATCCCCGCCGTGATGCCGAACGCGAACGCAAAGAACGCCACCTGCACGTTGTTGGTGATGATGGTCGAAGCGACCACCGGGAGGTACATCGAGGGCGCTTCGGCATAGCCGATCCCTTCCGCCCGGCGCCCGGCGCCGGCGCGCGCCCGCGCGATCATCTCGTCGGGCAGCACCTCTTCTGCGATGGCGGGGCGCTCGCGGATGGCCAGGTATCCGGTCGCGGCCGGGAGGGCGAACAGCAGCAACGCGGCCAGCACGAAGGCCCGCGCGTCCACGACGGCGGCCGGCAGCTCGCGGAGGACGAGCCGCACGAGGTGCACGTGCTGCCCGGCGTGCCGGCCATACAGCGCGTTGTGCCCGGCGCTCACCACGCGCTCCAGGTACTCGAGCACCCGCGGATCGACGCCGTAGGTACGGGCCCGGGCGAGATCCGCCGCTACCTCGCGATACTGCGCCGCAAAGCCGGGAATCTCGGCCGCGCCGAGCCGTTTCAGCCCCAGCCGTTCGGCGCGTGCGGCGAGCAGGCGGAACGTCTCCCACCCCTCCCGCTTCTGCACGACGAACCGCTCCGCGGCGACGGAGGTCCGTCCGACGCCCTGCGCGGTGCGGGTCGCCAGGCGCCCCCGGCGCTTGGCGAGCTCAACGCTGTGCAGCCGCACGAGGAAGGTCTCGGGATCGGCGTCCCGCCGCGGAAATCGCGGCGCGAACCGAGCGACGAGCTCGGTCGTCAAGCGGTGCCGCGCCGCGCCCTCCAGCCCTTCGAACCGCTCGATCAGCTGGTCCAGCAGGCGGAACTCCTCGTCGGCGAGCTCCGGCGAGCCTGTCTCGAGCGGCTCCGCTTCCCGCACGGCGTCGGCGCCTGCGCTCGCGAGATGCAAATTTTCGGGCCGATCGCGCACGACCACGGTGCCGGCGACGATGTCGCCAAGCCGCTTGTTCTGCGGATGGAACAGCACGAAGCCAAGGCCGACCAGGTAGGTGAGCACGGGCTGCATGTCCACGATCCGCACGAGATTGCGGACGGCGGCCGCCGTGAAGGTGAGCGGATGTCCGGTATCCATCACGACGCGGATGCCCATGAGACGCTTACCGGGCGTCCGGCCGCCATTCAGCGCCTCGAACAGCAGGAAGTAGCCCCAGAACAGCAGGAACACCGTGAGGACCAACACGACAGCGGCGAGCGTGCTCCACGGGCTCTCCTCGGCACCGCGTGTCGGGGTCGGGAGGAGCTGGATCCCCAGGCCCAGGAGCAGGTACGCGAGGCCGAGGACCCCGGCGTCGCATACGGTTGCGGCCATGCGTGAGCCGAGTCCCGCGAGCTCGAGCTCGAGCACGAGGTGCTCGGGCGTCTCGACTCCAAGACGCCGCGTGAACTGCGGCACGGTCGGGGCTCGCGTCTCCGGCATCTCGGAGGCATTTTAACCGCCGAGGAGGAACGATGGCTACCACCCAGTTGCGGCCGATGGCGATGGGAGAGATTCTCGATGCCTCCTTCGTGCTGCTGCGGCGTCACGCCGGCGTGTTCTTCGGTGTCGCGATCGTGTGCCAGGGTGTGCCGACCGCGCTGAGCCTGTTCGTGGAGTTCAACGGCGGCGCCCGGCAGCATTTCGGATTGTACGCGTTCTCGCAGCTCCTCAGCTTCGTCGGGTATCTCCTCATCACCGGCGCGTCGATCCGCGTGGTTTCGCAGGCCTATCTCGGCAACGAGCCAAGCCTGTCGGACGCGCTCGACTTTGCGTTCGGCAAGCTGGGGCGAACGCTGGCCGCCGGTTTCGCGACGGGTATCTTGGTCGTCTTCGCGCTCATCTTCTTCATCATTCCCGCATTCGTGGTAGCGCCCGGCCTCTCCGTGGCGGTGCAGGCGGCCGTGCTCGAGCCGCTCCCGGGGGGCACCGACGGCCTGGGACGCTCCTGGAGCCTCACCCAGGGGTTCAAGTGGCGGGCGTTCGGGCTGTACGTCGTGGTCATCGTCCTCGTGCTGCTGTGCCTGCTGGGCTTCGCCGTCCTCGCCGGTTTGGCGGCGACCTTGGTTCCCCTCCTGCTCGTTCCGGCGATGATCGGATTCGCCCTCGTGTTCCTGTTCCTCTATCCGTTCACGAGCTGCGTGTTCACCTTGTTCTATTACGACCTGCGCGTGCGGAAGGAGGCGTTCGATCTCGAGCTCCTGAGCCGGCACCTCGGCATCGCCGCCGCGCGGGCGTGAGCGTCGTTCCGCAGCAGGTCGAGCCGGACTCGCTGCGCGCTGCGCTGCGGGCCGTGTTCCAGGCTCGAGAGTACCGGTGGAGCGAGCCCAGCAGCGCCTGGCTCTGGCTGACCGAGCAGTGGCACCGGCTCCTCGAGTGGCTCGAGACCCTGCGGGTCGCGTCGCCCGCGCGCTACTATCTGCTCCTCGCCGCCCTGACGCTCCTGCTGCTCGCCATTCTCGCTCACGTGACCTGGGTTGTGTGGCGCTCGCTCCGACCGCGTGAGGCCATCGTCGCGCCGACCGCCGAAGCGGCTCCCCCGCGGGGCGCCGCGTGGCATTTGGGGGAGGCGCAGCGCCTCGGCGCCGGCGGACGATTCGCTGAAGCCCTGGCCCATCGTTTCCTCGCCACCGTGCTCGACCTCGACGGTCGGCACCTGCTGCGATTCCACCCTTCGAAGACCCCGGCGGAATACGCCGTGGAGGCTCGGCTCGACGCCACAGGCCGGTCCGAGCTCGCAGCCCTGGTCGCGAGCCTGTATCACCACGTGTTCGGCGGCGTGGCGTGCGATGCCGAGGGATGGCAGCGCTTCGACGCGCAAGCGGCGCGGCTCGGGCTCCATGCGACGCGGTGAGCGCGCCGTCGTCATCGGTGGCGTCACGGTCCTCGTGCTGGTGGCGCTGTGGGGTGCGTTGTCCGCTCCCGGCCGCGACCGCGACGATGACCGCCTCTCGACCTACCTGACGGGGCCCTCGGGAGCGAAAGGCCTGGCCCAGACGCTTCGGCGCCTGGGCATGACCGTGGAGCAGCGCCGTCGGCCGTACTTCGACCTCGCGGCGGACAGCGGCCGTCGGCGGCCCGAGCGGCTGTACGCGTTCCTCGATATCGAGCGACCCACCACGCAGGAGCTGACGGCAATCCGCGACTACGTGGCCGGAGGCGGCAGAATCCTGACGGCCGGCGTCACCGGAATCGAAGCCTGCTTCGGCTACCGCTCGCGGCGGCTGAGCCGGGACGCGGACAACGACACGCGCGCCGCGGTGGTGCCCGGATCCGCGCGGCGCCTGCCCCCCACGTGGCGCGTGCTCCGGCGTCTGCCCGCGGAGTCGCTCGCGGTCGCGGCCACAGCGCTGGACGCGGATCGTTGCGCCCCGCACCTCCCGACGCAGGCCGACACGCTGGCGCGCACGATGCGCGGCGCAGCCGTGGCGCTCCGGCTCCGCTTCCCGTCGCGGGGCGAGGCGATCCTGCTGGCGGATGCACGGTATCTCAGCAACCGGATCCTCAAGGACACGGACGCCGGGGTCGCCGTGCTTCCGTGGTTCCTGGACGGACGCACCCGGCAGGTCGTGGTGGACGAGTATCACCTCGGGTTCGGCGCAGGGGGAACGCTCCCCGGGGCTTCATGGGCGTGGCTCAGACACCATCCTGCGGGCTGGGCGATCCTCCAGCTGTTCGGGGTCGCCCTCGTCGCGCTCGCGATGACCGCCGTTCGGTTCGGCCCGGCTCGGTCCGTGATCGAGCGACGGCGCCGCTCGCCGCTCGAGCACCTGGAAGCCCTTGCGGCGGGCCTCGAGGGTGCGGGCGGCGTGGACACGGCGGTGGGGCTCACCGTATCGGGGTTGCGCCGGCGGCTGGGTCGCGTCGGGCTGCTGCCGGCGGGCGGCGAGCGCGCATGGCTCGCCGCGCTCGAGCTCGCGCTGCCGACCCCCACCGGCCGCAACGCGGTGCGCCGCCTGCAGCGCACGATCAATCAACCCGGCGGTCCCGAGCGGGCGCTCGCGGCCGCCCAAGCCGTGGAGGACGTGTGGGAGGAGCTGCGCCCGCGGACGACGCGCGCCGGATTCTAGAGGCCCTCGACCGGGTGATCCTGGGACAACAGGCGGCGACGCGCGAAGCGCTCGTGTGCCTGCTCGCCCGCGGTCACGTCCTGCTCGAGGGGGTGCCCGGGACGGCGAAAACGCTGTTGGTGCGCACCCTGTCGCTCATCCTCGACGTCAAGTTCCAGCGCATCCAGTTCACTCCCGACTTGATGCCCGCCGACATCACGGGAGTCACGCTCCTCACCGGGGCGCGCGAGTTCACCTTCCGGCCGGGGCCGATCTTCGCCGATCTCGTGCTCGCGGACGAGATCAACCGCGCACCGGCGAAGACGCAAGCGGCGCTGCTCGAAGCGATGCAGGAGCGCACGGTCACGGTGGATGGCACGGGGCACCCGCTGTCCGCGACGTTCACCGTGTTCGCCACCCAGAACCCCGTCGAGTTCGAGGGCACCTACCCGCTGCCGGAGGCCGAGCTGGACCGTTTCATGGCGAAGCTGGTCGTAGGCTACCCCGACGCGGGCGCGGAGCAGGGGATCCTGGCGCGCACGGTGGCGGGGTTCGAGGCGGATCGGCCGGCGACCTACGGCGTAACGCGCGTGACGGACGCGGCCGGCCTGGAGCGACTGCGCGCGGCCGTCGAGGCCGTGCGGGTCGAGCCCCAGATCACCGCCTATATCACGGCGGTGGTGCGCGGGACACGGGAGGCCGCATCGCTCACCCTCGGCGCCAGCCCGCGGGCGGGCGTGTCGCTCCTGAAGGCCGCTCGCGCGGCGGCACTGCTCGACGGGCGCGACTTCGTGATCCCCGACGACGTCAAGGGTCTGGCACCCGCCGTGCTCCGCCACCGGGTGAGCGTCGCGCCCGAGCTCGAGCTGGAAGGTGTCACGCCCGACGCGGCCCTCAAGGCGATCCTCGACAGGACGGAAGTGCCCACGACGTGATTCTCGGCACCCCGCGGGCACTCTGGCTGGGCGCGGGGCTCGCGCTGCTGGGTCTCGCCGGGCTCTGGCTGCCGTGGGGCCTCGAGGCGATGCTGGTCGGGGACCTGGCCCTGGTGGCGGCGGTGTGGGTCGACGGACTGCTCGCGCCGCGCTCGGGCCCGAGTCCCCGCCACCTGGTCGCCGTCCGGGACGCGCCGCCGGCGTTCTCCGTGGGCCGCCAGGGCGAAGTGACCTATCGTTGGCGGAACGGCGCGCCCCGAGCCGCGCGGCTGAGGCTCCGCGAGGTGCGCCCAGACCTGCTCGGCGGCGCGCAGCCGCCCCGATGGATCCGCGTGGCCGCGCGCGGCGAGACGCGCGAGGTCGTGGCGGTGACTCCGGTGCGGCGCGGTCGCGAGACCCAAGGCGGATTCGTTGTCGACTCGGTCGGGCCGTTGGGGCTGGGGCTGCGGCGCGAGCGGTTCGCTCTCCCCTGGGCGGCGGCGGTGTACCCGCCGCTGGTCACCGTGCGGCTACAGGCATCGGTGGCGAGGGCCCAGCGACGCCGGGAGCAGGGGCTCACCCCGCTGCGTCGCCTGGGCGAGGGTCGCCTGTTCGAGTCCTTGCGGGATTGGGTGCCGGGCGACGACCTCCGGCACATCGACTGGAAGGCCACGGGCCGACGCGGCAAGGTCATCACCCGGCAGTTCGAGGCGGAGCGCCGCCAGCACGTGCTGCTGGTGCTCGACCTGGGCCGGCTTCTCACGGCCGAGATCGCCGGCGTCGCGCGACTCGAGTACGTCGTGCGGGCGGCACTCGAGCTGGCGTATACCGCCGTCCAGCACGACGACAACGTCGGCGTCATGGCGTTCGCCGACGGGGTGCAGCACTTCGTGGCGCCGCAGCGCGGGCGGCTGGCGCTGAAGCGCGTGCTCGACGTCCTCGCGCGCGTCGAGCCGCGGCTGGTCGAGCCCGACTATCCGGGCGCGTTCCGCTACCTCGCGGCGCGCAACCGCAAGCGCGCGCTCACGGTGCTCTTCACGGACGTGATCGATCGGTTCGCGTCGGACGCGCTGGTGGCGAACGTCGCCTCGCTGCGGCCGCGGCATCTGCCGCTCGCCGTCACCCTGCAGAACCCCGAGTTGAACCACATCGCTGCGCTGCGGCCCGCCGCCGCGCACGACGCGTTTCGGAAGGCGGCGGCCGAGGAGCTGCTGCGTGCCCGTGAGGAGGCGCTGGGGCGCATGCGGCGCGCCGGTGTGCTGGTGCTGGACGTGCCGCCCGAGCGCGCGGCCGAAGCGGTCGTCGCCAAGTACCTCGATCTGAAACGTCGGGGCCGCCTCTAGGCGCGGTGGATCATTTGGGTGTCCACCCCGGCCGTTATTACATTGACTCCCACCTCCGCCGGACTCGAGTGCATGCGACGCAGTCGCGCGGTTGCTGGCCTGACGCTGCTCGTCAGTTTCGTGATCGTCGGGACGTGCGCGTACCCTACGGAGCACGACTCATCGGTGCATGTCAGCATCACACCCGTGAGCATTCTGTTCAGCGGCCACGACACGGTCGTCGCGGCCCGGGCCTGGGAGGTCACCGGGGTCGCCGATTCGCAAGCGATCCCCAACGTGGTGTTCGTCTGGTCGAGCAGCGATTCGACCGTCGCGACCGTGGACGCGGGTCGCGTCGTCGGCATCAAGTCCGGTACCGCGATCATCAGGGCGGCGGCGCTCAACTTTGACAAGGGGCAGCTCGCGGCCGCGGACACGGTCCGGGTGTCTGCCCCGCTCGAAATCGACAGCGTGGCTCCTGATACGGCGCGATACGGTCAGGTAGTGACCGTCTTCGGCCCCGGCGCCGACAAAGTCGTGTTGGCCTCGATGAAGGGTGCGTTGTTCCTGTACCCATATCCGTTCTCGGCACAACACGACACGACCGGCTACGGTCAACAAAAGTTCTGGATCCCGCCCCCAGCCGAGTCCGACCGGATCACTTTCATCGGCAACGGCATCGTCACCCAGAGCGCCGACTCGACCCACGTGACGAAACGGGACGTGTACGAGCCAAACGATACGGCGCCACACAAGTTCGACCTCGACGCCCCTCGCCCGTTCCCGTACCCCGGGACCATCTATAACCTGCTGCTGGTCTTCAACCCGGCGCTGTTCTTCGAGCCTCTGAAGCGCGGCGCGACGTTCGGAGCCGACTGGTACCGGTTTCGTCATTCCACGGCGCGCGACCTGACGATCATTCTCACGGCACCCTCGGCGCCCGGCACCTTCCAGACGTTTGTGACCGACTCGCTCGCGTGGACGGGGACGACCTATGCGATCGGGCCCGGGTCGTGGACGTTCGGCCCCGGCTCCCACGCGTGCCACGGCGCGCGGTTCTCGCCCTCGGAAGCGGCTGCCGAATCCACGATCGTCGCGTTCAAGAACGCGCCCGCAGGTGTGCTGCACGCGATCGCGATTTACGGGCAACCGGCGTCGTATGGGCTCGCGGTGGTCGACACCTACGCGAGCGAGCTGCCGCCTGACGCCCACGAGGACGACAACTCGTGCAACGCCGCCGACCTGCGCGATACGATGCAGGCGCCGTTTCGCGATACGCTGACGATCGAGAACCCGCACGACGTCGACTGGATCCGGTTCCATTACATCAACGGCGGACTCGGGACGAGTGCACAATTCCGACTGCACGCGTTTCCGGGAACGCACCCGGATTCCTTGAAGGACCTCGACCTGTACGTCATGAGCGTACCGGCGCTCGGGGATACCGTGGTGAAGCTCGTGCTCGCCGACACGGCGGCCGGCTCGGACGTCAATCGGACGACCTCGCTCGCGACGGGGGACTACTACCTGGCCGTCGTGGATTTCGCGGGGACGGCGACTACATACGAGGTCTGCGTCGGCACCGTTCCCGTGCTTGGTGGAGGTTTCTGCAACACGAATTTTCCGGTACCGCCGCCCCTCATCCGGTCGAGGCGCCGATGACCAACGGCGTGCTCGAATGCTTCCGCTGCCACACCCCGATTCCCGAGAACAGCAAGTTCTGCTCGTCGTGCGGCGCCGACGTCTCGGGGGGGGACGGAGCCACCAGCACCAGCAGCGTCGCCATCGTGCAGGAGCGGCTGCGGCGCGTGATCGAGGGCAAGTACCGGATCGAGCGGTTGCTGGGCAAGGGCGGGATGGGCGCCGTGTTCCTGGCGCACGATCTCACGCTCGAGCGGGAGGTCGCGATCAAGGTGCTCCCGCCCGATGTCGCCCAGGACGATCAGGTGGTGCGCCGCTTCCAGCAGGAGGCCAAGACCGCCGCCAAGCTCGACCACCCCAACATCATCCCCATCTATCGCGTCGAGAGTGAGGGTGGGCTCAACTACTTCGTGATGAAATACGTCTCGGGTACCTCGCTCGAGGATCTGCTCGAGAAAAAGGAGCCGCTGCCCGTCCCCGAGATCCAGCGCATTCTCTGGGAAGCGGCCTGCGCCCTGGGACACGCGCACCAGCGCGGGGTGGTGCATCGCGACGTGAAGCCCGCCAACATCATGTTCGACCACGACGGTCGCGTGATGCTCACGGACTTCGGGATCTCGAAGGCGCTCCAGGCCGCCACGGGCTTCACCGCGACCGGGATGATCATCGGCACGCCGCATTACATGGCGCCCGAGCAAGGGAAGGGCGCCCCGGTGGATGGCCGCGCCGACCAGTACTCCCTGGGTGTGGTCGGCTACCGCATGATCACCGCCGAGCTGCCGTTCAGCGGCGACTCGGTGCACACCATCATCTACAAGCACATCTACGAAGAGCCGCCGCTCGCGAGCACCAAGCGGGCCGGCATCCCCGGCGCGCTCACGGTGGCTATCTCGCGGGCCCTGGCCAAGGAGCCCGACCAGCGCTTCCCCACGATGGAAGACTTCGCCACCGCCGTGTGGCCGGAGCAGCCGGTCGCTTCGCCGGCCAGGTCCCGGGGCGCCGCGCGGCCGCGCGCCCGGGCAACGGCCGATGCGCCCACCGAGATCACGGGCGCGCCTACGACGCCGCTGCCCGCCGCGAAATCGCGCAAGCCGCGGTCGCGGGCTCCCGCCCTGATCGGGCTCGTGGTGGTGGCGGCGGGCGTTGGGGGATATCTGGCACTGAGAGGGAGCAGGGAGCAGCTCCCTGCTCCCTCCGCCGACACGGTGCGCGTGCCCGCGCAGGCCAGCCGGGAGCCGCAGCGCCGCCCAGAGCGCGTGAAGCCGCGGCAGGCGGCGCGCGCGGCCGAGGCCCAGGGTTTCCTGACCATCGCCGCCGATCCGTTCGGCGAGGTATTCATCGACGGGGTGGATGCCGGCCAGACGCCCCTGGTCGAATACGCGGTGAAGCCCGGCCGGCACACGATTCGCATCGAGCACGCCGGATTCAAGACGATCACCGAGACCGTGCTCGTGGACGCGAGCAACACCGTCCGCAAGCGCTACACCCTGCTCCCGGAGTGACCCGCATGGCCCGCCATCGCTGCGCCCTCGCCCTGCTGGCGAGCTTGGCCGTGCCGGCGACCGGCGGTGCACAGGCGGTTCAGAGCGCTACGCTGCGCCGGGCGCAGCAGGCGTACGACAACCTCGAGTATCGCCAGGTCGTCTCACTCGCCCATGCCGCGCTGCGCGAGCGGCTGACCGGGCCCGAGCGCGCGCGGGCATACGAGCTGCTCGGCTTCACGTACGGCGCCTTGGACTCGATCCTCAAGGCCGTGGATGCGTTCAAGCAGGTCGTCCTGATCGATCCCGAGCGACAGCTCGACCCGAACCGCGTTTCACCCAAGGCGTACAGCGCGTTCGACGTGGCGCTGCGTCAGGTGCTGCTCGTGCGCCAGCTGCGCATCGACAGCACGAGCTTTGTCGGGGGGCGGGGAGCAGTACCGATCCGGTTCACGGTCACCCAGCCCGCGCGAGTCGTGACGCGGGCGATCGGAGGGGCCGGGGCAGGGAGTTACGTGATCGACTCGGGCGCCTGGAACGGGCAGGTGAACTTGAGTTGGCCCGCCCGGCTCGCAAACGGCGATCCGGTGCCGGCGGGGAATTACACGGTGGTCGTCGAGGCGCGGCTGGGACAGAATACGTTCTCCGCCTCCCAACCGATCCGGGTGAGCCACGGCAGCGTGGATACCCTGCCGTCCCTCACCAGCCTGCCGGGCTACCAGTACCTCCCCGAGACGGAGGTCCCGCCGCAGAGCTGGCGCCCGCTGGGGCTCGCTTTCCTCTATACAGGGGGCGCGCTGGTCGGCACGCTGGGGCTCGAGAGCTCGAGCCTCGGGTCGGGCTCCAAGCGGGAGCTCGCGGTGGTGGGGGGCGCAGCGCTGGTCACGGGTTTCGTGATGACCCTGCGCAGGCCCGCCCCGCGGCCCGCGGCGGCCAACATCCTCTACAATCGACTGCTGCGCGACCAGATCGCGCGGCGCAACCAGGACATCGCGAAGGAGAACATGGCCCGGCGCCAGCAGGTGCAGCTCACTCTGGTGCCGCTGCCCAGGCCGAGCGGAGCCGCGCCCCGGTGAGCCGCGCGGCCGCGGGCGTCGCGCTGCTCGTCCTGGCTTCCCCGGCGGCCCCGGCCCAGGGGGTCACGGTGACGGTCGGACCACAGTTCGCGCTGGCGAGCTATCGCGAGGTGGCCGCGGGGCTCCGGTATCAGGGCACGGGGTTCGGCGGGGCGGTGTCCGCTCGCTACCAGAAGCTCTCGGCCGAGGCGGGCGTCGTGCGCGTGACGCTCGACCCCGCCATCGGGAGCGCCGCGACCAGCGGCTTCACGGCGACCGAGGTGAACGCGTGGGTCGCCTATGACGTCGCGCCGTACGCCAGCGTGGAGGCGGGATTCATCCGGCGCACCACGGACCCGGAGTTCGCCGCGCAGTCGGTGGGGGCGGTGCGCCTCGGCGCGCGGTCGTTCTACGAGATCGGGCCGGGGGCGACGGTGCTGTTCCGGGCGAACTATCTCGCGGCGCCGAAGTTTTCGGGCGGCGGCCGCGCGCCGTTCTCGATCGACCTGGGGCTCGGCCTCGACGTCCGCCTGGCGGGCCGCTTGCACGGCACCGCGGCATACGCGTTCCAGCGGATCAATCGCAAGACGAATCCCGGTGGAACCGGTGAGATCGACGCGCCGATTCAAGCGACGGCGGCGCGCGTGGGAGTGGCGCTGGCGTTCTAGCCACTCCAGTCCCTCCATGACTCCACGAGGCCGCTTCCTCGCCGTCCGTCTGGCCTACGTCGCGATCATCCTGCTCGCCACGATGACGCAGCTCCACTTTTCCCCGGATCTCACCGCCGCCGGCCAGCGGCTGGCGCGGGCGTTCACACCGTCCCTGGGTTGGCGCGACGCCATCGACGGGTTGCGCAACACCGTGTTGTTCGCCGGGCTCGGTGTCGCGTGGGTCATGACGTCCCTCTCCGGCAGAGTGCGGGTGGAGATCGAGCGGGCGACGGTCGTCGGGTTCGGGCTGAGCGTGACGGTGGAGGGGCTGCAGGTCTTTTCGCCGATCCGCACCGCGAGCATCGTGGACGTGACGACCAACACGCTGGGGGCGTTCGCGGGCGCGCTGGCCGTAGCGCTGTTTCTGGCCGCGCTGCACCGGGCGAGGCACTCCCGCTCCTACCTCGGCGTGCCGACGTTTCTCTTTACGGGCGCGTACACGGCCGCGGTGCTGTGCGAAGCGCTGACACCGCTGTTCCGATCGGCTCCCCTTCCCGGGCTGAACGGAGGGCCGCTCGCCCGATGCCGCGCCGCCTTGGGGCTCGCCCTGCCGCTGCGACTGGCGGAGGTGCCGTGGTCCGACCTGTTTCTGTTCGCGCCCGCCGGGTTTCTCGTTGTCATGCTGCTGACCGAGCGGGGGCGCCCGGCGCGGCAGACGTGGCAGGCGGTGGCGGCGGCCGGCGCGGCGTGCGCGGTCGCGGCGGAGCTCGTGCACGGGATGTTCGGACTGTCGATCCGCTGGGAGGCGGCCGCGACCCATGCCGTCGCCGTGGGCGGCGGGGCTTGGTGGGCGCGGCGCCGGCTGGCCTGGCTCTCGCAAACGCTGCGCGGCCCGACTCGGGCCCTCGCGGCCCTTGCGGTCTACGCGCTGCTGCTCGTCCTGTGGGGGGTGCGTCCGTTTTTGCCGCAAACCGAGATCGGTGCGATCGCCGAACAGCTCACGGCGGCCCATCTCGTGCCTCTCGCGTCGCTGGCGCAGCGCGTGGACGTCTTCAGCGCGCTGCACGTCGCGCAGCAGTTCCTGCTCTTCCTGCCCGTCGGCTGCCTGCTCGCCGTCTGGCCGTTGCGGCTCCGGGGCCGATGGTCGCATCTCTGGCCCGCGGTCTGGCTGGCTGCGGGAATCGAGGTGGGGCATCTCGTGATCGCCGATCGCTACTTCGACCTGACGAACGCGCTGATCGCGTGCGCTGGACTGGGGATCGGGTGGTTGGCGCTGCGGCGCTCCGGCTTCGCTCCGTATGGGGAGGCGCTGGCGCCGCTTCGACCCTGAACTCCCACGAAACACCCGTGTTGACACGTTCCGGCCTGAACCCTGACACAATCTTGACAGAGAGTGCCCCCCCGGTACAATCACGCCAGATGAGAGCCCTGAGGCGCAGCTTCTATATGTAACCCTTCCTTTGAATAGTGCCGCACCAAACCGGGAGGCACGATGGTCAGGGGGTTTCTGAGGGGCGCCGGGAGTGTGCAGGGGTCGTGGCTCGTGAGTGGAGTAGTGACGTGTACCTGTCTCGTGGTCGCCATGGCGGTCAGTGGCGGCCGATCGAGAGCATACACCGCCTACTCGCTGGCCGTGCACAAGACCGAAGCCATCCCCGCGTTTGCCCGCAAGTACGGATTACGCTGTTCCGCCTGCCACACCGTCTGGCCCGAGCTGAACGCCTTCGGGCAGCGATTCAAAGACAACGGCTACCAGCTGGGCAACGACCGCGACTCGCCGATGTGGCAGTCTCCGGCGTACTGGCCGATCGCCATGCGCACCACGCCGCAGTGGCACCTGGAGAGCACCACCCACCAGATCACCGACGCCGCGCCGGCGGGGAAGACCCTCAGGCAGACCGGCTTCGATCTCTCCGGCGTCGATTTTCTGCTGCTCGGGACCCTGCACAAGAACATCACGTTCGGCCTCGTGCCGACGCTGGACGCCGACGGCACCACGGGACTCGAGGCGGCGTTCGTGCGGTTCGACAATCTGGGCCAGTCGCCCTGGGCGAATCTGAAAGTCGGCAAGTTCGAGCTGGACAATCTGCTCTCCGAGAAGCGGTTCACCTGGCTGTCGAACAACGGCGGATTTCTCTACGCCTACCACTTCCTGCCGTCCGGCAGCGCCAACAACTTTGGCTTCGGCGACAACCAGATCGGCGCCGAGTTCTCGGGCCATTCGTTCAACAGCTACACGCGCTACAGCGTGGCGCTGCTCACCACCGACGACGGTGAGCCGGGGTTGCCGGGCGGCAAGAGCATGGACGCCATGTTCACGTTGAGCCAGGCCTTCGCCTTGGGCGGCGGTCTGGGACCGCAGCGGGTCGGCGTGTTCGGCTATCTGGGACATCGTCCGACCACGTTCGAGACGGTCAGCGGCACGGCGATTCCCGGCACGGGCACGGACAACAAATCGTTCTACCGGATTGGGGCGACGGCGCAGCTCTGGCTTGGCAACCTGGAGCTGCTCCCGCTCGTGTCCCATGCGCAGGATGACGCGGCGCTGGGTCCCGGCCCGGACAAGCCGACCTGGAACAACGCGCTGCTCGAGGCGCACTACGTGGCGACGCCCCGTTTCATGGTGCAGGGGCGCTACGAGTTGACGCGCATGTCGACGCAGGGTGATCCCGCCACCCCCAAGTCGCTCGGCGACGCCGACGCCTTCGCCGTCGGCTTCCGCTACTATCCCTTCATGATCAGCCGCGACGGGATGGCTCTGCACGGTGAATTCGCGATGACGAGGACGACCGGACTGGCGCCCCTCAGCGGGGACGGCTCCGGCGTCGATCCCGCGGACCCTGCGACGAAGGTGTGGAGCCGCAGCCTGCTGCTCGCCTTCGACTTCGCCTTCTGAGAGGAGGCCGCCGATGAGACCGCATACGCGCTGGGTGGCAGTCGCCTCGGGGTGGGGCGTGCTGCTGTTCGCGGCAGGCGTGACGCGCGCAGTCGCCCAGGAGTCCCATATAGGCAGCGTGACCGGGCATGCGCCCGCGGGCCGGCCCCTGTATGAGCGCTATTGCGCCGGCTGCCACGGCGATGACGGCGACGCCAGGGGGGAAAACGCGCAGTGGATCGACCCGAGGCCGCGCGACTTCACCATGGCCGTGTTCAAGTGTCGCTCGACGCCGACCGGGACCCTGCCGACGGACGAGGACCTGTTCAACGCCATGACGCGCGGGTTCGTGACCACCAACATGCCCCCCTGGGTGGCGCTCACGCCCCAGGGCCGGGCGGACATGGTCGCCTACATTAAGACATTCTCGCCGAAGTGAAAGACGGGGAAGCCGGGGACGCCGATCACGATTCCCCCGGAGCCCGCCCCTTCCATAGAGAGTATCCGACACGGGCGGGAGCTGTTCCAGAAGATGGAGTGCTGGAAGTGCCACGGTCCTACAGGCCATGGCGATGGGCCGTCCGCTGCGACGCTGACCGACAACAAGGACCTGCCGATCCACCCGTACGACTTCTCGAGCGGGTCGCGCTTCATGTGCGGGGTCACCAACCGCGACCTCTACAAGATCTTCATGACGGGGCTCGACGGCACCCCCATGCCGTCGTTTGCCGACGACATCAAGCCGGCAGAGGCGTGGGACCTGGTGCACTTCCTGCGAACGCTGCAACCGCTCGACACGCCCGAGGCGGCGATCTGGAAAGCCTGGCTGGCATCCCATGCCCGCGAGCTCAAGCCGATCGGCCCCGAGGGGGGTGGGGGGGGCGTTAACGTGGACGAACTATTCTCTTGAAAGACGGGCTTCCGATGCAAACGCATTACGGCTGGATTATCGGGACGGTGGTCTTGGTGGCGTCGGCCGTAGCGGCGCACGGGGGGCCTCCGGCGAGCGTCGGCACAGTCAGTGGCAAGGTGACCTACACCGGTACGCCCCCCAAGATGAAGCCGATCGACATGGCGAAGGAGCCCAACTGTGCCAAGGAGCACGCTGCCGCCCCGGTGCTGACCGAAAACGTTGTCACGGGTCCCGGGAACAGCCTCCGTTGGGTGGTGGTGTACATCTCGGCTGGCGATCAGGGTTCGACGCCGGGTACCGAGACGGTCCGGCTCGATCAGAAGGCCTGCCAGTATATCCCCCACGTGCTCGTCGTGCAGCCGAACCAGCCGCTCGACATCTATAACGACGATCCCCACTCGCACAACATCCACCCGCTCGCGAAGGTGAATCCCGAGTGGAACAGGTCCCAGCCCGCCGGGGCACCACCGATTCACACGAAGTGGGAAGTGCCCGAGTTCATTCCGGTCAAGTGCAACGTGCACCCCTGGATGCACGGCTGGCACATGGTGCTCAATACCTCGCACTACGCGGTTACGGGCGAGGACGGGTCGTTCAGTTTGTCCGGGCTTCCCCCCGGCAAGTACACCGTGACGGCGTGGCAGGAGCAGTTCGGCACCCAGACGCAGGACGTGACCATCAGCGGCACCGAGAGTAAGACGGTGGATTTTGTGTTCAAAGCTCGGCCGTACTGAGCATCGCCATGGGCAAGTTGTTCGCGGTCGTGGTTGCGATCATTGCGCTCGTCTCAGCCGCTCTCTTCGCCAGCCACATCTGGTGGTTGCCCGTCGACATTTCGGCGCACGGACATGCCATTGATCGTCAGCTGTCGGAGACGATGGTGACGTCGGGCGCCCTGTTTGTGCTCTCGCAGTTGGCATTGGCGGTCTTCGCGTGGCGCTACGGCGACCGTCGGGACGGGCGGCAGGTCAAGACGTTTCCGGGAGGGGCCACGCCCATGGTGGTGTTCGCCACCGTCCTGGTCGGCGCCGAGGTGCTGGCCCTCACCTTCGTCGGCTCCAAGGTGTGGGCCGGAATTTACCAGACGGCGCCCGATCCGAATTCGCTGCAGATCGACGTCCAGGCCGAGCAGTTTGCCTTCTATTTCCGCTATCCCGGGGCGGACCGCACGTTCGGTGCCGTGCACCCGGAGCGGATCGATGAAGCGAGCGGCAATTTCTTCGGGCTCGATCCGGCGAACGACTCCACCGCGCGCGACGACATCGTCGTGCCCAGCCTCGCCATCCCCGTCAACCGGCCCATCTTGCTCACGCTGCGCGCCAAGGACGTCAATCACGCGTTCTATGTGCCCGAGCTGCGGATCCAACAGGACTTCGTACCGGGGCTCGTCATCCCGCTGCACTTCACCGCCACGCAGACGGGGAAGCACGAGATCGTCTGCACCCAGCTGTGCGGATTGGGACATTACAACATGCGGGCGTATGTCGAGGTGATGTCCCAAGAGCAGTTCGACCAGTGGCTGAAGGAACGGGCGGCCGAACAATGAGCCAGACCCAGGCTCATCACCACGCCCCTCCGAAGGGATTCCTGCGCACCCACGTCTTCAGTCTCGACCACAAAGTGATCGGGAAACAGTACCTCGATCTGGCCTTGGTCGCCGTCTGCACCGGGATGGTCCTCTCGTGGCTGATGCGGCTCCATCTGGCGTGGCCCGAGACGCCGATTCCCGGCCTCGAGAAGCTGTCGCCCAACGGCGCCGCCGGCGGCGTGATCACGCCGGAGTACTACCTCTCGCTGATGACGATGCACGGCACCATCATGGTTTTCTTCGTCCTGACGACGGCGCCGTTCGCGGGGTTCGGTAATTACTTCCTGCCCATTCAGGTCGGGGCGGAGGACATGGCGTTCCCCCGCATCAACATGACGTCCTTTTGGGTCACGCTCGTGGCGTTTCTGGTGCTGGTCGCGGCATTCTTCGTCGGGGACGGACCCCCGCTGTCCGGGTGGACCGCGTATGCGCCGCTCAGCGCCGTCGGCAAGGATGCCGGTCCGGGGCAGGGGGTCGGCCAGACCCTCTGGGCGGTCTCGATCACCCTGTTTTGCGTGGCGCAACTGCTCGGAGCGTTGAACTTCATCACGACGACGCTCGACCTGCGGACGAAGGGGATGTCGCTCGCCCGCATGCCGTACTCCACCTGGGCGTGGTTCATCACCTCGGTCATCGGGCTCATCGCGTTCGCGGTCTTGATGCCCGCCTGCATCCTGCTGATCCTCGACCGGGTGGCGGGCACGAGCTTCTTCATTCCGGCGGGGCTCGTCATCAGCGATCGCCTGCAGCCCCATGCGGGCGGATCCCCGCTCCTGTGGCAGCACCTCTTCTGGTTCTTCGGGCACCCGGAGGTCTACATCGCGATCCTGCCCGGATTCGGCATCATCTCGCACATTCTCCCGGTCTTTGCCCGGAAGCCGCTCTTGGGACCACGGGTCATGATCGCCTGTCTCGTCGCGATCGCCTTCCTGAGCTACACGGTGTGGGGCCATCACATGTTCCTGAGCGGCATGAACCCCTTCTCGGCGACGCTGTTTTCGGTGCCGACGCTGGTCATCACGATTCCCGCCACGATCGTCACCCTGCTCTGGATCGGCACCATCTATGGCGCCAAGTTGCGGTTCACGACCCCGGCCCTGTTCTGCCTGGGGTTCGTGTCCGTCTTCGTGAGCGGCGGGATCAGCGGCTTCTTCCTGGCGCAACCCTCGATCGATACCTACCTACACGGCACGTACTTCGTGGTGGGGCACTTCCATTTCGTCATGGGGGTCGCCGCCATGTTCGGCATCTTCGCCGCAACCTATTTCTGGGCCCCGAAGATGTTCGGTCGCATGATGAGCGAGACGCTGGGGAAGTGGCATTTCTGGCTGACGTTCATCGGCGTGTACTGCGTCTTCATGCCGATGCACTATCTCGGTCTCGCCGGCAACGTGCGCCGCTACTCGGCGTTCACGGACGACTATCTCAAGCCGATGATTCCGCTGCACCGGTTCATCACGATCGCCGCACTGTTCACGGGTGCGGCCCAGCTCATCTTCCTCTTCAACTTGATCCGCAGCCGGTTCCGCGGCCCCAAGGCCCCCGACAACCCGTGGGAGGCTACCTCGCTCGAGTGGTCCACGACCTCGCCACCGCCGTTCGACAACTTCGGGGGACGGCCGCCGATCGTGGAGCGTGGACCCAACGAGTACGGGGGAGCCCGCGGCGCGGACTATCTGATGCAAGCCGCAGCCGCCGCACCGGCGAGCGCGCGTTGACGGCGGCGCCGTGACGACCGTTGCCTCGCCCCCCTCGACGCCACCGGCGCCGCCGGCGCCACCCCCGGTGGCAGCGCCTCGAGTCCTCGAGCACCCGCGGCCCGGGCCGTCCGAGACCGGCGTGTGGATCGCCATCGCCGCGATCTCCATGACGTTCGCGGCGCTCACCAGTGCCATGGTGGTGCGGGGGAGCGCCGCTCCGGACTGGCGGCACTTCCGCCTCCCGCCGATTCTGTACTTCAACACGGTCGTTCTGCTCGCCTCGAGCGCCGTGCTCGAGGCCGGGCGGCGGCGCATCGCCGCCCACCTCGTCCGGGCCACGCTGGGTCTCGGGCTGCTGTTCGTCGCGGGACAAGTGGTAGCGTGGCGTCAGCTCGCCGCCCAAGGGCTGTTCCTCGCGACCAGTGCCAGCAGCGCGTTCTTCTACGTCCTCACCGCGTTGCACGGGCTTCACGTGCTGGGCGGTCTCGGCGGCTTGGGGTACGTGCTCCGACGCCTCGGGAGGCTGGCGGGTCCCGCGCCCGTGACCGCCCTCGGCGCGGCGACGCTGTACTGGCACTTCATGGACGGCCTCTGGCTGTACCTGCTCGCGCTGCTGGCGCTTCGGGTCTAGGGGGACGGGAGGACGCGACGTGGGCGAGGCTGTGACGAGCCAACACGGACGGGCGGGAGCCCTCATGGAGGGCTCCCCGTACGGCATTCCCTCGCGCAAGCTCGGGATGTGGCTGTTCATCACCGCCGACGCCGCCACCTTCGGGGCGATCCTCTTCGCCTATGGGTACCTCCGTCTCGCGAACCCGGACTGGACACACCCGTTCGCGTTCTCGCCCACCATCGTGAACGGCATTGTCATGACCGTGGTCCTGCTCACCAGCAGCCTGACCATGGTGGCGGCCGTGGCCACCGCGCAATTGGGCCGGACGTCCGCCGGCGTCCGCTGGCTCGGCGTGACGATGCTCTTGGGGATCGTGTTCGCGGCGCTGCACCTGCGAGAATGGTTCGCCATGATCGGTGCAGGCTGGCGCCTGTTCCAGAACCCGATGGGCGGCTCGCCGCTGTTCGGCGCCACGTTCTTTGGCATCACGGGGCTTCACCTGCTGCATGTCGTCTGTGGCGTCATCGTCATCGGAGTGATCACGCTGGGATTTCGACGCGGGCGGTTTGACGCCGGTCACGTCGAGACGACCGCTCTGTACTGGCACTTCGTCGATCTGGTGTGGATGTTTGTCTTCCCCCTGGTCTATCTGATGAACGTCCGCTGAGGACCCATGACTGCCATCGCGCCACGTCGCGGCCCGACCATGCATCTGTACGTGGTCGTGTGGATCGGCCTGATCCTCATTGTGGGACTCGAGGTGTTCCTGACCTACGAGCGCCTGCCGGCGGGAACGCTGCTGGCCTGTCTGCTCGCGCTCGCGCTCATCGAGGCCGCGCTGGGGGTGATGTACTTCATGCACTTGAAATACGAGCGGCCCGCCCTCTTCTGGAGCCTCATCCCCTACCTGCTGTTCGCGCTGGTGCTGATGGATCACTTCTGGCCGGACGCGCTGCGACTCATGCGGCAGCGCATGCCGGGCCCGTAGGACCGAGGGTCCGCGAGTGAGCATGGGAGGGCTGATGAGCGGGATGCTCATCCTCATGGTAGCGTCGTTTTTGCTCGTGAGCGGCATCGCCGTGATGGCGTATCGCAGGCGCAAACGCGAGGCGGGAGATTAGTGCCGTTCCAACTATTCTGGGGTGCTCGGGAAAACGAGTTGGTACTGGCGCTCAGAGACCTGGCGCTTTAGGGCTGGCCGTTCGCAGCAGCCGGAATGCCCAGAAACACAACGAGCCGCTCACCGCAAACACGAGGAGGTCCATGGAATGGAGGTGCCCCCGGTCGATCACCTCGAGGAGGTGGGCGGCTGCGATGAGGCCGAACAGGGCGCCCGACGTAATGAGATAGGGCTTCATGGGATCGGTCGGCCGATTTCCCAGTGATGGCCGAACGGATCGACTACCCGGCCCACACGCCACCCATACGGCTCGTCTTGCACCGCGGACACCTCTCGGGCACCTGCCGCAAGTGCCCTCGCGAACATCGCGTCAGGATCCGGCACGGTCAGGATCATTCGAACCGAGCCACCGCCCAGTGATTCCGGACTGAAGTTGTCATGCTCAGGCGACTCGTCGCTCAACCAAAACTCCGCGCCATCAACGGACAACCGAGACACGACCGAGCCGCCGGGATCCTCCACGCGGTAGATCTCGGTGGCTCCGAATGCCGCCTTGTAGAACTCAACCGCTCGCGCGCCGTGCCGAACGGACAGCATGGGCGAGACCGAGCAGATAACGGAAGTCCCCGGGCCAGGAGCCGTGGTCATCGCTTGGTCCCCCCCTATATCGACGAGGGCGCGGGGCGCGCACCCCTGACCGCGGCGACCCCCAACCAGACGAAGAGGAGCACCACGAGGGCCTGCGTGAGGGCAAACGGCGGCTCCGACTGGGTCGGCGCCAGGAGGAACAGCACCGGAATCCGCTTGAACAGCTGCGCGACCAGGACGAAGACGTTCAAGTACGTGGCGAGGACGACGCCGACCGCGTAGGTCGTGCGCCACCCGCCAACCCGGTGTTTGACGTAGTCCCCGAAAATCGCGGCCACGAGCACCACCAGCGACACGATCCCCACGACGTGGGACGGCAGGACCTTGTCGAAGGGAAAGCCGAATCCGGTGACGCTCGTCAGCACCGTGGTGACCATGAACACAGCGGCCCAGCCGTCGAGGCGCGTCCCGGTGGCGAGGCCTCCGGCTACCACGAGCCCCGCGACGATGCCGACCAGACTCAACACCGTGTGGACGAGGGTAAACGCCGCGATGCTCATGCCGAAAATCATGGGGGCGCCCTTCCGCAGGAAGGGGCCTAATGTACGCGGGGTCGTCTCGGCTTGCAACGCGGGCGTCGGGGTGCCATATCTAGCGCCCAACCCACCTCGTCGCGCGGGAGGCAACCATGCGCTCGACACTCTCACTGACTTGCGTCTTGCTCGCCACTGCCTGCGCCGGTGGCAGCGCTCCACCAGCCGGGCTGTCGGCCGAGGACGTGGCGGCGATCAAGAGGACCGAGCGAAACTGGGTTCAGGCGATGCTCGCCGGTGACTGGTCAGCGGGGGCCGCGATCCACACGCCGGACGCCGTGCGGATGCCGCCGAACGCGCCGGACGTACGCGGCCGCGCAGCGATCCTGACGGCGTTGCCGCAGTACGGAAAGCCCACAGCCTTCACCCTCGAGTCGCCGGAAATCGACGGGCGCGGCGACCTCGCGTACGCCTGGGAAAGGGTCTCCTATACGAGCTCGAAGCTGGTTATCACAGGGCGCGGCCTCGTGATCTTCCGAAAGCAACCAGACGGCTCGTGGCTCGCGGACCGCGTGATCTGGAACTCGGATCAGCCATTGCCGAAGTGACGGGAACGGCGCGCCGTTGACCATGCGGCCTCTTCTCGCTCTGGCCATCGTCGCATTCACGAGCGTCCCTGCCGCGGCGCAGCAATCGAATCCGCGCCGGGACTCGCTGATCGCGCGCGCCAAGGCGCTCGAGCTCAACACGCCCTACGTCCCGCCCCCGGGGACCGCCCTCGAGCATCACGCGGCGGGCTTCGCCCAGATCATGTGCTCGGCCGTGTTCATCACCGGTCTCGATCCCGACTTCGCCGCCGAGAATGTGGGGTACTTCACGGCGCCCTACGCCGAGCGGGCGAAGCTGGGCAAGCCGATCATCGATCGTGCCGGCAAGGCCGTGCACGTCACGCTTCCCAACGGCGTGCGGCGCACCGCCAAGTTCGTCGGCGACCAGGGCTGTGTCACACTCCCACTCGGCCGAAGTTCGCTCAACTTCAATCCGATCCGGGTCGCGAGCGTCCTCCCCGACCCGTCGACCCAGGCATGGCCGATGGGCGACCTGCTGCCGACGGACCCATTAGCCCCCGAGCTCGACACGGCCGCGATACGGGCGGCCGTGGACACGGCGTTCCAGCCTGCCGCTGCGATGACCGCTGCCTTTGTCGTGACGTGGAAGGGAAGGATTATCGGCGAGCGATACGGCGCCGGTATCACGGCGGGCACGCCCCTGGAAAGCTGGTCCATGGGGAAGAGCCTGACGGCCGCACTCCTGGGCATTCTGATCAAACAGGGCGTCTACGCGCTCGAGCAACCGGCGCCGATTCCGGAGTGGCAGGGCGAGAACGATCCGCGCGCGAAGATCCGCATCGCCGATCTCATGAACATGTCGAGCGGCCTCCGGATCCGCGCGCCGCGAGATCCGGATTTCGATCCATCAGGCCCCTATCCCGATCACCTGTATCTGTACACGGGCGGCGTGAACCTATTCCACTACGCCGCCACACGCCCGCTCCAATGGCCACCGGGCACCGTCGGCCGCTACCACAACACCGACCCGGTGCTGGTCAACTACCTCATTCGTCTGGCCGTCGAGAAGCGTGGAGAGGAGTACCTCTCGTTTCCGCGACGGGCGCTGTTGGACAAAATCGGCATCCGGTCTATGGTGATGGAAACCGACCCGTATGGGAATTTCCTGATGCAGGGATACGAGCTGGCGTCCGCCCGTGATTGGGCGCGTCTCGGGAGTCTCTATCTGCAGGACGGGGTGTGGCAGGGCGAGCGGATTCTGCCAGAGGGGTTCGTGCAGTTCGTGAGCACGGTGGCTCCCGCTTGGGCCGCCGATCATCGCCCGATCTACGGAGGGTTCTTCTGGATCAATGGAGACAGCCTGTTCCCCGTGCCCAAGAGTGTCTACTACATGACCGGTGTCGGCGGGCAGTATACGCTGATCATTCCATCGCACGATCTGGTCGTGGTTCGTCTGGGACACTACAAGGGTGAGGCGGCGGGGACCGAGAGTCTCAAGACCGCTCTGGCGCTTCTCGTGAGAGCGGTGCCCAGCAGGCATTAATCCTTACCAGGAGCTGCCCATGCAAACTCACTTGCTCGCCCTCGCTGCTGTGTTCGCCGTGGTCCTGACGCCGACAGCTGGAAGCGCGCAGCGCGCTGACCTTCGTCGTCTCGTAATCGGGAGATGGGAGCTCAATGTGGCGAAGTCGACCTTTCGCCCCGGCCCTCCGCCGAAGAGCTGGACGCGCACGTACGAGGCAAGCGGGGAGAACGTGAAGTACACCGACAGCCTGGTGGATGCCGACGGGAAGGCCGAGGTCTCGGAGTGGACCGGCAGCTACGACGGCAAGGATCACCCATTTGCGGGCTCGCCGGATTACGACGCGCAAGCCGTCAAGGCTTCCAATCCGTTCCGTGCGACCTTCACACTCAAGAAGGCCGGCAAGGTCGTCGGCACCGGCACGCGGGTGCTCTCCCGAGATGGCAAGGTCATGACCATCAGGCTCAAGTTGACCAATGCGAAAGGGCAGACGTTCAACAACATCAGGGTCTTCGAAAAGCGCTAGGGTCCCGTTGCGCTGTAGGAGGTCGCCAATGAAACGCACACTCGCATTCGCGTTGTTAGTGCTGCTCGCCAGCGGTCGCGCCCGGGCTCAGGCGACAAGTGCGACAGAGCAGGAGATCATCAAACTCGAACAGGCCGCCACGGATGCCCAGTTCAAGAAGGACCGTGCGGCGCTGGAGCGACTCTTGGCTGACGATTACCTCTACACGCACTCGAACGGATCGGTGCTGAACAAGACACAGGAGATCGCCGAGTCGATGTCGAGCGACGTGCAATGGACGGATTCGAAACTCGCCGATCTCAAGGTCCGAATCTTCGGCGACGCCGCGGTCCTCACGGGACGGCAAACCATTCAGGGCACGGCGAAAGGGTATGTCCCCGGGCCGCGCCGCATTACCGACATATTCGTGAAGCGGAGCGGCCGCTGGCAGTGGGCGGGGGGCCAAGCCACCCTCGAGTCCACGAAGCCCGATGCACCCCCACTCTCGGCACAGGATGTGGCGGCCATCAAGGCCACGCTCGCGACGTGGAAGCAGGCGAGTCTCGCCGGCGATTGGCCTTCTTTCTTTGGTCAATTCGCCGAAGACGCCGTTTGGATGGGTCCCAAGGGTCCGGCGGTCGACGGTCTCGCTGCAATAAGGAAAGGCACTTGGGTCCGAGCACTCGAGGAGGAGTTGGTACCCGTTCAGGTCGATGGTCGAGGCGATCTCGCCTTCGCTCGCGGGACGGTGTCGCTGCTACTCAATGAGAAGGGTGGGGTCAAGCGCGAGGCAAACTTTCTCACGGTGTTGCGCAAGCAGCCAGGGGGTTCCTGGCGCATGGCCGTCTACAGCGTCGGGTTCTGAGCGCGGGTCTTTTTGGTGAGCCGGGGGCCTGCGCGCGTAACGGAAGCTCTATCGTGCCGCGTCGAAATTCGACACCAGCCAGATGTCCGGCTCCTGATGGAGCACGGCGCAGGCGAGCCGTCGCCCGTCGCCCGACATCGACACGAATCCCAACCGGCACTCGGCGGGCAACCAGGCCACCAGCTCCTGCCGACTGCCGTCGGAGCGCATTCGCCAGATCGCGGCTGGATTTGCTGGTCGGAACATTCGGTTCGCTCCGTCGCGATCATTGAACAGGTAGATCCAGCCGTCCCTGCGCCACAGCAGCGGTATGTTGTCGCCGGGCGGCGCACTCACGCGCGTCCACACCCCACGACCGACACTCGTGCGCCACAGCCGGAACCCCTCCTCCGGGCGATGCATTCCGGCGGCGAACACCTCCCGCCCGTCCGGCGAGAGGACGGCGCTGAGGAAAGGAGTGATCGAGTCGACAGCGGAAATGATCGCTTCCGAACCTTGGGCGACGTCCAGCACAACGAGCGTTCGGCCTTTGCGGGCTGGATACAGCAGCAGCCTTCCATCCGCCGACCAATTAGTCCGGAAGTAGCTGAGCCAATCGGGCGGCGTCGTTCCTATCTGAAGTCGTTGGCCGGACCGGTCTTGGAGAATCAGGCGGGAGCCAGCCGAGTCCATGAGCACATAGGCGAAACGTGCCCCATCCGGCCCCCAGCTCGGGTTACTCTTGAGCCCGTTGTCGTCAGTGAAACGAACGAAGTCTCCGCCGTCCATCGGCGCCACGAAGAAGTTGCCGCGCCCTTCGCCGTCGTATTGCATTACAGCCAGCGTCGCACCATCAGCGCTCACCGCGGGCCAGTCATAGGCACGGCTGTCTACGGAGAGGCGCCGCCCGGCCGCCGTATCATGGCCGGCGTCGAGGCGGAAAGCCCAGACGTGCTGGCTCACTGGGCCGCCGACATAGGCCAGCGTGGAGCCCCTGCCGCCCAGATCGAACGTGAGATCTCTCCAAGCCCGCGACACGGGTATACCGCTGAAAACCACCCGTTCCTCGGGCCGGGCCGTGCCGGTCCCTGGATCGAACGGGAGACGCAATAGCTCCGATCCGCCCGGCACCTGTCGCAGATAATAGAGCGCGGCGCCGGTCGGGCTCCAACGGACGGGTCCGAAGCGATCGCGCGCGACGATAGAGCTCCACCGCCGATCCGATCGCGTCACCACGACCCCCCTCACCCACCTACTCGTAGCGATCCACTGTCCGTCGGGCGACCATGCGACATGCTGTGACCAGGGGACTGAATCAAGACTCCACAACAGTGAATCCGTAGAGGAGAGCGACGACGGCCGCGCCGAAAAACGGGTCCGCTCGACGCCGGTCAGGGGGTCATCGATGATCACAGTGTCGCCGGCCGTCCGTGCCAAGGCCCGACCATCCGGCGACAGGTCAATCGGGCCCAACCCGTTCACTACCTTCACCGGTGCGCCGCCGCGCGACGGAATGCGATAGATCGCGGCCGACTGGGCCGCGTCGCGGAGCATCGTGAAGTACAGCCACTGCCTGTCGGGACTCCAGCGCGGCCCCGCGATCCAGGCGGGCGAACGCACCAGGATAACCGATTCACCGCCCCCCAACGGCTCGAGCACCAAGGCGCGTCCCTCGCTGACGTAGGCGAGCGTGTGTCCATCCGGCGACAAGGCAGGTTCATTTGCCCGCGCGCTGAACGTGACCTGACGCTGACTCGGCATGACAGCCGCAGAATGCCGGCGGGGAAGTCTCAACCCCACGAGCACGACGATGGCCGCCAGGGAGAGCACCCCAGCGATAGTCCCGGCTGGATGGCGGCGCCAAAAACGATGCGGCCGAGGAGATTCCGTCTCGGACGTGGGCTGGATCAGTGCTGCCGCGAATGCCGCCAGCGTCGCGAACCGATCCGCCGGCGACTTCGCCAGGGCTCGGGTCACGGCTGCTTCCACGTGAGGCGGGACAGTCCGCAGGGTCCCGAGATGGGGCACAGGCTCGCTGAACCGCTTGGCGATGATCGCTTGCGCAGTGGGCCCGGTGTACGGCGGCTCCCCGCCCAACATCTCGTATAACACCGAAGCCAGACTGTACTGGTCGCTGCGACCATCCAGCCTGGGCTCGGCGCTCGCCTGCTCCGGGCTCATGTAGGCCGGCGTGCCGAGGGAGAGCCCCGTCTCGGTGAGCCGCTCCCGCCCCGCCATGCTCACCGCCAGCGCGATCCCGAAGTCCGCCACCATTGGCTCACCCTGGTGGAGCATGATATTCTCGGGCTTGATATCGCGATGGATGACACCGCGGCCGTGCGCGAAGTCGAGGGCCGTGGCGATCGCGCGGGTAATGCGCAGGGCCTCGTCGAGCGGCAGCTGGCCTTCGCGCTCCAGGCGCTGGCGGAGGCTCTCGCCCTCGACGTACGGCATCACGTAATAGAGGAACCCGTCCGCTTCGCCCGAATCGATGAGCGTGAGGATATGCGGGTGCTGGAGTTGCCCGGTGACGCGGATCTCGCGCAGGAATCGCTCGGCGCCGAGGACCGCGGCCAGCTCGGGGCGGAGCACCTTGAGCGCGACGGGGCGGTCGTGCTTGAGATCGCGAGCCAGATAGACCGTGGCCATCCCGCCGTGGCCGAGTTCGTGCTCGATCGTGTAGCGGCCGGCGAGCGCTCCTCGAAGGCGCTCGAGCAGACCTCGATCCTCACCGCCCATGCTCTAGCTCCGCCACCCAGATGTCGCTCTGCAGATCGCCGAGGGTGAAGTAGACTCGCTCCCCGTGCACGCGTAACCCGTAACGGTGCCAGGGCCGCGTCGGGTCGTCGAAGCGCACGACGACGCGCGGCGCTCCGCCCCCCGCCGGCACGACGCTCACGGTCACCGGCACACCCGCCTCCCGCGTGATGTAGTAGATCAGCCGGCCGTCAGTGGACCAGGCGGGATACGCGACGGTCGTGACGGCCGACCCCGGGACCAGGCGACGGGCGGGTCCACCGGCTGAGGGAACCGTCACCAATCCTTGGTCGCCGCATCCGCACGCGAGCATTCGGCCATCGGGCGACCAGTCGCCCACGCTAGGAGGCACGGTATCCGACCCGATCACCAACAGAACCTGCTCGCCGGCGGACCATGCTCTGCTTGCATTCCGAGTGAACACGTGCCATCGCGGCTGCGTGGGCCAGTTACCGAGCGTCAGGAGCCGCTGGCCATCGGGCGCCCACGTCGGCCCTCGCTCGTCGTCGGCGCTCGCGCTGACCTGGACCGCTCCTTCACCTTCGGCGGACGCGACGTACGCCTGACGACGCCCGCCGTGAAACGTCTGGAACGCGATCTCCCGTCCGTCAGGCGACCATCGCGGCCACAGGGCCCCTCCCGAGTCGTTAGTGAGGCGCTGGGCCTCGCCTCCGCCCAGCGGGACGCGATAGATCTGTTGCACGCCGTTCCGGTTGGAATCGAACACCAGCCACCGGCCATCGCGAGAGATATCGAAGGCCTCGATCGTCTGGTTTCCGTTCGTGACCGGCTGGGCCTGCGAGACGGAAACGGCGCTTGTCAACGAGGGGAGGATCGACCATACGTTCGACGTCTCAGTGAAGGCCGAGTACGCGAGTCGCGTGCCGTCCGCCGACACGCTGATGCTGTGGGCGTTGAGGCCGGTCGTGACGCGGCGCGGCGGACCGGCGGGGGTGCCGGCGCGCGTCAGGCCGACCTGGTACACGTCGCGGCCACCGTCGCGATTCGAGATATACAGCAGCGATCCACCCGGGAGCCACGCGGGACTGACGTTGAGCCACTGCGCGCCCGTCACGCGAATCGGCGCTCCACCCACCGCGGCCACCACCCAGATGCTGCTGGGCGCGAAGTTTCCCAGGTATCGAGCGGCGACGTACTGACTGTTGCCCGAGGCGTAGGCGATCCAGCGGCCGTCGGGCGACCAGGCGAACGAATGCGGCTCCCATGCCGCCGTGACGAGGTGCGCCTCACCGCCATCGAGCGGCTTCACGAACACCGAATCGCTCGATGCGAAGACGAACGCGCGGCCATCCCGCGCGATCGGCCCCGGCCTGAGTCTGCTGTCTGCCCCCGCCCCCACCCCCGCTATCAACACGCGTGGCACGCCGCCCAGGGCGGGGACGATCTCGATGCCGCGCGTCGAGGCGAAGAGGAGCCGCTCCCCGTCGGGGGACCACGTGGGGAACCGCTGCTCGCCTTGGTCCGTAACGACGCGGATGGGCAGCCCTCCGTCCACCTGGCGCACGAACAGGTTGGTACGCCCCGGCCGCCCCGCGACATAGGCGATGAATCTGCGATCCGGCGACAGGGCGGGGTCGAGCTCGAGGCCAGGGTCGAGCGTCACCTGGGTCCTACGTCCCAATTCTACGAGGTTGAGGGAGCGACCCCTCCACAGCAGTACCCCGACGCCGAAGACGCCCAGGATACCCACGGCGGCAGCGGCGCGCGCCCAGTTGGCTCGCGCGGCGGGAGCCGGTATCGGCTGGGTGCTGGTGGGTGTGGTCCCGCCGGAGGGAGTCGTGAGCGGCTCGAGTTGCGTCAGCAATTCCTCCGCTGTCTGCCACCGATCCGCCGCCCGCTTCGCGATACACCGCATCACCACCTGCGACAGGGCCGGCGTGAGGGCTGGCCGATGCCTCTCCACCGGCTCCGGCGCCTGGGTCACGTGCGCCGCCAAGACCTCCTGAGGTGTGAGCCCGACGAACGGCGGTCTGCCGGTCAGCAGCTCATAGGCCAGCACGCCCACCGCATAGATGTCCACGCGGTGATCGAGGTGCGGATCGGCGGCCGCTTGCTCCGGCGCCATGTAGGCCGGGGTACCGAGCGCCACGCCGGCGGTCGTGAGCTGCTCGCGTCCCGTCGCCTCGCTCACCGCCTTCGCCACGCCGAAGTCCATCACTAGGGCATGGCGTCCCGACAGCAGAATGTTGTCCGGCTTGATATCGCGGTGCACGACGCCATGCTGATGCGCATGCGCGAGCGCGTCGACCACCTCGCTGAGAATCCGCACCGCGTCGTGCACCGGCAACTCGCCGTGCCGGGCGAGCCGCTCCCGCAGCGACTCCCCCTCGACGTACGGCATGACGTAGTAGAAGAACCCGTCCGCTTCCCCTGAATCGAGCAGCGGCAGGATGTGCGGATGCTGCAGCTGGGCGGCGACGTGGATCTCGCGGAAGAACCGTTCCTCACCCAGCGTCGCGGCGAGCTCCGGCTTTAGAACCTTCACCGCCACCTTGCGGTGGTGCTTGAGATCTTCGGCGAGATAGACCGTGGCCATCCCGCCGCGGCCGAGCTCGCGCTCGATCGTGTAACGGCCCGCGAGGGACGCCCGCACGCGTTCTAGAAGGTCGGCCATGTGCCGCGGACTACGCGAGGAAACAATACGACCGTGGTTGGGAACTTGCGAGCCGCGAGGGTGAACGTTGCGCCCGGGACGAGACGTGCCCTACTCTGCGGTAACTCGATGCGCCAGGCGGGATTCGAACCCACGACCTTGGCGGCTCGGTTGCCATCGCGGCACCCGCGCGCCATGATTTCAGGGACACGCGTCGCCCTCCCCGCCATTGACGGAGGCATCATGGCCGCCCCTGTCGCCCCCCGCGCCAGCGACCTGGCAAGCCGCTCGGAAATCCTGAAGGTCGCCGCCGCCAGCCTCATCGGCACGTCCATCGAGTGGTACGACTTCTTCCTCTACGGCACCGCTGCCGCGCTCGTCTTCAACAAGCTCTTCTTTCCGACGTTCGCGCCGCTCGCCGGCACCATGGCGGCGTTCGCGACCTACGCGGTGGGTTTCGCAGCGCGACCCATCGGGGGCATCGTCTTCGGCCATTACGGCGACAAGCTCGGCCGCAAGACGATGCTCTACCTGACCCTCCTGATCATGGGCGTTGCGACCACAGCGATCGGGCTGCTCCCTACGTACGCGAGCATCGGGATCTGGGCTCCGATCTTGCTGGTGGCTATGCGGCTGCTCCAAGGGCTCGGGATCGGGGGAGAATGGGGCGGGGCCGTGTTGATGGCGATCGAGCATGCGCCCGCGCACCGCCGCGGCTTCTACGGGAGCTGGCCGCAGATGGGTGTGGCGATCGGCCTGTTGCTCTCGACGCTCGTGTTCCGCCACTTCTCGGGCTACCCTGAGGCGACGTTCCTGGCGTGGGGGTGGCGGGTGCCGTTCCTCCTGAGCTTCATCCTCCTCGCCGTCGGGCTGTGGATTCGCCACCGCTTGGCCGAGTCGCCGGTGTTCGCAAGGCTGAAAAGCCGTAAGGGCGAGGCGCGGATGCCGGTGATC
>QHUK01000042.1 GCA_003222085.1 Gemmatimonadota bacterium
TGACGGGCCGGCGCCGAATCGCGCGTTCCGCCTTCCGCGTTCCCCGTTCCGCGTTTCCACCGTGTCGAATTGTCACACGGACACCAACGCTCTAGATTGCCCCGTCAAATATGGCCCTCCCCTTCCGCCAGCGGATCTTCCTGATCCTGGTGGCGCTGACCGCTGTGCCGACCACCCTGGCCGTCGTAGGCTGGGCGCTCGCGGTGCGCACGGTGGCGCCGTCTGCGGGGGCGCGCGTGGCGCTCGAGGAAATGGCGGCGTCCGCACGCCTGATGGTGGATCGGATGGACACGACCCACTTGGCGCCGCGGGAGCGGGCGGCCTTCCGGGAGCATCTCGAGCAGCTCTCCAACTCCGTGACCCTGGCGCGCCGCGCGGAGACGTACCTGCGCTACTACGCCGGCGGCTTCGCGGCGGTCGTCTTCGTGCTCGGCGCGTTCGCGGTCATCGCGGCAGTGCGTCTGGTGGGCCACCTCTCGCGCCAGCTCTCCCGTCCGATCGACGAGCTCGTCGGCTGGACGCGAATGATCCGGCGACGCATGCCGTTGCCGGCGGGTCCGCCGACGCGCGGGGCTCCGGAATTCGAAGCGCTGCGCCAGGCGCTGCGCGAGCTCGCGACGGCGCTCGAAGCCGCGCGCGAGCGCGAGCTCGAGGCGGAGCGGCTGCGCGCGTTCCGCGAGGTGGCGCGTCGGGTCGCGCACGAGATCAAGAATCCCCTCACGGCCATGCGGATCGCGGTAGACCAGGTCGGACGGCCAGCCGGACCGGCGGACGGTCGGACGGTGACGGCGGTGGAAGTGCTGGCGGCGGAGACGCAGCGGCTGGAGCAGCTCGCCAAGGAGTTCGCCGAATTCGGCCGTCTGCCGGAAGGACCGAAGAGCGAGGTGGATCTGGTAGACCTTCTGATGGACCTGGGCAAAAGCGCCGTGCCCGCGGAGGTGGACGTGTCGGTGCGAGCCAACGGGGAGCCCTGCAAGCTGCTGGGGCACTACGACCCGCTCCGGCGGGCGTTCGCGAACCTGCTGCGCAACGCCTCGGAGGCGATGGGAGGGCGCGGATCGATCGAGATCGCCGTGAGCCGGGACGGGAACGGGTTGGCGGTGACGATCGCCGACCATGGCGTCGGGATCCCGGACGACCTGCGCCCGCGCGTGTTCGAGCCGTATTTCACGACCAAACGGGACGGCACGGGTCTGGGGCTCGCTCTTGTGCGCCAGACGATCGAGGCCCACAACGGGAGCATCACCGTGGCGGAGACGCCGGGCGGCGGCGCCACGTTCTCCATCGTCCTGTCCGCCGCGTGAGCCCGCGCGTCCTGCTCGTCGACGACGAGACGAACATCCGCAAGATGGTCGCGGCCCTGCTCGAGTCGGAGGGGTTCGAGACGGCGGAGGCGGCGAACGGCACCGCGGGGCTGGCGGAGGTGGAGCGCGACGCGCCCGACGCCGTGTTGCTGGACCTGATGATGCCGGGCGGGCCCGATGGCCTCGCGACGCTCGAGCAGCTCAAGCGGGTGGCGCCCGACCTGCCGGTGGTGATGATGAGCGGCAAAGCGAACCTCGCCGACGCGGTGCGGGCCACCAAGCTGGGCGCCTTTCAGTTCCTCGAAAAGCCGCTCACGCCGGAGGGCCTGCTCACGACGCTGCGGGCCGCGCTCGAGCTGTCGCGCACGCTCGCCGAGAACCGGCGCCTGCACGAAGCCCTGGGCCATGCCGACCCGCTGGTGGGCGTGAGCACGGCGATGGAGGAGCTGCGTCGGCTGATCGCGCGGGTCGCCCCCACCGAGGTGCGGGTGCTGATCACGGGCGAATCGGGGACCGGGAAGGAGCTCGTCGCCTCCGCCATCCATCGCCAGAGCGGCCGCGCGACGAAGCCCTTCGTATGCGTGAACAGCGCGGCCATCCCGAAGGACCTGGTCGAATCGGAGATGTTCGGCCACGAGCGCGGCGCGTTCACCGGCGCCACGGAGCGGCGCGTGGGGCGGTTCGAGCTCGCGGATCGCGGCACGCTGTTCCTCGACGAGGTGGGCGACCTGGGGCCGGAGGCTCAGGCGAAGCTGCTGCGCGTGCTCGAGTCGGGCGTGATCGAGCGACTCGGCGGTGAGAAGCCGGTCACGGTGGACGTACGCGTGATCGCGGCGACCAACAAGGATCTCGCAAAAGCCTCGATGCAGGGCCAGTTCCGGGAGGATCTGTTGTTCCGTCTCAACGTCCTCCCGATCCACATTTCGCCGCTGCGCGAGCGTCCCGACGACATTCCACCCTTGGTGCAGCACTTCGCCGCCCGGTACACGACGCGGCTCGGCCGGCCGGTGCGGTTCGACGTCGGCGCGGTGCAGCTCCTCGCCTCCTACCGCTGGCCCGGCAACGTGCGTGAGCTGGCGAACATCATGGAGCGCCTGGCGATCCTCGTCGGCGGCGACGTCGTGACCGCGGACGACGTGGCGCGCGTGGTGCCCGGAGACGGTGCGCCTCGCTCCGCCGCGCCGAGTGAGAGCTGGAGCGACGTGGCGCTCGCGGAGGCCCTCGACGACTTCGAGCGCACGCTCATCGCGCGGGCCCTGTCGGCGGCGCGCGGCAACGTGGCAGAGGCGGCCCGCAAGCTCGCCACGGACCGAGCGAACCTGTATCGCCGCATGCGCCGGCTCGGCCTCGAGCCGCCGCGCAACGTAGCGGGATGACACGACCCCCAACCTGGATGCCCGCTATGCGCGCGCTCGTGCTCGTGGTTCTCTGTGCGCTCGGCAGCGCCGTCGCCGCCGCGCAGGACACCGCTATCGTGATCCAGCCCGAGAGCGCGGGGATCATGGTGCCGCCTCCCGAGCTGCCCCACGCCGTCGCGGAGGAAGCGGTGCGCCGCTACAACGCGGCCACGACGACCCGGCTGGTGGGTCGCTCGCGCCTGCCGCGCGGGAACGAGTGGCGCGGCGACGTCGCCGTGCGGAACGGCACCATAGTGGTGGCGGGCCGCGTGGACGGCACGCTGCTGGTCATCAACGGCGACGCGATTCTCGACTCCGGGGCGGTGGTCACGGGCGACGTGTTCGTCGTCGGCGGAACCGTGGCGCGCAGCCCGGGTGCCACGGTCGGGGGCGATGTGCGCGTGTACACGGCGCCCCTCGCGTACCGCACCAAGGGCGAGGACCTCGCGCTCGCCCCACCGGACCTCCGCCGCTGGTTCCGGCGGCTGGGGATCGAGAAGTCGTGGGGCACGGCCGACTCGCGCTCGTCCTTGACGCTCGCCACGGGCGGCACGTTCAACCGGGTCGAGGGACTGCCGGTCGTGGTCGGGCCGTTGTTCGACTGGAAGCTCCACCGGAACGTGCGCTTGCGGGTCGACGCGCTGGGGGTCTTCCGCACCGCGGGAAATTTCACCGACAAGCGGAGCGACCTGGGCTACCTGCTGCGCACCGAGCTCCGCGCGGGAGAGACGCCCGCCTACGGGATCGAGTTCCGCGCCTTCGACGACGTCACGCCGGTCGAAGATTGGGGGCTGCGCGCCGGCGAAGTCGGCTGGGCGGCGTTCCTGTTCCAGCGCGACTATCGCGATTACTACCTCAGCAAGGGCGTCGCGGGCCGCGCGTTCGTCCAGCCCGACCGCTCGCTGCGCCTCGACATCGACGCTCAGCACGACTGGCAAACGAGCGTCGGCGCGCGCGATCCCTGGACGGTCTTCCGCAACAGCGAGGCCTGGCGCCCCAACGCGCCCATCGACGACGGCCACTACACGACGCTCGCCGGCACCCTCACGTTCGACACGCGGAACGATCGGCTCGAGCCGACCGCGGGCTGGTTCCTGCGCGCCCGGTTCGAGAACTCGCGCTCGGAGGACGTGATCCCGCAAACCGGGGTACCGGCGTCCGTGCGCGCCCCGCTCCCCACCGACGGCTCCTACGCCTTCAGCCGCCTGTTCTTCGATTTCCGCCGCTACACACGCGTGAGCCCGTCGGGACGCATCAAGCTGCGGCTCTTCGCCGGCGGCTGGGTCGGCGGCGATCCGCTGCCGCTGCAACAACGGCTGTCGACGGGGGGACCCGATCCCCTCGCGGGGTACGGCTTCCGGGCCAGCGCGTGTAACGGCGACATCATCGACCCCGCGTTCCGTGACACCCACCTGGCCGCGTGTGATCGCGTCATCCTCGCCCAGGCCGAGTACCGCGGGCACCTCTCGCTGCACTGGTCGTATGGCTCCGCGGCCCCCCAGGACGAAAGCGCGAAGTTTCCGTTCACGCTCCAAGGCCCGGACCTCGTCGTCCTCGCGGACGCGGGACAGGCCTGGCTCGTGGGCAGCGGGCCGGGTCGCCTCCCCGCCGATCGGCTCCCGACGCTGGGCAGCTGGCTCGCCGACCTCGGTCTGGGCATCGATTGGGGAGGGCTCGGTCTGTACGTGGCGAAGGCGGTGACCGCCGGCGAGCCGCTGCGATTCACGCTGCGACTCGATCACCGCTTCTGAGGTGAGGTCGGGTCTCGCATTCCTGGCCCTGCTCGGCGGGGTGTCGGTCTCTCGGGCCGCCGCGCAGGCGCCCGCGTTGACGGTCATCGTCCAGAGCGGCGTCCCCCGCGTCCAAACCACCGCGCTCCTCGCCGACGGCAGGTTCGTCGGCCTCATGCGCTCCGGCTTTCCGCTCCGCCTGCATTACCGTCTCGAGCTGTGGCGCTCCCGGTCCGGCTGGTTCGATCAGTACATCACCGAGGCCCCGTGGGACGCCGTCGCGCGTCACGATCCCCTCGCCGACGACTTCGTGCTGATCCGCACCGGCGGCAGCGTGGCCCGATACGGCACGCCGGAGGACCTCGAGCGCGCATTCGAGCTCCCCTACCGCGTAAACCTGAAGCTCCAGGGCTCGGGGAACTTCTACTTCCTCTGTCGGCTCGACGTGACCACGCTCAACGACACGGACCTGGAAGAGCTGACGCGGTGGCTGAAGGGGGATGTGAGCCCGGCGGTCTCGGGCGGCAACCTGGGCGGCGCGCTCACCCGCGGGGCGCAACGGCTGCTGGTGCGAATCGCGGGCCTCCCGCGGCTCACCCTCGAGGCGCGGTCCGAGACGTTCAACCGCAGGGAGAACTAAGAGCCAAACCGCTGGTCGATCGCGCGGCGGATATCGTCCAGAGAATTGCCCTGGGAGGCGAGCCTGATCGCCAGCGTCGCTTCGCCGATGCAGATGTCGCACTGCGAGCCGTGGTCGGACTCGAAGCAGGTGAGCAGCGAGCGATGCCCGAAATGCCTGGCGCACTCGCAATGACAATGGATGCCGTCGAGCACCTGGGGAGCCCGGTGCGCTCCCGCGTACGCCTCGGCGGCTCCGGGCGTTTGCAGGACCATGCCGAGCGGCAGCACCCGCTCGGCGGTCACGCCAGGCCGCGGCTCGGGGTGCACCACCGGCCCGGCCCCGCGCTTCATCACGAGCAACCCCACAACCGCCACCCCGGCCAGCCCCGCGATGATCCAGGGAGCCTTCTGGGTCACAACGCTTCGAGGGTCGCCAGCACCTCGCCGCCGTAGAACAGGCGAATGTACTTGGACTGGATGGACGTCAGCCGCCGCACTGCCCATGCCAGGTGCACGAAATGCGGCTCGAACGGCGGCCGCAGCGGGTGCATTCCCGCTTCCTCAGGCAGCAGGTTGCCCTTCCGGGTGTTGCAACTCGAGCACGCCGTGAGGACGTTGCTCCAGGCATTGGTCCCCCCGCGCGACAGGGGTACGAGATGGTCGCGGGTGAGGCACTCCCGGTGCCGCAGCTCCTGCTGACTCCGGCCGCAGAACTGGCAGCGGTAATTGTCACGGGCGAAGAGAAACGTGTTGGTCACCTGGCGGCGGAACCGGCGCGGCACGTGGACGAATTTGACGAGCCTGATCACCGCCGGCCGCGGGATGGCCAGGCGCTCGCTCTTCACGACGGGTCCGTCCGCCTCGACGATCTCCGCCTTACGGTCGATCACGAGTCGCAGTGCCCTGCGCACGGGCACCATGGTCAGTGGCTCGAATGAGGCGTTGAGCGCTAGGCAGCGCAAAAGGACTCCCTCGGTGAGAAGCGGCCGTCCCGCTCGACGCTCGAGCGAGACGGCCTCGTATGCTACACCACCTGCTAACGCGCGGCAAGACCTTGGGTTAAGTCCCTCCATCCTGGGCGAATGCAGGGCGCAGCACCTCGAGCTGCTCGGCCACCGAGCGTCGCGAGGCCCCGCCGGGGGTAGCACGGCTCTCCACCGAATCCTCCCACGTTCCCAGTTGGGACAGCGCGGCCGCGAGCGCGGGATGGATTCCCGCCGCCACCGGGCCCGGCACCCGATCGAGCGGCACCCCGGAGCGCTCCGCTTCACGCACCAGCCGACCCACGAGGCCGTGGCTCTCGCGGAACGGCACGCCGGCCTCCACCAGGAGGTCGGCGAGGTCCGTCGCGCGCAGCGAAGCATCGAGCGCGGCCCGCATCCGCTCGGCGTCCACGCCGAGCGCGGCGATGGCACCGGTCGCCGCGGGCAGCACGAGCGCCAGCGTATCGAATCCATCGAACAGCAGCGCCTTGTCCTCCTGGAGGTCCTTGCTGTACCCCGCCGGGAGGCCCTTCAGGGTCGTGAGCAACGCCACGAGGTCGCCCAGCAGCCGGCCCGATTTGGCACGCGCCAGCTCGAAGATGTCGGGGTTCCGCTTCTGCGGCAGCAGGCTCGAGCCGGTGCTGAAGTCGTCCGACAGGCGCACGAAGCCGAACTCCGCGCTGGTATAGAGCACGAGCTCGGCCGCGAGGCGCGAGAGGTGCGTGCCCACGAGGGTCAACGCAAACAAGACTTCCGCGACGAAGTCGCGGTCGCCCGTCGCGTCCAGGGCGTTGGCGGAGACTGAGCGGAAGCCGAGTGCTTCTTTCAGGAGCACGCGGTCCACCGCGAACCCCGATCCCGCCAGCGCCCCGGATCCGAGCGGCAGCTCCGCCACCCTGCGCCGGGCGTCCGCCAGGCGCTGGCGGTCGCGCACCAGGGGCCACGCGTGAGCCAGCAGGACGTACGCCCAACGCACCGGCTGGGCACGCTGGCCGTGCGTGTAGCCCGGCAACAGAACGTCCACCCCTTCTTCTGCGCGCGCGACGAGCGCCCGCCCGAATGCCGCGAGGTCACGGTCGAGCTGGTCGATCGCTCCGAGGGTCCAGAGGCGCAGGTCGGTTGCGACCTGGTCGTTCCGCGACCGGCCTGTGTGCAGCTTGCCGGCGACCGCACCGACTTCCGCGAACAACAGCCGCTCCACGAGCGTGTGCACGTCCTCGTCCGGGGCACCCACCGCGGCACCGTCGGCCAGCCGCTCCCCCACGCGGTCGAGGCCCTCGAGCAGCTGGTTCTCCTCGTCGGGGGTGAGCACCCCGACCCGGCCGAGCGCGTGGACCCAGGCTTTGCTCGCGGCGACGTCCTGGGGCCAGAGCCGGTGGTCGACTGGCAGGCTGCGATTCAGCGCGTCGAGCGCTTCACTGGGGCCGAGCGTGAACCGGCCGCCCCACATCTGGTGCGCCGGTGGGGGAGGGGCCTGCGACGGTGCCGGGGTGTCCGTGGGCTGACGCGCCATCAATCCGCCGTCGCGCCGACTTCTTGCTGGCGGCGCGCCGCCTCGAGGCCGGACCCGATCCGGATCGAGAGGCCGTAGAGATGAATGAAGCCCTCGGCATCCTTCTGATCGTAGACGTTGTCCTTGCCGAAGGTGGCGTACGAGGGCTGGTACAGCGCGTACGGGCTTTCCCGCCCCGCGACCGTGAAGCCGCCCTTGAAGAGCTTCAGCCGCACGGCGCCGGTCACCCGCTTCTGGGTGCTCGCGACCGCGGCGTCGAGCGCCTCCCGCTCCGGCGTCCACCAGCGACCGTCGTACACCAGGTCGGCGTAGCGGAGCGCCAGCTCGTCCTTGAGGCGCAATGTCCGGCGATCGAGCACCAGCTGCTCGAGCTCGCGGTGCGCGGCGTACAGCAGCGTGCCGCCCGGCGTCTCGTAGACACCGCGCGATTTCATCCCGACCAGCCGGTCCTCCACGACGTCGGCCCGGCCGACGCCGTGCTCGCCCGCGGTGGCGTTCAACGACTCCAGCAGCTCCACCGGCCCCATGGGGACGTGGTTCACGGTGACGGGCGTCCCGTCCTCGAACCCGATCTCCACGAGCACGGGGAGGTCGGGGGCCTCGAGCGGATCCCTAGTCAAGACGAAGATGTGCTCCGGCGGCTCGCGCGCGGGATCTTCGAGGATGCCCCCCTCGTGCGAGCAGTGCCAGAGGTTGCGGTCGGTGGAGTACGGCTTCTCGAGGGTGGCCTGGACGGGCACGCCCTTGGCTTTCACGTAGGCGATGAGGTCCTCGCGGCCCTTGAACTGCCACTCGCGCCACGGAGCGATCACCTGGAGCTCGGGCGCGAGGGCGGCGTAGGTCAGCTCGAAGCGGACCTGGTCGTTGCCCTTCCCGGTGCAGCCGTGGGCCAGCGCTTGCGCGCCGATCTGTTGTGCGAGCCCGACATGGTGGGCCGCCATGACGGGCCGCGCCATGGCCGTGCCGAGCAGATAGGTGCGCGCGTACACGGCGCCGGCGCGGAGCGTGGGAAACACGAAGTCGCGAACGAACTCTTCGCGCAGGTCCCGCACGACGCAGTCGACGGCGCCGGAGCGCTTGGCCTTCTCGACCAGGCCGGCGAGCTCGCCCGCCCCCTGCCCCACGTCGGCGGCGAAACACACCACCCTGGCGGCATATTTCTCGCGCAGCCAGGGAACGATCGCCGACGTGTCGAGTCCACCCGAGTACGCGAGTACGACCAACGGCCCCATGGCGCGCTCCCTGTCGATTTATGCAGAAGGATGCATAAACATACATCAGCACGGGGGTCTGTCAACGCCCGGTCACCGTCTAGCGGACTCCTCAGGTTTGGCCGATTCTTCAGGGCCTCAATGAACCGGCGCGACCTGCTCCGCTCCCTGGCCACGGCGATCGCCATCCCGGCGATCTCGGGGCTGCCCGCCGACCCGTCGTTCGCGCTCGGCCGCCGCGCGCACCGTCGCGCGCGTGCCGGCGGCCTCCAGGTGCTGGACCCGCATCAGGGCGAGACGGTGGCGACGATCGCCGAGATGATCATCCCCGCGACGGACACGCCTGGCGCGCGCGCCGCCGAGGTCCATCGGTTCATCGATCTGCTGCTCGCGGAGTGGGCCCCGGACGACGACCGGAGGCAATTCCTCGAGGGGCTAGCCGACGTGGACGCGCGGGCCCGCGCCGCGTCCGCCCCGGATTTCCTCACCGCGACCGAGGCGCAGCGCGCGGCGATCCTGACCGCGCTCGACGCCGAGGCACAGGAACGCCGCAAGGCCCAGCGCGACGCGCCGCCGCACTTTTTTGAGCGGATGAAGTTCCTCACGGTGTACGGCTACTGCACCTCGGAGGTGGGGGCCACCGCCGAGCTTCACTACGAGGTGATCCCGGGCTCATACGACGCGTGCACCGAGCTCGGCCGCTGGCGCGCGGCCCCGGGGGACTTCTGATGGCCGCGCCCAGCTTCGACGCCATCGTCGTCGGATCCGGCATCACCGGCGGGTGGGCGGCCAAGGAGTTGTGCGAGCGCGGGCTCAAGACGCTCGTGCTCGAGGCCGGCCGGCCGATCGATCCGGCGCGCGATTACGTCGAGCACGTGCCGCCGTGGCAGATGAAGTTCCGCGGCTTCGGCGACCGCAAGGCGCTCGAACGCGATCAGTTCATCCAGCTCCATTGTTACGCCTGCAACGAGTACAGCGGCAAGTTCTTCGTGAACGACCGCGAGAACCCCTACACCTTCGATCCCGACAAGCCGTTTCACTGGATCCGTGGCCGCCAGGTCGGCGGCAAGTCCATCATGTGGGGCCGGCAGGTATACCGCTGGAGCGATCTCGATTTCGAGGCCAACGCGCGGGACGGCTTCGGCGTGGACTGGCCGATCCGCTACGCCGACATCGCGCCGTGGTACGACTACGTGGAACGGTTCATCGGGGTGAGCGGCGAGCGGTTGGGACTGCCGCAGCTGCCCGACGGGCAATTCCTGCCGCCGATGGCGCTGAACTGCGCCGAGCAAGTGGTCCGGGACGGCGTCGCCAAGCGGTTCGCCCCCGAGCGGATCGTGACGATCGGCCGGGTCGCGATCCTCACCGCGCCGCATCGCGGCCGCCCGGCGTGCCATTACTGCGGGCCCTGCGAGCGTGGCTGCATCACGCATTCGTACTTCAACAGCATCGGCGTCACCCTTCCGGCGGCCCGCGCGACGGGGCGCCTCACGCTGCGGCCGTACAGCGTCGTGCACAGTGTGATCTACGACGGCCAGCGCGACCGCGCCGCCGACGTCCGCGTCATCGACGCGCAGACGCGCCAGCCGCTCGAGTTCCGCGCACGCGTCGTCTTCCTGTGCGCTTCGACGCTCGAGTCCACGCGCATCCTCCTGAACTCGAAGACCACGCGCTTCCCGACCGGGCTCGCCGACTCGAGCGGTGAGCTGGGCAGGAACCTGATGGATCACACCATGGGCGGGGGCGCGCGGGGCGTGATCCCGGGTATGGAAGACCGCACGGTCCACGGACACCGGCCCAACGGGATCTACGTCCCCCGGTTCCGCAATGTGAAGGCGCCGCATGCCGAGTTCCTGCGAGGCTACGGGTTTCAGGGGGGCGGCGGGCGCGCCGGCTGGGGTCGGGCGGCCGGCCAGCCGGGGTTTGGGGTGGAGCTCAAGCGCGCCCTGCACGCGGAGGGACCATGGGGCTTTTCGTTCTACGGGTTTGGCGAGTGCCTCCCGCGGTCCACCAACTACGTCGAGCTCGACCCCGTCACGGTCGACGCTTGGGGGATTCCCGCGCTGCGGATTCACTGTGCCTGGAGTGACAACGAGCGCAAACTGCTGCACGACATGTCGGTCACCGCGGCGGAGATGCTCGACGCCGCGGGGGCAAAGGACATCACGCCGTTCGTGGACGACAATCCGCCCGGCCTGACGATCCACGAGATGGGGACCGCCCGGATGGGGCGCGATCCGAAGACGGCCGTCCTCAACGCTCACAACCAATGCCACGACGTGAAGAACCTGTTCGTGACGGACGGGGCCTGCATGGCCTCGTCGGCGAACCAGAACCCGTCCATCACCTACATGGCGCTCACCGCCCGGGCGGCCGCGTACGCGGTGGACGCGATGAAGCGGAACGAACTCTAGGGGCTCGGGACTCGGGGCTAGGGGCTCGGGAGGAACTACATGATGACGGGTCGACGCGATTTCATATGGACGGTGGGTGCCGCGGCGCTGGGGGTCGGGTTGCGGCCCCGAGCCCCGAGCCCCTATCCCCTAGCCCCTCGGCGCAGGCTCGACCGCATCGGGCTGCAGCTGTACACCGTGCGCGACGAGATGAAAAAGGACGTCGAGGCAACGATCGCCCGCGTCGCCGCGACCGGCTACACCGAGGTCGAGTTCGCGGGCTACTTCGGCCGGGCGCCGCGCGACCTGCGCGCCCTGCTGGACCACAACGGGCTCTCGTCGCCCTCTTCGCACATATCGCTCGCCCCGGACCAGTGGCGCGCCGCGCTCGACGCCGCTGCCGTCGTCGGCCACCGCTACGTCGTGCTCGCGTGGATTCCGGCGGAGGAGCGGCACACGCTCGACGACTACAAGCGCTGGGCGGAGCGCCTCAACCACGCCGGGACCGAGGCCAAGGCCGCGGGACTGCAGTTCGCCTATCACAACCACGACTTCGAGTTCACTCCGGTGGAAGGCAAGCTCCCGTACGACATCCTGCTCGCCGAGACCGATCCCAAGCTCGTCCAGCTGGAGATGGACCTGTACTGGATCACCAAGGGAGGGCAGGATCCCCTGGCGTACTTCGCACGCTGGCCCGGGCGGTTCCCAATGGTCCACGTGAAGGATTCGATGGGCCCGCCCGACAACAAGATGGCCGACGTGGGCGCCGGTAAGATCGACTGGAAGCGAATCTTCGCCAAGGAGCAGCAGGCCGGTATCAAGCATTTCTTCGTGGAGCACGACCAGCCGGCGGACGCATTCGCGTCGATCCGGGCGAGCTGCGAGTACTTGAAGCGCCTCGAGTTTTGATGGACCGGCGAACGGCAGTGGCGGCGCTGGGAGCCGCCGCCATGGGTTCTGCCCTTAAGGGCGGTGTTTCGCCGAGCCCGGGCTTCAGCCTGGGACGGCTCAAGCAGTCCGTCTCCCGTTGGCCTTATCGACAAATCCCCCTCGCGGAGTTCGCTCGCGCGGCCGCCGGAATGGGGCTCGTCGCGATCGACCTGCTGGGTCCCGACGACTGGGACCCGGTGCGTGAGGCGGGCCTCGTATGCTCCATGGGGTATCCCACCGCGCGCAAGGACTTCATTGCGACCGGCTTTAACGATCGCGCGAACCACCGGATGCTGTTGCACGAGCTGGAGGAGACCATTCCGCTCGCCGCGCGCCACGCCGTCCCGAATGTGATCGCGATGTTCGGCAACCGGCGCGGCAGGGGCGACGGGGAGGCGATCGACAACTGTGTCGCGGGGCTCAACGCGATCAAGGCGCAAGCGGAAGAACAGCGGGTCACGATCTGCCTCGAGCTCCTGAACAGCAAGATCGATCACCCGGACTACCAGGGCGACCGGACGGCCTTCGGAGTCGCGGTGGTGAAGGCCGTGGGCTCGCCGCGCGTCAGGCTGCTGTACGACATCTATCACATGCAGATCATGGAAGGCGACATCATCCGCACCATCCGCGACAACCGGGAGTGGCTCGCCCACTTCCATACCGGGGGCGTGCCCGGCCGCCACGAGCTGGACGGCACGCAGGAGCTGAACTGGCATGCGGTCGCGGCGGCCATCGCCGATACCGGCTTCGCGGGGTTCGTGGCGCACGAGTTCACCCCGACGCGCGACCCCCTCACCTCGTTACGACAGGCCGTGGAGACCTGCACCGTATGACCCAGCCCCGAGCCCCGAGCCCCCAGTCCCGAGTATACGACGTGTGCATCGTCGGCTCCGGGGCCGGCGGGGGGATGGCGGCCTACGTGCTCACCAAGGCCGGCGCCGACGTGGTGGTGCTCGAGGCGGGTGAGCCGTGGGACAACGCGAAGGACTCGGCGATGCTGACGTGGCCGTACGAGTCGCCGCGCCGCGGGAAATCCACGAAGGAGCGACCCTTCGGCGAGTTCGACGCCTGCATCGGCGGGTGGGAGCTCCCCGGCGAGCCGTACACGCGGGCGCCGGGCACCGACTTCGCCTGGTGGCGGGCCCGAATGGTCGGCGGCCGGACCAATCATTGGGGCCGCATCTCCCTCCGCTTCGGGCCGTACGACTTCAAGCGCAAGAGCAGGGACGGCCTGGGCGACGACTGGCCCATCTCCTACGAGGACGTCGCGCCCTACTACGACAAGATCGACCGCCTGATCGGGGTGTTCGGCTCCATGGAGAGCCTCCCGAACGAGCCGAATGGGGTGTTCCTGCCGCCGCCACGCCCCCGCTGCCACGAGCTACTGGTCAAACAGGCGGCGGACCGGCTACATGTCACCTGCATCCCGGCACGCCTCTCGATCCTCACCCGGCCGCTGAACGGACGGGCCGCGTGCCACTACTGCGGCCAATGCAACCGCGGCTGCCGGGTCAACGCGAACTTCACGTCCACGAACGTGCTGCTCGCTCCCGCGCTCGCCACGGGGAAGCTCACCCTGCTCACGAACGCCATGGCGCGCGAGGTGCTGGTGGATACGAGCGGCCGCGCCACGGGTGTGGCGTATGTCGACAAGGCGACAGGGACCGACCGGCGCGTAAGCGCCAAAGTGGTGGTCCTCGCCGCGAGCGCCTTGGAGACCGCGCGCCTGCTGCTCAACTCCCTGTCGTCCCAGTTCCCCAACGGCCTGGCCAACTCGAGCGGCACCGTGGGCAAGTACATCACCGACACGACCGGCACGGACGTCGGCGGGTTCATCCCGAAAATGATGGACCACGTGCCCCACAACGACGACGGCGTGGGGGGCATGCATCTCTACATGCCGTGGTGGCTCGACAACGCGAAGCTCGACTTCCCGCGCGGCTATCACATCGAGGTCTGGGGCGGCCCGCACGTGCCGTCCTACGACTTCCTGGGCGGGATTCATCGCTACCCCTCCGGCGGCGGCTACGGCAAGCAGCTGAAGGACGACTACCGGCGTTACTACGGCGCCACGATCGGCTTCTCGGGCCGCGGCGAGATGATCCCCAACGACGACAGCTACTGCGAGATCGACCCGCGCACGGTGGATCGGTGGGGGATTCCGGTCCTCAGGTTTCACTGGAAGTGGTCGGATCACGAGTACAAGCAGGTGAAGCACATGCAGGAGACGTTCCGGGCGCTGATCGCCGACATGGGGGGTCAGGTGTTCTCGCCGATGCCGGGGCCCGAGCGGGGGTACGGCATCGCCGCAGGCGGCACCATCATCCACGAGCTAGGCGGGGCCCGCATGGGGGACGAGCCGAAGACGTCCGTCACGAACCGCTGGTGCCAGGCGCACGACTGCAAGAACCTGTTCGTCGCCGACGGCGCGCCCTTCGTGTCGCAGGCGGACAAGAACCCGACGTGGACGATTCTTGCCCTGTCGATGCGCACCAGCGAGTACATCGCGGATCAGATGAGAAAGGGCGCGCTGTGAAATCGTTCGAACGTCCGGGGCCGAGGGGCGCCCCCTTCGGCTCGGGACGCCTGACAACCGCACCCGTCCACCCCTTGCGTCTTCGCCTCCGGGGGCGCCCCTCGGCCCCGGACTCGCCGCGAGACCGCGCCCAAGACGATCCGGTCCCGGCAGTCGAGGTCTGGTATGGCTGACATGAATCGACGTGAGGTCATCGGACTGATCGCCGCCGCGCCGCTGGCGGCCGCGTTCCCGTGGACCGCCGAGTCGGTACGCGAGGCATCGGCGCGGGCGCGCGAGGCGCTCGCCCGCGGCACGCCCTACGAGCCGAAGCAATTCACTCCCCACGAGTGGGAAACGGTGCGCGTGCTCGTGGACCTGATCCTTCCCAAGGACGAGCGCTCGGGAAGCGCCACCGAGGCCGGTGTGCCGGAGTTCATGGACTTCATGCTCGGTGACGACCCGGACCTGCAGACGCCCGTACGCGGCGGGCTCGCCTGGCTCGACCACGAGTGCGCCGACCGCTACGGCCAGACCTTCGTCGCCTGCACGGCGGCCGAGCGCGCCGCCGTGCTCGACGACATCGCCTGGCCGGCCAAGGCGAAGCCGGAGCTGGCTGCGGGCGTCGCGTTCTTCAACCGGTTCCGCGACCTCACCGCGTCGGGGTTCTTCTCCAGCCGCATCGGCGTACAGGATCTGCGGTACGTCGGGAACACCTTCGTCTCCGAGTGGAAAGGCTGTCCTCCGGAGGCACTCGCCAGGCTGGGCGTACGGTACGACGACTGACGGGCAACGTGAAAGGGGACACGGGAAACGTGACGGCGAACAAGCGCCTGGGCGTCGGCTTCATCGGGAGCGGTTTTAACGCGCGGTTTCATCTCCTGGCGTTTCAGAGCGTGCGGGATGCGGACGTGCTGGGCGTGTGGAGCCCGAACCACAAGCACGCCCAGGAGACGGCAGCCGTCGCCCGGAAGCTCGATGTCGGGGAGGCGAAGCCGTACCGCTCGGTGGCGGAGATGGTGGCCGACCCCGCGATCGACGCGCTGTGGCTGTGCGGCCCGAACTTCGCGCGCATCGAGAACTTCGAGGAGATCGCGGACGCGGTCACGCGCGGCAAGGGAGAGCTTCGCGGGATCGCCTGCGAGAAGCCGCTCGCCCGCAATGTCTCCGAAGCGAAGCGAGTCCTCGAGCTCACGAAAAAGACCGGGATCGCTCACGGCTATCTCGAGAACCAGGCGTTCGCGCCCGCCGTGGCGCAAGGGCGCGCCATCATCTGGGCCCGCGGCGCGGCGCTCACCGGCCGCCCCTACCTCGCCCGGGCGGCGGAGGAGCACAGCGGACCCCACATGCCCTGGTTCTGGCAGGGCAAGCTCCAGGGCGGCGGGGTCCTCAACGACATGATGTGTCACTCCGCCCTGGTGGTGCGCCACCTGTTGACGCCGCCCGGCGAGCCGCTCGGATCGGTGCGCCCGGCCCGCGTCACGGGGCATATCGCGAGCCTCAAGTGGAGCCAGCCCGCCTACGCCAAGCGTCTGCAGCAGCAGATGGGGAAGGACGTGGATTACCGCAAGGCCCCGTCGGAGGACTTTGCGAGCGTCACGATCGAGTTCGAGACCGACGAGCGTGCCACGCTGATCGGTGAAGCGAGCACCTCCTGGAGCTTCGTCGGCGCCGGGCTGCGCCTGTCGGCCGAGCTGCTGGGCCCGGAATACTCCATGTCGTGGAACACGCTCGACAGCGGGCTCAAGCTGTTCTTCAGCCGCGAGGTGAAAGGGAAGACGGGCGAGGACCTGGTCGAGAAGCAGAACGCCGAGATGGGGCTGATGCCCGTGGTCACGAGCGAGTCGGCGGCCTACGGCTACGACGCCGAAGACCGCCACTTCGTACGCGTGTTCCTCGGTCGGGAGCCCCCGGAGCTCACGTTCGACGACGGTCTGGAGGTCGTGAAGGTCCTGATGACGGCCTACATGAGCGCCGAGCAGGGGAAGACGCTCGACTTTCCGCCGGCGGGCATCGAGCGGTTCGTGCCGGCGGTGGCGAAGGGGACGTGGAAACCGTGAGGGAAACGCGGAACGCGGAAGTGGGAACGCGGAACAGGCGACTCGCGCTCCGACGCCCGACCTGTTGTTCCGCGTTCCGCGTTCCCCGTTCCGCGTTCTTTCTCCTCGGAGCCGTGCTGCCCACCACCATGCCCGCTCAAACCTGGCCTGTTCACTCAATGGACCGCCCCCGGCCGCCCGTCGTCGATCCCGGCCCCGAGCGGCCACCGGCGCCGCCGCCGTCCGATGCCATCGTGCTGTTCGACGGCAAAGATCTCTCGCAATGGCAGTCACAGGACGGCTCATCCGCCAAATGGGTCGTGCGCGACGGCTATGTGGAAGTCGCGCCCGGCACCGGGGCGATCGCGACCAGGCGCGGTTTCGGCTCGATGCAGCTCCACATCGAGTGGGCGACGCCCACGCCGCCCGTGGGTGAGGGTCAGGAGCGCGGCAACAGCGGCGTGTTTCTGATGACGCACTACGAGATCCAGGTGCTGGATTCTTATCGCAACGAGACGTACGCCGACGGCCAGGCCGGGGCCGTGTACGGACAGACGCCGCCGCTGGCGAACGCGAGCCGCCCGCCGGGCCAGTGGCAGACGTACGACATCATCTTTCACCGGCCCCGCTTCGCACCCGACGGGAGCGTGCGCGATTCGGCGCGGGTCACGGTGCTGCACAACGGCGTGCTGGTCCAGAACAACACGGTGATCACCGGTTGGACGGTACATGGCAGGCGAGCGCACTACGAGCCGCACCCGGACCGGCTTCCGCTGTCCCTGCAGGACCACGGTAACCCGACCCGGTACCGGGACATCTGGGTCAGGGAAATCCAGGAGTAGAATCGTGTCGATGCTCGCCGCGCTGGCCATCCTGCTCGCGTCGGACTCCATCCCCGCCATCGTGCCGCGCCCGGCGCACGTCACCCCGCAGCCGGGAGCGTTCACGTTGCGGGCCGGCACCGTGATCGTGACCGATCGCGCCCTGCGAAAGGTGGGCGAGCTCCTGCGTGACTACCTCTTCCCCGCTACCGGTCTGCGGCTCGGCGTGGCGACCGCCGCGCCCGCCGGGACGCCGGCGATCTCGATCCGCCTCGACTCCACCCTCGCCCGTCTCGGAGACGAGGGGTATCGGCTCGACGTCAGCCGGTCCCGCGTCGCGATTCGCGCCTACCGGGCGGCCGGCGCGTTCTACGGCATCGAGACCCTGCGCCAGCTCCTCCCGCCCGCGATTTTCCGGCAGGCCGAAATGGCCGGCGTGGCGTGGAGCGTCCCCGGAATCGCGATCGAGGACCTCCCGCGGTTCGCGTGGCGCGGCGTCCACCTGGACGTGGCTCGCCACTTCATGCCGAAGGAGTTCGTGAAGAAGCTCATCGATCTCGCGGCGCTCCATAAGCTCAACCGCTTTCACTGGCACCTCACCGATGATCAGGGGTGGCGGCTCGAGATCAAGCAGTACCCGCGTCTCACCCAGGTGGGCGCCTGGCGCCCTCAGACGATCATCGGCCGGCCCGATCGGGACTCGACCAAGTGGCGGTTCGATGGCCAGCCGCATGGTGGCTTCTACACGCAGGACGACGTCCGCGAGATCGTGGCCTACGCCCGCGCGCGCTTCGTGACGATCGTGCCGGAGATCGAGATGCCGGGTCATTCCCAGGCCGCCATTGCCGCGTATCCCGAGCTCGGCAACCGCGGCGACACCCTCCCCGTCTGGATGGGCTGGGGCGTGGACGAGAACATCCTCAATCCCGGAGACGCGACCGTCCGCTTCTATCAGAACGTGCTGACGGAAGTGATGGCGTTGTTCCCGGGACGCTGGATCCATATCGGCGGCGACGAGGCGCCGAAGACCCAGTGGAAGGCGAGCCCGCTCGCACAGACGCGGATTCGCGAGCTCGGGCTCAAGGACGAAGACGAGCTGCAGAGCTGGTTCACGCACCGGATGGACGAGTTTCTCACCGCCCACGGCCGCACGCTCGTGGGCTGGGACGAGATCCTTCAGGGTGGGCTCGCGCCCAACGCGGTGGTCATGTCCTGGCGCGGCGTGGACGGCGGCATCGCGGCCGCCCAAGCGGGACACGACGTGGTCATGGCGCCCGGATCCCATACCTACTTCGATCACTATCAGTCCGCCGACACCGTCGCCGAGCCGCTCGCGATCGGGGGCTACCTGCCGCTCGACACGGTGTATGCGTTCGAGCCCGTACCGCCCGCCCTGACCGCGAGCGAGGCGCGACATGTGCTCGGGGCTCAGGGACAGCTGTGGACCGAATACGTCCCCGACGCGAAGCGAGCGGAGTACATGGTGTTTCCCAGGGTGTGCGCCCTCGCCGAGGTGCTGTGGACACCGCCGGAAGAGCGGGATTACGGCGACTTCACCAGGCGGCTCGTCACACATCTCCAGCGACTGGCCGTGTTGGACGTCAACTACCGTCCACTCGCGAACTGAGGGCCCACCACTGCGAGAACCGCCCGTGCGACCCCCGTTCACGTCCCGACTGATTGCGCCGCTCCTCTTCTCGCTCTCCATGCCGAGCGCGAGCTCCGCCGTCCAGGGCGCGCTGCACGGCCTGGCGCGCACTCCCCCGATGGGCTGGAACAGCTGGAACCACTTCGGCTGCGACGTGAGCGAGCAGCTCGTCAGGGAGACGGCCGACGCGATCGTGGCGAGCGGAATGCGGGACGCCGGTTACCACTACGTCGTGATCGACGACTGCTGGGAGGTGGCGCGCGACTCGAGCGGGACGCTCGTCGCCGACTCGGGGCGGTTTCCGCACGGTATCAAGGCACTCGCCGATTACGTCCACGCGAAAGGTCTCGGCCTCGGCATCTACACCGACGCCGGATCGAACACCTGCCAAGGGCGTCCCGGGACGCTGGGGCACGAGGAGCAGGATGCCCGCACGTTCGCCGCCTGGGGTGTGGACTACGTGAAGGAAGACTGGTGTCACGCGAAGGGTCTCGACGCGCCGACACTCTACCGGCGGTTCCGAGAAGCCCTCGAGCGTGCGGGACGGCCGATCATTTTCAGCCTCTGCGAGTGGGGTTCCAACCAGCCGTGGGAGTGGGCCCCCGGCATCGGGCACCTGTGGCGCACGACCGGGGACATCTCCGACAAATGGCCTTCGATGCTCGTCAACCTGGACGTAACGGCCCAGCATGCACGCGCAGCGGGCCCGGGAGGATGGAACGACCCCGACATGCTCGAGGTGGGCAACGGGGGGATGACGGACGGCGAATACCGGGCGCACTTCAGCCTCTGGGCCATCCTGGCCGCCCCCCTGATCGCCGGGAACGACGTCCGGAGCATGTCCGCCACCACCCGCGACATCCTCACGAACCGTGACGTGATCGCCGTGGATCAGGATTCGCTCGGCGTTCAAGGGATCCTCATGGGGGAGGGCCCGCCTGAGCACCAGATCTGGGTGAAGCCGCTCAAGGACGGTGGGCGCGCGGTCGCCCTGCTCAACCGCTCGAGCGCCCCTGCCAAGATCACCGCGCACTTCAACCGCCTCGGCCTGCGCGCCGACTCCGTCCGGGTGCGCGATCTCTGGGACCATGCCGATCGCGGTGCGTTCGGGAGCCAGTACCAGGCGACCGTGCCAGCCCACGGCGTCGTGTTGGTGCGCATCACGCCGATGGCGAGCCGGTGAGGCGACCCTGACGTGACGACGCTCCACGGGATCGACTACGCCGTGATGCTCCTGTACTTCGGCTTCGTGCTGGGCATCGGCGCGATGCTCCGACGCTACGTCCATACGAGCGAGGACTTCTTTCTCTCGGGACGCTCGATCCCCGCCTGGGTGACGGGCCTGGCGTTCATCTCGGCCAACCTCGGCGCACAGGAAGTGATCGGGATGGGCGCCTCGGGTGCGAAGTACGGGATCGCGACGAGCCACTTTTACTGGATCGGCGCGATCCCCGCGATGGTGTTCGTGGGCCTGTTCATGATGCCGTTCTATTACGGCTCGCGCGCGCGCTCGGTCCCGGAGTACTTGAAGCTCCGGTTCGACGAGAAGACCCGGGGTCTGAACGCGATCTCGTTCGCCGTCATGACCGTCTTCTCCTCCGGCATCTCGCTGTACGCCATGGGCAAGCTGCTGAACCTGCTGCTCGGATGGAGCTTCGACGTGAGCATCCTGGTGGCCGCGGGGATCGTACTCGCCTACATCTTCCTCGGCGGGCTCACCAGCGCCATCTACAACGAGGTGCTCCAGTTCTTCCTCATCGTCTTCGGCTTCGCGCCGCTGGTGTTTCTCGGGCTGCGCGACGTCGGCGGCTGGCCCGGACTCGCCGGCCGGCTCGCCGGCGTCGCGACGGCCAACGGATACGCGCCGGGTGCCTACACGCAAAGCTGGCGGTTCATGGGGAGTGCGTCCGCGAACCCCGTCGGCGTGGAATGGTTCGGCCTCGTGATGGGCCTGGGGTTCGTGCTGTCGTTCGGCTACTGGTGCACGGACTTCCTGGTGGTGCAGCGCGCCATGGCGGCGAACTCGATGACGGCGGCCCGGCGCACGCCGCTCATCGCGGCGGTCCCGAAGATGCTGTTCCCCTTCCTGGTCATCGTCCCCGGGATGCTGGCGCTGGTGGTCAGTCCCACGAGCGGTGTCCGCCAGGGGGGGCCTGCTGTCACGGCCTCCCCACCTTCCCTAACCTCCCAAACCTCCCCAACCTCCGCCGCGTCAGCGGCGGGAATCGTGCCGCCGAAGCGCGATGCGCGGACCGGAGAGCCGCTGCGCGACGCGCACGGTCACGTCGTGCTCGACTACGATCTCGCCACGCCGATGATGCTCGTGCACTTCTTCCCGGCGGGGCTGCTCGGGCTCGGCCTTACGGCGCTGCTCGCCTCGTTCATGTCGGGGATGGCGGGGAATGTGACCGCCTTCAACACGGTCTGGACGTACGATCTGTACCAGAGCTACGTCCGGCCGGGCGCGCCGGACGCGCATTACCTGGCCATGGGCCGGTTGGCGACGGTGTTCGGGGTCGCGATCTCAGTCGCGGCGGCCTACGTGGCCGCCTCGTTCAACAACATCATGGATTTCCTGCAGCTCGTGTTCGCGTTCGTCAACGCACCGCTGTTCGCGACGTTCGCGCTGGGGATGTTCTGGAAACGCGCCACCGGTCACGGCGCCTTCACCGGCCTCGTCGCCGGCACGCTGGCGGCTGCGATCCACCACGGGCTCTCGCTGCCGGCGGGCGCCGCGGTGGGCGTGAAGGGCGGCTATCTCGGGGTCGTCACGACGTACCCCAGCGAGCTCGCGCAAACGTTCTGGACGGCCATCGCCGCCTGGGTCACGTGCTTCGCGGTGACCATCGCGATGAGCCTCGCCACCAGACCACGTCCGCTTGAGGAGCTGCGCGGCCTGGTGTACGGCCTTACGTCCAAGCCGACCGACGACGTGAGGCGGTGGTACGAGCGGCCGGTCTCGCTCGCGCTGCTGGTGCTCGCCGGCGTCGTCGTCCTCAACGCGATTTTTTTCTAGTCCGAAGATCGGAGGGAGCGGGAGTGGGACTCGACTTGCGGATCCCGGTGGGAGCGCTGTTCGCACTGATCGGCGTGTTGTTGGGCGTCTACGGCGGCGCCACGTTGGGCCAACCCGGTACGACGCCGACGGGGGTGCCGATCAATCTGGTGTGGGGGCTGGTGCTGCTCGCCTTCGGGACGGCCATGCTCACGCTGGCGGGCCGGGCGCGACGCGCTGCGCGGGGCCACGCGAACCCTGACGCCGCGCGGGGGCCGCGGATAACTTGAGGTACGCCACGACTGGAGGAGACGCCACATGAAGCGGTTCACATTCGCCCTGGTCGCCCCGCTGCTGACGATGCTCGCCGCGCCGGGAGCGCCCGCGCAGCAGCCGGCGGCACCTGCTCCCGAGCCGGCGGTCGGGACGGAAGCGCCCGACTTCACGCTCCTGGGCGCGACGCGGTACGGTGTGCTCAAGCTGCCCGTCCATTTGAGCGATTTCAAAGGGAAGACGGTCGTCCTCGCCTTCTTCTACAAGGCGCGAACCAAAGGCTGAACGATCCAAATGCATGCGTACCGTGATCAGTACGCACAGCTGTTTCACGACGGCCGCAACGTGGTGCTCATCGCGATCAGCGTGGATCCCGCGGAGACGCTCGCCGCTTGGGCCCGGGACGACGAGTTTCCCTACCTGTTCGCGAGCGACAGCGGGGGCGTGATCGGCAAGACGTACGGCGCCAACAATCCCAAGTTCGGGCTCGACAACCGCAACCTCTTCGTGGTGGGACCGGACGGCAGGATCGCCTACAAGATGGCGCCGTTCCGGGAGATCGACCCGCAGTCGTACAAGGATCTGGCGGCGGCGATCGATCGCATCACGCCCAAGCCAGCCGAGGGAGAGTAGAGGGCTAGTTCCCGACGACGTGCGCGAGCGCCGTCGCGACGTCCTGCTCCGCGCCCGCGCCGGTGTAGGAGACCTTCCCGGTCTTGTCCAGCACGACGATGTACGAGGTCGTGGGTGCCTGATAGGCGCGCACCGCAGCGCCGCCGGCATCGAACAGCACCGGAAACGGCAGTGGGTGATCCGCGAGGTGGCGTCGGATCGAGGCCGGCGTCTGATTCACGCCGACGCCGATCGCCACGAAGCGCACCGTGCCGCCGTAGCGCGCATGCGCCGCCTTGAGAGACGGCTCGAGCGCCTTGCAGAGCGGGCACCACGTCGCCCAGAATTCGAGCAGCACCGGCTGGTGGCCGATGTCGCGCCCGAGGTCCACTGCCTTCCCGTCCAGATCTTCCACGACCACGATCGGCGCCTTGGTGCCGACGGCGAGGCCGACCTCCTGTGCCCCCACCGAGGGCGCGACGCCGAGCGTCAGCGCGACACCCGCCAACCACGCGTATCTCATCACCACACCATTCCCGCTTGAATGAAGTAATACTCGGCCATGCCCAGCAACACGACGCCGGAGCCCTTCTTGACCCAGGCGAGCCACGCTCCGGCCCGCGGCAGCGCAGTGACCGCACCGCTGAACAGCCCCACCCCGACGAGCAGCGCGGTCATGCCGAGCGAGAACACGAACAAGTACACGAACCCCAGGACCCCGCTCCGCGTGGTGGCCACCCACGTCAGCACCGCGGCAAACGCCGGAGCCCCGCACGGCGCCGCGACGACCCCCGACGTGGCCCCGAGCAGGAACACGGCAGGATACGACCCGCCCCCGAGCCCCGAGGCCCATTGCACCACGCGGGACGGCACCGCGACGGGGATCACGTCCAGCATGGCAAGCGCAAAGACGAGCAGCAAGTTCCCGATCGCCAGCCGCGCCCAGGGACTCGCGCTCACCGTGCCGAACAGCGACCCCGTGAGCCCGGCGACGAGACCCAGGACGGCGTAGAACAGCGCGAGGCCCGCGACGTAGGTCAGGGTCAGTCCCGCCGTCCGGCCGCGAGACGCCTGTGCGCCGCTCGTCCCGGAGATGATGCCGGCGGTGATGGGGATCATGGGATAGATGCAGGGGGTCAGGCTCGTCACCAGACCTGCGCCGAACAGCGTCGCCAGGGCCACCAGCGGATGGTGGCTCAGCGTGTCGCTCAGGCCCGCGAGCATCGTGCCCGGTCACACGCGTCCATGAGTGGAATGTAGCGTCGCGCGGAGGGGCGCGGCTAAAGCCGCGGCTCGGCCCTGCCGCTGAAGCGGCAATGCAACGCCCGTTTACGGGCAGACGCCGAGCCGCGAGTTTACTCGCGCCCTACACAGTCCAGCCGGCGCGATACTCCGAGCGCACGTACTCCGCCGGGATCTTGGTGTTCGCGACCTCGCCGGTGTGCGAGTCGATCTCGAGGACCTGGGCGGTGCGGACCGCGAGATTGCCCAGCAGTACCATCTCGGTGAGCGGGCCCGCATGGCCGGGGAAGTTCGAGCCGGCAGGCGTGCCGCCCTTGCACGCCGCGATCCACTCGGCGTAGACGCTCTCGAGGCGCGGGTACTTCTGCGCCGGCGGGTGGGCGATGATCTCCGCCTGACGGGCTTCGTCCAGCAGTCGCGGCTCCTCGCCGTAGATCCCCGCCACGAGCTTGCCCTGGTCTCCGATCCACAGCTGGCCGCTGGTATCGAACGGCCAGGCCAGCGGGTCGGCGACTTCCTTGGGGCGCGACGGATACAGGCTGCCGTCCCGCCACACGACCTTGATCTCGGGTCGATTGCCCTTCGCGGCGAAGGTGTAGGTGATGCGCGAGCACGCGGGCGCGCTCTCGGAGAACAGCTTGGTCGATTCGGGCTCGATCCGCGTCGGGTAGCCCAGGTCGAGCGCCCAGAACGACGCATCCATCGAGTGGCAGGCGATGTCGCCCAGGGCACCGGTGCCGAAGTCCCACCAACCGCGCCACTTGAACGGCGCGTACGCGGGGTGATAGGGGCGGGCCGGGGCGGGGCCGAGCCACAGGTCCCAATCGATCCAGGGGGGCGTGTAGTACTCTTCGAGCGGCCGCTCGATCGCTTGCGGCCAGATCGGCCGGTTGGTCCAGAGCTGGATCTCGCGCACCGTTCCGATGGCGCCGGCTTCGACCCACTCGCGGATCTGCCGCGTGCCCTCGCCGGCGTGGCCCTGGTTCCCCATCTGCGTCGCGACCTTGGTCTTGCGGGCCGTTTCGACCAGCTGGCGCACCTCCCACAGGGTCCGGGCGAGCGGCTTCTGGATGCGGGTGTGCTTGCCCATTTTCATCGCCATCATACCGGCGACAGTGTGCGTGTGATCGGGCGTCGAGACGGTGACCGCGTCGATGTTCTTCCCCTCTTTCTCGAGCAGCACGCGAAAATCTTTGAAGCGCTTGGCCTT
>QHUK01000043.1 GCA_003222085.1 Gemmatimonadota bacterium
TGAAACCGGCTGGTCGGAATCGCTAGGGTTATACGCTATGGACCGGATTTTTGCAGTGGTCGCCTGCGGATTGCTGGCGGGATGCTATTTCTACGAGCCGTTGCGCACGACCGAGCCTCAGGTGGGGACCCGGGTTGCGGCGGAGCTGACCGGGTACGGGTCCGACACCCTCGCCCGGTATGTCGGCCCCAGTGTCATGAGTGTGCGTGGGTATGTCGTCAGCGCGGAAAACACGAATGTCGTGCTGTCGGTGACGTCGGTGACGGATCGCTACGGACAGGAGCAGTCCTGGCGGGGAGAGCGGGTACGCGTCCCGCGCCTCGCGATCCAGGACTTTCAGCAGAGGAGGTTCTCGCTGGGGCGCACCCTGCTCCTCGGCGCTGCGCTCTTGGGAGGCTCAGTCGCCGCGTGGGACATCTTCAAGGGAGGGCTCCGCGGCGGTTCGGTGCCCGGGCCCGGCGGCGGTGGGGTGGTAAAGTAGATGCGCGCGCGCCTCGCTGTCGCGCTCAGCCCACTGCTCGTCGGCTGCCACAGCTACGTCCCGCTGACCACCGCGACCCCATTGCCCGGCACGTATGTCGCGGCGACGCTGACTGAGTCGGGGAGCGCGCAGGTCAGTGGCCAGCTAGGCCCTGACGCCGGCGTCGTCCGCGGCAGGTTGCTGGACGACCGGCAGGAGGCAATGACGTTGTCGGTCCAGTCGGTCGGACTGCGTCGCGGAGATGAGTTGGCGTGGCGCGGGGAGACGGTGACCCTGCCGTACGGCTCGATCGCCCGAGTCGACCTGCGTCGTTTCGCGAAGGGTCGTAGCCTGCTGCTCTTGGTGGTCGGCGCGACGGCCTTCGTGGCCTTGACCAGCACCTTCGATCTCAACGTCAGGGGCACCGGTGGGGTAACGTCGCCCATCGGCCCCGGCCCCCCGTCCCGGTAACGCGCGGATCGCCCCTCCTTCGCCACTCGTCTGACCCACGTTGGCCTCGCCTGTCCGCCGTCTCACTCGGAACAGGCTGCACGGTCATGACCGTTTCCTGACAAAACCGGCCGACGCGGGCGCGGATTTCTCGAAACCGCGCTTGTGTTAGGCTCTTGCGGGTCTCCAGTTCGCGCCGCACAATAATCCCCATGTGGAGCGCGCGTTCGAGAATGTAGCGCGCGTGCCACATCGCACCGTTCGTGTTCGCCCAAGCCGTTGGGCACGGGTGCGGCATTCGATCGTCACAACAGCTGATCCGCCCCGCCGCGAGACCCCGGCGGGGCCTCGATTCTTGGGTCATGCGTTCCAGAGCTCCCTCGAAGAGAGGATCTATGCACAGTTCCAACCGTCGGACGCTACTCGCGTTCCTGGGGTTTGGCGCGTTGCTGGTCGGTGTCGCGCGCGCGAGCGCCGCCCAGCAGGGCAGCGTGGCCGGCCAAGTGACGGACAAATCGAACCAGCAGCCGGTGAGCGGGGCGCAGGTTCTGATCATCGGCACAAACCTGCAGAGTCTCACCAGCCGCGAAGGCCGCTACGCCATCACCCGTGTGCCCGCCGGTCGCCACGATGTGCAGGTCCGACTCATCGGCTACGCCACCGCGACGCAGCCGGTAACGGTGGGGGCGGGCGAAGCCCCGACCCTCGACTTTTCTCTTGCGCCGGCAGCGGTACCCCTCGATGTCGTGGTCGTGACCGGTACCGGCGCCGAGCAGCTGAAACGGGAACTCGGAAACTCGATCCCCACTATCGATGCCGCCAAGACCGTGGAGCAAGCGGCGCCGACCAACGTCGCCGATCTCCTCAACTCCCGCGTGCCGGGAGTCCAGGTGCTGTCGTCGGGCGGTACAACGGGTACCGGCAGCCGCGTGCGCATCCGCGGCTCGAGCAGCCTCTCGCTCACTAATGAGCCCATCGTGATCGTCGACGGTATCCGCGTGGACAACGGGGCGACGGGCGTGCTGCGCGCGAGCTCCATCGGCATCGGTGGTCAGGCCCCGTCGCGTCTCAACGACCTGAACCCTGACGAGATCGAGTCGATCGAAGTCGTGAAAGGCCCGTCTGCGGCGGCGCTGTACGGCACCGATGCCGTGAATGGCGTCATACAAATCCGCACCAAGCGCGGTCGGCCTGGGCCCACGCGGTGGACGGCGTTCGTGGAGGGCGGTTCCGTCAACGAGATCACCGCCTGGCCGGCCAATTTCACGACCGTCGGCGATTCCGTGGGCGCCGGTTTCACGCCCGGGGATCCGTGTCCCCTCTACATCGCCGCGGTCGACACGATTTGCACGATCAACGCGGTGAAGTCCTTCAACCCCCTCGAGGTCTACAGCCCGTTCCAGACCGGCAGCCGCCAGCACTACGGCCTGAGCGCGTCCGGCGGGAACGACCAGACCACGTTCTTCACGTCGGGTGATTTCGAGCGGGAAAAGGGTGTGTACCGCCCGAACGATCTCCGGAACGTCAGCCTGCGAGCCAACCTGCGACACCAGGCGAGCCGCCTGCTGGACCTCGGCGTCAATGTCGGGTACGTGTCGAGCGACCTGGGCCTGCCGCAGAACGACAACAACTCCGCCGGCATCGCGTCGAGCGGCCTGCTGGGCTTCGCGGACTCGAGCATCAACCATGGCTACGGCTTCCTGACGCCGTCGCAGGCGTTCGATATCTTCGTGTCCCAGAGCGTGGAGCGATTCACCGGCAGCGTCAACGCCACATTCCGGCCCACGAGCTTCCTCACGCTGCGGGGGGTCGTGGGGAGCGACGTTAACAACCGGTTCGATGAGCAGACGATTCCGCCTGGGATCGTGCCGCTGAACCAGAACACCCTGGACGGCAACCGCATCTCGAACCGCACCCAGATCCTCGATTACACCGCGAACTTCACCGCGGAGGCGGCGTACCGCTTCTCGCCGGAGATCACGTCCAAGACATCTTTCGGCTTCCAGTACTTCAAGGACGCGATCAATCAGACGCAAGCCTCGGGTCGCAAGCTGGTGGCCGGCACAGCCTCGCTTTCGGGTGTCGTCGTTCCCACTGTGGGAGAGAATATCGACCAGTTCGTGACCATCGGTGGCTACGTAGAGGAGCAGTTCGGGTTCCACGACCGGCTGTTCTTCACGGGCGCGTTGCGAGGCGACGATAACTCCGCGTTCGGCTCCGCGTTCAACTTCATCACCTATCCCAAGATCTCGGGCTCTTGGGTGATCTCCGAGGAGCCGTTCTTCCCACGGCTCTCTTGGCTCTCCTCGCTGCGCCTCCGAGCGGCGTGGGGCAAGAGCGGGCGGCAACCGGGGCCTACGGACGCGAAGCAATTCTTCAACCCCGTGGCAGTCGCGACCAACAGCACCGATGCACCCGGCATCACTGACTCGAGCCTCGGGAACACGAACCTCAAGCCTGAAAAGACGCAGGAGTACGAAGCGGGGCTCGACGCCGATCTGCTGTCGCGGCGCGTGCACCTCGAGTTCACCTATTACGACAAGAAGTCAAAAGACGCCCTCATCGCCGTGCGGCGGGCGCCTTCGCTGGGGCGCACCACGAACCAGTTCCTGAACCTCGGCGAGGTCAGCAACAAGGGACTGGAGATTCAGGCGACGGCGCAGATCGTCCAGACGCCCAACTTTGGGTGGAGCGTCACGGCGAGCGCCTGGGACAACCGCAACCGGCTCGTCTCTTTCGGCGATACGTCGATCAAGGCAATCATTTTCGGCCTGGGCGGCGCCTCGCAGCGCCACCAGCCGGGCTATCCGTTGGGCGGGTATTGGGACTTCCCCTACACCTACCAGGACCTTGACGGCGACGGCCTCATCTCGGCGTCTGAAGTCACGGTCGGGGCCCAGCCGACGTACCAGGGCACTCCGTTCCCCACGTACGGCGGCACGCTCTCGTCCGAGGTGAACTTCCTGAGGCACTTCCGGCTGTACGGGCTGCTCGACGGGCGGTGGGGCAACCGGCTCGACAACAGCACGGAGGAGTTCCGCTGCGAATTCGGTATCTGCAAGGGCATGAACGTCGCGAGCGCGTCGCTCGCCCAGCAGGCGGCGGCCGTGGCCGCCGTGGCAGACGGCCTCGAGACGGGGTTCTTCGAGGACGCGGGATTCGTCAAGCTACGTGAGCTGTCTCTGACCTATTTCGCGCCCGGCGCTTGGGCATCGCGGCTCGGGGCCAGCGCGCTGACCTTCACGCTGACCGGCCGGAACCTCGCGACCTGGACAAAGTACACCGGCGTCGATCCCGAGCTGAACGACGCAGGCCAGTCGAACTTCAACACGGCTGATTTCCTGACTCAGCCGCCGGTGCGGTATTTCCTCGCCCGGATCAACGTCACTTTCTGAGCCCGAGGACACGGCCATGACGACGCGACTGCTGAATGGCGGCCTGTTCGGCCGGCTCACTCTGTATGCGGCAACCATGCTGCTGCCGTTGACCGGATGCAACGATCCCCTGCGGGTTTCGGATCCCGATATCGTGGCCCCTGACAACCTGAGCGATCCCGCCGCGCTCCCCACCCTCCGGGCGGGAGCGATCGGGGACTTCACGATCGCCTATGCCGGCTCCGGGGCGGACGGGTCGAGCGGCACCGTGGAGGGCGTGATCATGTACGGCGGCCTCCTGGCCGACGAATGGGTCAACTCCGAGACCTTTCCGACCCGCATCGAGGTGGACGCCCGCGGCCCGATCCGCATCGACAACGCGGATGTGGGATTGTGGTTCCGGAACATGCACCGCGCGCGACGCGCCGCCGAGGTCACGGCCGCGAAATACCTGGAGCTGTCCGACCCGACCACGCAATCGGGCTACCCCGAGGTGCTCAACCTCGCGGGCTATGTTTACGTCTTCTTCGCCGAGACGTGGTGCTCCGGAGTGCCGGTGAGCTCCGTGAGCTCGACAGGTGATGTCTTCACCTACGGCGTGCCGCTGACCACCAAGGAACTCCTGGATACCGCCATTGCCCGGTTCGACGCTGCCTCCGCGGCGGCGACGGCGTTACCGGGAACGGGCGCCACTCGGGCGGCGCAGATCCGACTGGCGGCCGTCGGGAAAGCCCGCGCGTTGCTCGATACGGGGGACGTCGCAGGTGCGGCAGCGCTCGTTACGCCGTCCTTGGTGCCGACCTCGTTCAACTACGTGGTCCAGCACACCGAGAACACGACGCGCGAGAACAACGGTGTCTTCAACGGGAACGTCACCTTCGAACGGTACTCCGTAGCGAACGGGGAAGGGATCAATGGCCTCGCGTTCCGCAACGGGGATCCGCGCACGCCGTTCGAGCGCACCGTGTCGGCGACCTCGGGACCCGACGTAGGGTTTGATAACGTGACACCGCAGTACGACAATCTGCGGTACGGCGATCGCAAGGCGTCAACCACGGTCGCCACGGGGGCTGAGGCCCGGCTGATCGAGGCCGAGGCCGCGCTGCGGGCAGGGGACACACTCACCAACACCAGCGCCTTCCTGACCGCCTTGAACGGGCTTCGGGCCGCGCCGCCCACCTACCTCAATAGCAACCGCACGACGGTTGCGCCGGTGGCGCCCATGACCGCCCTCACCACCGCCGACCAAACCGCGGCGGGCGGTGCGGTGAAGTTGTTGTTTAATGAGCGGGCCCGCTGGCTGTGGCTTACGGCGCACCGGCTTGGTGATTTGCGACGGATGGTGCGGCAGTATGGCTTTGCCATCAACTCAGTGTTCCCGACCGGGGCGTACTTCAAGGCCCAACAGCCGACGTACGGGGACGACGTGAACTTCCCGGTGCCGATCGATGAGCTCAACAACCCGAAGTTCCTACAGTGCTACGATCGTAATCCGTAGCGCCGACTTCGTCGACGGAACACGAAGGGGGAGGAGCCCGAACTGCTCCTCCCCCTTCTCTTGTCAAGCTGAGCGCCACGAAGATCGCTAGGAATCGTCGCCGTGCTTGGTTTCGATCACCACGACGCCGCTTACCGCGTTCGTGCCGTAGTACGTTGTCCCTTCGATGCCGGTGTAAATCGTGATCGAGAGGATGGTGGTGGCGGGAATGCGGTCCAGATCGCGGAAATTGGCGAGGCGAACCCCGTCCACGACCACCACCGGTGGGTCGTCCAGCGTGATGCTCGAGCGGCCGCGGCGCCCCATGCGGGACGGGCGGCCGTTCCGGTCGTCGCGCAGGGTCAGCATCGGTGCCTCCCGCTTCAGGACGTCCCACGCGCTGTGCGCGCCCGACCGCTCGATCTGATCGCTGGTGATCACCATGGGGCCGGACGGATTGTTCGCGTGTTGCTGGGACGCGCCGTGCGCACAAGCAGCGAGTAAGGCAAGCATGCCAAGCGTCGTCACGCCGAACACAGGAGCACGCGAAAGGACCGTCGACATCGATGCCTCCTCGAGGGAGGGCCGGACTAGAGCCTCATAGTCTCTGCCCGCAGCGCGGCTGTCAAGCCGGGCGCGTTCGAGCAGCGCGACACCGGCCGTGCCTGCCCTGCGTACTATTAGGGCGTCATGCCCATCCTTGCCCTGACACTCCTCCTCCAGATTGCCGTTCCGCCTCCGCGGGGCTACGTCAACGACTTCGCCGGCGTGCTCGACGCCGCGTCGGTCGCGCACATGGAAGCGGTGATCGCCGAGGTGCGCGACAAAACGCGCGGCGAGCTCGCCGTGGTCACCCTCCCCGACATCGACGACCGCCCGGCGGCGGACGTGGCGCTCGAGATCGGCCGCCGCTGGGGCGTCGGGGCGAAAGGGGAGGCGGGCGATCCAGCGAAGAACCTGGGCGTCGTGGTGCTGCTCGTTCCGAAACAGAATCACCGCCCGGGCACAGGTCAGATCTTCATCGCCACCGGTCGCGGCGCCGAGGGATTCCTCACGGACGCGCGGGTGGGCCGCATTCGAGATGCCATGACGCCCTACCTCGCCCGAGAGGAATACGGGGCGGGGCTGGCGCACGGCGTGGAGCTGATCGCACAGGCGTTCGCTCAGGAGTTCGGCGTGACGCTCGAGGCGGCACCCCCGCCCCCTCGTCCTGTGGCCCCCGAGGTCTGGCTGCCGACCGGCGCCACGCTGTTCTGGGTCATTGTCGCGTTCGTGCTCATCGTTTCCATCCTGCAACGGCGGCGCGGGCGGCGGGGCCTGCCCTGGTGGTGGGTGGGCGGAGGGTGGAGCCGGAGCGGCTGGGGCGGTGGCTGGGGCGGTGGCGGAGGCGGGGGCGGGGGCGGGTTCAGCGGTGGCTTCGGCGGGTTCGGTGGTGGCGGTGGATTCTCAGGCGGCGGCGCGGGAGGGCGGTTCTAGTCGAGGCTCTTGACGAGCCCCACAGGGGCCCGTATATGCAGCCATAACGCCGTCAGCGTTCAGGGATTCCCAATGGCCGTCATCCCTTGGGTGTCACTCTACACGATGAGTCGTTCGTGTTTCCGCGCCACAGTCATGTGGCGCGTTGCGGCGTTGTCCCGTGTCGGGGGAGCGAGACGTCCTCGGCACGGGCGGGGACTAGGGCATTGCGCGCAGGGACCCGGGATCAGGGGGATTCGTATGACAAACGATCGTTGTTGGGTTCGTTCCGTCCTCACGAGCGGGCTCGTGCTCTTCGGACTATTCCCCGTTGTCGCGGGAACGGCGCTCGCACAAGAACGCACGCACGTGGCCGGCCAGGTGCAAGACTCCAGCACGCGAAATCCGCTGCCCGGAGTACGCGTCACGGTCGTGGGCACGGCCGTCGGCGTGATGACGGACGCGAGCGGCCGCTACGCGCTGGACGTTCCGGCCGGGCGCGACAGCCTGTCCTTTGCGCGCATCGGCTACAAGCGCGTGGTCCTCGCGGTCGCGCCGGTCCTCAACGTCGCCATGCGGGCTCAGGCGGTCGAGCTGCAAGAAGTCGTGACGACGGCGCTCGGCATCGAGCGGGAGCAGCCGACACTCTCGTACGCAGCGCAGACGGTCTCCGGCGACCGGTTGCGGCAGGTGCCCAGCACGAACATTGTGTCGGCGCTCCAGGGCAACGTGGCCGGCCTTCAGGTCACGAATACGAGCAACCCGTTCGGCTCGGCGCGGGTCGTCGCGCGCGGCGGGGGCTCGATCCTGGGCCAGAACCAGCCGTTGTTCGTGGTCGACGGAATCCCGATCGACAACTCGGCCGCCACCAACACCGGCTACGGCCCGGCGTCGCCCAACTCGCCGGCGTCGATGGGCGGCTACGATGTCGGGAACGGGGCCGCGGACATCGACGTCAACAACATCCAATCGGTGACCGTGCTGAAGGGGCCGAACGCCGCGGCGCTGTACGGCTCGCGCGCGTCGAACGGGGCGATCGTCATCGTGACGAAGAATGGTCGCGGCGGGCCGAGCGATGGCTTCGGCGTCACGGCGACCTTCGGCACGACGCTCGAGACGCCGCTGCGGCTGCCGGACTACCAGAACCAGTACGGCCAGGGCTTCTACGGCGAGTTCGACTTCGTGGACGGGAACTTCGGCGGCAAGAACGACGGCGCGGACGAGAGCTGGGGGCCGAAGCTCGACGGCCGGACCACCGGGTGCGTCTACCCGACGGACGCCAAGGGGAACCCCATCATCAGTGGTGGCTACGACACGACCAAGCCGTGCCGGCAGTTCTTCGGCGTGGGGCCGTGGGCCGCGCACCCGAACAACGTGCGCGACTTCTGGAGCACCGGTCTGGTCACCAACCTGAACGTGGCCGTGGCTCGCAGCAGCGAGCGCAACAACGTGCGGCTGGCGGTGGGCCGTACGGGCGAGAGCGGGATGTACCCGAGCAACGACAACACCCGCACCGACGTGGCGATCTCCGGCGCGACGCAGATCTCGGATCGGTGGAGCGCGGAGGCATCGATCGACTACATCAACGACGCGATGCAGAACCAGCCGGCCCAGGCATACGAGGAGATCGACCCGATGCAGGGCTTCATCTGGTTCGGCCGCCAGGTGGACACGAAGTTGCTGGAGCAGAACCTCTACCGCGATTTGAGCGACCCGCTCACGCAGCAAATCCTGGCGGGCAACGATCTCCGCAAGGACGCGCCCATCCAGTACAGCTGGAACTACAGCTACCACGCGAATCCATTCTGGGAAGCGAGGGTGAAGACGACCGACTACGCGCGCGACCGCGGACTCGGCCACGTTTCCGTCACGTACAGGCTCAACGACTGGCTGAGTGTCACCGGCCGCACCGGCCGTGACTGGTACCAGAACCATTTCCGGGCTAACTACCCCGTGAACAACATCTCGCCGTATAACGGGGGCGGACTCCTGGACGTGGGCGAGACCCACAGCGAAACCAACAGCGACTTCCTCATCACCGCCAACCGGCCGCTGTTCAAGGACCTGACGGTCACGGTCAATGCGGGGGGCAACGCGCGCGTGAACGACCTCCAGTCGAGCACGGGCCTCGTCACGCGGCTGGCGAGTCCTGGCGTCTACACGCTGCAGAATTCGGATGGCCAACCGACCGACACGCTCCACCAGGAGAAGAAGAAGGTCAACTCGCTCTATGGCCTGGCCAGCTTCAACTTCAAGAACTGGCTCAACGTGGACGTGACGGGCCGCAACGACTGGTCCTCGACGCTGCCGAAACATCAGAACTCCATCTTCTACCCCTCGGTCGGCGCGGCCTTCATCTTCACGGACGCGCTCGCGATCCGCAGCCGCCTGTTGTCGTACGGCAAGGTGCGCGCGAGCTGGACCCGCGTCGGCAACGACACGGATCCGTATCAGCTCGCGGCCGTGTACGCGGCCGGCGTGACGCCGTGGAGCGGACAGCCCAGCTACACCGCCCCGGACCGGCTGCCGAACCCCAACCTCAAACCGGAGGAGACGACGGGTCAGGAGATCGGCGCCGACCTCGGTCTGTTCGACAACCGGGTGGCGTTGAACGCCACGCTGTACCAGAAGTCCACCAGGAACCAGATCCTTCCCGTCTCCATCTCGGCCACCTCGGGCTACACCCAGGCCGTCGTGAACTCGGGCGAGGTGCGCAACCGCGGGATCGAGCTGGCGGCGACGATGACGCCGATCGAGCGGCCCGACTTCCGCTGGGACGTAGTCGCGAACTGGTCGAAGAACTCGAACAAGGTGCTCTCGCTCTACAGCGGCGTCGAGCGCATCGTCGTCGGCAGCTTCTGGAACGTGGACGTGACGGCCGATGTGGGGCAGCCGTACGGCAACCTGGTGGGCACCAAGTGGATGCGGGACCCCCAGGGCCACATCGTCGTGGACTCGGCCAGCGGACTCCCGATCCGCGACTCGAAGCAGGTCGTGCTCGGCAACTACAACCCCGACTGGGCGGGGGGCATCACCAACACGTTCACCTATAAGAACCTGAGCCTGTCCTTCTCGCTCGACGGGCAAATGGGCGGGAACGTTTACTCGGTGACGAAGTGGTTCGGCCAGTACTCGGGTGTGCTGCAGGCGACCTTGTTGGGACGCGAGCACGAATGGAACGACGGCTTCGTGGTGCCGAATGCGGTCTACGAGAGCGCCACGCCCGGCGTGTTCCAACCAGACACCGTCCATGTGCTGGCGCAGGACTACTGGCACAACACCTTCTACGCCCAGGAGATGGGCATCGTCGACGCGAGCTACCTGAAGCTCCGCGAAGTGCGCTTGGCCTACAACATGCCGCCGTCGGTCGCGCGGCTCATCGGCTTCTCGCAGGCGACCGTGGCGCTCGTCGGCCGGAACCTGCTGCTCTGGGCGAAGCAGCCCACGATCGACCCGGAGACGGGGTTCGACACCGGCAACCGGCAGGGCGTCGAAAACGGCCAGTTGCCCACCGCGCGCAGCATCGGCTTCACTCTGTCCGTGCGGCCGTAGCCGCTTGGGAAAGGAGACCGTCATGAGATACCAAATCCTGAGCGTCCTCGCCGCAGTGATCGCGAGTACGGCGTGCGCCGATCTGACGTCCGTCAACCGGAACCCGAACGGCCCCACCGACGTGGAGCCGCCCTCCATTCTGTCGAACGCGATCCAGACCGTGGTCAACGGGGTCGATGGTCCCAATAACGACCTGGACATCCGCGGGGGCGGACTGTGGGTGCAGTACTATGCGGAGATCCAGTACCGCGACGAGGACAAGTACATCGTCCGGCCGGGCGTGGATGGCGGGTGGGACTTTTACAACCGTGGCCTCGAGGACTTTCAGCGGATGATCGACAAGGGCGTAGCCGCGGGCGTGCCCAACTGGGAGGCCGTCGGGCGGATCATGAAGTCGTACGTCTTCAGCGTCATGACGGACGCCATGGGCGACATTCCGTATTCGGAGGCATTCCAGGGGCGCGCGCTCCTGACGCCGAAATACGACACGCAACAGGCAATCTACACGGCGCTGTTCGCCGATCTGGCAAAGGCCAGTCAAGAGATCGATATCGATCCCGGGGCCATCGGCTTCGCGAGCGGCGACATCATGTACGGCGGCGACATGACCGAGTGGCGCAAGTTCGCCAACTCCCTGCGGCTGCGCCTGGCCGTCCATCTCTCGAACGTCGATGCCGCCACGGCGCAGAGCGAAGCGCAGGCCGCCGTCGCCGCCGGCGTGTTCGCGAGCAACACGGACAACGCACAGCTCATGTACCTGGCCTCGGCACCCGACCAGAACCCGATCTACACCAACGTTCATGTCGACAAACGTGACGACTACGGCATGAGCAAGACGTTCGTCGACTCGCTGCTGAGCTGGAAGGACCCGCGCCTGCCGGTGTTCGCGCAGCTGAACAATGACACCATCCTCGCCAACCGAACCTACCAGGGTCTGCCGAACGGGCTCAACGACGGCGTGGGGCCGGCGCTCTTTTATATCTCGCGCATCGGGGCCTTCTGGCGCGAGACGCCCGCCGCGCCGCTCGCCCTGCTGACGTACTCGGAGGTGTTGTTCCTCGAGGCGGAGGCGGCGGAGCGCGGTTGGATCAGCGGCAGCGCCGCCACGCTCTACGCCGACGCGATCCGCGCATCGATGGAGCAATACGGCATCGCGACGGCCGCCATCGACGCGTACCTGGCCCAGCCGCGGGTGGCGTACGCTGGGGGGGCCGCGGGCCTGACGCAGATCGCCTACCAGAAGTGGCTGTCGCTGTTCACGCAGGGCCCGGAGGGCTGGACCGAAGTGCGCCGCACCGGCGTTCCGGCGCTGGTGCCGGGGCCGAACGCAGTGCTCCCGAGCATCCCGGAGCGTCTGCCGTACGCGGACAACGAGCAGGTGCTGAATAGGGCGAACGTCGACGCCGCCGTTGCGGCGCAGGGCTTCAAGAGCAGCACCGACCTGACCACGCCGCTCTGGTTCACCGGGCGGCAGCCCTAGCCTGGCACGACCCGCAGTCGAGAGACGCCCCGGGGAGCGAATCCCGCTGCCCGGGGCGTTTCGCCTGGTCCCGGCGTGCGTCGCGTCAGTTGCTACGCGAGCTGTCCGCGCGCTGGACGAAGATGAGGATCAGGCCGTGGCTGCTGCTCGGATAGCCGGGCCGCGGCGTGATACCCAGTGGGTACACCTCGATGCGGCGCGCTTCCATGGCCTGGAGCGTCACGAGCGGGCAGGTGTCGACGGTTCGGGTCCCGTCGACGTAGACGTCCGGGTTGGAGCTGCCCGCCACGCTGTCCTTGCCGCGCAGCTCCAAGACGGGGCAGCGAGTGTACTGCGACGAACCGGAGACGCGCAGCTGTGGCATCGCCCTTCTGATCACGTCCAGCACGGTGCGACCGGGGTCGGCAGACAGCGCTTCGCCGGTGAGGATCACGCTCCCGGCCGTGGTCGGCGGCAATGGCTTCCCGCCGGGCTCGGTCGACCGGTCGAATGGCCGAGACGTCGCGCAGCCCAGCACGAGCAGGGGAAGCGCGAGGAGGGGCGGGACAGGACGGGAACGCAGCATGGCGCACCTCCGCGTGAGATCGAGTCCCGAGTCTACAATGGCGCGGTCGACGCCGGAGCGCCAGACCCTTGCCGGGCGTCACGATCCTGTTGATTCTCCGCTCCAGCATGCACATTCACGTCAACCTCACGCAACCGTCGTTCCCCCTCTCCTGAAAGGAGAGGGGGACAGGGGGTGAGGACCGAAGACGGCATCGGAGCGGGAGGACAGTTCGAGGATGGCGTTGAAGCTGACGGTCGACACGCTCGGCGACGCGGTGACCCGCGCGCTCGGCCCGCGGCTCGTGGCGTTGTTGCTGTACGGGTCGGCGGCGCGCGGGACGCACGTCCCAGACCGCTCGGATGTGAACACGCTGCTCATCTGCGACGGGGTAGACCAGGCGCTGTTCGACGCCCTGGCGCCGCTGGTGCGCGTCTGGACCAGGGCCGGGCATCCGGCCCCACTCATCCTCACGGAGCGGGAGTGGCGCGAGTCGGCCGACGCCTTCGCCATCGAGTATGAGGACATGCGCGAAGCGCACCGGCTGCTCGCGGGACGCGACCCGTGGCCCGGCATCCAGGTCGACCGCGAGCAGCTGCGCCGCCAGCTCGAGCACGAGCTCATGGGCAAGCTGGTGCGGCTGCGCCAGGCGTACGCGGCGCTGCAAGAGGACCCGAAACAGCTCGCGCGCGTCGTCGTAGGGAGCAGCGGCGGCTTTTTCACGATGTTGCGTGCGGTGCTGCGCTTCGTGGGCCGACCTGTCCCCGCTTCGCCCGCCGAGCTGGTACGGAGCGCAGCCGCCGTGATCGGCTTCCCGGCCGACGGACTCGCACCGTTGGTGCAGCATGCGGTCGGAGGCCCGATGCCGCGGCTCGCGAAGCGCGACCCGCTGGCGACGGCGTATCTCGCGGCGGTGGCCCGGACGGCGGAATTTGTGAACCGACTAACATAGGATGGGGCGGCGGAAATCGGTTGTTGAACCCGGTGTTGTTCCCACTCTGAAGAGTGGGCCCGGCGATACACAACGCTGAAGCGTGATGTGCTTCAGCCTGGGAAAAACGCGAAGACTCCTCCCGGATAGGACTCTTACTGGAGTGATATGTTCGTGATCACAAGGAAGCGTTGGTGGGGTTTCGCAGCGGTCCTGACGGGGGTGCTCGCGGCCGGCTGCGGCTACAACACGATCCAGACCTACGACGAGCAGGTGAACGCGGCTGCCTCGCAGATCAAGGTGCAGCTGCAGCGGCGCGCGGATCTGATTCCCAACCTGGTCGAGACCGTGAAGGGGTATGCCAAGCAGGAGCAGACGGTCTTCACCGAGGTGGCGGAGGCCCGGGCCAAGCTCGCCGGAGCGGTCCAGAGCGGCGACCTGCAGCAAATGGCGCAGGCGAACGCACAGCTCACCGCACCCCTCGGCCGGCTGCTCGCCATCGCCGAGAACTACCCGCAGCTCAAGTCCAACGAAAACTTCCGCGCCTTGCAGGACCAGCTGGAAGGGACGGAGAACCGGATCGCGGTCGCCCGGCAGGATTACAACGAGGCCGTGAACCGCTACAACGCCTACATCCGGCGCTTCCCGCAAGTGCTGACGGCGAAGGTCCTCGGGAAGGGGCCACGGCCGTACTTCGAGTTGGAGACGCCGGGCGCGGCGCAGGCGCCGAAAGTGGATTTCTCCAAATAGGGGTGTTGCGGCGACGCAACACTGGCGGCCAAAAACGTTGACGCAGTGAGCATTCCCGGATTCCGGGAGACTGCGCAGTATGTGCAGCGTGCGGCGTTCGCACCGAGCGCGCTGGCACGGCGCCTGCCCGTCCTCCCGTCTGCCGTCGCACGCGTGTTGGCGCTCATTCGTGCTGTCGGGCGTCAACACGCGTGAGCTTTTACCCTTGCGACGTCTCGATTCACGGGACACAATGATTCCCATCGGGAACGTGCGTCCCCGTATGTGACGTGTGTTCCGTCTCGCACCGTTCGTGTCCTGTCGGCCGTTGGGCACGGGTGCGCATTCGCTGATTCGGGAAGCCCAGCCATCCTCGCCGCGCGCTGCTGCGGGCGAGGGGCTGTTCCCTAAGTGCGGTGTGGGCCCACCACCTCGAAGGAGGAATCCCTATGCGCATTGCTATTCGCTCTCCACTACGCGCATTCCTGGTGCTCGGCGGACTAACCGGCGCGCTGACGCTCGTGCCGGAACAGGGGGCCGCGCAGAGCTCGGTGACCATCACCGGGCAGGTGACCAACCCGCAGGGTGAGCCGCTCCGGGACGCCAACGTCTCGATCTTCGATCTGAGCATTGGCGTCTGGACCGGGCCGGATGGTGCCTATCGATTGATCGTTCCCGGCGCCCGGGCGGACGGTAAGCAGGTGAAGCTCGGCGCGCGATTGATCGGCTACCGGATGCAATCATTCGGCGTGACGCTGACGCCGGGGGCGACGCTGGCGCAGGACTTCCAGCTCGTGTCCGATCCGCTCCGGTTGGACGAGATCGTGGTGACCGGTGCGGGCACCGAGCAGCTACGCGAGCGGTTGGGCAGCAACGTGACGAGCGTGGCTGCCGCCGAGGTCCAGCGCGCCAACGAGTCCAACGTCGTCCAGGCGCTCGCGGGCAAAGTGCCCAACGTGCTGACGAACCAGGCGAGTGGGGACGCCGGCGCTTCGACGGCGATTCTCATCCGCGGGCCGAAGTCGTTCGGCACCACCCCGACGGGATTCTCGCCGTCGCCGCCCCAGCCGGTGATCATCGTGGACGGTGTTCCGCTCAGTAACGTGACCCACGGAGAAGCCGTGCTGTCCGGTGCGCCGTCTCCCAACCGCGCGGCGGACATCAACACGGAAGACATCGAGTCGATCGAGATCCTGCCGGGCGCGGCCTCCACCTCGATCTACGGCGCTAGCGCCGGCTCGGCAGGCGCGATTTTGATCACGACGAAGCGGGGCCGGCCGGGACAGACCACGTACAGCCTGCGCTCGAGCGTCCAGTTCGACGAACCCGTCGGGACGCTGCCGGTACAGCGCAAGTATGGAGTAGGCTCGGGCGGTGTTTCGAGCAATTGCACTGCCGTGAACTGCCAGATCAACTCGAACTTCTTCTCTTGGGGGCCGGAGCTCGATCCCGCGACGCCGACCTACGACCATGGCGCCGAGATGTTCGAGACGGGCCATGCGATCGAAAACACGCTGACGCTGTCGGGCGGCAGCGAGCGCACGACGTTCTACCTGTCGGCGGGCCAGCTCGATCAAAACGGCTTCATTGTGGGGGACAACGATACCTACCGGCGCTACAGCGCGCGGTTCAGGGGCTCCCACACACTGTTCGAGAACCTGGTCGTCAGCGCCAGCGTCTCGGTCGTGCAAACCAAGACCAGCGGCGAGGACCGCGGCAACTCGATCAACGGGATCGGGATCAGCGCGCTGCGCCAGCCGCCGGACTTCAACGCGCAGCAGTACCTCAGCCCCACCACCGGACTGCACCGCTCGTGGCGCTTCCCGAATCCCGGGCCGCTCGCGTTCGCCACCACCCGCGGCTTCGACAATCCGTTCTACGCGCTTAACGAAGACGCGCTTCTGGGGGAAACGGGGCGCTATCTCGGCAACCTCAACGTCAACTGGAGACCGCTCGGGTGGCTGCAGCTCAACTGGACGTTGGGCGGCGATTACACCAGCGACGATCGCACCTACGCCTACGCGCAGGCCAGCTCGGGTACGAACGGCGGGCAGATGGAGCGCTGGCAGTTCTACGATCGCCTGTTCGATCACCTCCTGACCGCCACCGGGACCCACGAGTTCAATCGCCACGTGCGGGGGGGCCTCACGGTGGGCCAGAACCTGAACGAGACCTACTACCGACAGATCGACGTCCTCGGGCAAGTCTGGCTCGCCCCGAAGCCGTTCAAGCTGCAGAACACCACCACCCGCACGCTCCCGAACGATGCCGAGCAGCGCCGCCGCGTCGAAGGCTACTTCGCGCAGGCCAACGTCGACCTGTACGATCAGCTGTTCCTGCAGGGCCGCATCCGCAACGATGCGAACTCGGCGTTCGGCGTCGGTCACCAGCGGGCGTGGTATCCGGGCGGCAGCGCCGCGTGGAGCTTCGCCAAGGCTGTGCATCTCCCGGAGCAGATCGTGAGCTTCGGCAAGTTGCGGCTGGCGTATGGCGAAAGCGGCCAGCAACCACCGTTGTACGCCACGCAGGACGTGTTCACGACCACCCGGTTCATAGACTTCAACCCCGGTTCGCTCCAAGGGACCACGATCAACGGTGTTGGCGGCCTGTACGCCTCGGCCACCCGTGGCAACCCCGACATCAAGCCGGAACGTGTGCGCGAAGTGGAAGGCGGCGTGGACCTGGGCCTGTTCCGCGGTCGCGCCGACCTGTCCGTGACGCGCTACGATTCCAAGTCCAAGGACGTCGTGTTCGGCGTGGACCTCGTGCCGTCGACGGGCTACACGACCATGAACATCAACGCCGGCGAGCTGACCAACAAGGGTTGGGAGCTGACCAGCAACATTCACGTGCTGCAGCGGCGGGACCTATCCATCGACATCGGGGCCAACTGGGCGCGCAACCGCAACATGGTGACGAGCCTCGGCGCGACCGCGAGTCAGCTCGCCGGGGACGTGCCGATGGCGACGCCCGAGAACTGCGGTCCTGAGGCCAAGGTGCCGCGCTGTCAGATCGGGATTGGGTCGTCCTTCTCGGGGCAGACGACGCACGCGCAGATCGGATACCCGCTCGGCGTGTGGCGCTCCACCGACTTCGCGCGGTGCGGCCGTGGTCTCGGGCTGGTTTCCTTCTCGGGCGCCACGTACGACGTCGGGACCGCGTGCGCGGGCGCACCGGACGGCGCTCTGTACATCGCGGCGAACGGTTTCCCGATCACGGATCCAACCGTTCGGGCGGTCGGCAACCCGTGGCCCGACTGGACTGCCGGGATCTCCCTCACCGCCAGTTACCGGGGCGTGCAGCTGAGCGCGTTTCTCGAGCACCGCCAGGGCGGGGATGTGCTCAACATGACGCGCTCCTCGATGGATCAGTACGGGACGCACAAGGACACCGAGATCCGCGGCCAGACCCGCACGTTCGGCAAGGACATGGTGTGTTACAACAAGACGTGCGACGTGCTCAACGGTCCGACGGTCGGCCCGGGTGCCGGGACGGCCGTCGTGATCGGCGAGGGCTGGTTCAGCGGAGGCACGCTGGGCAACGGGCAGGGCGCTACGGGCGGGCCCATCACGACCCGACTCGAGGACGGGACGAGCACGCGCCTGCGCGAGGTCTCGATCAGCTATTCCTTCACAGGCCCGTGGGTGAACAGCCTCGCGGGTATGCGACAGATGGACGTAAAGCTCTCCGGCCGCAACCTCAAGCTGTGGACCGATTACAGCGGCTACGATCCGGAGGTCAGCCTGGGAGGGGCGCAGCAGGCGAATCGGGGCATCGATTGGTTCAACGCCCCGCTCGACCGCGCCTGGGTCATGCAGCTCACGCTCTATCACTGAGCACACGCGAGGAACAGCGATGAACACCTACACAAAGGCTGGAGCCGTCCTCGCGCTGACGCTGCTCGGTGCGGGATGCAGTGACTTTCTGCAGGGCCCGGGTTTGACCCAGAACCCGAACAACCCTACCACGGGTACAGCGCTGCAGCAGCTGGTCTCCGTGCAGGCGAACATGGCCACGCGTTTGGAGGGTCAGCTCGCACGCTGCGCGGGTGTCTACACGCAACAGCTCATTGGGAGCAACAACCAGCAGCTCACCTATTGCACGCAGTACGCGGTCACGGAGGCGGACATCTCGGGTCAGATGAACCAGTTCTACACCGGCGGCGGCCTGCTCGCCCTGCGGAACATTCAGGCGGCGGCCCAGGCGTCCGGCGACAACTTCCTCTTTGGTATGGCCAAGGTTTGGGAGGGGCTGGCGATGGGCACCGCGACGTCGGTGTGGGGCGACCTCCCCTACAGCGGGGCCGTCGACCCGAGCATCGCGGAGCCCAACCTGGATTCGCAGGAGAGCATCTATGCGGCAGTGCAGGCGCGCCTCGACGAAGGGATCGCGGCGCTGCAGGCGGCTGGCGGCGCGGGGAACTGCGTTCCAGCGGAAGGTGATCTGATCTACTGCGCTGCAGCCGTGGCACGAGCGACAGAGATCGCGCGTTGGATCGCCGCCGCCTATACCCTGAAGGCCCGCTTCCACTTGCATCTGGTGGAGCGACACGGCGTTGGTGAGTATGCGTTGGCCTTGGCAGCGGCGCTGAATGGTATTTCAGAAGCGCCGGCGAACGCGAGTCAGGCGATGAACGGCCAGGCCCCGGGGGACTTCCGCACGTTCCACGGCACTACCCAGGACTTCGATGCCAACATCTGGGCGGAGTTCCTGTCAACGCGTCAGGACATCGTCGCGGGCAACACGCTGATCCAGATCCTCAAGGCCCGTAACGACCCGCGCCTCGCGGCGTACTTCGATGCCAACGCCAAGGGGCAATTCATCGGGTCGGATCAGAACAACGTGGCAGTGCCCAAGGATAGCGCGCCGTCGGTCATCAACACGGGCGTCCGGCGGCAGTTCGCGTTCCGCCAACCGATCGTGACGTGGGCGGAGAACCAGCTCATCCTGGCCGAGGCGAAGTACATGACGGGCGATTCGGCGGGCGCCGTCGTCAACGTGGACGCGGTGCGGACGGCCGTCGGCATGCCGGCGTTGGGCAACGTGTCGTTCACGGACGTCATGACGGAGAAGTACATCGCGATGTACCAGAACATCGACGTCTGGTCCGACTACAAGCGCACCTGCATTCCGGCCCTGACGCCGTTCGGTACGGCCACTGAAGTGCTGGGGCGGCTGCCCTACGGCTCCGCCGAGCGCACCTCGAACCCGCACATTCCGCTGCCGTCAGCCTATCCGGCGGGCACGACGGGATCGTCTCCGGTGCGTAACTGGAACGATCGGGACCATTGCTAGTCGGGCGATTGGCGTGACACGGAGACGGCCGGTCCGGCTGTGACCGGACCGGTCGTCCCTTGTGCTCTCACCCTGCGAGCTGGCAGAATGGATGGCATGTACGCGAAGCGCTCATCCCGTTGGGCCGTGCGGGTCCTGCCGCTCCTCGCGGCGTGTTACACCCAACGCCCGCTGACCGTGCCCGTGCCGGCGGTGGGGACGCAAATCGTGGCCAGCGTCACCGACTCGGGCGTCGTCGCCATGAGCAACGCGCTCGGGCCGGGCGCCGTGGAGGTGGAGGGAGTGATCGCCGCGGCGGACGCCAGTGCGTGGGAGCTGCAGCTGGTTCGCGTCGACTATCGTGGCGGCACGTCGACCCTGTGGAAGCGCGAGGTGGTCACGTTCCCGCGTTCGACGCTGGCAACCCCGATCGAGAAGCGGCGGGACAAGAGGAAGAGCTGGCTCGCGGCGGGGCTCATCACCGCCTCGGCGCTGCTGGCCGCTCGGGTATTCACCGGAGCGCTTGGCGGCGGCGGGGGCTCCGACACTCCGCCGACACCAGCCAACTGAACGCGTCACTCGTCCTTGGGGGGCCGGTCGTCCTCGTTGCCCATTCTCGTCCAGATCACGATCACGCCACACCGCGCGTTGAGCAGGTTGGACTGGAACTGGGGGGGAATTTGTGACGTGCCGCTGTATACCTCGACCGCGAGAATGTCCTCGGGGACGACGTACTGGTCGATCGAAATGTCCCCGGTCACGGGGAACGGCGTGCCGTTGACGTAGAACAACACCGGGCACGGGCGGGCGCCCGTGACGCCGATGGTGCGCGCCATGCGCACCATCTCGGTCGGACCGAACGGGCCGGGAATGGATTGGATCACCACACCGGGGACGCGTCGCAGGACGTCGGTCACGACGCGGGGCTGCATCTGGGTGATCTCGCGGCGATTGAAGAAGTGACCGTCGCCGTGGGCCCTCCGCTCCTCGAACCCTCGCATGGCCGGCAGGAGCGCCGGTTCCCCCTCGACCTCCACCGGGTTGAGCGGTACGGGCGCGAGGGTGAGGACCACGCGGACGGACAGCGTCTCGCCCGCCCGGATCGTCACGGGTTGCAGAAACTCGCGGTAGCCCAGCCGCCGGACCTCGAGGACGTGATCTCCGTGGGACACGCCGGTCAGCCGAAACCGACCGTCCTTGTCCGACACGACCATCCCCACGCCGGCCATGCGGATCCGGGCCTCCGCCAACGGGGTCGACTCCTCGCCGACCACGGTGCCCGTCAACGTTCCCGATGCCTGCGCGGCGACCTGAAGCGGCAGGAGCAGCGACAGTAGGGAGCGGCGAGCCGTATTCAGGTGCAAGATGCGCCGGCCTTCACTGGAAGTCGCTCGACGAGTCCATCTTGCCGGTCGGTGCGCGCCGTTGTCAAGAAGAAGAGCGGCCGTCTGCTAGAGCGTCTCGAGAAACGCGATCAGCTCGACCTGGTTACCGGGCGAGAGGGCCGCAAAGCGGTCACGTGCCGCACTCGCTTCGCCGCCGTGCCGCATGATCGCGTCCCGGAGGCTCGTGACCCGGCCGTCGTGCAGTAGCAGCTCCCGAAAGCGTAACCCCATCAGCGGCGCCGTGCGCACCTCGGACGGCCTCGCCCCCGGCCCGCACACGTCCGCGAGCGCCGGGCCCATATCGTGGAGGAGCAAGTCTGAATACAGGTTCACACGGCGCCGATCGAGAGCCGACACCGGTGACGGACCCGTCCTGAGCCCGGGAACGTGGCATCCCGCGCAGCCGATGGCTGCGAACCACCGCTCGCCCTGCGCCACGGCCGCCGTCAGCCCGGCACGTGGCGGGCCGCGGCCGGGGGGGGCCAGGAAGCGGACGAAATCGGTGAGACGGGCGACCGCGGAATCGGCGACTTCGGGATCGGGCGCCGGGTCGGCCTGCGCCGGTACGGGCCGTCCCTGCACCGCATCCCGGGGATAGCGCGACGTCGTGAGGCCCATCTCGAAGCGCAGCGCCGTGGCCGCGAACTCGGCGAGCGTTGCGACGTCTGCCTTGCGGCCGAACCGCCCCACCCGGCCGTCCGCCGTGCGGCCCACCCGGCCCGCAACTCCGTCATGATGGGCGCGCTCCCGCTCCTGCAACTCGAGCAGGGCTGCATCGGGCACGGCATCGACGAACCCCAGGCCGTAGAGCGCTGGCGCAGTGAAGCGCCCCGTGGTAGCGGCGGGCGGCGGCGATTCGCCGTTGAGCCCCAGCGCCCGGGCCTGCGGGGTCAACTGCCGCCGGACGTTCTCTCCCCCTGCCTCGGTGAGCTGGTTACAGCCCGTCGCCCGATCGAACCGCGTTGCTTTGAGCACCCGCTCTCCGCCCACGCCGCCGCTGGCGGGTGAGGTGTGGCAGGCACTGCACTGGTTTTCGTTGAAGGCGGGGCCCAGGCCCTCGGCGGGGGTAAATACGTGGTTGAACAGCTCGGCCCCCGCTCGGAAACGCGCCAGCTCGGCGGCTCCGAGGCCTGGAAGCGGCGCACCGGGCTCGCCCGTCGCGGCAGCTCGGCCGCCACACCCCGCGCCCCCGAGCACGGCGAGGAGCCGGAGCGCCACGCCGAGCGAGATCCGGTTACCGGACCCGCCGGAAGAATCCCGAAGCATCGAGATTGGGAGGCAGCCGCACCTGCAGGACCTCCCCGGGCTGCGGGCTGAGCACGTCTGACACGTAGTGCCCACCGCCTATCACGAGGAACAGCTCGACCACGAGCGGCCGCGGGGTCCAGGGAATGGCGACCTGGGCTTGGCTCAGGTTGCCGCCGACAGTCCCGAGGGGATAGCGCGCTCCGCCCGCGTACAGCGCGTACAAGCGTGCGTCATAGTAATTGTCGTTGATGACCTCCACGAACACGCTGTCAGGTGCATCCGGGGTCACGTGTTGGACATCGACGACGCGACCGCGGGCGCAGGTGACTGCGAGCACTACCGCGGCGGCGCCGAACGCCAGCGCGGCCAGCCCGGTCAGGCGCCGGGACTGCGGGCCCACCAGCCGCGACTCCTAGATTCCGGGTGGGATCAGCGGGTTCGCAGGTGGCTGGATGTTTGGGTTCCCTTGGTACTCCTCCAAGGGGAGTGGGAAGCAGGTCCAGATGCCGTAGACGCCCCACTCCTGGTTGACGTGGTTGCCCGTTGGGAAGAAGTCCCCCACCCCGTCACGCTTCCAGCGGCGCAGGTCCCCGAGCCGAAGCCCGCCCTGGTAGAAGTCGCGGGAACGCTGCACCCGCAGCTCGTCGAACAGCGCCGGGCCGGTAAGGGTCACCGCAGGCTCGTTGCCGACCGCACGCCGGTCGTTGACGAACTGATTCACGGCAGCGTCGTTGCCGCCCTGGCGCATCATGGCCTCGTACAGGTCGTGCTGGGCCTCGAGGTAGTCGGCCAAGAGGACCCTAGTGTCCTTCTGGTACAGCAGCAAGGGTCCCCTGTCGCCCGTCGGGTCCGGCGTGGCGCCCGTGCAGCCGGGGCACGACGCGGAAGCCGGCGCGATGGTTTGCCCCGAGTAGCCGCTGAAGCGGAGCCCCTGATACGGCTTGTAGAGCTTGGTCAGACCGTTGTGCCCGAAGGTCCAGCGGGTGGTGTGCTGGATCCGGGGGTCGGTTTGGGTCGCCACGAGGTCCTGTGTGCCGAAGGTCCCCTGGAGGAAGAACGGCGAGACCCCCATGGTGTGATTGGCGCCGTGGGTCCGGTCGAACAGGCCGTCGAACTGCGAATCCTGGACGGCCGCGTATTCCACCCAATACTTGAACGCCGGATCCGTCACCTGTGACGCCTCGGCGATCGTGTTCGCGAAGTCCCCGAGGTTGAGGTAGGTGCGTGCGAGCCCGACGTGCGCGAGCTTCACGATATTGGTTTGACCGGTGGCGGTGGCCACCTGGATGGCGCGCTGAAACCAGGGGATGGCCTGCTGAAACACCTCCGGCGGACTGAGGATAGTGTTGCCCGGGTTTTGCGCCGTGGCGAACACGGCCTGGCACATGCTTTCGCCGATGAACACATAGCCGTACGCCGCCAGGACGGCTGTCGTGGCGATGCGTTTGTCATTCGGGTCGGCGAGCGTCTCGAGGCGTGCCGTCACGTCCTCCCCTAACCGCACCACCCGGCTGAGCCCGCTCCACAGCGAGAAGACAGGGCCCTCCGTATAGTTGACGATCCGCTGGTTGACGCGGGCAAAATCCTCCCAGTTGATCCCGGTCACCTGCTCATCGGTGAGGAAGTTCGCGCTCCACAACAGCGCGCCGTTTCTCCTGGTGTAGATGTTCTCCAGCTCGCTGATCACGCCATTGACTTCTGCGGTGAGGAGCGCGGAGTTGTTGAGCTGGTCCACCCCTACCTGCTGGGGGTTGTTCACCTTCAAGATGTCGTTGCAGCCGACGAGGGGGCCGAGCAGCCATGCGAGGCAGGACCATCTCGTCAGTCGTGCGATCGAGTGCATCCGCATGGAACGCTCCCTCAGAAGAGCACAGTGATAGTCGCCGACAGCCGGCGCGGCTGCGGGACGGACGCATAGTCCGTGCGGTCGAACGTATTTGGGTTCGAGTTGAACGACACCTCGGGATCACCCGTGCCCTTGTACCGCGTCGCCAGCCAGAGATTCCGACCCGACAGCGTGATGCTCCAGCGGCTAGCGCGGAAGGGACCGCCCCAGCTGGGCGGTACGATGTAGCTGACGGCGACCTCGCGCAGCTTGAGGAAGTCGGCCGGCATGATGTGGGTGACGGTCTGTTGGCTTCCCCACACCTGGACCTGGATCGGATCGGCCTGAGGATTGGCGACCTCCCAGGTGTTGGTGTTGATCCGGTTCCGGATCGAGCAGATGGCGCAGACCAGATAGTGTCCACCCTTGTAGTCCAGATTGGCGAACAGCCGCAGGTTGCCGAATAGCGTCACGGTGTTGGAGAGCCCGAATTCCCGTGTGGGCGAGGACGGTCCCACGTATTTCTCGTGACAGCTGCCGCCGTAGCCGTTCGGGTCCACGGGGTCCGGCCAGGAACAGGTCAGGTCCACCTGCACCCGGCCGTTCGCGTCGAGCACAGGCTGGCCGCTGGCGTCCCGGATCACGTCCACCGCCCAGAAGCCACCGAGCGGGTAGCCTTCGCGGTGGCGCTGCGAATTGGTGAAGGCGCCGAACTGGAGTTGGTTGACCGAGCCGCCGAACGACACCAGCTCGTTGTGGTGCGTCGCGGCCGTGAGCGCCAGGTCCCAGCTGACCTTGGAATTGCGGACCGGACTCGCCGTCACGAGCAGCTCGAGGCCCCGGTTGGCGATCTCGCCGACGTTGATGAGATGCGTGCTGTCAAAACTCGTCGACGGGGCGTCCGGAACTTCCATGAGGGCGTCCACGGTGCGCTTGTTGTAGTACGTGAATTCGATTCCCAGCGCGCCGCGGAACAGCGACGCATCGAACCCGGCCTCGTACTCGCGCCCGCGCTCGGGTTTGAGGTCGGGGTTTCCATACGACTTGGGCGTCAGCGCGTTGATGGTTGCGTCGCCGGCGGTGCCGGTGGCCGGCGCGAAGGTCCGGTCCGCCGTGAAGGGCGCGGGCGCGTTCCCGGCCTCGCCCCACGCGAACCGCAGCTTGAGCTCGTCCACGTGCGGCACATGGAAAAAGGCCTCGTCGGACAGGACGTACGACAGCGAGAACTTGGGATACTTGACGGTGTGGAACTCCGAGCCGAAGGCCGAGTTGTCGTCGATGCGGAGCGCCGCGGTGGCGTACAGCCGCTCGCGCCAGGCGAGCTGTTCCTGGAGGTACATGCCGAGCGACGTCTGCTCGATCAGCTGCTCGTCGACCTGGAGCTGTGTGAACGACCCCGGCTGCAGCGTGGTGAGGTTGTTGGTCACCATCCCGCTGCCGAACCCGGTATAGCGGTGGAACTGGCGAGAGTTGACCTGCACGCCCGCCGACGTGCGTGACCCCAACGTTTGGGATAGCCGCGCGCGCACGGAGCCGGAATAATCGGCCGTCCAGGTATGGGTCACGGGGAGGCGTTGAGTCATCTCACCGGTGCCCTCGGTGGCCCCCCACTTGAACGTCGAGTCGATTCGAAAGAACGTCTGGTCGCGCCGGTCGTACTTGTCCATGCCGAGGATAAGGCGGTTCTCGAGCCAGGGGAACGGATTGAAGTTGGCGGTCAGCCCCAGCGTGGTCCGCTCCTCGAAGGACTGGAGGTCGAACTCATTGGATTGGTCCGGCCCGAAGCCGAAGTACCCGGCATCCCAGCGATCTGCCGTCGCTCGCGCCTTGCCACGGAACGCGTTCCGCAGCAGGCCGTTGGAGGCGTTGTCGCTCAAGGGCAGGCGCTCGTGCACGCGGGTGTAGCTCAAGTTGAGCCCGATGTTGAGCTTGGCCGTCGGCGTCACCTCGAAATTGGCCCGGCCGCCGGTACGGTTCTGATAGTTGTTGAAGAAGATCCCGTCCTCGTTCAGCTGGTTGAACGACAAGAAGTAATTGAAGGTTGGGTTCCCCCCCCGGCCCGAGAGCCGTGCCTCGGCGCCCGGCCCGGCGCGCAGGGCGTGCGGGTCCCGGGCGAGCGGATTGTCCTTGATCACGAACAGCGAGTCGCCGAAGCGCGTGATGTCGGACTCGGGGATCCCGGTGACCGGACCGTCCTGGCTCATCCACGTGATGGCGCCGGGGTTGGCGCACCCGGGATACGTGCCGGGATTCCGGATGCGGGCCGCGTTGCACTGGTAATAGTTGATGGGGATGCCGGCGGTCCACTCGGATGAGGAATAGCCCACGCTCGCGGTCCACTGACTCCCCTCGCGCGTACCCTTCTTCGTGATGATTTGGATCACACCGCCCGCGGCGTCGGCTCCGTACAGGGTCGAGGCGGCTGGTCCTTTGATGACCTCGATCTTCTCAACGTCGTCGGGGTCGATGAAGTCCAGGGGGCTCGAGTACTGCACGGTCGCGTTCGTCACCCCGCCTGTCGACACCGGCTGCGCCTCGAAGCGAATCCCGTCCACATAATAGACGGGGCCGTAGTTGGCGTTGAGCGAGCCGGCGCCGCGGATCTGGACATTCGAGCCCGTGCCCACCAGGCCGGAGTTCTGCATGAGCGTGAGCCCCGGCACCCGGCTCTGCAACTGCTCCTGAACGTTCTGCGTTGTGCCGGCCGGGACTTTCGAGAGGTCCGGGCTCGAGATGGCATTGCCGATCTCACGCTTTTCGGTCGTCCCGGCGGTGCCGGTGACGATGAGGGCCTCGAGCTGAATGGGCGCTCGCAGCAGTGCAATGGCGAGGTCGGCGACCTCTCCGGCGGTGACGGTCGCGCGGGCGGTGCGGGACGTGTAACCGATGAGCGTGGCGCGCACGGTGTACTCTCCGTCGGGGAGCCCAGGGACCTCGAACCTCCCGTCCTCGCCCGTGCGCGTTTCCCGGCCCACGCCGATCAACACAACGCGGACGCTGGCGAGGGGGCGCTGCGTGCTCTCTTCGGTGATCGTGCCGCGGATGGTTCCGCCAACCTGCGCCTCGAGAGGCGGCGCGGTAGCGAGGATGAACAGGAGCGTGGAAGCGCCCATCGCCCCCCACGCTCGACCGGTGAAGGAGAACGGCATCGGCACCTCCCCATTTCTGTGAAAAGACGGCGCGATCGGGGTGCCGCAAGATCTGCGCCCTGCGCCAGACCTCGCTCGAGGTGCCTGATGCCGCGACAGGAGCGGCGGCGCGCGACTACTGAGGGGAAGCCAACGCACTTCTCGCGGCGCGTCCGGCTACTGGCGATCGCCGGGGATTACGCGGAGCTCAAGTAGCAGGGTGGCCTTCTACAAGGAGTGACTCTTTAACTAGTGGCTCTTTACCGAATTCCCCGCACGTTCCGTGTTGCGACGACGCAACGGCACAACCGTAGCGGTGTACGCACTCTGCAACAGCGCCGCGTCTGCGATAGGGGGGGTCAGAAACGACGCAGGGGGCGCCGAACTCCGCGCCCCCTCTCGTCTCCGTCCACCGGCCGCCCGTCAGTCCACGATCGCATCGGGCATGACGTACTTCATCGGATCCACCGGCTTGTGATTCACCCAGACTTCGTAGTGCAGGTGCGGTCCCGTGGAGAGCCCGGTCGAGCCGACGAGCGCGATCTTCTGGCCGCGCTTCACGCGCTGGCCGCGTACGACGAGGATCTTCGAGCAGTGGGCGAAGCGCGTCACCAGCCCGAAGCCATGATCCATGGTGACGATGTTGCCGTAGCCCTCTTCCCACCGCACCTCGGTCACGATACCCGCCGCCGGCGCTTCGATTTCCGCCCCCATGGGCGCCGTCACGTCGATCCCTTCGTGCGGGCGCGCCAGGTGGAGAATCGGATGAATGCGCTCGCGCATGAAGGCGCTCGTGAGCCAGCCCTTGGTGGGCATGATCGACGGCGTGGCCGCCAGCCGCTCGCGCTGGTGGGAGAGCGAGTCGTACGCCTGGTTGAGCGACCGCACGAGAATATTCGCGCGCCGGGCGAGCGCATCGACGTCGAGCCGCGCGGCGAGCGCCTGCTGGCCGCCCGGGCCGAGCGCCTTGAGGCTGTCGCGCTCCGACCAGCTGCCCGTCGGCCCGCCGATGCCCGCCTGCTGCACGGTCGTATCCGTCGGCGTGAGGCCAGCGAGCAGCCGCAGCTCCTGCTCGCGCTCGCTGAACCGGTGCAGCGTGTCTCGCAGCCCGGTCATGCGCTCGCGCATCCGTTGGATCTCGTCGGCGAGGAGACGGTTCTCGTTCTCGAGCGCGCGGCTATGCGTGATGTTCACGCCGCGCGAAATGGCGGCGACGCCCAGCACCAGGAACGTCAGCGCCACCACGCTGCCGATCCCGACCAGCGCTTTGACGAAGGTCTGCGACACCTCCACGGCGCGCGACGAGCCCGAGCCATGAGGCACGACCATGAGGGTCCAGCGACGCTCGGCCTTCTTGGGCATCTCTTCGCGACGACCTCGCCTGAAAACCGTTCGGCCCGGCGCAACCGTGCGCCGGTCCTGCATGGACCTGCCATATGGAGAACCCGGACAGGGCGTGGGGTCCGGTCCCCGAGTGGGACTCTAAAGTACGGCTCGGCGAGAAAGGCGTCAACACGGCGGACCGTGATCCGCATCACGTCGCGATGGGCTTCAGGCGGGGGCCAGCCGAGGCTTGGGGAACAGGATGGGCGGCTTGTCGACGGTCCTCCCCTCGACCCCTAGCACCGCTTCGTCGAAGGACTTCGGCGCCAGGGGGAGTCCCCGGCATACCAGCTCCCAGACGGCCTCGGCCTTCCCCGGGATGAAGGGATACGCCAGGATGGCCAGGCGTACGACGGTCCGCGCCAGGTTCGCGAGGACGACATCGAGCTCGGCTTGCCGCGCCTCCTTCGCGAGCCTCCAGGGCGCCTGTTCCTCGATGTATCGGTTGGCGCTCGCCGCGATGGCAATGAACTGACCGGCTGCGTCGGAGAGCCGGTGCGCCTTCATCCAGTCTCCGTACACGGCGACCGCATCCCGCACGCCGCGATCGAACGGCGACCCGACGCTTCGCTCCGCGCGCGGCACGGTGCCGTCACGATACCGATGGATCATCGCGAGGGAGCGCGAGACAAGATTACCGAACGTGTCGGCAAGCTCCGAGGTGTAGCGCGCATCGAAGCGCTCCCACGTGAAGTCGCCGTCGTTGTCGAACCCCACCTCGCGCAGCAGGTAGTAGCGCAGCGCGTCCGCACCGTGCCGATCGATCGCCTCGCCGAGGGTGACGGCCGTGCCGGCGGTCTTGCTCATCTTGGTGCCCGACCACTGCACGTACCCGTGTGCCCACACGGCGCGCGGTAGGGGCAGCTCGGCCGCGAGCAGCATGGCGGGCCAGATGACGCAGTGGAAGCGCGTAATCCCCTTACCCACGATGTGCAGGTCGGCCGGCCACAGGCGGTCGTAGCCGGGCTCCGGAAAGCCGGTCGCCGAGAGGTAGTTGATCAGCGCGTCGAACCAGACGTACACCGTCTGCTGCGGATCGCCGGGAAACGGGATGCCCCAGGGCTGGCGCTGCCGCGAGATCGAGATGTCCTGGAGGCCGGCCTCGAGCAGGCGCAGCACCTCGTTGCGGCGGATCTCGGGCTGCACGCTCAGCGCGCCGGAGCGGATCCCGTCGAGCACGGCGTCGCGGTACGCGCTCAGCCGAAAGAAGTGGTTGCGCTCCTTGGTCGGGATCAGCTCGAGGGTAGGATGCTCGACGCAGTGCCCGTCGACGATCTGCGCGCCGGTCTTGAACTCCTCGCAGCCGGTGCAATACAGCCCCTCGTACTCCGCTTCGAACAGGTCCGCCGGGTGACGCTGCCGGATGCGCTGGAGCAGGGCCGCCACCGCGCGGGCGTGCCGCGGCTCCGTGGTGCGGATCCAATCGTCCTGCGAGCAGTGGAGGCGGCGCCAGTAGTCGGCGAACGTGGCCGCCATGCGGTCGACCCAGGCTTGCGGGGTCACGCCGGCGCGCGCCGCCGCCTGGATCACCGACTGGCTGTGCTCGTCCATTCCCATCAGGAAGTGGACGTCGTCCCCGCGCAACCGGTGATAGCGCGCGATGCAATCGGCGCCGATCTTCTCGAGCGCGTGCCCCAGGTGCGGCTCGCCGTTCGAGTAGTCGATCGCCGTCGTCAGGTAGAACTTAGGCATCCGCTCCGGAGACTTCGCCCTTCAGCTTCTCGAGCGACACCACGCGCGTGTCGCCTCCATCGGTGCGGAGCGTGACGGTTTCGCGGAAGACATCCACCGCCAGCACGCGCTCGGCTCCCACGGCGGTGCGCAGCACGCGGCCCTCTTTGGGGAACCGCTTACGCGTCTGCACGTAGAAATCGTGCTCGTAGCGGAGGCAGCAGAGCAGCCGCCCGCATCCTCCGGAGATCTGGGACGGATTGAGCGACAGATGCTGATCCTTGGCGAGCGCGAGGCTCACCGGCCGCAGCTCGGGCAGCCAGCTCGAGCAGCAGTACTGGCGACCGCAGCGGCCCACACCGTCGAGCCGCTTTGCCTCGTCGCGCGCGCCGATCTGGCGCAGCTCGATGCGCGTGTGGAACAGGCTCGCGAGGTCGCGCACCAGCGCCCGGAAGTCCACGCGCTGCTCGGCGGTGAAGTACACGGTGAGCTTCTTCCGGTCCCACTGCCACTCGGCGTCCGAGACCTTCATGGGGAGGGTGTGACTCCTGACCCGCTCCATCACCCGGCGCCGCACATCCTCCTCCTCGCTGTGCAGCTGCGCGGCGATGGCGGCGTCGTCGGCGGTGGCGCGACGGACGATGCGCCGGAGGGCGACCTCACCCCCTCGCTCCCCCTCTCCGCTCTGCGGAGAGGGGGAAGGGGGGAGAGGATTTGCAAGGCTGCACCCGCTGCAGCCGCCGGCGCACTTCTTCGCCGCGATCGGGCCCACGGCCGACACCCGGCCGAGGTCCTGCCCCCGGTCGACCTCGACGATCACGGAATCGTGGAGGGCGAGCGGCTCGGCGGACGGCCAGGAGAAGTATTCTTTCCGGTTCCCTTTGAACCGGACCTCGATGACGTCGGTCAACTCACTTCTCGCTCAACGCACCCATCGAAAGGTACTTCTCCTCCCGCCGTTTGAGGAGCTTCTCGATCCTGACCTTGCGGAGATGCCGCAGGTAGCGACGGAGGGTCTCGCCGAGCGCCGCGGCCGTCGCTTCGGGGTCGGCGTGCGCCCCACCCGGCGGCTCGGCGATGATCTCGTCGATGACCCCGAGCTCCAGCAGATCCTCGGCCGTGATCTTCAGGGCCTCGGCGGCCCGCTCCCGCTGGCTCGCGTCCTTCCAGAGGATGGCCGCGCAGCCCTCGGGGGAGATGACGGAGTACACCGAGTTCTCGAGCATCAGCACGCGGTCGGCGAGACCGACGGCGAGCGCGCCGCCCGAGCCTCCCTCACCGATCACCGCGGTGACGATCGGCGTGCGGAGCGTCGCCATCTCCACGAGGTTCCGGGCGATCGCCTCGGCCTGGCCGCGCTCTTCGGCCCCGAGCCCGGGGTAGGCGCCCGGCGTGTCCACCAGGGTGATCACGGGGGCGTGGAACTGCTCGGCCAGATGCATGAGGCGCAGCGCCTTGCGATAGCCCTCGGGGTGGGCCATGCCGAAATTGCGATGGAGGTTCTCCTTCGTGTCGCGGCCCTTCTGGTGCCCGATCACCATCACGCTCATGCCGTCGAGCCGGGCCCACCCCCCGACGATCGCCGGATCGTCACGGAACAGGCGGTCGCCGTGCAGCTCGACGAAGTCGGTGAACACCGTGCTCAAGTAGTCGAGCGTGTACGGTCGCTTCGGGTGGCGGGCCACCTGCACGCGCTGCATCGGCGTCAGGTTCTTGTAGATCTCGGTGCGCAGCTCGGCCAGTCGTTTCTCGAGCGGGGCGAGCTCCTTGGCGACGTCCACCGCCGTCTCGCCCGCCACGCGCTTCAGCTCCTCGATCTGGCGCTCCAGCTCGAGCAGAGGACGCTCGAAGTCCAGCGTGTGGGTCGCCATCGTCAGGTCGTCCGCACGAGGTGCACGTGCTCGGGTCCGAGCAGCGCGCGCAGCGCCACGACGAGCTCGTCTGCGGCGTCCACATGAAGCGAGCGGCTGCGCAGCCGTGGGACGCTCCCCCCGCCGTTCCCTGATCCGTCGTCCCACTCCACCAGCACCGGGGCCGGACCGGGGTGGGCGGCGCACAGGGCGGCCACGGCGCGGGTCGCGTCGGGCGGCGGCGGTGCATCGGGTGACCAGCGGAGCGCGACGCCGATCGCGCCGGTCGCCTTCAGGTCGTCGAGCGCCTGAGCCGTCTCCACGATGAACGGCGCCTGCTCCTCGCCCCGGTCGCGCGCGCTGTAGCTGCCCGCGAACAGCAGTGCGCGGTCGGCCCGGATCACCTCGTTCAGCTTGGCCCACGCCTCTGGGAACACCAGCGCCTCCGCGGTACCGTGGAAGTCCTCGAGCGTGAGGCGCGCGTATTCGGCGCCGGTCTTCTTCGAGATCTGCCGCTTCACCACCGTCGCGACGGCGGCGATCCGCACCCGCTGCTCGCTCCACTGGCCGAGGGTGGCGGTGGTGCGGGTCCCGAAAAGCTCCACCTCGGCGCGGTAGCGCGCGAGGGGGTGGCCGGAGATGAAGAACCCCAGCACGGCCTTTTCCCGCGCCAACCGGTCATGTTCCGACCACGGCGCGACATCCGGGATGCGCGATGCGGGATGCGGGACGGCCCCGGGCTCACCGAACAGGGCGCCCTGACCCGCGTTGCGCTCGTCCTGCCGCGCCTGGGCTTCGCCGAACGCGGCGTCCAGCGCCGCGACGAGCTGGGCGCGGTGACCCCCGAGGGAATCGCAGGCACCGGCGTCGATCAGCGCTTCGAGGACGCGCTTGTTGCAGAGACGCAGGTCGATCCGGTCGCACAGGTCGACGAGGGAGTGGTACGGCCCGCCCGCCGTCCGGCCGGCCAGGATGGACTCGATCGCGCCGGCGCCGACGTTCTTGATCGCGCCCAGACCGAACCGGAGGCGGCGGTCGCCGACCACCGTGAACTTGAAGCCGGACTCGTTGACGTCGGGCGGCAGCACCTCGAGGCCGAGCTCGCGCGCCTCGTTGATGTAGCGCACGACGTTATCAGTATTGCCGATCTCGGACGACAACAGGGCCGACAGGAACTCGGGCGCGTAATGCGCCTTGAGCCACGCGGTCTGGTAGGACAGCACCGAGTACGCGACGGCGTGCGACTTGTTGAAGCCGTAACGGCCGAAGGTCTCGATCTGGGCCGCGATGTCCTCGATGCCGCGCCGATCGTGCCCCAGGGCGAGGGCGCGCTCGATGAAGCGGCCCAGCTCGTGCTGGATCAGGTCCTTGTCCTTCTTCCCCACCGCCTTGCGCAGCATGTCGGCTTCGGCGAGCGAGAAACCGGCGAGCAGGTTGGCGATGCGCATCACCTGCTCCTGATAGGTGATTACGCCGTAGGTGGGCTGGAGGATCTGCGCCAGCGCGGGGTGGGGGTAGCGCACGGGCTCCCGTCCGAGCTTGCGGTTGATGAACACGAGGTGCATCCCGGTGTCGAGCGGGCCGGGACGGAGCAGCGCGTTGGCCGCGACCAGGTCGTCGAACCGGTCGCACCGCATGCTGCGCAGGCAGTCGGTGGCGAGCGGGGACTCGAACTGGAACACGCCGGCCGTGCGGCCGGACCCGAGCAGCTGGTAGACCAGCGGGTCCTCGAGGTCCAGCGCATTCATGTCGAGCGTGATCCCGTGCCGCTCCGCCACCATCCGCACCGCGTCGTGAATCACCGTCAGGGTGCGAAGGCCGAGGACATCGATCTTCAGCATCCCGACCTGCTCGAGCGCCACCATGTCGTACTGGGTGATGATCGCCTCCGCTTCCTGCGGCGCGAGGCACACGGGGACATAGTCGGTCAGCGGGCCGGGGGCGATCACCACGCCGGCGGCGTGCACCGAGGCGTGGCGCGCCAGCCCTTCGATCCGGGTCCCGAGGTCGAGGATCTTGCGGACCCGCTCGTCCTGGCGCGCGAGCTGTCGCAGCTCGGGCGACTTCTCGGACGCTTCCGCGAGCGTCACCGAGATGCCCGGCCCCGCGGGAATCATTTTGGTAAAGCGGTCCACCTCACCCGGCTCGACCCGCAGCGTCCGGGCGACGTCGCGGAACGCGGCGCGCGCCTTCAGCGTCCCGAAGGTGATGATCTGTCCGACCGAGTCCCGGCCGTATCGCTCCCGGATGTACTGGATCACCTCGCCCCGCCGCTCGAAACAGAAGTCGAGGTCGATGTCCGGCATCGAGATGCGCTCGGGATTCAGGAATCGCTCGAACAGCAGGTCGAACTTGAGGGGGTCGATGTCGGTGATGCCGAGCGCATACGCGACCAGCGACCCCGCGGCCGAGCCGCGTCCGGGCCCCACCGGAATGCCGCGGTCCTTCGCCGCCTTCACGATGTCGTACACGATCAGGAAATAGCCGGCGTAGCCGGTGTGCGAGATCACCCCCAGCTCGTAGTCGAGCCGCTCGTGGACGACCTGGGGGAGGGGGTCGCCGTAGCGCGCCGCCGCCCCCGCGCGCGCCAGATGCACGAGTAGATCGTTATCCGACGCGAACTCGGCCGGGCGCGGATACTGGGGCAGGAAGTAGCGCTTCTCGAAATCGAATTCGCACAATCCCGCGATGCGCTGGGTTTCGGCCAGGACTTCCGGGTGGTCCGGAAACAGCGCGCGCATCTCCCGCTCTGACTTGACGTAGCTCTCCTGGCCGAAAAAGCGGAAGCGGTTGGGATCGTCCAGGTCCTTGCCCGTGCCGATGGCAAGGAGGACGTCGTGCGCTTCGGCGTCCTCTTTCCTTAGATAGTGCGCGTCATTGGTGGCGACGACCGGGAGGCCGAGCTCCTGCGCCAGCCGGAACATGCCGGCGGTGACGGTCTTCTCGTCCGCGAGACCGTGGTCCTGCACCTCGAGCCAGAACCCGTCCGGGCCGAACACCCCGGCGAAGTACTGCGCGCTCGCCTTCGCGGCCTCGTAGTTGCCCTGCCGCAGGTACAGGGCGATCTCGCCCGAGAGGCACGCCGCGAGCCCGATCAGGCCGCCCGAGTATCGCTCGAGCACCTCCCGGTCGATGCGCGGCCGGCGGTAAAAGCCCTCGAGGAATCCGATGGACGAGAGCTTGACGAGATGCTCGTAGCCCGTGCGGCTCCGCGCGAGCAGCACAAGATGGGAATACGGGCCCGGCGCCTCGGGCGGGGGGCGCTCGCGCTTGTGGCGGTCGCCGAAGGCGAGATAGGCCTCGAAGCCGAGGATCGCCCGGATCTTGCGCGCCCGAGCCTCGGCGTAAAACTGCCACGCCCCGTGCAGGTTGCCGTGGTCGGTGATGGCGAGCGAGTCCATGCCGAGCGCCTGAACCCGGTCGAGCAGTTCGGGGATCCGGTTGGCGCCGTCGAGGAGAGAGTACTCGCTGTGGGTGTGGAGGTGAACGAACGCCATACGGCTAGCGGAAGATATCGGCGCTCCAACGCATTGTCAAAAGCGCGTTGCGCCGGATATTTTGCGGCCCATGCCCCGGGTCGCGGTGCTGTTCGCGCTGAGCCTGCTGATGGCCCTCTTGCATCGCGTGACCGCGGGCGGTCCGCTCGAAGCGCGCGCGACCCTGGCCCTGGGCTTTCTCCTCCTCGCCGCGTACGTCGGCGGCGAGCTCGCACGGCGCGCGCGGCTGCCGCGCCTCACCGGGTACCTGCTCGTCGGTTTCGCCGTGGGCCCGGCCTGGCTGGGGCTCGTGCGACGCGAGGAAGTGGAGGCACTCGGCCTCATCGAAGACGCCGCCATGGCGCTGATCGCCTTCGCCGCCGGAGCGGAGCTGACACTCGACAGATTGCGCCAGGGCCGCGTCGCGCTCGCGCGGCTCGCCACCGGCGCGGTCGTATTCCCCTTCCTCGCCGTTACCCTCGTGCTGCTCTCGGTGAGCGCGTGGTTCCCGCTCACGCGACATCAGCCAGTGGGGGACGCGATGGTCGTGGCGCTCGTGCTCGGGACCCTCGCGGCGGCCTCATCGCCCGCCGTGACGATGGCGATGATGAGCGAGCTCGACGCACGAGGCCCCGTGGCGCGCGCGCTGCTCAGCATAACGGTCGTGCAAGACGTCGCGGTCGCCATCCTTTTCACGCTGGTCCTCGCCAACGGAGGGCTCCTCACGAGCGCCGGCGCGCTGAACGCGGGTGTCGCGGGGACGGCCACCCTGCGGCTCGCCGGCTCGGTCGCGGTGGGCACCGTCCTCGGCTTCGCGCTCGGCCGCTACCTCGGGCTGGTGCGCCGGGACACGGGCGTGTTCCTCGCGGCCACGGCGTTCGTCGCGCCGGAGGTGGCGCGGCTCACGGGTCTCGAGCCGTTGATCATCGCGCTCACGGCGGGGTTCTATCTCGAGAACTTCGCGCCGGTCGAGGGCGAGCGCCTGCGTCGCGAGCTGAAACGCGCGTCGCTGCCGATCGCTGTGGCGTTCTTCGCTCTGACGGGTGCGGGGCTGCGGGTCGGCGTGCTGGCGGATCTGTGGCCGTGGATCCTGCTCCTCGTTGGCCTCCGGCTGGTGGGCCTGCGCTACGGCATGCTCTGGGCGGGGTGGGATCCGCGGGTGACGCCTGCCCTGGCGCGGCACGGCTGGCTCGGGCTCATATCGCAGGCCGGGATGGCGGTGGGGCTCGCCCAGCTCGCGCGGCGGGCGTTCCCCGAATGGGGGGTCTCCCTTGAAACGCTGATCGTGGCGATGATTGGGGTCCACGAGGTGGCGGGACCCATCTGCTTCCGCACGGCGCTCGTGCGCGCTGGAGAAAGCAAGGAGACACATGATGCCGAAGCGCTTGTGGATAGCGGGCCTGTCGTCGCTCCTCGGGACGGGCTGTAGCTCCGGGGAAGCGCTCGCCCCGCCGTTGCCCTCGTGCACGGCGGCGAACGCCGCACAGGTCAGCCTCGGGGCCGTGGCGAGGGACACGGCCCTCGATCTCACGCAGGCGGCCGGGTGTGCCCTCTTTCCGACGAACTTGTCGACTACGGCGGCGATCCGCTACCTGGTGGTTCCGCAGTCGGCGAGCGCTACGCCCAACGAGTCGCAGGCCTACCAGCTGCGCGGCAGTCCGCTCCTGGCTGCTGTGGCGGCCGCCGCGTTCGCCGTGCCGGCGCCGGCCACGCCGGCGCAGCAGTTCGATCTGAGCCTGCGACGCGCCGAGCGGGAGCTGGCGGCCCGGGTTCCCGCTCCCGCCCGAGCGCCGGCCCGAGCCCTCCTCGCCCCGACGCCCGTGGACTCGGGCAACGTCCGGACGTTCAAGGTGTGCGCCGTGGCGGTGGGGTGCGACGCGCGCAAGTCAAATACACTCGCCAGCGTGACCGCTACCGCCTTGAAGGTGGGGCAGCACATCGCGATTTACGTCGACAACGCCGCGCCGCAGCCCGGCATGAGCCAGTCGGACCTCGACAACCTGCGCGCGATCTTCGACACGAGCCTGTACGAGCTGGACACGCTGGCGTTCGGCCGCGAATCGGACATCGACAACAACGGCATGGTAATTGTGCTCATGACGGGGAAGGTCAATGCGCTCGTGAGCAAGGACTCGTGCGCCAAGGGTCTGATCGCCGGATATTTTTTCGGTGCCGACCTCATCACCACACCGCCGTTCGCCACCGGGAACAACGGCGAGATCTTCTACGCGATGGTCCCCGACCCCTCGGCCACCCTGAGCTGTGCGTACTCGGTGCTCACGGTGAGGCAGCTCGTTCCTCAGACGTTCGTGCACGAGTTCCAACACATGATCAGCTTCAACCAGCACTTCCTCCTGCGGGGTGAGTCCTCGGAGGACCTGTGGCTGAACGAGGGGTTATCGCATTACGCGGAGGAGCTGGGTGGGCGTAGTTTCCTGCCTGCGGACAGCGCGACGTTCTGCAGCTACGTCTTCGGGGATGTGTTCAACGCCGGCCAGTACTTCGGCGCGCCGCAGAATTACTTCCTCGTGGACACGGCGGGGATCGGCGGGCTGGCGGAGCGCGGCGCGTACTGGCTGTTCGTCCGCTACTTGGTGGATCGGTTCTCCACGGATGCGTCCACGGCGGCCGCGAACGTCGTCACCCGCTCGCTCGAGCAGACCGCACGGATCGGCGCCGACAACGTGAGCGCCGCGACGGCGACTCCGTTCGACACGCTGCTCAAACAGTGGGCGTTTGCGAACTACGTGTCCGACCTGCCGGGGTTCGCCGTTCCGCCCAAGCTCCGGTACACGAAATGGCAGTTCCGAACCGCGTTTCCGGTGCTCAACGCCAGGTGCAGCAACAGGATTCCGGCGGCGTTCCCGCTCGACACCGCGGCGCACGCGTACCCGGCGAGCTCGATCAGCGCCAGCGGCGTGTTGCGCGCCGGTTCCGCCGGCTACTACATCGCCCAGCAGGCGCCGGGCGAGCCCGAATTCATTCTGCAGGTGAACGGTTTCGATCGTCTCGTCTTCGCCCCGTACTCGACGTTACTGCGGGCCAGGGTCGTCCCGCGGCTCAACGTGATTCGCCTGCAGTGACGGCGGCGGTCGGGCGGTCGGGCGGTCGGGCGGTCGGCGTGGCCGTGGCGCTCCTGACCGCCGGTCCGCCGGTCCGCCTGTCCGCCCAGACGGGAGGCGTCGCGGTGCTTCCCGGCTCCGCCCGCGCGGCGGGACTGGGCGGGGCGGGGGCGGCCATCGTCGGCGACGCCGGCTCCATCTTCACGAACCCCGCGGGGCTCGCCACCGTGCACCACCTGGCCGTCGAAGGCGAATACGAATCGTACCCGTCCGGCGTGACGCTCTCCACGGGAGCGCTGGCGCTGCGCGTGGGGCGATTCACCTGGGGAGCCGGCGCCGCGGCGCTCGGGCCGAGCTACACGTCCGCCGACCTGCTCGGC
>QHUK01000044.1 GCA_003222085.1 Gemmatimonadota bacterium
CCTACGACGCTCGCCGAATGGGCGGCGCGCGTGAGGTGGTCCTCGCCGACGGCTTAGCGGCGCTTCTTCCGCTTCAGCTCCGCGACGGCCCGGCTCGCCGCCTCGCGGACGTCGCGGTCACCGTCGTCGGACAGCCCCTCGAGCGTGCCCAGGGCCGCCGGCGTTGCCGCGAGCCGCAGGGCCTCGACGGCGGCCACACGCAGCTCGCTCGGCTTGCGCCCGAAAAATCGGCCCGTCGGCTGCGCCCATTTGATGAGCGCCTGCACGGCGTCGGGGCTCCCGATCCGGCCCAGCGCGAGAATCAGCTCGCGCACCACCGCCTCGTCCTTCTCCTCTTCCATCGCGACCACGAGCGGCATCGCCAGCGCGCTCGACTTGCGGCCGCCGATCCCGACCGCCACCTGCAACCGCACCTCTTGCGAGCGGTCGCGCAAGGCGCGACGCAGCGGCTCGGCCGCTCCCCGCGTGCCGATTTTGGCGAGCGCCAGCCCCACAGCCTTGCGCACCCGCTCGTCGGCATGGTCGAGGCACTTCCCCAGCGCCGGGACCGCATCCTCCATCCCCAGCTCCCCGATGAGCTCGGCCACGTTGCGCACCACGAACCACGCCGAATGGTCCAGCATGTGGACGAGCTGGTCCGTCCCCTCCGTCATGTGCTTCAGCGCGTCGAACACCGCACGCCGCTCGCCCACCGTCGGTGCTGCCGCCAGGACATCCATCAGGACCTCCACCCCGGCGGCCCCTCCCCGCTGCAGTGCGGCCACGGCGGCAGCCCGGTGCTTGGGCGCCCCGAGCAGGCGGGACAGCCCTTCGAGGACCGGCTTGGTGTAGAAGCGCCGCAGCGCGATGGCATACTGCCGCCGCACGCCGCTCGTCTCCGGAATTTTCTCCTCCACCCGCAGGACACCAGCGATCACACCAAGCACCTGCTCGAAGCGGCCGAGCTTGGCCGCCGCCGCGGCGTGATCGATCAGCGCCGCCAACAGGTCGCCCACGTTCGGTGCGGTACTATTGCGCTCGAGCTCGGCGAGTACCTCGGCGGCACCCGGCGGCAGCGCGACGCGCGCTGCGGGAGCGGGATGGTGCTCGGCAGCCGCGGGAGGGCCGGGCTCGGGTGATGGCGACGGCGGCGGAGCAGAGGGGGGAGGGGGAGGAGGAACGGCCCCGGGCGATGCCGGAGCGGGGTGACGCTCGCTCGAGAGCGACAGGAGCTCGTCCGCGCCGGTCTTTCCGGGCCGCGACGCCCGATCCGCCACCCCCGGCAGTGCGTCCGCCGCCGGGGGCGGCGGCGCGTCGTGCGTGACCATGGGAACGCCTTGCAGCGGCACCGACTTGATGTCACGCCATGCCTCGCCGCGCAGGATCCCCTCCGTGCCGTGCTTGCCGGACCTCCGATCGACCGGCGTATCCGGGTTGGGGACGACGGGCTCACGTGCACCGAAGTCCTCGGAGGATGCCACCGGCCCGGGCGGCGCGGTTGGCGAGGGAGAGGCGGGAGGACCCGCAGGCGCGAGGCGAATGTGGTCGGCGCCTGCGGCCGCGAGGCGGCTCGCGACGTCGTGCGCGCCGGGCTGATCGGCCAGCGCCTGGAGCAGCTCGAACAGCTGGGCAGGAGGCGGGTTCGCGGGCAGGGCGATTTCGCCGATGCCGTGGAGGTCGAGGCGCTGCACCAACACCGCCAGACCCTCTCCCTCGCACGGCACGCCATTCAACTCGATGCCGCTTCCTCCATGGGCAAGCCGAAGCGTGACGGGCGTCTCCTGGAGCAGGCCGAGCAGGGCGCGGAACTCCTTCTTTTGATCGGACTTAGCGCTTGCGTCGCGGAACAGGCTCACACAGCGTGCGAACCGATTGGCGAGGGTATCGAGCGTCGGCATGGGGCCGTCGAATCTAGGGGGCCGGCCTACCCCGGGCAACGCGCGCCAGCTCGCGAGCTGCTTCCGCCGCACGCACGGGCCGGCCGGGAAGGTCCAGGGCCGCCGAGAGGGCGGCGACGGGGGGTGGCTCGAGTCCGAAGGGCTCGAGCCGGGTCGCATCCCCGAGCAGCGCGGCAAGCGGCTCATCGCATGCGAGGGTGCCACGGTCGAGCACCAGCCCGCGCTCGAGCGTCTCGGCGGCGAACGTCAGGTCGTGCGTGATCACCAGCAGCGCCGCGCCCGCCGCGGACCGCTCGAGCAGACCGCGCGTGACCCGCGCGCGCAGTGCCCGATCGAGCCCGATGGTCGGCTCGTCGAGCACGAGCAACGCGGGCTCGAGCGCCAGCACCCCGGCGAGCGCCGCGAGCTTTCGGAGTGCGGGCGGGAGGTCGTACGGATGGTGCGCGGCGTGCGGCGTGAGGTCGAGGTCCTCCAGAGCGTCGTCGGTGCGTCGCTCGACTTCCCGTTCCCCCACTCCGAGCGCGCGCGGTCCGAAACTCACGTCATCGCGGACGCTGGAGGCGAAGAGCTGTTGGTCCGCGTGCTGAAACAGCGACCCGACCCGCCGCGCCAGCTCCTCGGGAGCGCAGTCGCGGGTGTCCCAGTCGCCGACCCACACCGTTCCCTCGTCCGGCCGCTGGAGCCCCGCGATGAGGCGGACCACGGTGGACTTACCGGCACCGTTGCGGCCCAACAGCGCCACACGCTCGCCCGGGGCGATGTCGAACGACACGTCAGCCAACGCCGGCACGGAGCCGTAAGAGAAGCTCACGCCGTCGAGACGCAGGACCGGAATCACCGCCACCGCCGCAGTGCGTGGGCCACGGTAAGGGGGTACGGCCCCGGCAGGCCGCTGGTCCGCCAGACGGTGGCGACGCTCGTGCCCAGCCCCGCGTCGCAGGCTGCCACGTCGGCGAGCAGATCCGGCGGCCCCACGGCGCGTATGGCGCCGTCCTCGAGCCACACGACCCGGTCGGCCACCTCGGGTAAGGCATCGAGGGTGCTGGTCGCGAGCAGGACCGCTTTCCCGTCCTTCGCCAGCCGGCGGATCAGCCGCCACAGCGTACGGGCGCCGTCGCTATCGAGCTCCGCCGCAGGCTCGTCGAGCAGGACGAGTCCCGGGTCCATGGCGAGGATCGCGGCGATGATCACCCGCTGCAATTCGCCACCGGACAGCGTCACCGGGTCCCGCGAGGCGAGCGGCGCCAGCTCCAGCTGCTCGATTGCGCGATCCACCTGACGCGCGATCTCGTGCGTCGGCCACCCCAGGTTCGCCGGCCCGAAGGCGACCTCGTCCCACACGGAGAAAGCCATGCCCGACGCTTGCGTCCACGGTGTCGGAAGCACGATTCCGCTCCGGTCGTGGCGCGCCGCAGAGCCAGTGAGCCGGCCTCCAGTCACCCGCGGCGCGAGGTCCGCCGCCACGAGCAAGAGCGTCGAAGCGCCCGCTCCGAGCGCCCCGACGAGGGCGACGATCTCACCCCGCGCCACGTGCAGGGACACGTTCCGCAACGCCGGTGAGTCGGTGGCGGGATACCAGAAACTGACGCCCTCCAGGGTCAGCGACCTCACATGACCCGCCGAAACAGGGCGAAGAGACACGCCAGGAGGAGCGCCCAGCGGGCTGCCCGCTCCACCGGCGTGTCGGGGGGCGGCGCGAGCGGCGTGCGGCGGATCCCGGGAACGAGCCCGCGGGTCTCGAGCGCCAGTGCCCGCTCGTCCACCTCGTGCAGGGCCGACAGGACGAGCGGCAGGGCGAGGGCGCGGAGGGCGCGCAGGCGGGCGGCGATCCCACCCCGCGCCGAGAGCCCCCGGGCGCGCTGCGCTTCCACGATGCGCTGGGCGCGCGCCTTCAGGACCGGTACGGCCGAGAGCGTGGCCCCGAAGAGGTAAGCGAGGCTGGCGCTCCACCCGGCCGCGACCATCGCCTCCACGAGCCGCGCGGGCTCGAGCGCCGCCACCAGCCACACGAAGCTCGCGACCATCGTGGTGATCCGGAGCCCGATGGCGACGGTCGTGGTCACATCGTGGAGCACGAGGAGAAACACCCAGAACGGCGCCGCGGTGAGGAGCGCCGTACGCAAGACGACTAACCCCGGGCGCCAGCCCGGGGAAGAGCCAGCGCCCGGGGTCAGTGTGAGCACCAGGGCCAGAGCCAACATCGCGGCTCCCCCAGCCGGTGCCGGCAGGATCCATGCGAGCGCCGGAAGCGCTCCGGCGATCGCCAGGAGGGTGAAGGGGTGTAGCCGCCCTTCCGTCACGCCGCGCCGATCGCGCGGAGCGCCCAGGGGAAGCGCGCCGCGGTGCGCCGGGGCAACGCGCGCAGCACCGAGGTCACGAGGGCGAACGTCACGGCCTTGTCGCCGAAGTCCGACACGAAGCTCCCGAAGAAGCAGGCCCCCACGGGCGGCAGGCCGAGCGCCCGGCCGAGGGCGGTGGTGAGCGCGATGCCGCCGGTGGTCGTACAGCCGAACACAAAGTAGGAAATGGGCGTCGATGTCAGCGACGCGATCACCCCGAGCCCGAGCCCCGCCGGCACGGCGGTCCGAAAGCTTCGGAACAGCCCCGCGCGCGCCGCGACCCAGGCGTACAGCGCCACGATGATCTGCACCACGACGAACGGCCAGAACGTGGGGTTGCGGAGCGTGTTCACCGCGGACGTTACGACGCCCGTCGCGATCCCCACTCCGGGCCCGGCGAGCGCGGTGGCGAGGATCGTTCCGGTCGTGTCCAGAAAGAGCGGCAGCGCCACCGCATCCACCGCGGCCGAGAGGGCGAGACTGATTGCCGCGGCGACGGGGATGAGGGCGAGAAGGCGGATCGACATCCACCGGCTTCCGTGAGAGTCGGGCCAAAGATAGATATAGCCACATGCCTCGAACCAGCCCGATCGTGCGCGCACTGCGTGCGGCGCACCTGCACGACGCCTCGCGGGCGGAGCTGCTGCAGCTCGCGTGCGACCGGCTGCGCGGCCTGGGGGCGCCGTACACGTCCGTGTACGCCTACATGCTGCACGACGGTGAGCTGGTGCTCGAAGCGTTTTCGGGACGGGAAACGGAGCACGCCCGGATCCCGGTCGGCCGGGGTGTGTGCGGCACGGCAGTGGCGACGGGCGAGGACCAGAACGTGCCCGATGTGGCGGCGATCGGGAACTACCTCGCATGCAACCTGGAGACGAAGTCGGAGCTGGTGGTGCTGATCCGTCGCGGCCACACGACGCTCGGCCAGCTCGACATCGACTCCGACGTGCCCGCCGGGTTCACGGAGTCGCACCACCGCGCGGTAAGGGAAGTCGCCGACGCGCTCGCGGTGCTGCTGTAGTCACTCGACCCGCGCCTCCGCGGCCCCCTCCCACCCCAGGAGCATGAGCCGGCCCGCGTCGGCGTCGTGGTCCACGAGCTCCGCGTAGCGCCCCCACTCGACCAGCGTGGCGAACAGCGACTCCGCGGGTATGAACGGGAAATAGATCGTCAGGTCAGCAAGCACCTCTTCGTCTTCCACCGCCCCTTCGCCTTCCTTCAGCATGGCGACGAGGCGCGCGAACAGCGGCTGCTTGGCAAGCCGCGCTCGGGTGACGTCCTTGCGGGCCGCGTCGTCCATCGCCATGACCTCACGCCCCGCCGCCGTGAGCTGCACGATCTCGCCCGGTGTCGTCACCCACCCGAGCTGCTCGGCCGCCCGCACCACCGCGGACATCCGGTCGTAGTCGACCCCGAGGTCCTCCGCCAGCTCGAACACCGGCCCTTTGCCGTCGGGCCGCGTGAGCAGGTGGTCGAGCAGACCGGTGACCTCGGAGACGTGCACCCGGGGGAACGGCACCAGGCGCTGCGGCGCGGCGGGCGCCGGCTCGGGCAGGAGGGTCGCCGTGAGGATCGCGTGCAGCCGATCCACCATCTCCTCGAACTCGGGGCTCCGCTCCTGGCGCGGATACGGGAGCGGATTGGTCATCTCTTCGCGCACGTGGCCGGGGTTCGATCCGAACACGACGATCCGCCCGGCCAGGAACACCGCCTCCTCGACGGAGTGGGTGACGATCACGAGGGTGTTCACACCGGTGGCGGGATCACGCCACAGGTCCACCACCTGGCTGCGCAGGTTCTCGGCGGTGAGGGGATCGAGCGCGCCGAACGGCTCGTCCATGAGCAGGATCTCGGGCGCCACGGCGAGCGCGCGCGCGAAGCCCACCCGCTGCTTCATGCCGCCCGACAGCTCTTTCGGATAGGCCTGCTCGAACCCGTCGAGCCCCACGAGGTTGATGGCCCGGGCCACCGCGTCGCGCCGCGCGGGGCCGTACACGCCCCGTGCCTCGAGGCCCATCGCCACGTTCTCGGCTACCGTCAGCCACGGGAGGAGCGCGAACGACTGGAACACCATGGCCGCGGCGCCGAGCACGCCATCGAGCGATTGGCCTCGGTACAGCACCTTTCCCTCGACCGGGCGCGCCAACCCGGCGAACAGGCGGAGCAGCGTGCTCTTGCCGCATCCGGACGGACCGACCAGCGCCACGACCTCCTGCTCGCGCACGGCGAGCGACACGTCCCGCAGCGCCTCGAGGTTCTGGCCGTTCGGGAGCCGGAACCGCTGCGTCACGTGCTGCGCTTCGAGCAACACGGTCCCCGGCGTCATTGCGCGTACCCGAAGCGCGTCCGAGCCCACTCCATGAGCGAGCGCCAGACGATGCGGTTCCAACCCACCACGATGAGACTCATGAGGGCGATCCCCCCCGCCAGCAGCGGGAAGTTGGCGTCAGCCGTGGCCTCGCTGATCAGGCTGCCCAGTCCTTTGGTGGTCCGCAGGGCACCGCCGGCTTCGATGTACTCGGCCACGATCGAGCCGTTCCACGCCCCGCCGGCGGCGGTGACCCATCCCATGACGAGCGCGGGGGCTGCAGCCGGCAGGTACAACGCGCGCCAGCGCCTCCACCGCGGCAGCCGGAACGCCGCCGTGGCGTCCTTGAGCTGTTGTGGAATCGCGGCCACGGCGGAGATCACGTTGAACAGGATGTACCATTGGCCCGCCAGCACCATCAGGGCGACCGCGCCGAGCCCGAGGCCGATGCTGATCCGCTCGAACAACAGGATCACGAGCGGGAAGAGCATGGGCGCCGGGAACGACGCGACGACTTGAATCACGGGCTGCAACGCGCGCGCGATGCGGGGGGAGCGGCCGATCACCACCCCCGCGGGCAGGGCCCACGCCGTCGACAGGATCACGGCCCCCATCACACGCGCGAACGTGAGCGCGGCGGACGAGACCAGCTTGGCCCACTCCGCCCAGCCAAGTTGCGCGAGCAGCAGCCACAGGCGCCAGGCTCCCAGCGCGGCGGCGGCGGCGACCGCCACGATCGCGAGCCCGACGCCGACCATCCGAGGCACCGGATGCTCGAAGGCGAACCGCGGACCCCGCAGGATGATGGGACCGACGGCGCGGAACGGCCGCTCGAGCGGCCGCGCCGCCCGGCGGGCCCGGCGGTAGGCGCGCCGCTGGAACACGGCGGCGCCGCGCGGCAACCGCGCCCGCCGCAGGAATTCCAGCACCCACGACGACGGCGCCGGCCCGCCGTCGCCGCTCTCGTCCAGCCGGAACTTTTCGACCCACACCACCAGCGGTCGCCACAACAGCTGATCCACGCACACGATCATCACCACCATCGCGGTGATCGCGAGTCCCGCCGCCCGCAGGTTCCCCTGGTCGAGGGCGACGCTCATGTAGGACCCGATGCCGGGGAGGCGATAGTCGCGATTGCCGAGGCGGAACGCCTCGTTCACCATGAGGAAGAACCAGCCCCCCGCCATCGACAGCATGCCGTTCCACACGAGCCCTTGCGCCGCGGCGGGTACCTCGAGCTGCCGGAAAGTCCGGCCGGGGGGCCAGCCCGCGACCTTGCACGCGTCCCGCAGCTGCGGCGGCAGCGCCTTGAGCGAGTTGTAAAAGGAGAGCGCCAGGTTCCACGCCTGCGCGGTGAAGATCATCAGGATCGCCGCGAGCTCGAGTCCCACGTTGCGCGTCGGGAACAGCGACATCAGGCCGAGCACGAGGCCGGGGAGAAACCCGAGCACGGGGATGCTCTGGAGGATGTCGAGCAGCGGCAGCAAGAGCCGCTCGGCGGCGCGCGACTTCGCCGCCGCCCACCCGAAACCCAGCGCGAAGAGATACGAGATCACCAGCGCCAGGACGCCGCGCGACAGCGAATACAGCGTGTAGCGGGGCAGTGCCGCCGGGCGCAGGTCGATTCGCACCGCCTGCGCGAACGGCGCCTCGAACTCGCGCGCGAAGGCGACGACCGTGGCGATCACACCGCCCAGGAGGCAGAGGATCGCGACGTCGGCGAGCCCGGGTCGGGCGGACGGCAAGCGCAGCGGTTTCATGCTCGCAAACTGTTTAAGTTGAGGCGCGATGCCAGAGGCGACGACGGAAACAACGGTTGAGCTGAACGGTGTCCGCCTCTACACCCGACGCGTGGGACATGGTCCGCCCGTGGTCGTGCTGCACGGCGGCCCCGGCGCCCACCACGACTACCTCCTCCCGCAGTACGACCACCTCACGGAAGGAGGCCGCGCGCTCCTCTATTACGACCAGCGCGGCGGCGGCCGGTCACCGGTCCCCCGCGACGTCCCGGTGGGCTGGCGAGAGCACGTGGCCGACCTCGAGGCCCTGCGCGGCCACTGGGAGCTCGACCGCCTCACCGTGATCGGCTATTCCTGGGGGGGCCTGCTCGCCCTGCTCTACGCGCTCGAGCATCCCGACCGGATCGCCCGGCTCGCGCTCGTCTCATCGGCGCCCGTAACGGCGGCGTGGCGCGACGAATTCGAGCGCCGCTTCGCGGCTCGCATGGCCCTGCCGTGGATCGCACGCAGCCGCGCCGACCTCGCGGCGTCCGGCCTCGCCCAGACCGATCCCGAAAAGTATCGCCGCATGGCGTTCGCGCTATCCGTCGCCGGCTATTTTCGCGACCCGAGCCGGGCGCGGGAGCTGACCCCGTTTCGCGTCACCGAGCGGACCCGGAAGGCCGTCTGGGACAGCCTGGGGAAGTACGACCTCCGCCCACGGATGCGGCAGACGTTTCCGAACGGTCGCGCGCCCCGCTCCCTGCTCCTGCACGGGATCTACGACCCGATGCCGCTCGAAGCCGCGCGCGAGACCGCGGCGCTGCTCTCCACGGGCGTGATCGAGCTGGCCACGGGGCATGCGCCGCACGTCGAGGCGACGGAGGCGTTCGCGCGAGCGCTGGATGGGTTCCTGCCTCCCCATTGAGCGGTTAGGTTGATCGGACACGCATGGACAAACAGGCCCTCGTCACGGCGGGCTGATGCCCACCAAAACGAAAGCCCCACCGAGAAGACGCTCGGGCCGCGAAAGCGAGGCCGAGCGGCGGGCGCGGGTCCGCAAGATCATCGCGCGCCTCGAGAAGGCCTATCCCGACGCGACCTGCGCGCTGCACCACACCAGCGCACTCGAGCTGCTCGTCGCCACGATTCTCTCCGCCCAATCGACCGATGCACGGGTCAACATCGTCACCCCCGCCCTGTTCGCGAAGTATCGTGCCGCGCGGGACTACGCCGGCGCCGACCCGAAGGTTCTCGAGCAGGAGATCCACAGCACCGGATTCTTCCGGAACAAGACCAAGTCGATCATCGGGATGGCCCAGGCGTTGGTCGAGCGCCACGGCGGCCAGGTGCCCGACACGATGGACCACCTGGTGCGGCTCCCCGGCGTCGGTCGCAAAACCGCGAATGTGGTTCTCGGCACCTGGTTCGGAAAGAACGAAGGTATCGTGGTCGACACCCACGTCCAGCGGCTCGCGACCCTGCTCGGGCTGACGACCGAGAAGGACCCGGTGAAGATCGAGCGCGACTTGATGGCGCTCGTGCCGCGTGACACGTGGACATGGTTCTCGCACACCCTGATCCTGCATGGCCGTCGGGTGTGCGTCGCGCGGCGGCCGAAGTGTGAGATCTGCGTGGTGAATCGGTGGTGTCCGAGTTCTCGGGTATGAGACGGCGTTACACGTTTCACGTTGCAGGTTGCATCTGCGCCCAACGTGTAACGTGTAACGCGTAACGTGCAACGAGCTATGAACCTCCCTCCGGTCGACCGCGCCCAGCTCGTCGCGACCCGCAGAGATCTCCATCAACACCCCGAGCTGGGGTTCGAGGAACAGCGTACCAGCGGGCTCGTCGCGGAGCGGCTCGAGCGGCTGGGCTACGCGGTGCGGACCGGCGTCGGCAAGACGGGCGTGGTCGCGTCGCGCGACGGCGCGCCCGATGGCAACAGCCGCTGCGTGCTGATCCGCGCCGACATGGATGCGCTCCCGGTCGAAGAGGCGAACGACGTGCCCTACCGCTCCAGCCATCCGGGCAAGATGCACGCCTGCGGGCACGACGGCCACGTCGCCATCGGGCTGGAAGTGGCGCGCCGGCTGCACGCGGCGTTCCTGCCGGGCGGCGTGAAGTTCGCGTTCCAGCCCGCCGAGGAGATCTCGAACGGTGCCGAGGCGATGATCCGGGACGGCGTGCTGGAGTCGCCTGCGGTGGACGCGGCGTTCGGCATCCATCTCTGGAACGACCTCCCCGTGGGTACCGTCGCGCTCATGCCCGGCCCGGTGATGGCGTCCGTGGACGAGTTCGAGATCACGATCCTGGGGCGCGGTGGGCACGCGGCGGCGCCGCACCAAGCAATCGACCCCGTGCTGATCGCGGCGCACGTCGTCACCGGCCTCCAGAGCCTCGTCTCGCGCCGCCGCAATCCGTTCGAGGAGGGTGTCGTCTCGGTTACCCAGCTCCATGCGGGCCACGCCTTCAACGTGATCCCCGCTCGCGCCGACCTGCGAGGCACGGTGCGGACGTTCGGTGGAAAATTCTTCGACGAGGCACCGTCGCTCGTCGAGGAGACGGCGCGGGGAATCGCCCGTGGGTTCGGGGGCGACGCCGAGGTGCGGTATCGGCGGCTCTCCCGGCCGCTGGTGAACGACGGGCGCATGACCGAGCTGATGACGGGCGTGGCGCAGGAGATCGTCGGGCGAGAACGCGTGATCGCCGGCATCCGCACCATGGGGGGGGAGGACATGTCGTTCTTTCTCGCCAGGGTACCGGGGGCATTCGCGTTCGTCGGCTCGGCGCCCCCCGACAAGAAGGGCTCGCCGCACCACAGCCCCACCTTCGACATCGACGAAGACAGCCTGGTGATAGGGGCCGAGCTGGTGAGCCGAACGGCGGTGAGGTACCTCGAGACGCCGGGCTGAGGCGTCCCGTTTGCGCCGCGATTCGCGGCGCCCTATGTTGGCCCGATGCGACCCGTTTTGTTCTGGGTCTGGTCCTCCCCCGTTCCCACCCACGATTTTTTTGTACTCCTGGGCGCTCTCGCCGGTGTCGCCGTGTTCGTCCACGAGGCACGGCGCCGCCACATGCTGGACGAACGCTTGCTCTGGGTCCTGGGAGGCAGCCTGGTGTGCGGCGCCGTCGCCGCGCGCCTGAGCGCGCTGTGGCGGTACACCGCCTTGGCCCCCGATCCGTCGCTCGTCGAGTTCGTCACCCGCGGCGGCCGCAGCATCCTCGGGGGCCTCGCCGGCGCCTACGCCGGGGCGCTCGTGACCAAACGCCTGCTCGGCTACCCCCGGCCGACCGGCGACGTCTTCGCCCCGGCGGTGGCGCTCGCCATGGCGATCGGCCGGTGGGGTTGTTTTTTCACCGAGCTTCCCGGGACGCCGACCACGCTGCCCTGGGCCGTGCGCTTCGACGGCGTGCCGCGTCATCCGTCGTTCCTTTATGAGAGCGCCTTCCAGGCCGCGATGTTCTGCGGGCTGTGGTGGTGGGGCCGCCCGCACGTACGCGTGCCCGGCGATCTGTTCAAGATCTACCTCCTCGCCTACGCCATCTTCCGTTTCCTGGTCGAGTTCGTGCGTGGTAACGACGTGGTGTGGGCGGGACTCACACGCCCGCAGCTGTTCCTCATCCCGGCGACGGCGGCGCTCGCGGTCTATTTCGCTAGTCGACGGGTCCGAGGTGACGACGCGGCCCTCGCATTGCACGCGGGCCAGCCGTGACCGAGCCACAAGACCCCCGCGGGCGGGCTCGCGAGATATTCTGGGTCGTCGCGACGTCGCTGGGCAAGGCTGTGATAGGATTCTGCATCGTCCTCGCAATCATCATGATTGGTCTCCTCGGCCTCTGCCTGTTCGTACTGCGCTGATGGGCACGCCGTTGACGCAGTGGACGCTGAGGGACTGGTGGACGGCCTGGGGGGGAGCCGCCCTCATCGTGATTCCCAGCTTCGTCTTCACGCTCCTGTCGCTCGCGGGCGGGAGCGATGAAGCCGGCACGGTTGGTCGCCTTGCCCTCGCCCTGGTGTTCGGCGGGCTGGTCGCCCTGCTCACCGTGGCGGCCTATCGCCGGGGCGCCCAGGGCTTCGCCCTCGGCGTCGCGGGCGGCTACGGTTTGCTCACGCTGGTCTCAGGCGGGCAGTGCACGCTCCTGATGCCATCCAGGTCGGGAGGGCTCGGAGGTATCTACCTCCTCTTCGTGGTCGTGGGCTTTGTCGGGCTGGCAGTCGCCAGCCTCGTGAAGGCGGTCATGGGCAAGGACCAGTGACGATGTCCGGAATGCGGCTGCGCACCGACCGCATCCTCCGTTATGTGGTGGCCTTCTGCCCCGCGTGCCATCGCGAAGCACCCGACCGCCCGCTCTCCGACGTGGAGCGGTTGAGCGGCTACCTCGCCGAGGAGAACGGCAAGGTCTGGCTCGTGCGTGGCTGCCCCCGGCATGGGAAGATCGTCACGTTGTACGACGAGTCGCCCGAGATCCTGCGCTACCTCGAGGAGTGGACCGCGCCGACCAAGCTGCACACGCCGGACACGCCCGGGAACTTCGATCCGGTTCCCGCCGCCTACCTCCGCGGGCTCGGCGAGATGCAGACGCAACACACCTGCATCCTGCTGGAAGAAATCACTGAACAGTGCAACCTGCGCTGCCCCACCTGCTTCGCCGACTCGTCCCCGCAGCTCACGGGCATCGCCTCCGTGGAGCGCGTGCTCGAGAACATCGACCGGAGGCTCGAGCGGGAGCGGGGGCGGCTCGACGTCCTGATGATCTCAGGGGGCGAGCCGACGGTGCATCCGCAGCTGCTCCCTCTGCTCGAACGCGTGATGGAGCGGGACATCGTCCGGATCCTCATCAACACGAACGGCCTGCAAATCGCCCGCTCGGACGAGCTGCTGGGGTTCCTGGCGCGGCACAGCCACCGGGTGGAGGTCTACCTTCAGTTCGACGGCTTCAAGCCGGAGACCCATCGGCATCACCGGAACGCCGATCTCCGACAGATCAAGCAGCAGGCGGTCGAGCGGTTGAGCGCCGCCGGGGTCTTCACGACACTGACGATGACCGCGGCCTTGGGCGTGAACGACGACGAGATCGGCGCCGTCCTCCAGTACGGCCTCGATACCCCGTTCGTCGGAGGAATCTCGATCCAGCCACAGTTCTCCTCCGGCCGCTCGGCCGCGATCGACCCGCTCGACCGGCTCACCCACACCGGCGTGCTCATGCGCCTCGGCCCCCAGACGAACGGGCTGGTTACCTGGCGCGACCTGACCGCACTGCCGTGCTCCCATCCGCACTGCTGCAGCGTGGGCTACATGCTCAAGACGGATAGCGGCTCCTGGCGCTCGCTCGTCGCCATCGTCGGGCACGACCGGCTGAAGCAGCACCTGGAGCTGGTCAGCAACCGCATCGCCGACCACGAGATCCCGGCGCAACTGCGCGAGCTGGTCAAGCAGTCCTTCCTCGGGCTGCTCAGCGAGCAGAGCTCGCTCACGCACCCGGCGATCTCGGAGCTGTTCCGTAACATTTGCGAGAACTGCGACCTGGGCCTCGCTACCCTGCTGCGACTCGCGCGGGACGCGCTGCTCGGCGAGCGCGACAGGATGCGCCGCTTCTTCGCTGAGCGGATCAAACGGATCACCATCAAGCCGTTCATGGATCTGGACACCATGTTGGAAGAGCGTCTGGTGCAGTGCTGCGTGCACGTCGGCACGGAAAGCGACACCCAGCACCAGTGTGCGCCGTTCTGCGCCGTGCAGGCTTGGCCGGCGCTCTCACGCATGAAGCTGGGTGTGAGATCCGGGGCGCTGGCCACGTGACCTCCGTCTCGCCGCCCGGCGCCTTCGACCCCGTCCGGTTCTGCGCCCTCACCACGGTCGCGGTGCTCGCGTGGCTTGTCACGCCCCCGGTGGTCATCACCGTGATGGCGGGGCTGGGCCTCTGGGCGTACGCGCGGGCGCGCCGGCAAGGACTCACCCGGAGCCGCTGCGTCCTGGGCGATACGCGCCTCGCCATGGCGTACCTCGGTCTCGTGTTCCTGATCGGCATCGCGCTGACGGTGCGCGGCCTGCTGCGAGGGACGAGCCTGCACTGACCGGAGTAGGGCGGGCTAGATTTCAGAAGATGCCGAATCTTCTCGCTTCCGAGCCCTCCGCCTACCTGAAGTCCGCCGCCCACCAGCCGGTGCACTGGCACCCGTGGGGTGAGGCGGCGTTCGCGCGCGCGCGGGCCGAGGACAAGCCCATCCTGCTGGACATCGGCGCCGTGTGGTGCCACTGGTGCCACGTCATGGACGGCGAGTCGTACGAGGACCCCAAGATCGCCGAGACCCTCAATCGCGACTTCGTGTGCATCAAGGTGGACCGCGACGAGCGGCCCGACGTGGATGCCCGCTACCAGCGCGCCGTGCAGGCGCTCACCGGTCAGGGGGGCTGGCCCCTCACGGCGTTCCTCACGGCCGAGGGCGAAGTCTTTTTCGGCGGCACCTACTTCCCCCCCGAAGAGAACCACTACGGCCGCCCGGGCTTCCTGTCCGTGCTCACACAGGTGGCGGGCATCTATCGCGGGCAGCGCGACAAGGTGGCGGAGAACGCAACGGCCATCCGCCGCCAGGTGTCCGAGTCGCTCGACGAAGCGAAGAGCGGCGAAGTGAGCCCCGCGACCCTGGAGCGGGCCGCGAGCGAGATGGCCCGACTGTTCGACATCCGCTACGGCGGGTTCGGCACCGCGCCCAAGTTTCCCCACCCCGCGGCCGTGCAATTCCTGCTCGCGCGCTGGCACGACACCCGCGAGGACTGGATGCGCGAGGTGGCGGAAAAGACGCTCACCGGGATGGCGAAGGGCGGGATCCGTGACCACGTCGGTGGCGGATTCCACCGCTATGCGGTGGACGAGCGCTGGATCGTGCCGCACTTCGAGAAGATGTCCTACGACAACTCCGAGCTGCTGCACGCCTATCTCGACGGCTACGCGGCCTTGGGCACGCCGCTCTTTAGAGAAGTCGCTCAGGGCGTCGTCACGTGGGTGCTGGCAGTTCTATCGGACCAGGCGAAGGGCGCCTTCTACACGTCGCAGGACGCGGACGTGCAGTTCGGCGACGATGGCGACTACTGGACGTGGACGGTCGACGAACTGCGGGAGGCGCTGCCCGATAAGGCGTTCCACGTTGCACGTCGCACGTTCGATGTGGAGGAAGCCGGCGAGATGCACCACAACCCACGCAAGAACGTGCTGTGGTGGAAGCATGATCCGGCAGGTGACGACCAGTGGCCGACTCTCAGGGAGGCGCTCGGGCGGCTCAAGGCGGCCCGCGACAAGCGCACGGCACCGTATGTCGACACCACGCCGTACGTCAATTGGAACGCCATGATGGCCTCGGCCTTCCTGCATGCCGGCGCCGTGCTCGATCACACGGAATGCAACGCGCTCGCCCTCAAGGTGCTGAATCGGATCTGGGCGGACGCGTGGGATGGGACCCGGGGGATGAGCCACGTGATCGGGCGGGCCGAGCCGCACGGCCTACTGGAAGACAACGTCCACGCGGCGGCGGCCTTCCTCGACGCCTACGAGGCCACGGGTGACGACGCCTGGCTCACCCGGGCGATCGCCGTGATGCACTACTGTGGCCGCGCCCATTGGGACGAGGACAAGGGCGGCTTCTTCGACGTGGCCCGCGACCGGTCCGGCGCGGCCTACCTCGCGACGCCTGCCAAGCCGGTGCAAGACTCGCCGACGCCATCTGCGAACGGCGTCGCCGCACTCGTCCTGGCTCGCCTCTGGGCGGTCACCGACGTCAAGGACTGGCGTCGCCTGCTCGATCGTCAGCTCGCAACGTTCGGCGGTGCGGCGTCCCAGCTCTCCCTGTACGGCTCGACGCTGGTGCGCGCCGTGGACTGGGCGGTCAATCCCGTCACGCGAATCGAGGTGTCGGGTGCCAGGGGTCAGGGCGCGGCCTGCGACATGCACCTCCTCGCCTTGCAGACCTACCGCCCTCGCAAGCTCGTGGTTCGCAAGACCGCCGAGCGGCCAAGAGCGACAGTCTGCGTCGGCACGACGTGCTCGCTCCCCGTCACGACGCCCGAGGCGCTCCGGGACCTGCTGCGGTGAGGCGGCGGGTGCTCGGCCGCACCGGCCTCGCGGTCAGCCCCGTTGGGTTCGGCGCGTGGGCCATCGGCGGGAACCGGTTCGGCAACTCCTACGGTCCCACCGACGACGCCGAGTCGCTGCGCGCCGTGCGCCGCGCCTACGAGCTGGGGTGCAACTTCTTCGATACCGCGGACGTGTACGGGCACGGGCATTCGGAGGAGGTCCTGGGCGAGGCCCTCGCGGGGATCCGCCAGCGCGTGCTCCTGGCCACCAAGGTCGGCGGCAATTTCTACAACCGGGCGGTGAATCCGCTCCTCCTGGGCCGGATCGCCGAGGCGGTCGGCGGGCCGGTGACGGAGCTCGCGCCGGACGTCCCGCTCCCGGTGACCCATGACGCCAATTTCTCCCCCGACTACGTCCGGTTCGCCCTCGAGCGGTCGTTGCGGCGCCTCGCCACCGACTACATCGACCTGCTGCAGCTCCATAACCCCGCGCTCGGCCTCATCGCCGATCCGGATACGTATGGGGTGCTCGAGGACCTGAAGGCGGAAGGCAAGATCCGGTTCTACGGCGTGTCGGTGCACCCGCCCGAAGAGGGACTCGCCGCCGTCGAAGTGACGCGACCCGATACGGTGCAGATCGTGTACAACATCGTGCGGCGCGAGGCGGAAGATCGCTTCTTCGCCGTCGCCCGCGCTTCCAACGTGGGTGTGATCGCGCGCGAGCCCCTCGCCAACGGCCTGCTCACGGGGAGGTATGGGCGGGACAGCGTGTGGACAACGGGTGACATCCGCGCCCGCATGCCGCATCCCTACGTGGCGCAGCTCACGGCGGTGGCGGAGCGCGTGAAAGACCTCGCCGGCCAAGCGGGCGTGACGCCGGCACAGCTGGCCCTGCGCTTCGTGCTGGACAACGAGGCGGTGTCCGTCGTGATTGTGGGCATGAAGACCGTGGCGCAGGTGGAGGAAAACCTCTCTCTGGAGTGATGATGCCGAACAAACAGGCCGTTTTCGAGACCGCGAAGGGCAGGATCGAGGTCGAGCTGTTTGCCGACGAAGTGCCGGCCACCGTCGCCAATTTCGAGAAGCTGGCGAACTCGGCGTTCTACGACGGCACCAAGTTCCACCGCGTGATCCCCAACTTCATGATCCAGGGAGGCGACCCCTACTCGAAGACCGGGAAGGGGCGCGTCGGCACGGGTGGGCCGGGCTACACCATCAAGTGCGAGACCCACAAGAACGTCCACAAGCACGTGGCGGGGACGCTGTCCATGGCCCACGCCGGGAAGGACACCGGCGGCAGCCAGTTCTTCATCTGTCATTCCCCCCAGCCGCACCTGGACGGAGTCCACACCGTTTTCGGACAGGTCACGAAGGGACTCGACGTGGTCAACAAGATTGCGCAAAACGATGAAGTGCAATCGATTCGAGTGAAATGAGTCGTTCCGTCATCAGTCGTCCGTAACAGGAGATCCACATGCGCCTGACCATCGCCATGCTCAGAGCGGTCCTCGCGCTCCCGGCCCCTGCCGCCCTCGCCGCCCAAACCGGGCAGTTCGTCGTCCGGCTGGGGCGCGACACGCTCGCGATCGAGCAGTACACGCGCACGGCCGATCGGCTCCAGGGAGAGCAAGTGGTGCGCGCCCCCCGCACCGTGCACCGCCTCTATACCGTGACGTTCGGTCCCAGCGGTGCGGCGGAGCGGTTCGAGCTCGTCACGCACAACGTGTCGGGCGCACCCGGCCCAGCCGAAACCAAGGCCACCGCGACGTTCCAGGGTGACTCCGCCGTGTCGACGCTGACGCGGAGCGACTCCACCCGGACCGTCCGAGCTCGGGTAGGCGCCGGCGCACTCCCCTACCTCGGTCAATCGTTCGGACTCGTGGAGGAGGTGGCGCGCAGCGCACGCGCCGCCGGCCGCGATCGGTATACCATGTCCATGCTGGTGCTGGGCGATACCGAGCCCATGCCCGTGACCGTCACCCGCGGCGGTTCCGACTCCCTGACCATGATGCTGGACGGCATCGGCCCGCTGCGCGTCCGCTTGGACGGGCAGGGCAGGCTGCTCGGCGTGTCGGGGATCGGGGGCACGGCCCAGATCACCGTCGAGCGGGTGCAAGGCCTCGATTTCGCGGGGCTGGGCAAGTCCTTCGCGGCCCGCTCGCTCGGCACTCTGTCGCCGCCCGACTCCGTGCGGGCCAGCGTGGCGGGGGCGTCCATCGCCGTGCGCTACAGCCGGCCCTCCATGCGCGGTCGCGTGATCTTCGGGAACGTGGTCCCCTGGAACCAGGTGTGGCGCACCGGCGCGAACCAGGCCACCGTGTTCGAGACGAGCGCCGATCTGGTGATCGCGGGCGCGCCCGTGCCCGCGGGCAAGTACTCCCTGTGGACGCTCCCCGCCCCCGGCGGCTGGAAGCTCATCGTCAACAGGAACACGGGTCAGTGGGGAACCGACTACGATGCGCAGTACGACCTCGCCCGGCTCGACATGAAGGTGGAGCCGCTGCGGCAGCCGGTGGAGCAGTTCACGATCGCGATCGAGCCGAGCGGCAAAGGAGGCGTGTTGAAGCTGGAATGGGAACGGACGCGTGTCTCGGTTCCAGTTACGCGGAAGTAATCCGTCGTCCGTCGTCCGTCATCCGTAACTACGGACGACGGATAACGGACAACGGACGACTCGCATGCACCTCGACTTCGCCGTCGTCGCCGACTACGCTATTGTCGATCAGGCCGGCAAGCTGTCGGTGCTGGGCATCTTCCAGCACATCTGGGTGCAGCAGTTCCCGGCGATGCACCCGCGCCTGCATCTGGTGCTGCGCCTCAAGGGCAAGCGCACCGAGATCGGTGAGCACCAGGTGCAGATCCGTCTGCTGGACGAGCAGGACACCGAGATCCTCGGCGGCAACGGCAATGTCACCTTCGCCGAGCCGCCCGCGGGGGTGACCGACATCGAGGCGGGCGCGATTCTCGTGTTCGACGTGCCGTTTCCGCACCCCGGCGCCTACCGCTTCGACATCACGATCGACGGAGACAAGAAGGCCACGGTGCCGCTGACGGTGAGCCAGCTGCCGGCCCAACAGCAGCACTAGCCTCGCTGGATGTCGAGTGGCAGCCCCGCGTCCATCAGCGACAAGCCGCCGTCCACCGCGATGACCTGCCCCGTGATCCAGCCCGCGTCCGCCGAGCACAGAAGCGAGACGGCGTTCCCGACATCCTCCGGCGTGCCGAGCCGACCCATGGGGGTCCATCCCTTCTCGCCCACGTGCCAGCTGCGAATCATGTCTTGTGCCACGTCGGGGAGCGTGTTGAGCACACTGTCCTCGATCCACCCGGGGCTGACGGCGTTCACCGTGATGCCTCGCTTCGCGAGCGCCACGGCGAAGTAGCGGCACAGCGATTCCATCGCGCTCTTCGCCGCGCCCATGCCCACCCACGGCTGCCAGCTGCCGGTGCGACCGCCCGGCGCGTACGTGATCGCGACGATTCGCCCGCCCTCCCCCATGAGCGGGCAGGCCGCCCGCGCCGCCACCAGGAACGCCCGCGCCTGGGAGTTCATGGCCGAGTCCCATTGCTCCAGAGTGATGTTCATGGGCCCCTGGTAGAACTCGGGGACATCGGGTCGCGCGTTGCTCACGAAGATGTCGAGCTTGCCGAACTCGGCCTTCACCCGGGCGAACATGAGGGAGATGTCGTCCGGACGGCACACGTCGGCTTGGACGACGAAGCCGTCGGAACCGCGCTGCTTCACCTTGGCGAGGGTGTCCTTCGCGGCCGTTTCATTCTTGCGGTAGTTGACCGCCACCTTGACGCCTTGCCCGGCGAGCTTGAGCGCGATGCCGCGGCCGATGCCGCGCGAGCTTCCGGTGATGAGGGCGTACTTCCCGCTCTGCGCCATGACTCCTCCCGGTCGAGCCGTGGCGGATAAAGATGCCGGCCGGACGCCCCCATGCAACTACTCCCGCATCAAGCGCGGGTCAGTGGGGCCACAACCAAGCGAAAGCGCCGGCCGTGAGGAGCGCGTAAATCAGTCCGTCCACGGTGGCCTTGACGGTGGTGAGCCAGGCGCGACGGTACCAGATCGACATCTGCCACAACGCGAGCGTGTAGCCGATGAACGCGGTGACGCCCACGAACCGGAACACGGCGCGAGAGCTCGCGAGGGGCGGCAGCGCACGTCCCGCGACGTATGCAGCGAAGATCCCGACGACCACCGCGTACAGGAACCACATGGTGAGTTGCTTCCCCATCGCCATCGAGCCGCCCGGCATCACGGTGAACATCATGACGGGGCCCTTCTTGAACTTTTCGACGAACGCGGGCGAGCGCATCTCCGCCTGGCTGCCGGGCCGGGGCATCATGTAGTCACCCGGCGGGATGCCGAGCGGCCGGAGGGTGTCCATCACCCTGTCTTCGTTCGGCACCTTGGGGTAGTCGCTCTTGTGCCAGCCGGTGAACATGTGAATGAGGGAGCTCACGACGAAGACGCCTACCGCCGACAGCAGGATGGGCAGCCACAGCGAGACGAGCGGTGTCATGAAGACCTCCTTAGGTCGAACATCACTTTTTATCCGCCTGTAGTCCTCGCTCCTCGAGCAACGGCCCTACCTCCGGATCCCGCCCCCGGAAGTCGCGGTACAGCGCGCCCATGTCGCCCGTCCCGCCGCGCGACAGAATCATATCGCGGAAGCGCTGGCCGTTGGCCCGTGTCATGCCCCCGTGCTCGGTGAACCAGGCGTAGGCGTCGTCATCGAGCACCTCGCTCCACAGGTACGCGTAGTAGCCGGCGTAGTACCCGCCGTTCCAGATGTGCGCGAAGTAGGTAGTGCGATAGCGTGGCGGCACTTCGGGCACGTCCACGCCGAACCGCTTGAGCGCCTGGGCCTCGAAGGCGTTGATATCCGGTTGCGCCGACCCCGCCGGCAGGGTGTGCCACGCCATGTCGAGCAGGGCGGCGGCGACGTACTCGGTGGTGGCGAACCCCTGGTCGAACGTGCGCGCCCGCCTGACCTTGTCGGCCAGCGTCCGCGGCATCGGTCGCCCCGTTTGATAGTGCTTCGCGTAGTGCGCCAGCACGGTTGGCTCGAGCGCCCAGTGCTCGTTGAACTGCGACGGGAACTCCACGAAGTCCGTCGGCACGTTGGTGCCGGCGAGCCGCGGGTATTCGACGCGCGTCAGCAGCGCGTGCAGCGCGTGCCCGAACTCGTGGAACATCGTCTTCACGTCGTCGAAGCGCAGCAGGGCCGGCTGCCCCGGGGCCGGCTTCGCGAAGTTGGCGACGTTGAAGACCACGGGCTTGGTGCGCAACAGTCCCGTGCCGTCCACGAAGGAATCTTGCCACGCGCCCCCGCTCTTGTTGTCGCGCTTGAAGTAGTCGCAATACCACAACGCGATGGACGTGCCGTCGGCATCGAACACCTCGAACACGCGGACATCGGGATGATAGACCGGGAGGTCCGTGCGGCGCTTGAACGTCAGGCCGTACAGTCGGTTGGCGGCGAAGAACACGCCGTCCTGGAGCACGCGATCGAGCTCGAAGTAGGGCTTGAGCTGCGACTCGTCCAGTGCGTAGTCCGCCTTGCGCAACTGCTCGGCGTAGTACTGCCAGTCCCACGGCGCGAGCTTGAAGCCGCCGTGCTGCGCGTTGATCATCGCCTGCAGCTTCTCGGCTTCGCGACGGGCCTGCGTCGTCGCCGCCGGCACGAGGTCGCTCAACAGCTTGATCGCCGCGTCCGGCGTCTTGGCCATCTGGTCGTCGAGGACGTAGGCCGCGAGGCTGGGGAAGCCGAGCAGCCGGGCGCGCTCGGCGCGTAGCTGCGCCAGACGCTTCACGATCTCCCGGGTGTCGTTCGAGTCGCCGCGCTCGGCGCGGGTCGTGGACGCGATGAACAACCGCTCCCGCAGCGCCCGGTTCTTGAGCGAGGCCTGCGCCGGCTGCTGGGTGGTGTTCTGCAGCGGCAGCACCCATTTCCCGTCGAGCTTGCGTTGGCGCGCCGCTTCGGCGGCCGCGGCGATCTCGGCATCGCTCAGGCCGTCGAGCTCGTTCTTGTCGCCCACGACGATCGCTCCCGCCTTCGTCGCCGCGAGCAGCCGGTTCTGAAAGTCGGTCGCGAGCTTCGACTCTTCCTGGTTCAGACGGCGCAGCCGCGCCTTGTCCGCCGGCGCCAGCAGCGCTCCGGCGCGCACGAAGTCGCGGTAGTAGCGCTCGACCAGGAACGTCTGCACCGAGTCGAGGCCGACATCGGCGCGCCGGTCGTACACGCTCCTGACTCGACGAAACAACGTGTCGTTCAAGTGGATCGCGTCGAGATGCGCCGCAAGCCGCGGCGCCTCTTCGGTCTGCACCCGTTGCAGCGTGTCGTCGGTGTTGGCCTGGGTCATCGCGTTGAACACCTTGAAGGCGCGCGTGAGCAGGGCACCCGAGCGTTCCAGGGCGACGATCGTGTTGTCGAAGCTGGGTGCCGCCGTGTCGGCGGCAATGCGGGCGACCTCGACCAGCTGCTGGCGCATCCCTTCCTCCAGCGCCGGCTGGTAATCGGCATCGTGGATCCGGTCGAATGGGGGCGCCTGGTACAGCAACGGACTGGCGCTCGCGAACGGGTTCGCGCCGGTAAACTGGGCTGGGCCGGCGGACGCGGGCGTCGAGACGCGGCTGCAGCCGAGCAGGGTGAGACACAGGGCGACGGCGCGGCGGCGGTTAGGAAGTGGCATCGGCGTGCCCCGTCTCATTGGCCTTCGAAGGCGCGTGGAAGCGGTGGGTGATCGGGGTGTCGTAGTCGCTTGATGTTTCGGCACATGGGAATCGGAACCTCTCAGGGACGGCTGGAATCTAGCCGGCTTGGAAGGAACGAGCACTGGCGCAACCCGGGGCGCGGCCCGCAGCTTTGACGCCACCAGTCACGCACCCCGCCCCCAGGGGGACTCATGCACACCACGCCCGGCATCCACGCCACGCAAAGCATCCAGGACGACGTCTACGCGCAGTGGGTCAAGGACCCCGAAGGGTTTTGGGCCGAAGCCGGCGAAGCGATCCACTGGTACAAGCGATGGGACCGCGTGCTCGATAGCGCGCGCGCCCCGTTCTATCGCTGGTTCCCAGGCGGGGTGGTCAACACGTGCTACAACGCGCTCGATTGGCACGTGGAGCACGGCCGGGGCGACCAGCCCGCGCTGGTGTACGACAGCCCCGTAACGGGGACCATCAAGACCTTCACCTTTCGGGAGCTGCTGAGCGAGGTCGCCCGCTTCGCCGGAGTGCTGGTCGGACAGGGCGCCGGGAAGGGCCACCGGATCATCATCTACATGCCCATGGTCCCGGAAGCGGTTATCGCGATGCTGGCGTGCGCGCGAATCGGGGCGATCCATTCGGTGGTATTCGGGGGCTTCGCCTCGCACGAGCTCGCGGCGCGCATCAGTCACGCGGAGCCGACGCTGATCGTCTCCGCCTCGTGCGGCATCGAAGTGAATCGCGTGGTTCCGTACAAGCCGTTGCTCGACAAGGCGATCGAGCTCGCCACCGTGAAGCCGCGTCGCTGCATCATCCTCCAGCGGCCGGAAGAGCGGGCTCCGATGGTCGCCGGGCGCGACTGCGACTGGGCGGAGCTGATGGCGGCGGCGCGAGGGGCGGAGTGCGTGCCCGTCGCCGCGACCGATCCGCTCTACATCCTTTATACGTCGGGCACCACGGGGATGCCGAAGGGCGTGGTTCGCGACAACGGCGGCCACGCCGTCGCGCTCAAGTGGAGCATGCCGCACATCTACGGCGTCCCGCCCGGCGACGTCTACTGGGCCGCCTCCGACCTCGGCTGGGCGGTCGGACACTCCTACATCGTCTACGGTCCGCTGCTCAACGGGAACACCACCATCCTGTACGAGGGGAAACCGGTCGGCACGCCCGATCCCGGGGCCTTCTGGCGGGTGATCTCGCAGCACCGGGTCGGCGTCTTCTTTACCGCTCCGACGGCGATCCGCGCCATCAAGCGCGACGATCCGACCGGGGAACATGTTCGGCGCTACGACTTGAGTGCGTTCCGGACGTTCTTTCTCGCCGGCGAGCGGTGCGATCCCGACACGCTGCACTGGGCGGAGCAGCAGCTCGGCGTCCCGGTCATCGACCACTGGTGGCAGACGGAGACGGGTTGGCCGATCGGAGTGAATTGCGTGGGGCTGGGAATGCTCCCGGTGAAACCGGGCTCGTGCGGCAAGGCCGTCGCGGGCTACGACGTGCGCGTGCTCGGCGAGGACGGCCACGACCTGCCCGCCGGGGAGACCGGAAACATCGTCATCCGGCTGCCGTTGCCTCCGGGCTGCCTGCCGACTCTGTGGAACAACGACGAGGGCTACGTGCGCTCGTACATGAGCCGGTACCCGGGCTACTACCTCACGGCCGACGCCGGCTACAAGGACGAGGACGGCTACCTCTGGGTGATGGGTCGCACCGACGACATCATCAACGTGGCGGGCCACCGGCTCTCCACCGGGGCCATGGAAGAGGTGCTCGCCTCCCATCCCGACGTGGCCGAGTGTGCGGTCGTGGGCGTGGCCGACGAGATCAAGGGGGAGATCCCGCTGGGCCTCATCGTGCTCAAAGCGGGCGCGCAGCGGCCCGCCGGCGCCATCGCCGACGAGCTCGTGGCCAGCGTGCGCGAGCGGATCGGCCCGGTCGCGGCGTTCAGGACGGCGGTCGTGGTCCAGCGGCTGCCGAAGACGCGATCGGGCAAGATCCTGCGCGGCACGATCAAAAAGATCGCCGATGGGAAGGAGTACCGGGTGCCACCGACGATCGACGATCCCGCGAGTCTCGATGAAA
>QHUK01000016.1 GCA_003222085.1 Gemmatimonadota bacterium
GGAAAAGGTGAAAGAAGAGATCGTGGAGCTCGAAGTCGAGATGCGGGATGCGGGAAGCGGGATGCGTGATGCGCTACAGGATGAAATCGGCGATCTCTTGTTCGCCGTGGTGAACCTGTCGCGCAAGCTGACCATTGATCCCCGCGCAGCGCTCGAGCGGGCGAACGAGAAGTTCACGCGACGGTTCGAGGCGGTGGAGCGGCTGGCGGCGGAGCGCGGCGTGGAGGTCGGGCGGGCGAGCCTAGAGGAGCTGGACAAGCTCTGGGAGGAAGTGAAACGACGGTAGAGGACGGTAGAGGGCGGCCGTCACGGCCACAGCTTGTAGAGCGTCCGTGGGAATGCGATCGCCTCGCGGATATGCGGGATGCCGCAGATCCACGCCACCGTCCGCTCTACGCCGAGCCCGAACCCCGCGTGCACGAACGTGCCGTACTTGCGCAGGTCCAGGTACCAGCTATACGCGTCTTCCGGGAGCTGCTCCGCGCGGATGCGGGCGAGCAGCTTGTCGTAATCGTCCTCGCGCTGGCTGCCGCCGATGATTTCGCCGTATCCCTCGGGGGCGAGCATATCGTTGTTGAGGACGGTGCGGGGGTCGGCGGGGTTTTCCTTCATATAGAAGGCCTTCACCGCCCTGGGATAGTTGAACACCATCACCGGCCGGTCGTACTGCTTGGCGAGGAGGGTCTCGGCCTCGCCTCCCAAATCCTGCCCCCATTCGATCTCGCCGCCGAGGGTCTTGAGCTTCGCCACGGCGTCCGTATAGGAGATGCGTGGAAACGGCGGCCGCACCGCCTCGAGCGGCTTCACATCGCGCTCGAGCTCGGCGAGCTCGCCCTTCCGGCGCTCGAGTGCGCGTGTCACGATGTAGGAGACGAACTCCTCCTGCAGCGTCATGTTGGCCTCGGAGTCGTTCCACGCGACCTCCGGCTCCACCATCCAGAACTCGGTCAGGTGGCGTCGGGTCTTCGATTTCTCCGCGCGAAACGTCGGCCCGAAGCAGTACACCTTGCCGAGCGCCGCCGCAGCCGCCTCCACATAGAGCTGGCCTGTCTGCGCCAGATACGCCGTGCCCAGGTCGAAGTATTCCGTGGCGAACAGGTGGCCGGCCGCCTCACCGATCGCCCCGGTGAGGATCGGCGTGTCGACCAGGACGAAATGCCGCTCGTAGAAGAAGTCGCGGATCGCCTGGACCACCTCGTGGCGGACCCGCGCGATCGCGACCTGGCGCCGGCTGCGGAGCCAGAGATGGCGGTGCTCGAACAAGAACGCGGTGCCGTGCTCCTTCGGCGTGATCGGGAAGTCGTGGCTGGGCCCGAGCACCCGCAAGTCCGCCGCCGTCAGCTCGACGCCGCCCGGCGCGCGCGCGTCGGCGCGCACCGTGCCTGTGACCTCCACCGACGTCTCCTGGGTGAGCCGACCGAACGCGTCCCACGCGACCTCCGGCACGTCTTTCTTCGACAGCACCACCTGCAGGTATCCGGTGCCGTCCCGCAGCATCACGAACCCGATCTTCCCCGACGAGCGCGTGGTCATCACCCAACCGCGCGTGATCACGGTCTGCCCCGCGAGCGGCGGCAGTTCTTCGATGCGGTGGAAGGCGGGCATGGGGGCGGTAGACTAACGGTGAAACGCGGAACGCGGAAGTGGGAACGCGGAACTGAAATGCCTGTTCCGACTTCCGCGTTCCACGTTCCGCGTTCCTGTCACCCCACCCGGAACAACTCAAACCCCCGCTCGTATCTCGCCACGATCCGTTCCCGGTACGCCGCATGCTGCCGCTCCGCGAGCGCCGGGTCGCGCGCGATGATCTCGCCCGCCGCGCGCCGGGCGGCCTCGAGCAGCGGCAGGTCGGTCGCAAAGTTCGCATACCGCAGCGGCACACCGCCCGACTGGCGGGCGCCGGCCAGCTCGCCCATGCCCCGCTCCTGGAGATCGAGCTCGGCGATCGTGAAGCCGTCGGTGGTTGCGCTGAACGCCTCGAGGCGGGGCGCCGCTTCCGGGATGTCGGACAGGAGGATGCAGTGGCTCGCGGCCGCCCCGCGCCCAACCCGCCCGCGCAGCTGGTGCAGCTGGGCCAGTCCGAACCGCTCGGCGTGCTCGATCAGCATCACCGTCGCGTTCGCCACGTCGATCCCCACCTCGATGACGCTCGTCGCGACGAGGATGTGGACCGCGTTGTCGCGAAAGGCTCGCATCGTCGCGTCGCGCTCCTCCGCCTTGAGCCGCCCGTGCACCAGACCCACCTCCAGCTCCGGAAACGCTTTGGCCAGCCGCTCCGCCATCACGGTTGCGGCCTTCAGGTCGGCACGCTCCGATTCCTCGATCAATGGATAGATGACGTACGCCTGGCGGCCGGCCACGCACTCCGCACGGATGAACTCGTAGATCTTCTGGCGCGCCGCCTCCGTGCGGAGCGCCGTCTTCACCGTCCCCCGCCCGGGCGGGCGCTCGCGCAGCTGGGTCACGTCCAGGTCGCCGTACAACGTGAGCGCGAGGGACCGGGGGATCGGCGTCGCCGTCAGCAACAGCACGTCGGGCGCGTCGCCCTTCTCGACCAGGGCCGCCCGCTGCTCCACGCCGAAGCGATGCTGCTCGTCGATCACGGCCAGCCCGAGCCGCTGGAACTTCACCGCCTCCTGGATGAGCGCGTGGGTCCCGACCACGAGGCGCGACGCGCCCGCCGCAATACGCTCGCGCGCCCCCGCCTTCTCCGCCGCGGGGAGCCGCCCGATCAGCAATTCGGGCTTGAGCGCGAGCGGCTCGAGCAGGCGCGTGAGCGTCGCGAGATGCTGCTCCGCGAGGAGCTCGGTCGGCGCCATGATCGCCGCCTGGTAGTCGTTCTCGAGCGCGAGCAGCATCGCGAACAGCGCGACCACCGTCTTCCCCGTCCCCACGTCGCCCATCAACAGGCGATGCATGCGGAGCGGCGCGAGCATGTCGTCCGTGATCTCGCGGATCGCCTGCCGCTGGTCACCCGTCAGGTCGAACGGCAGATGCTGCTTGAGCTTCGTGGTAAGCGCCTTCTTGAGGACGAACGTGATCCCGGCGCGCGCCCGCTTCGCGAGCGCCCGGGCGCGCGCCTGCACCAGCTGCTGGTCGAACAGCTCGTCGAACGCAAGCCGCCGGCGGCCCGCCTCGGCGTCCGCCGTTGTCTCCGGCCGGTGCACTGCTCCGAGTGCCGGCCCGAGCTCCCGAAGTCCGACCGCCACGCGCAGGCTCTTGGGATGGGGGTCCGCCACCAGGGCGAGCAGCGCGTCCAGATGCTGATGGATCAGCCCGCGGACCTGCCGGTGGGTGAGCCCTTCGGTGGCGGGATAGACCGGCAGCACGAGGCCGCGCTCGGGGCCCGCTTCCCCCTCGTCCGCGAGAATCACGAACTCGCGGGGCACGAGCTGGCGCCCGTGATAGTAGCGCACCGGTCCCGTAACGAGCAGCAGCTGCCCTTTCTTGATCTGGCGCTCAAGGAACGGCTGACCGGGCCAGGCGCACTCGAGCGGACCGCCGCCGCTGTCGTCCCGCAGCACCGCGCGGAACACCCGGAGACCCTTGCGCGTGGGAAGGACGCCCGTGCTCACCACCCGGCCGACGCACGTCACCTCCTGGCCGACCTGCACGTTCGTCAAGGGCGTGACCGTCGTGGCGTCGAGATAGCGATGGGGCGCGTGGTACAGCAGGTCGCCGACGCTCCTAATGCCGAGCCGGGCGAGCGATTCCGCGCGCTTCGGGCCGACGCCCTTCAAGTATTTCACCGACGTGGTCAGCGACAACGACACGCCCTTTCCCCTTTCCCCCTTCCCCGGCCGTTCACCCGCTCACCAGGCGCCTGGCGTAGGACTGGGCGTCGAACACCTCAAGATCGTCGAGTCCCTCGCCGGTCCCGAGGAACCGGACCGGGACGCGCACCGCGCGCTCGAGGGCGACCACGCTCCCGCCCTTGGCGGTACCGTCGAGCTTGGTCACGATCAGCCCGCTGAGCGGAACCGCCGCGGCGAAGGCACGCGCCTGATGCACCGCGTTCTGTCCCACCGTGGCGTCGAGCACGAGCAGCGACTCGTGTGGCGCGCCCGGCTGCTGCTTCGCGACGACGCGCACCACCTTCTTCAGCTCCGCGAGCAGCCGCGCTTCGGTGTGGAGCCGCCCCGCAGTATCCACCAGCACCGTGTCGACGCCGCGGGCGCGCGCCGCCGCGATCGCATCGAACGCGATCGCGGCCGGATCATTCGTCCCCGTGACGCACGGCACGCCCAGCCGGTCGGCCCAGACCAGGAGCTGCTCGGCCGCCCCGGCGCGAAACGTATCGGCCGCGGCGAGCAGCACCGACCGCCCGGCGCGCGCGAGCCGGGCGCCGAGCTTCGCGACCGCCGTAGTCTTCCCCACGCCGTTCACCCCGAAAACCAGCATGACCGTCGGCGGCGCCGGCGCTCGGGCGAGCGCGCCCGGATCGACGCCCGGCGGCGCCGGCGCCAGCGCCCCCATCACCGCGCGCTCGAGCGCAGCCTGGAAATCGACATCGCCGTTCTCCCCTCCGGCGACTCGATCGAGAATTTCCTCCGTTGCCTCCACGCCGAAATCCGCCTCGAGCAGGATCCGCTCGGCCTCGCGTCGCTCGCGCGCGCCGCGCCCGAACACCCGCGCCAGCCGCTCCCACAGGGCCCCCCCCATCAGGGCAGGCCTTCGCGCCGCCGCCATGCCCACTCGGCGGTGAACGCGGCGATCGCCACCGCGAACAACCACCATCGGTCCCGCAGGGCCACGCCGGTGAGCCAGCCGCCCGGCGTGCCGGCGTGCGGCGTGACCACCGGGACCGCCGGCCGCCATTCATCCGAATACGCGTCCACCGCCACGACGCCGCGCTCGGCACCCTCGCCCTCGCTCGCGGCGTACCGGTACACCCCCGGCGGCAGGCGCAGCTCCGCCCGGCCGCCGGCGTCAAACCGCAGTGTGTCGACGCGCTGTCCCTGGTCGGCCGCTAACGCGATCACGACATCGCGCGGCTCGCCCTTTCCGGTCCAGCGCCACTGGAGCGGCATCCCGTTCGGTGTCTCGTATGTCACCGGAACCAACCGCTTCCCGCTCCCTGCTCCCTGCTCCAACAACCAGTCCACCAATCCCGCCACCAGGGCCCGATATGCCTCGCCGCTCGCACCGCCACGAAACGCCCAGCGGTAGAGTCCCCCCGCCGCGATCGCGGCGCGGCGCGCTCCCGCGTGCTCGGACAGCGTGACCATCGGACGCGGCGGGCCGCGCCGCGCCAGGCGCGCCACGAGCGCCACGCTGGTCGAGCTATCGGGCGCGAGCTCCGCAAGGGACGTGGCGGGCGGGAGCGAGTCCCACGCCACTCCGGCGAGCGCGCGGGCGAGGGGGGAGAGCCCAGAAGGGGGCGGTTGCGCGTACCAGTCTCCGTCGAGACGGCGCTGGCTGGGCCACAGCAGCACTGCTCCCTTGGGGCTGAACCGGCCGACCATCGCGGGGTCGCCGGCCTCGATGACCAGTGCGGCGCCGGCCACCGCCCGCGCTACGTCGCCCGGCGCCCGGCCCTCGAGCGTCGCCCCGTCGCGCCAGCGGCCGCGACCGGGCTCCGCTTCGATGAACGTCCGCACGGGCACGCGCGCCACGTCCTCGAGCGTGCGCGCCAGGAACCGCGTTTCCCAGTCCGGCGGCGAGGCCAGCAGCACCACGGACGGCTGGGGGCTCACCTCGAGGACGAACAGTCGGGCGTCGTCGCGGCGCTCTTCATCCCCCACCCCCTCCAACCGCACCTCCACCGCCACCCAACCGGGACGGGGGAAACGGGAAACGGGAAACGTGAGTTCGCTGGAAACGATGCCGCTGTCGGGGAGCGGCACAGCACGCGACGCGATCCGCCGTCCTCCGAGATTCACGGCAAGCGTCGCGTTCCGTTTCCCGCTTCCCGTTTCCCGTTTCCCGGCCGTCCCGAAGCTCACCCTGAGCCGTATCGTGTCTCCCGCGCTCACGCGTCTCGGCCCTTCTACGGAGGCGACGAAGGCATCGAAGAACGGTGTCCGCGGAAGGACGACGATGCGCGCCCGGCGCGCGAGATCGGGCGGGATGTCGGCGAGATCGGCGATGGCGCCGTCCGACACCACCGTGACCGGCCCGCCGCGCGCGGCGGCCGCGTCGAGCGCCGGCGCGAGTCGGCTCGTACCGTCCGTCGGCGGCAGCGTGTCGAACCCCGCGACGCGCTCGCCGAACCGCCAGATGACGCCTCCCTGCGCGAGCGCCCGCGCCGTGTCGAGGCCATCCTGCCAGCGACCGCCGTGGCCCGCCATGCTGAGGGAGGCATCGAGCAGGACGAGGGGGGACGCGCCTCCCGCCTCCACGCGCGCCGCGGTCGGATTCCACACGAGGAGCACGAGCGCGCCGAGCGCGGCGGCGCGGAGCGCGGCGAACCCGAGCGTCACGCGGCGACGCATGCGAGCGCCTCCGCCAGCGTGAACCGGCCCTCGTGGAGCGCCCGGCCCACGATCGCGCCTGCGAGCCCCGCATCCGCCGCGGCGCGCAGGTCGTCGAGCGACGCGACTCCGCCCGACACGATCACCTCGAGGCCGAGCGCCGCGATGGCCCGCGCGCCGTCGAGATCGGGCCCGCTGAGCGTCCCGTCGCGTGCGGCGTCGGTGTAGATCGCGGTGCGTGCGCCGAACGACTGCACCCGTCGCGCGAGCTCGAGCGGCGCCAGGTCCGCCACGGTCGTCCCCCCGCGGGGGGCTACGCGGCCATCCCGGGCATCGATCCCGACGGCGAGCCGATCGGCGCCGTGCCGCGCGAGGAGCCGCGCGACCAATGCAGCGTCGATCGCCGCCGCGGTGCCGATCACCACCCGCGTCGCCCCCCACGCGAGCATCTCGGCGATCGCCGCTTCGGTCGCGAGGGCGCCGCCGACCTGGACGCAGAGCCCTTCCCCCGCACCGGCGAGGAAGCGCCGCGCCAGATCGCGGTTGTCGCCCGTCCCGAGGGCGCGATCGAGATCGACGAAGTGCACCCAGCGGGCCCCGGCGCGCGCGAACCGGCGCGCCACGGCGACCGGGTCTCGATCGGCGGAACGCGCGACGCGCCCGCCCTGAACGTCAACGGCGGGAAAGAGCTCCACGGATGAAAAGGAAACTAATCGCGCGCGGCGTTGGCGACGGCGGGAGCCGATGCGGGAGACGGGTGCGGCTCGAGCTGGAGGAGCAGAGTCTCGCGCTGGGTATCGTAGGCGGACGCCAGCGGCTTCGGCACCGGGGTGCCGGCGCCCATATCCTTCCGCCGCGGGTTGGTGGGACGACCGTTTACGAGAAACTCGTAATGCAGATGCGGGCCGGTCGAGAGGCCGGTAGACCCGACGTAGCCGATCGTCTCCCCCTGCTCCACCCGCTCGCCGGTGCGCAGCCCGCGGGCGAACCCGGACAGGTGGCCGTAGCGCGTGCGGATCCCGTTCGGGTGTCGCACATCGATCACGTTGCCGTAGCCACCATCCTCGCGCCCCACCCGCGTGACGATCCCGTCCGCCGTCGCGCGCACGGGCGTACCGTACGGCGCCGCGAAGTCCACGCCCTCGTGATGCCGCCACGCGTGCAGCAGCGGGTGATAGCGGGAACCGAACGCGCTCGAGACGCGCCGGAATTGAAGCGGCGCCCGCAGGAACGCCCGCCGCAGCGACCGCCCTCGCTCGTCGTAGAAGCCCGTCACTCCGGCGTCCGTGTCTTCGAAGTAGAACGCGTACTGGGGCGTGCCGGCCACGTCGACGCGTGCGGCCAGTATCCGGCCGAAGCGCCGCTCCCCCTCGGACGACTCGAGGCGCTCGAGCAGCACGGTGAAGCGGTCGCCCGGACGGAGGTCGCGCGCGAAGTCCACTTCCCAGTCGTACACGTCGGCGATCGCCCAGGCGAGCTGGCGCCGCTCGCCGGCCGGCAGGAAGGAATCGGCCATCGCCTTGTCGAGTGCGTCGTACAACGAGGACTCGATCGCGCCCGTCACCCGCAGCCGCGTGATCGTCCACGGGATGGTCTCGATGGTCTCGACCCAGCCCGTGTCACCCTCTCCGCGGGCGACGGTGAGGCGCCGCTCGGGCGAAAGCCGCACCGTCACACGGCTCGCAATGCGGTCGGTCTTCAGGCGGCGCATGTCGAACTTGAGCCCGGGCCGGAGGCGGCGCACGGGCAGGCTCTTCGCGGCCGCGAGGAAGGCCGCGTAGTCGCGCCCCGTGACGCCACCGCGCGCCAGCACGTCGGACAGGATCTCGCGACGGCCGAGCGTCTCGGTGACATCGGCGTAGGCCGCATCCACCACGATGGGGGACGCGGTGAGCGGCCGTCGCCAGGGCCACGCGTCGCGTGACGCCCAGACGAGACCGCCGGCGACGAGGGCGCCGGCGGTGGCGAAGTGGCTGGTCCGCCAGGCCATCAGTCCATCTGCCGCCGGATGAAGGTGGGGATCTCGAGCTCGTTGAGCTCGGACGGCGGCGGTGGCGCGGGGCGCCGGGCGAGCTGCTCCGCGCTCTTCACGTACCCCGCGGGGGGGACGGGCGTAGGCCGCGCGCCACGCTCGCGGAACGGCAGCACGCCCGGCGCGGCCCGGGAAGCCGCCTCCGCCCCTGCGGCCGGTTTGTCGAACCCGGTCGCGATCACGGTCACGCGGATCTCGCCGTGCATCGCTGGATCGTTCACCGTCCCGAAGATGATCTCCGCGTCCTCGCCGGCCGCGTCTTTCACGACGTCCGAGATCTGGGTGACCTCGCCCAGCGTCAGGTCTTCGCCGCCCGTGATGTTGATGAGCACGCCGGTGGCGCCGGTGATGGAGATGTTGTCGAGCAGCGGCGACGAGATCGCCTGCTGCACCGCCTCCATGGCCCGGTTCTCGCCCCGCCCCATGCCCGTCCCCATGATCGCCGCCCCGCCGTTCTGCATGACGGTGCGCACGTCCGCGAAATCTACGTTCACGATCCCGGTGACGGTAATGAGGGAGGAGATGCCCTGCGTGGCGTGCAGCAGCACCTCGTCGGCCTTCTTGAGGGCGTCCTGGAACGGAATCCCCTTGCCCACGACGGCGAGAAGGCGCTCGTTCGGGACGACGACCATGGTGTCGACGTGCTTGCGCATCTCCGCGATCCCCATGTCCGCCTGGCGCATCCGCTTGCGGCCCTCGAACAGGAACGGCTTGGTGACGATGCCGATCGTGAGGGCGCCGATGTCACGCGCCATCTGCGCGATGATCGGCGATGCACCGGTGCCGGTGCCGCCGCCCATGCCGCAGGTGACGAAGACCATGTCGGCGCTTTGGAGGGAGTGCAGCACCTCGTCGCGATTCTCCTCGATCGCCTGTCGGCCGATCTCGGGACGCGCGCCGGCCCCCAGCCCGCGTGTGAGCTTCTTCCCGATCTGCACCTTCACGTCGGCCTTATTGTTGAGCAGGGCCTGCGCGTCGGTGTTCACGGAGATGAACTCGACGCCCTGGAGTCCTTCGTCGACCATGCGGTTCAGCGCGTTGCCGCCGCCGCCCCCCACGCCGATGACTTTCATCCGGGCGTTCTGCGATACTGTCTCTTCGAGCTCGAAGATCATGGCTCCCTCGGGTGACCGATCAGAAGAAGTCCTGCAACCACCGCTTCAGCGGTCCGAACCACCGCTCGACGCCCGCACTCTTGACCAACGAGCCGCTGGGAACGCCGCCCTGCGCGAGTCGCCGCGCCGCGTACAACACCAGGCCCACCGGTACTGCATAGCGCGGCGCCTGCACGCTGTCGACGAGCCCCGAGATCCCCTGCTCCGGCGTCCCGGCCCGCACCGGAACCGCGAACGCGTCGCGCGCCAGCTCCACCATCCCCGGCAGGTGCGCCGTCCCGCCCGTCAGCACCACCCCGGCCGGCAGCCGTCCGCCCCCGTACCCCGCCCGCTCGAACTCGCGCTGCGCCAGCTGGAAGATCTCGTCCACCCGCTGGTGGATGATGTGCGACAGCAGCTCGCGCGATGCCTGCCGCGCCCCCTGGCTCGGCGTAGACGGCAGGTTGATCATCTCCGACGCGTCCACGAGCGGTTGATACGCCACCCCATGACGCTCCTTGAGCCGCTCCGCATCCGCCTGCGTCACCCCCAACCCCGCCACCAGGTCGCTCGTGACATGCGTGCCGGCATACTTGAGCGACGCGAGGTGCCGGATCTTCCCCTCGTGGAAGATCGCCACACCCGTCGACCCCCCTCCCACCTCCACCAAGGCGACGCCCAGCTCCTTCTCGTCGTCCGTCAGCACGGCGTAGGACGCGGCGAGCGGCTCCAGCACCAGCTCGGCCGGCCGGTAGCGCGCCCGCTCCACGCTGCGGCGCAGGTTCTGCGCAGCCGTGGATTGGACCGTCACGAGGTACATCTCCACCTCGAGCCGGGTGCCGGTCATCCCCACGGGGTCCGAGATCCCGCGTTGCTGGTCGACCACGTACTCCTGCGGGATATCGTGCAGCAGCTCGTGGTCGCGCCCCAGCGACACCGCGCGCGCCACCTCGTTCACGCGCGCCACGTCCTCCGCCGTGATCTCGTCCCCCGACACGGCCACCACTCCCGGCGACGTGCGGGCCGAGACGTGCTCCCCCGCGATGCCGCATGTCACCGTGGGGACCTTGACGCCCGCCATGCGCTCGGCGTCCCGCATCGCCGCAACGATCGACCGGCTCGTCTCGTCGATGTCGCGCACCATACCGCGCCGCACGCCCGCGTTTTTCGCGAGCCCCACGCCCAGCACTTTCGCGAGCGGCAGCCGCGGCAGCTCGCCCACCACCTCTGCGATCACGGCGCACGTCTTGGTGCTGCCGAGATCGAGCCCGGCTACGATTTGGCGATCCCGGCTCACGCCCCCTCACCGCCCCCGCTCGCGGTCGGCCGCCGTCGCACCACCACCTGGCCCGCGAAGCGGGCATCGAGCTCCACGTACTTGCGCCCCTTCGCGGCCAGATCCTGCGCCACCAGCACCACGGCCCGTATGACCTCCGGCCCGGCGTCGCGCCCGACTAGCACGCGATGAGGCCCGATTTCCAGGAGCACGCCGCTGCGCGCGAACGCCCTCGCGCCGGTGATGGTCTGAAACAGTGCCGGATCCACCGACTGAATCAGCGCCAGCACGCCCACCACTCCCGAATCCGCGCTCGCCGCGATCGGCAGGTCGAGGCCCGCGCGTGCCGGGTCGAACGGCAGCGGGCGACCCGCCGCATCGACCGCCACGAGGCCTCTCCCGGATCCGCGGGGCGCCGGCACGAGCGCCGCGGGCTCCACCTCCCGCAGCTCCACCGAAAGCACGGCGGGCAGCCGCCGGACCACCCGCGCTTCCGCGACGCCGGCCAGTCCCCGCAGCCGGTCGGCGAGGAGCCGGGTGTCGCCGAACACGCTCGCCCGGGGCCCGAGCCGCAACGCGGCGATCACGGCGTCGGGCGCAAGATTGCGCACGCCCACGAGCTCGATCTGGCGCACGCGAAACAGCGCGACTCGTTGCAGCACGAGCGGCGCGCCGAGCCAGCACGGCACGAGCAGCGCCAACCCCGTCACGCCCGCGAACGCGCGCCGCCGCCAGCGCGGCCAGCGTCGCGTCACGCCTCCGTCCCCAAGCGCGCCAGCAGCTCCGGTCCCACACGCGTGATGTCCCCCGCGCCCAAGGTGAATACCACGTCGCCCGCCTGCACCGTCTCCGCCACCCGCTCCGTGAGCCCCGCGCGCTCCCGCACCGCCACCGTCGTCGCACCCGCCCGCGCGGCCCCGCGTGCCACCAGCGCCGCGCTGACCCCCGGAAGCGGCTGCTCGCGGGCGCCGTAAATCGGCGCCACCACCACCACATCCGCCGCGGCGAGCGCCCGTCCGAGTGCATCGCCGTGCAGCACCGTGCGCGAGAACAGGTGTGGCTGAAACACCGCTACCACACGCCGCCGCGGGAACGCCTGGCGCGCCGCCGCGAGGGTCGCCTGCACCTCGGTGGGATGATGCGCGTAGTCATCCACCACGGTCACGCCGCGCGCTTCACCCACTCGCTCGAACCGGCGCCCAACGCCCGTGAAGGCTGCGAGCGCTGCGAGAGCGGGCTCGAGATCCGCCCCCAACTCCTGTGCCACCGCGAGCGCCGCCGCCGCGTTGCGCACGTTGTGAAGTCCCGGCACCCGCAGCGTGAGCGGGCGGATCTCCCCGCCAGGCAGCTCGATGCGCGCCGTCGACCCGTGCTCGTCGAGTGCGAGCTCCGTAATCCGCACATCCGCATCGGCACCGACCCCCACGCGCCACACGGGTGCCCGCACCGCCGCCATCACCCGCTGGGCGCCCGCATCGTCTCCACCCACGATCACGCGCCGCGCCCCACCCGCGAATTGCACGAACGCCTGCTCCAGCACCGCGACGCTGCCGTCGTAGCACTCGAGGTGGTCGGCCTCGACGTTGTTCACCACCGCGACGGTCGGCCTGAGCGACAGAAACGCCCGGTCGTACTCGTCCGCCTCCACGACGTACAACTCGCGTCCCCCGACCCGGGCATTTCCGCCCCACCGAGCGACACGGCCGCCGGCGAGTCCCGTGGGATCCCGCCCGGCGGCCGCCAACGCCTCCGTGACCATCACCGTGGTGGTCGTCTTGCCGTGCGTGCCCGACACGGCGACCACCGTTCCGCCGGCGACGGCCTGGCTGAGGGCGTCAGCCCGCCGTACCACCGGGACCCCTAGGGCGCGTGCTCGCGTCAGCTCCGGGTGGTCTCCCGGTACCGCAGCGGTGACCACGAGCGCCCGAGCCCCAGCTACGTGCCCCGGGTCGTGACCCCGCCATATTTCCACCCCCATGGCTGCCAAATCGGCGGCGCCAGTGGGATCGTTATCACAACCAGTGATTGCTACGCCTTGCGCTTTAGCGAGGAGCCCCAAGCCGCTCATGCCGGCTCCGGCGATCCCCATGAAGTGGATCGGGCGGGGATCCACCGTGGTAAACAAGTTCATTAGTGGGGGGCTAATATAGCGAATCTACGAAACTTGCGAAAGAGACCACCAATGTTTCACGCGACGAGTGTCAAGATCTTCGACACGATCTCCCGAGCGGCGTCGGGGTGCCCGCGACTCCGGGCCCGGGTGCCGAGGGACTCGAGCCGGGAGCGGTCGGCAACCAGCCCGGTCACCGCCTGGGCCAGTGTGTAGGGAGTGAGTTGCTCCTCGGAGAGCTGGATGGCCGCGCCGGCTGCCGCGAGCGCGGCCGCATTGTACGTCTGGTGATCGGCCGCGGCGGTGGGGAGGGGGACGAGGATGCTGGGCTTGCCCCAGGCGCACAGCTCGGCGACGGTCATGGCCCCCGCCCGCGCGACCACCAGATCCGCCGCGCGGTAGGCAGGGGCCATGGGATCGAAGAAGCCGCGCACGACGACCCGCCCGGGCGCGGTGTAGCGCGCCAGCGCCTCAGCGTGCGCCGTTCCCGTCCCCCACACGACGTTGATCCCGTCGAGCAGGCGGCGCTCGAGCGCGCCCGCGACCGCGTAGTTGATCGCCTGCGCGCCCTGGCTGCCGCCGAACACGAGCAGCGTCGGGCGCTCGGGCGCGAGTCCGAAGTCGACGAGTGCGGCGTCACGACTGCCCGGCTCGGGAGTGCGGATCGGGTTGCCGAGCGCGAACACGGCCGTGTGCGGGCCGACGCGCAACCGCTCGCGCGCTTCGGGAAACCCCAAATGCACCTGCCGCGCGCGCCGCGCGAGCCAGCGCGTGGCGAGGCCGGGGAACGCGTTCTGCTCCTGGAGCACGGTGGGGAGGCGGCGCTGCTGCGCGCGCCACACCACCGGGCCGGCGGCGTACCCGCCGGTCCCGATCACGATCGCCGGCTGCTCGGCCTCGAGCACGCGTCCAACCGCACGCCACGCGCGTCCGGCGATCAACAGCCAGCGGGCGTTGTTCCACCAGGTGCGCCGATAGATCGGCTCCATGGGCAGCAGGTGATGGCGAAACGGATAGCGGGGCAGCACCTGAGCCTCGATCCCCCGCGCCGCGCCGACGAGCACGGGCTCGATGCCCCGCCCCGCGTCGCGCAGCGTCTGCGCCAGCGCGAGGGCGGGCATGAGATGGCCGCCGGTGCCGCCGCCCGCCAACAACACCCTCATTACTGCACCCAACGACGACAATTGCGGATTGCGGATTGCGGATTGCGGATTCGACGGCTCGCCTTTCCAATCCGCAATCGCAAATCCGCAATCCGAAATTGCTTCATATCCGCATTCCGCAATTTCACGCGTCCCCCGCCCGCCGCCCTCTCCCGATGCTGATCAACACACCGGTCGCGACAAGGGCGACGAACAAGCTCGACCGTCCGTACGAGATGAAAGGAAGCGTGATGCCGGTGGCCGGCAGGAGGGCGAGGGTCACGCCGATGTGCAGCACCGCGGTGATCCCGATCATGCCGGTGAGCCCCACCGCGAGCAACCGGCCGAACGGGTCGCCCGCCGACCTCGCGATGCGGAAGCCGAGCCACGCGAACGTGCCGAACAACACGATGATCCCGAGCACGCCCAGAAAGCCCCACTCCTCGCCGATCGTCGAGAGGATGAAGTCGGAGTAGGCGTACGGGAGGTAGCCGAGCTTCTGTTGTCCCTGCCCCAACCCGACGCCGAACAGCCGCCCTGCTCCCATCCCAACGAGCGATTGATGGACCTGCCACGTCGCCTCGGAGGGCGCGCTCCCGGGATTCAGGAACGTCACGACGCGCGCCAGGCGGTATTGGGCGCTCGCCACCGCGCCGAACAGGATAGGCGTTGCGACGACGGCCATCGCCAGAAAATGGCCGACCCGCGCGCCGGCGGTGAACAGCACCACCCCTGCGAGTAACGTGACCAGCACGGCCATCGAGAGATTCGGCTCGAGGAAGATCAACGCCACGAGCGGCGCGAGCACGACAATGAAGGGCAGCAGCCCGTACTGGAAGGTGCGGACCCGCTCACCCTTCTTCGCCGCGAGCATCGCCGTCCAGACCACGACCGCGAACTTGGCGAGCTCGGAGGGCTGCACCGTCACGAACCCGAGGTTCACCCAGCGCCGGGCACCGTTGATGTTGGGGGCGATCCGCTCGGTGAAGGGGAGCAGCGGGAGGAGCAGCAGCACTGCGACGACCGCGAGCACCGGCCAGGCGGCCCGCTGCCACTTGCGGTAGTCCGAGCGCGCCAGCAACGCCGCGACGATCCCGCCCACCGCCGCGCCGAGCGCCTGCTTCAGGGCGAAGCTCGAGCCCACCTGGCCGCCCGCAATCGTCAGCAGGCTCGAGGCGCCGTACACCGCCGTCAGTCCGAACACGACCAGGATCGCCGCGACCAGTGCGAGAAGACGGGTTTCCCAGCGTGTGTCTTTCACAATGAGTCCCGGGCGAACGTTGGTGTAGGGGCGCAGCATGCTGCGCCCCTACCATGCGCGGGCCTGTTCACATGGCCTCCACTAACTTCCGGAACGTCGCGCCCCGCTCCTCGTAGTTCTTGAACATGTCGTAGCTCGAGCACGCCGGGGACAGGAGCACCGCGTCGCCCGGCTGCGCCGCCCGGCGCGCGCGCGCGACCACGTCTTCGAACGTCGTCCCGCGCTCGAGCGGCACCTGGCCGCCCAGGTCCTGGGCCACGAGCGGTCCCGCCTCGCCGTACGCGATCACCAGGCGACACCGGTCCTTCAACAGGGGCGCCAGCCGGGTGTACGGCTCGCCCTTGTGCCGGCCGCCGAGCAGCAGCACGAACGGCCGATCCATCGCTTCCACCGCGACCACCGTGGAGGCGATGTTCGTCGCCTTCGAGTCGTTGATCCAGTGCACGCCGCCGACGTCGCGCACCGGCTCGAGGCGGTGGGGCAGCGCACGAAACGAGCGCAGCCCTGCTCCGATGGCGGCGGAGGGCACACCCGCCTCCCGCACGGCGAGCGCGGCCGCGAGCGCATTCGCGACGTTGTGGTTCCCGAGGAGCCCGAGCTCGGCGCGCGCGAGCAGGGCCTCACGCCCGAGGTGGAGGCGACGCGCGCCCGGGTCATACCATCCGTCCGCGGGGCGGCGCAGCGAGAACAGAGCGCGGCGGCCCGGCACTCCGGCCGCGAGCTCGAGCACCGCCGGCTCGTCCCCGTTCAGCACCCATACCTGGGCGGGGCTCGCGTTTCGAAACAGCAGTCGCTTGTCCGCGTAGTACGCCTCCACGCTCGGGTAGCGGTCGAGGTGGTCGGGGGCGAGGTTCGTGAGGATGCCGATCTCCGGCGTGAAGTGGGGGCTGTCGTGCAGCTGGAAGGACGAGACCTCCACCGCGAGCCACTGGTAGTGCTCGTTTTCCAGGGCGATGTCCGCCAGCGGGCGACCGATGTTCCCTGCCGCCTCCGCGTGGACCCCCGCCGCGCGCAGGAGATGCGCCACCAGTGCGGTAGTGGTCGTCTTGCCGTTCGTCCCGGTGATCGCGATGCAGCGCGTGCCCGATCCCGACAGCGCCCGGAAGCCGAGGTCGATTTCGGACAAGATGGGCACGCGGGCCTCGCGCGCCGCTGCGAGCGGCGGCGCCTCCGGCGGCACGCCGGGGGAGACGATCACGGCCGCGGCGCCGCGGATCCGCGCCAGGTCGTGACGCCCGACGTCCAGCGCCACGCCGCCGAGCGTCCGCAGCGACTCGAGGGCATCGCCCCCATACGGATGCTCCGAGGCATCGCTCGCGTACACGCGCACGCCTTCGCGCGCCAGCAGGCGGGTGGCGGCGACGCCACTCTTCCCCAGCCCGATGACGGCCACGACGCCCGTCCCGCGCCACGCCTGGGGAATCATCGCACCTTCAGCGTCGCGAGCGCGATAGCCGCGCACATCACCCCCAGGATGTAGAACCGCGTCACGACCTGCGGCTCGGCCCAGCCCAGCTTCTCGAAGTGATGGTGCAGCGGCGCCATGCGAAACACCCTGTGGGCGTCGGCGTACTCCTTGCCGGAGCGCCGCTTGTGCCAGCGATACACCCACACCTGCAGCATCACGGACACGGCTTCCGCGGCGAACACCCCGCCGGCAATGAGCAACAGGAACTCGGCCTTCAGCATGATCGCGACCGCCCCCATCGCGCCGCCGATCGCGAGTGAGCCGGTGTCGCCCATGAACACCTGCGCGGGGTGCGCGTTGAACCACAGGAAGCCGAGCGCCGCCCCGGCGAGCGCCCCGCAGAAGATGGTCAGCTCCTGCGAGCCGGGCAGGAAGTACACGAACAGGTAACGCGTCCAATCGATGCGGCCGAATACATAGGCAAACGCCGCGAACGTGCCCGCGAGGATCGCCGTCAGGCCCGCCGCGAGACCGTCCAGTCCATCGGTGAGGTTCACGGCGTTCGAGCTGCCGGTCACGACGACCGTGACGAACAGCAGATACAGCGGCGGCGGCAGCACCAGCAGGATGTACTTGAACACCGGCAGCTGGGTGGAGGTGGGAGGCAGGTCCGGGGCCAGGGGCCACAGAATCAGGGCGACACCCAGCGCCACCCCGAACGTCACCTGGCCGATCAATTTCCACCGCGCCACCAATCCCTGGGACTTGCCGCGGACGATCTTCAGGTAGTCGTCAATGAAGCCGATTGCCCCCGCCCACAGCATCGCCAGGACGGCCACCACGACGTACCGGCTGTCGAGCCGGGCCCACAGCAGCGTCGGCACCACGGTCGCGAGGATGACGATCAGCCCGCCCATGGTCGGCGTACCGCGCTTCGCGTGGTGGCTCGCCGGCCCCTCGGCGCGAATCACCTGTCCCACGTTGCGCTCGCGCAGCCGCCGGATAATGGCGGGGCCCCACAGGAACGCGAGCAGCAGGGCCGTGACGACCGCGCCCGCCGCGCGAAACGTGAGGTAGTTGAACAGATTGAAGAAGATGTGCTGCTTCGCGAGCGGCGCGAGCAAGTGATAGAGCACGTGTGATCCTCAGTTCAAGTGCCGGAGCACCCGCTCGAGCGCCACCCCGCGGGACGCTTTGAGCAGGACGATCTCGTGGCCCGTGAGCGCCGCCTGCAACCGCGGGCCCAGCGCTTCCGCGTCGGGCGCCGTGATCAGCCGCTCGCCGAGCGTCACCCGGTATGGCTCGAACGCCGGCACGAACTCGCCCACCGCGGCCACGAGCGCGGGCCGGAGGGCCGCGATCTCGGCCGCCGCCGCCGCATGCAATCTGGCACTCTCCGACCCGAGCTCCAACATCGTGCCCACGACCACCGCGAGCGGCCGGCGCCCCCGGTCGGCGAGCCAGTGGGCGAGCTTCAGCGCCCAGCGGAGCGAGCCCGGGTTCGCGTTGTAGGTGTCGTCGATCACGGTGAGGCCGCCGAGCGAGAGCACCGCGCCCCGCCCGGCCGGGAGCCGCACGCCGGCGAGCGCCGCCACCGCCCGCGCCGGGTCCGTGCCCGCCTCTCGTCCCACGGCGAGCGCCAGCATGGCGTTCTCGATCTGGTGAAACCCGACCACCGGCAGCGTCACCGCGTGGCCCCGCCACGTGAGACGCGGATGGCCCTCCGCGTCGAGCTCGGCGGAATCGGGGCGGACCTGCGCGCCCGCGCCGGTCCCGGCCACCACCGTCGGCGCGCGGCGCCGCGCCTCCCGCGCGAGCTCGGGCGGATCCGTCCCGACCACCGCCATCCGCGCGCCCTCGACCAAGGCGAGCTTCTCCTGCATCACTCCGGCGAGGGAGCCGAAGCCCTCCACGTGCGCGTAGCCGACGTTGGTGATCACGGCGATGGTGGGCTCGATCACGTCGCGCAGCCGGGGGATTTCGCCCGGGACGCTCGCGCCCGCTTCCACGATCAGCGCCTCGGCGTCGTCCGGTGCGGCGAGGATCGTGAGCGGCACGCCCACAAGGTTGTTCAGGTTTCCGCTCGTCGCGTGCACGCGGTAGCTGGTGGCCAGCACCGCGCGGATCATTTCCTTGGTGCTGGTCTTGCCGCTCGAGCCGGTGACGGCCACGACCGGGCTGCCGGGCGCCAGCAAGCGGCGTCGCGCGCGAGCCAGGAGACCCAGTGCGGCGAGCGTGTCGGCCACCTCGAAATACGGCAAGCCGTTCACCGCCGGTGTGCCGCGACGCACCACGGCGGCGGCCGCGCCCCTGGCTCTCGCCTGATCGAGGAACGCGTGGGCGTCGAAGCGATCTCCTTTGAGCGCGACGAAGAGCGCGCCCGGGGTCAGGTCCCGCGTGTCGGTGCTCACCCCCGTGAAGCGCAGGCTGCGGGGCCCCGACACCCCGAGCGCTGTCGCAACGAGCTGCGAGTCCCAGGCGGTCACCCCACCACCCCTATTGTGGATTGCGGAGTGCGGAATGCGGATTTGAAATGAAAGTTCGGTCGCCAAGCGACTCCTCCCTGGATATTCCGCAATCCGCAATCCGCAATCCGCAATGGCTTCATGACGCCCCCAGCTCTCGCACCACCACCCGCTCGTCGAACGGCTGCTTGTCCGTCCCGATTACCTGGTAGGTCTCGTGCCCCTTCCCCGCGAGGAGAATTGTGTCTCCCGGATGCGCCAGCTCGAGGGCGCGGGCGATGGCACGGCGGCGGTCGAGCTCGCGGTGATGCGGCTTGGCCCGCATTCCGACCTCCACGTCGTCGAGGATCCTCTCCGGGTCCTCGGTGCGCGGATTGTCCGACGTGAGGATCGCGATGTCCGCGAGGCGCACGGACACCGTGCCCATGGGGGCCCGCTTGCCGCGGTCGCGATCGCCGCCCGCGCCGAACACGACGACGAGCCGCTCCTTGGTGAGGGGGCGCAGCGTCTCGAGCGCCCGCTCGAGCGCGTCGGGCGTGTGAGCGTAATCACGCAGCACGATGCACGGCCGCTCGGCGATCCGCTCCATCCGACCGGGGACCTGCGGCGCACCCGTCAACCGCTCGGCGACGGTCTCGACCGGGACGCCGAGCCCCCAGGCGCACGCCGCCACGCCGAGGGCGTTGGCCACGTTGAAGCGGCCGAGCAGCGGGAGCCGTACCTCCGCACCGCCCATGGGGGTGACGAGCTCGAAGCGGGCGCCTGAGACGTCGAGAGCGACGCGCCGCGCGGTCACCTCGCCCCCCCGCTCGCCGAACGTCACGCGGCGGCGCTCGCGCCGCAGCCTCTGCCACGCGGGATCGTCGGCGTTCACCACCTCTAGCCCGTCGGGGGCCAGGTACTGCACGAGCTTCGCCTTGGCGCGGAAATAATCCTCGAGGGTCTTGTGGTAGTCGAGGTGATCGCGCGTCAGGTTGGTGAAGAGGGCTGCGCGGAACACGAGTCCGTCCACCCGGCCCTGATCGAGGCTGTGGGAGGAGACCTCCATCGCCGCGCCGCGCGCGCCCCGCTCGACCAGCGCGGCGAGCGTCGCCTGGAGATCGATGGGCCCGGGGGTGGTGAGGTTGCCGGCCTCGCTCGGCACGGGGTCGCCCGCCGGATCGAACGCGCCCAGCGTGCCGATCGAGCCGGTCGGCTCGAGCGCCGACAGGACATGCCGCAGCAGCGTGACCGAGGTCGTCTTGCCGTTCGTCCCGGTGACGCCGATCAGATCGAGCTTCGCCCCGGGGCGGTCGTACCACGCCTCCGCGGCGACGGCGGCGGCGCGCCGACCGTCGCGCACCAGGATCTGCGGCACGTCCACCGCCTGCTCGCGCTCGACCAGCGCCGCCGCGGCGCCGCGCTCGCGCGCCGCCATCACGAACTCGTGCCCGTCGCGCACGGACCCGTACACCGCGCAATACAGCATTCCGCGCTCCACCTTCCGGCTGTCGGCGGTGAGGCCGGTGATCTCGGGCCAGGTGTGCAGGTCGGGCAGTTCGACGAGGAGCTGCGCCCGCTCGAGCGCGGCGACGACTTCCTGAAGCTTGTTCATCACCGCGGCCCGCGGCGCGGAGGAGTCGGGCCACGGGAGCGGACCCGGGCGGCGGCGTACGGGTCGGCGAACAACGTGACCATCGAGCCGGCGGCCGCGCTGTCGCCCGCCGCCGGCCAGGTGTGCTCCGCGACACCCCAGCCCCGGAGCGCCACGCGGAACCCGCGCCGGTGGAGCGTGCGCACGGCCTCCCGCATGCCGAAGCCCGCCACGTCGGGGACGGCCCGTCGCGGCCCACGCCCGACGCCGCTGCTGTCGCGTTCATACGGCCACGGCACCACGTAGGGGACCAGGCCGCCATCGTCGTCGGCCGGTGCGGCCGCGGCGCGCGGCGCGGCCGTCGAGAGCCGGGCCCGGTCGAGCGCGACCGTGCGGGCCGCGAGCGCCTGCTCGAGCATCGAGCGGGTCACCGGCGCCGCGGTCTGGGCGGCGAAGTAGCTCCCTTTGTGGGGGTTGTCGATTTTCACGACGAGCACGAGTTGCGGCTGGTCGGCGGGGAACAGCGCGGCGAACGAGGCGGTGTACTCGCCGGCCGCGTAGCGGCCGTTCACGACGCGGCGCGCCGTCCCGGTCTTCGCCGCCACCGGAAAATTCGTGAGCGCCGCCTCGGTTCCGGTGCCGCGCTCCACGACCCCGCGCAGCAGGTTCCGCAACGCCGCCGCCACGTCGCGGGCGACGACGCGTCGCACCGGCTCCGGGCGATGCCGGTAGCGTACTCCGCCGCTCGCGTCCCGAACCTCGCGGATCAGCGTGGGCTGAAGCAGGAGGCCGTCGTTCGCAAGCGCGCCGTACGCCATCGCCACTTGGATCGGCGTGACCGACAGCTCGTAGCCCATGGCGAGGCTCGCCGCACTGGGACGCGTCCACTCGGACGGCGGCCGCAGGCGTCCGGTGGCCTCCGCGGGAAACTCGATCCCCGTGAGCGCCCCGAACCCGAAGTCCCGGAGCGTCACATACTGCTCCTCGGGCGTGAGCCGCGCCGCGAACTTCGCGATGGCGATGTTGCTCGAAACGCGAATGGCGTCGGCCAGCGTGAGCGAGGGCTGGGGATCGTCGTCGGTGATCGTGCGACCGGGCACACGCCACTTGCCCCCCTCCCCCGACACGTGGTCCGTAGGCGACACGCGGCGGAGCGCGAGCAGGGCGGCGGCGGCGAAAATCTTCGCCAGGGACCCGGGCTCGAATGTGTCGGTGAACGCGCTGGGACGCGCGCTACCGTCCCGCTGGCGCGAAGCGAGGGCCAGCACTTCGCCAGTTCCGGGGTCGAGCATCACGACGTCCCCGCCGTCCGCATCCATGCGCCGTAATGCGTCGTCCAGCGCCCGTTGTGCGATCTCCTGCAGCTCTGCGTCGAGTGTGAGCACGACGTCGAGCCCCGGGACGGGGGGGGCGATCACGCGCGCCGGCGACTCGTACTCGCGTCCCGCTCGGTCCTTCAGCACGACCGCCGCGCCTGCCCGGCCCGCCAGCAGGCTGTCGAGGGTCCGCTCGAGCCCGGAGGCGGCCAAGCCGTCGTCGCCCAGGCGGCCGATGGTCGCGCGCGCGACCGCGGGATCGGGATAGAACCGATTCAGCACGGATTCGAGATGCACGCCCCGGACGGTCCGCAGGGGCTGCACTTCGAGCGCGCTGTAGGGCCCCGCGAAGTAGGCGTATCGGCGGCGCAGCGCCTCTTGCCAGGCGTGCGCCGTGAGCCCGAGCCGCCGGCTGATCAGCGATCCGTCCGCGACCGGGTCGCGCAGCTCGTTGGGCGCGATGCCCACGTGGTAGGTCTCCTGCGTGACCGCGAGCGGTGTGCCGTGACGGTCGGACAGCGTGCCGCGGCGCGCCTGGAGCACGATGCGCTCGGTGCGCTGCGCCTGCGCTTCCTCCGCCCAGCGGCGACCCTGGAGGATCTGCACTTGCGCCGCCCGTCCGACCAGCAGGGCCAGGCCCACGAGCACGCCGAATTCCACGACCTGGATGCGGACTGCAGACCTGGCCATTTCGCTAGTGCGAGCCGCTCGGAGCAGGGACCAGGACGATCTCGCTGTCGCTCGGCAGGTGCAGCCCCAGCCGCGCCTGCGCCCGGGGGACGAGGACGGCGCGGCTCTCGGCGGCGCGGATGCGGCGCTCGAGATCGGCGCGGTGCCCGTCCAGGTTGGCGCGCCGGGCCCGGAGATCGGCGAGCTCCCGGGCCGCGCGGATGGCGGCCGTCTGGCGGGCGTACACCAGCCACGTGGTCACGAGGAAGGCCACGAGCCAGAGCGCGACCCAGTGGCGGCCCTTAGCCATCGCCGACCTCGAAGGCGCGCAGCTGCGCCGAGCGGGCCCGCGGGTTGTCGCGCACCTCGGCGGCAGCGGGACGGATCGGCTTCCGCGTGAGGAGGCGGCCCAGGGGGCGTCCGCGACAGGTGCACACGGGCTGACGCGGCGGGCAGACGCACGACCGGCTCCAGTCGCGGAATGCGTGCTTCACGATGCGGTCCTCGCCCGAGTGGTAGGTGATCACCGCCATCCGCCCGCCGGGCACGAGCGTGGCCCGGAGCGCCGGCAGCGCGAGCTCGAGCTGCTCGAGCTCCTGGTTCACGACGATCCGCAGGGCCTGGAACAGCCGCGCGAAGTCGGACGGCCCCGAGCGGGGGCCCCGCGCCTCGCGAATCGCGTTCACGAGATCGTCGCTGGTCGCGAAGGGGGCGGTGGCGCGCCGCTTCACGACCGCCCGGGCCAGACGGCGCGCGCGCGGCTCGTCCGCGAGCTCAGCGAACGCGCCGGCGAGACGCGCTTCGGGCCACGTGTTCAGGATGTCGGCGGCCGTCACGCCGTGTCCCGCCGCCATCCGCATGTCGAGCGGCGCCCCGGGACGAAAGGTAAACCCCCGGAGATCGGTATCGAGCTGGTAGGACGAGACCCCCAGATCCAGGAGGATGCGGTCGGGGCGGAACGTCTCGATCGTGCCCAGCACCTTCGCGGAGCCGAACGGACCGGTCGAGTAACGGATGCCGGTGTCGCCGAGGGCGGCGCGCGCGGCGGCGATCGCGTCGGGATCGCGGTCCACGGCGAGGACCTCGGCGCCGAGCTCGCGGAACAGCGCCGCGTGGCCACCGCCGCCGACGGTCGCATCCACGATGCGGCAGCCGCCCGTCGTCCAGTCGCGCACGGCATCGGCCAGGACCGGCACATGGTAGGTGGGGGTCAATGCCCTCCCGAAAAAGACGAAAGCCCCGCCTGCCGTGGCAGGCGGGGCCGGGTGCGTCGTCCCGCGAGGCGGGTTCAGGCGGGGCTGACGGGGCTCGAACCCGCGACCTCCGGTGTGACAGACCGGCACTCTAACCAGCTGAGCTACAGCCCCCTGCGACGGAGGGTGGCAATATAGGCCGGTGCGGAGGTCAATTCAATGCCTCAGAAATTCTTGCACTTGAATTGCTTCTTCACCTGCGGCATCACCGCCTCGAACTTGGCCACGTTCTGCAGCATCGTGTTCGCCGTCGGCAGGTGGACCCGGGCGCCGAACGCCAGCGCGTCTTTCGTCCGCGCGAGGCGGTCGCTAATCGCCTTCGCGTCGCTGCAGCTCTTGGTCTTGGTCATGGCGGTCCATGGTCCCGAGAGCGATGCGACCGACGACACGCCGTACCAGAAGCTCGCCTGCAGACGGATTTGCTGGCGCGGGCCGACGGTGTCCGCCGGCGTCCGCGGCGCAACGAGCTGCAGCAGCTGGTCGAGCCACGGGTAGGCGCGATCGTACGCGCCCGCCTGCGCGAGCTTCGATCCGGCGGTCAACATGAACACGGCCGCGCTCAGGCGGTCGGTCGAGTCGGACGAGCTCACCGCCGGGGCCAGATACGCCTTCGCGCTGTCGATGCGGTCGGCGAACGCGCTGCGCAACGCGCGCAACGCGGCCGTGTCGCTCTTGAGCCGGTTGGCCTGGGCCGTGTCATAGGTCGTCCCTTCGACGATGGCCCGGGCCACCAGGAGCGACCCCTTCACGTCGGTCGGGTCGAGCTTCAACGACTGTTTGTACGCCCAGACCGACGAGTCCTTTTGGCCCTTCAAGTCGTAGGCGGATCCGAGGGCCTTCCAGAAGGCGGCAGACTTGGGAAAGTGCGCGACCGCCGCGTGACTGAAAAACAGCAGCTGCTGGGTATCCGAGAGCTGCTGCGCCGCCCCGAGCGCGGCTTTCAGGACGGTACTATCGCCGGCCTTGCTCGGGTCGTTCTTCACCTGCTCCACAAAGCCGTCAAGCACGCAGCGCCACAACTCGCCTTCGATGCAGATCCGCTGGCGGAACTCCGCGAGCCGCTGCTCGTTCGGATTCTTGGCGAGCCCGTCGTCGAGGATCCCCTTGGCCTGCGGGTACCGCTTCTGCTGCCGCAACAGCTCCGCGATGCCGAGCCGCAGCTGCGTGTTGTGCGGCTCGCCCGCGAGCTCGTGGATCAAGGCGTCGATCGCCTTGAGCGTGTCACCCTTCTGCTGGTAGAGGTGGGCGATGTTCTCCCACGCCGTGGCGTTCAGGGAGTCGCCCTTCGCGGCGCGCTGATACGCCGCGACCAGGCTGTCCAGCGGCAGGTGCTGCGCTTCGTATACGGTGGCGACGCAGATGTGCGCCGCCGGGAGGTTCGGCTCGGTCGCCAGCGCCTTGCGGGCGGCGTCGAGCGCCTTCGGGAACTGACTCTTCTTCCGCTGCTCGTCGCATTCGCGCGCCTGCTCGGCCGCCCGGATGAGGCTGTTCAAACGCTGCGCGATCGCCTCCCCCACCGAAGCCGCGGTGCCGGGATTGCTGACCGACACCGAGAAGAGCGCCGCCAGGCCCGAGCTGCCGATGTCCCGCACGCGCACGGTCGTCGTGATGGTACCGCCGCTGCGCTCCAAGGTCCCGGTCGTGTACGCATTCACCGAGAGGAAACGGCCGAGCTGGTTCGCCTGCGTCTCGTCGAGCAGCACGTCGCACGCATAGTCCGACGCCTTGAGGGCCTCGCACAGCTTTGGCTTGGGGATGACCTGAACCTTGTAGCGCGCCATCTGGCCGAGCTTCTCGCGCGCCACGTCCATCACCGCGATGCTGAACGCGGAGTCGCCCGGCGATTTCACCATGAGTGGCAGGACGAGCAGCTTCTCGGTCGGTTGCTGTTGCTGGTAGGAAACTTGTGCCGGCGCGGCCGTGGCGATGCAGACCAACCCGACCACCCAACGCAGCAGTCTCACGCGCGCAGTCCTCACGTTTCGGTCTGATACCCCAATGGGCGAAGAGGGATTCGAACCCCCGACTTCCTGCGTGTAAGGCAGGCGCTCTGAACCGCTGAGCTATTCGCCCGTCGTACGGCGGGTCTACAGGGCGAGGCCTACCGGAAAGAAGACGCAGTACCCCAGCACGAGCAGAATCGGCGCGGCCGTCGTCGAGCCCTGGTGCAACAGCCAGTACCCGGTCGCGAGCGCCGCGAGGGCTGCGGCCAGGAACAGCCAGTTTCTCGGTCCGAAATGCAGGCGCGAGCGTGCCAGACCCTGGTCGGACATAAGGGCAGGAGTTTACGCCGCAATTTCAATGTCGTCAAGCAGTTGGCTCGTCGTTCTGAGGCAGTGTCCAACCCTCGTCGAGCAGCGCCTTGCGCGCCCGGTCGCGCCGCCGGCGCAGCTGGACCAGCCAGATGAGCACGAGTCCCAACGCCGCCCAGAACAGCCCGACGGCGCCGGCCCAGCCGAGCCAGCCGTAACGCGCCGACACGTCGCGCTGCCAACGGACCTCGAAGTCGCCCTCCGTCACATGGTAGGTGTGACGCAATGCCGCGTCGAGCGTCGGGTCGTGCGTCAGGTGATCGATGAGGGGCTCGAGGCCGTGCCCGCCGCCCCAACGCTCGAGCAGCAGGACCGCGGTGGTGGCGAGCGCGTAGGCGGTGGCCGCGTCCGGCTGGTCGCTGCGGAGCGACCGGTCCACCTGGTCCAGATCGAGCTCGACCCCGCGTGCCACTTGCCAATTCAATCTCAGGGCATCCAGGCGATCCCACTCTCCGGCGGCCACAGCGGCGTACCCCTCTTCGAACCAGAGCGGCAGCGGCCGGCGCACGCGCGCGCGCAGCGCCAGGTGGGCGAGCTCGTGGCGGAGGGCCACGGGCAGGCGGACGGACGGTCGGTCGGCCAACAACACGATCGTACCCGCATCGGGAAAGGCGGCGCCCTCGCTCCAGCCGGGTAAACGTCCCCGCGTGAGCGAGTCGAATGTCGCACGGGTAGGAGCGAGAATCAGGCGGATGGGACGATCGGGCAACGGCCCGACGCCGGGAAACGGCGCGGCTCCGTCGGCGGCCTGGGCGAGCCCGGTGGCGAGGGCCTGTTGCGACGGCCACGCCACCGCCGTCACGCGACCCACCGTGACGCCCACCGGCGGTCCGCTCTGCAGCAGCAACCAGACGAGGCCTAGGTGCGCGGCGGCTCCTGTCCCTGCAGGGCGAGGGCCAGCGTGTCCTGACACTTCTTCCCCCAGGGATTGAACTTGTTCGCCTTGAAGCCGTGTTCCCAGGCTCGCTTCGCCTGGTCCTGGTCGCCGCCGAACCAGTAGGCGCGCCCCAGCTCGTAATACGCCTCGATCAGGTTCGGCCCGAGCTTGAGCGTCTTCTGGAAGAAGGTCTGGGCATCCTCGTACATCTCGCGCTGGAGGTAGACCAGCCCCAGATAGAAGTGCGCGTAGAGCGTCGCCTTCTTGTCGTTGTCGAGCCGAATCGCCTTGGAGAGATGCTCGATCGCCTCGCCGAAGATGCGCTTCTTCAGACAGATGTACCCGACGTTGATCCGGGCGAGCGAATTCGCCGGCTCCTTCATCAGGACCTTCTGAAAGGTCCCGAGCGCGTCGTCGTAGTCCTCGTGCAGCATCTGCGCCCACCCGAGGAGGGATTCGGCCTGCGTCTCTCCGGGGGAGAGCTGCAGCGCTTTCTGCAGCGCCTGGATCGCGCCGGCATAGTCCCCGAGCGAGATCAGGCTCCACCCCTTTTCGATGAAGGTCGAGGCGCCGATGTGGTCGGCGTGCACTACCGGGCGCGTGCCGGTGAACTCCGGCGCCGCCGCCTCCGTCGTTGATGCGGCGACCTGCTTGAACCGGTCCACCAGCTTGCGCACCTCCTCCTTGAGCGCCGACAGCTCGCCGATCAGCGAATCGACCTGCTTGAAGTAGGCGATGATCTCGCGCTTCACACCCTCGCGCTCGGCGCCGCCCGTCACCGTTTCGAGGCGACGCGCGATCTCCTCGTACTGGGCTCGCAGGGCCGGAAGCGGACTATCGACCATCAGGCCTTCGCCGGTTCCCGGACCGCCGTCTCGAGCGCGAGCTTCTCCTGCGACGTGAGCAGGCGCGCCGTGTTCAGCACGATGATCGTCCGCCCGTCCTTCACCACCAGGCCGGTGATGTATTCCGCGGCGAGGCCCTTCACGATCGTCGGAGGCGACGTGATCTCGGGGGCCGCGACATGGAGCACCTCGGTGACCGCGTCGACGATGACGCCGAGCTTGCCGCCCTCCCACTCGAGGATCACCGTACGCGTCTCCTCGCGGAGCGGCGCGGGCACGCTGAGCCGCTTGCGAAGATCCACGAGCGGCACGGCCGCGCCCTGATAGCGCAGCACACCCTCGAGAAAATCGGGTGCCTTGGGGAGCGGCACGGGGGCTTCGTACCGGAGGATCCGCTCTACCTGGAAGATGTTGAAGGCCAGGTCCTGGCCGGCCACCTTGAAGGTGACGAGTTGGACGTCGTCGCCTGTGGTCATCCGATCTGATCTCCCAGCGCATCCAAGTCCAGGATCGGCACGAGGGCGCCGCGGCGGCGCGCCACCCCCGACGCCCACGGCAGCGACTCACCCCGCGGCACCGGCAGGGCCGCCTCGCGCACGACGTCGTCCGCGTCATCCACCTCGAACGCCACGTAGCGCGTGCCTTCGCCCGCGCCGAGGGTCACGAGCACCGCGGCACGGCCCCGCTCGGGGGGCGGCGCCCGCTCGCCCAACAGGGCGCCGAGATGCACGACCGGCACGAGCCGCCCGCGCAATGGGGTCAGCCCGCGCATCGCCGGCAAAGCGCGCGGTACGTCGAGCACTTCGGCCAGGTCGCCGACCTCGAGCACGCGCGCGAGCGGCAGTCCGTAGGCCTTGCCGTCGACGCGGACCAGCAGGTAGCCGCGGCTCACGGCATTCCCACCCTGAAGGGTGGGCCCGGTAAATCACAATGCTGAAGCATGGCCGCGTCCTTTAGGACCGTGCTGTGCCGGGCCCAGGCTTCAGCCTGGGGAACAGGTCACGTGCGCCCCTTGTCCATGATGCCCGCCCCCCGCGCCACCAGCTCGTGATCGATCCGCTCGGCGATCTCGCCGAGGGGGTACACCGCGTCCACGCCGCCGAGCTGCACCGCGGCCGTCGGCATACCGGCGATCACCGCCGAGCCCCGATCCTGCGCGATCCCGCCGCCGCCCGCGGCGCGGATCGCACGCACGCCCTCCGCACCGTCGCGTCCCATCCCGGTGAGGACCACGCCGAGGCTCTGCGCACCGAACACTTGGGCCACGGAGCGAAACAGCGGGTCGGCCGCGGGGCGGACGCCCCACACCGGTGGCTCCTGGTCGAGCGCGATCACCGGGCCGTCGGGCGCGCGGAGCACCCGCATATGATAATCGCCCGGCGCCACGTACGCCGTGTCGGCCACCAGGGGCGTGCCGTCGTCGGCCTCGACCACCCGCAGCGCGGACAGCGAATCGAGCCGCTCGGCGAGGGAGCGGGTGAACTTGGGAGGCATGTGCTGGACGACGAGCACCGCGGCGCCGCGTCCGGTGGGGAGGCGCGGGATCACTTCGGCGAGGGCGCGGGGTCCCCCCGTGGATGCGGCGACCGCCACCGCGAAGCGCGCGCGCGCGCGGAGCGCCGCTTCGGGGGCGCGTCGCGGAGGCGGCGCCGGCGGTCGTGCCATGACGGACACGTGGGACAGGTCGGCCGCGAGCGCGCGGCGCACCGCGGCGCGCAGCTCCGGCCCCATGCGCACCAGCGCCGCCCGGTTGGCTTCGTCCGGCTTCGCGACGATTTCCATCGCGCCCAGCTCGAGGGCGCGGATCGCCGCGCCCGTGCCCGGCCCGGCGTGCGCGCTCACGACCACGATCGGCCGCGCGGCCTCCGACATGATGTAGCCGATCGCGCCCAGGCCGTCGAGCTCCGGCATCTCGAGGTCCATCGTGACGACGTCGGGGTCGAACTGATGGACCTTGCGGACCGCGTCGAAGCCGTCACGCGCCGTCGCCACCACGCGGAACTCCCCGGCCCCGGCGATGCCCTCTCCCCCGCCCAGGACGTCCGAGAGCACGCGACGCATCAGCGCGCTGTCGTCCACGACGAGAATGCTGGGGCGGCGATCAGAGAACGATGGCATCGCTGCCCACCGACCGGACTTCCACGCGGCCGTCCGCCACGAAGAACCGCACGGAGCGTCCCGCGCCACCGCCCACGGCTTCGCGCATGACCGGGATCCCCGTACGACGCAACACGTCGCGCGCGGCGGCGACGTTGCGCTCGCCCATCTGCACGGAGCCCGGCGTCATGAGCTGGGCGAACATGCTCGCGCCCCCGACCAGCTTGGCGACGAGGCGGCGGGGCTCCGCCCCGAGGGTCGTGAGCTGCTCCACCAGGAGGGGCACGGCGGTCTCGGGAAACTTGGCGAGGTTGGTGGCGTCGCGGGCGAGGCTCTTCGATGGGAGGAGGATATGGGCCATGGCGCCCGCGCCGGCGTTCGAGTCGTGGAGCATGATCGCGACGCACGACCCGAGCCCGAGCGTGACAATGACCACGTCCCCCCGCTCGGCGGCCCAGTCGGCGACCTTGACGACCCGCTCCCTCGGTGCCGGCGGTTCCTTCGCTTTCCTCGTCACGCGCCGGTCCGACGGTAGATCCGCTCGCGCGGCTCCTCCAGCACGAGTCGCTCGCGCGCCGGTCCGAACAGCGTCTCGACCTTGCCCAGCAGCAGCATGCCGCCGGGCGCGAGCGCCTCGGCGAAGAGCGAGAAGAGGCGCTCCTGCATGGCCCGGTCGAAGTAGATCACGACGTTGCGGCACACGATCAGGTCGTAGGGCGGTGCGGGCGCCGGCTCGCTCGTCAGGTCGTGCTTGAGCACGCGCACGATGCGCCGCAGCTCTGGCAGCGGTCGCCGTGGTGACTCGGCGGTGAAGTAGCGGCGCGCCAGCTCGGGCGGCATCTCCGAGAACGCCGCCTCGGCATATTCGGCCGTCTCGGTACGCTCGAGGCTCGTCCGGTCGATATCGGTCGCGTCCACCCGGGCCCGGGGGAAGAGCGACGCCTGGCCGAGCCGGCGCGCCGCTTCCGCGAACGCGACCGCCACGGTGTAGGGCTCCTCGCCCGACGCGCAGCCGGCCGACCAGGCGCGCACGTCGCCGCGGCGGGCTTTCCAGAGCCCGTCCAGCCATGGCTCGAGCGCACGCCACGTCTCGGCGTTGCGGAAGAACTTGGTGACGTTGATGGTGAGCGCGTCGAGCAGCCGGTCGTACTCGTGGCTGTCTTCCTCGAGCAGCCGGGCGTACTCTTGGAAGGTGTGGACGCCGCGCGCGCGCATCCGCACGCCGATGCGGCGGCGCAGGCAGCGCTCCTTGTAGGAATCGCAGGCGAGGCCGCGCGCCCGCGTGATCTGGCGCGTGAGCGCTCGGAACGCCCGCTCGTCCTGCTCCGGCGTCACGACAGGGCGCTCAACGTGTCCAGATTGGCTTTGACGAGCTCGTGCTTCGGGTTGATCTCGAGCGCCTTCCGCCACAGCTGAGCCGCGAGCTCGCGGCTGTTCCGCTTGTACGCGATGTTGCCGAGCTTGAAATAGACATCGTCCCCCAGGTCGGGGGCGAGCTCGATGGCCCGGCTGTACGCCTCCCAGGCTTCGTCGTAGCGCGAGCCCCGGTAAGCCAGATCGCCCAGATTCTTGGACAGCTGCGGCAGGGACGGCTCGTTCTTGCGCGCGACGCGTACCACCTCCTCGGCGCCGACCAGGTCGCCCGACAGCTCCTTCAGCACCGCCAGGTTGTTCTGCAGCGCCGCGTGGGAGGGGTAGGCTTCCGCCCCTTCGTCGGCTAGATCCTGCGCCAGCTCGAATTCTCCGGCACCGGCCGCGGCGAGCGAGCGGGCCCAGAACCAGGCGGGCGGCGGCGCCTTCCCGAACAGCTCCCGCGCACGGTCGAGCCGACCGGCGGCGCCGCCGTAGTCGCCGCGCTTCAGCGCCACGACACCCCACCCCAGATACACCTTGGCGTCGGTCCGCGCGCGCGCGGCCGCCTCCCCATAGGCGGCTTCCGCCTCGTCCAGCCGCCCCAGCTGCTCGTACGCGAAGCCGAGGTTGTGGAACACCGCTGGCCGGCCGCCGCCCTTCTCTGCGGCCAGGCGCAGCGCCTCCATGGCCTCGGGCCACCGCGCCTGCTTGAGCGCCACGAGCCCGAGGTAGAAGTGCGCGTTCGCCTCCCCCGAGCGCAGCTCGGCCACGCGGCGGAACTCGCGCGCGGCCTCATCGAGCATCCCCGTCTTGTAGAACGCGATGCCCAAGTTGCGATGCTCTTCCACCCGCGCGTCGGTGATCTGGGCGTCCGCCGGCGACGCGGTGCGCCCGGCGCGGTGCACAAACCCCGCGGTGATCAGGCCGTACAACGCCTTCCCGATTTCGAACTCGCCCAGCCCCGAATCCTCGATCACCTGGTTCACGTCGCGCGAGGCGTCGAGCAGCGACAGGATGCGCTGCTGCGTGTCCGTCAGCTGGGCCTCGCTGATCGCGAGCCGGTCCTTGTCCACCACGAAAATCAGATCGAAGGACGGAATCTTCTTTTCGATCAGGCTCCACTCGTCCACCCGGCGCGCCCCCTCGAGGAGCAACGACTCCGGATTGATCGACACCAGAAAATCCTGGCGCTCGGGTCGGACGTCGGCCTCGAAGTTGAACGTGCCCTGCGTCCAGGTGAACAGGTAGTAGACCGACTCCTCGATCTGCACGCGCATGTAGCGCTCGAGGTCCGTCTGGGTGATCACGGTCATCCCGACGAGGATCTCCCCGAGCTTCCTGCCGAGCTCCTTGGTCTGCCGCTGAACCGCCGTTTCCAGCTGGCTCTGGGTGATTTTGTCGTGCTTCACGAGGATGTCGCCCAGCCGGTCGCGCCGGTTGACGATCGACGCGTAGCAAATCCGCCCCTTCTCGAAATAGATGTAGCCGAAGTTCGAGCGATCGGCGATGGAGAGGCATCCGGTCTTCTGCCCCAGGGCGAGCAGCTGGAGCACGTCGGGGAGCGAGGCTTCTTTGAGCGAGCCCTTGATGGCCATTAGCGGAACTCCTCGATCACGCGGTCCCCCACATCGATCCAGTCCCACACCACCTTCTCGCGACTCTTGATGCCGCCGAGGCTCGACACGACGAGGCCGCTGGTGCGGAAGCCGCCGGCGCGGCGACTGTCGCGCGACGACTGCCCTTCCAGCACCTCGCGCGCCAGCCCTGCCGTGAGCGGCCCGTCCTGCGCGGCCGCCGCGCTCGCGACGCGCTGCAGCAGGCCCACGAGGCTGCGCACCGAGTCGGTCGGGCGGTCGGCGAGATAGTCGATCAGCGCCGGCTCGGGATGGACCGCCTGTTGGGTCAGCATCCGCTCGAGCACCGCCCGCTTCACCTCGCGATCCGGCTCCTTGAGCTCCGCCACGAGCCCACCCTCGAGGCGCGACACGACGCGCTCTTCGAGGCCGGACAGCGTGTTGGGGTGCGCCGGCGCGGTGAACACGAGCTGGCGATCCTTGTCCTGGAGCAGGTTGAAGAGGTTGAACAGCTCCTCCTGGGTGCGCTCCTTGCCGGCGAGCAGATGGATGTCGTCGAGCAGCAGCGCGGTAGCGCGGCGGTAGCGCGCCCGCCACCAATCCACGCGGTTGCCGTCGATAGCCGCAATCAGCTCGTCGATGAACGCCTGCGTGGAAAGGCACGCCACGACGGCGCGCTTCCCGCGGGCCAGCTCGAGCCCGATCGCGTTCAGCAAATGCGTCTTCCCCAGCCCGCTCTTTCCCACCAACACGAGCGGGTTGTACTTCTTTCCCGGCCGCTCGAGGGCCGCGCGCGCGGCGCTGACCGCCACCTGGTTCGACGGGCCGACGGCGAACGCCGCGAGCGGGAACGCTGCGGACGGCCCCGGCGGCGGCGCGGCGCCCGCTCGCACCTTCGCCGCAGCGTCCTCCGCCTCGCTCAACCGCTCGGGGTCGCGAAATACGCTCTGGCCCGCGGCCTGTGGATCCAGCTCCGCCACCTCCGCCTCGAGCGCCTTGAGGCGCTCCACGTCCTCGGCGAACGCAGCGATCGCTTTGTCCACCGCCGCGGGGGCGTCGCGCTGGAGCAGCGCCTCGAGCCGCTGCGTGCGGTACCCCTCGCCCTCCCAGCGCAGGACGGCCTCGCCCACACGCGCACGCCACGCCTCCACCGCCTTCCCGACGGTGACGGTCACGTCGGCGAGGAATTCTCCGAACTCGTCGCCCCCGCCCCCCCCGCCCCCCCCGCCCTTCGCGGCGGGAGTACACCCATCGCCCGGCGAGGCGGACACCGCTCCTTCGCTCGCCAGACCGAGAATCCGCTTCACCGTCTCCGCGTTGATGGACGTGTCGTTCACCGCCTGGAACGCCACGAGGCGGTTCAGCGCGCCCATCAGCTCACGCACGTTGCCGACCTCCGCCTGCGCGACCGCCTCCAGGACGCCCGGCTCGAACCGCGCGCCACGCTCCTCCGATTTGCGCCGCAAGATCGCGACCCGCGTCTCGTAATCGGGCGTGCCCATGTCCACCACCAGCCCGCCCGACAGCCGCGAGATCAACCGCTCGTCCAAGTCGGCGATATCGGGCGGCGGGCGGTCGCTCGTCAGCACGATCTGCCGCCCCGCCGCCTGCAGGGCCTCGGTGAGTCGCAGCAGCTCCGACTGCATCTCCTTGCGGTTCGTGAGGAACTGGACATCGTCCACCAGCAGCACATCCACGTTCTGGAAGCGGCGGCGGAACGCGTCGCCCTGCCCCGCGGCGACACTGGCGTGGAACGCCTCGACGTACTCGTCCAGCGTCAGGTACTCGATGTTCAGCTTGGGCGCGGCCTTCTTCGCCGCATGGCCGACCGCCATCAGCAGATGCGTCTTGCCGAGGCCGGAGCCGCTGTAAATGAACAGCGGGTTGTACGCCGCGCCCGGGCTCTCGGCCACCGTGTGGCCCGCCGTGACGGCGAGCCGGTTCGCCGCGCCTACCACAAAGCTGTCGAACGAATACTTGGGGTTGAGCGCGCTGGTCATGCCGCGGTCCCCGCCGCCAGCTTCTTGAGCACCAGCTCGGAGATGCTCTTGAGGGTCTCGAACACGCCCTTGCCGTGCAGTGCGTCCGCGCTGAAGCTCGGCACGCCGCGGAAGTTCAGCGCGTCGTCCAGATCCGCCGGCGAGAGGATCAGCTCGAGCGGCAGGTCCTGCTTGTTGTATTGCAGCACCAGGGGGATGGTGCGGATGTCCACGCCGTGCTCGAGCAGGTTGCTCTGCAGGTTCTGCAGGCTCTCGAGGTTCTCGTCGAGCTGGCGGGCCTGACTGTCGCCCACGAACACGACGCCGTCGGCGCCCTGGAGCACGAGGCGGCGCGTCGCATTGTAGTAGACCTGGCCGGGGACCGTATACAGCTGGAACCGGGTGGAGAACCCCGAGATCTGGCCGAGGTCGATCGGCAGGAAGTCGAAGAACAGCGTGCGGTCGGTCTGGGTGGCGAGGGAGACCATGCGCCCGCGGCGAGATTCCGGCACGCGACCGTAGATGTAATGCAGGTTGGTCGTCTTCCCCGAGCGCCCCGGCCCGTAGTAGACGATTTTGCAGGTGATCTCGCGCGTCGTGAAGTTGACCAGAGACACGGAGCTATCTCCCGAAGAGCGTGTTCAGACTGTCGCTGAGCTGACGTTCGAAGTCCGCCGCCAGCACCTGTTTCGGCACGCTGTCTTTGGGGCTGGCCGCCTGCAGCTCGGCGGCGAGCTGCTCAAAGAATAACTGCACGAGACCGAGCGACGAAACATCGAGGTCGTAGACGACGAGCGCCACCAGTCGGCCGCGTCCGGTCGCCAGCCCGGCCAGAAAGATCCCGTGGCGCTCGCCCTGATGGTTCAGCGCCGCGAACGGGGGCTGCCGGAGCTGGCGGGCCATCTCGTCGGTCGACGCCATGATCGCGGCGCCGAGCGCCGCGGCCGACATCACGTCCACGGCGCGGGAAAAGCCGTGCTGCGCGAGGACCTGGCCGGCCGACGTCATGACGAGCACGAGCCGGGCGCCGGCTTCCTTCACGAACTTGACGAGCGGCTCGAGCGTCCAGGTTTCGACCGCACGCGTCGTCATCCCACCACCTCCGCCGCCCGCAGGAGCTCGAGCCGCACCAGTCCCACGTTGACGTCCGGCTCCGCCACCGCGACCACGAGCGTCCCCCCAGGAGTCGGCACCACGAGCAGCGCACCGTGCTCGGCCTGGAGGTGCCAGAACAGGCTCGCGCCCACGCCCGCCGCTTCCATGGCGCGCCGCAGCCGCGTGGCGAGGCTCGCCGCCAGCGCCGAGACGGCGGGGCCCTTGATCCCTTCCATCAGCTGCTCCGCCACGACGATCCCGTCCTCCGCCGACACGAGCATCGCCCCCCGCACACCGCGGACGCGAGTGATGAGGTCGAGCGCTTTGTCGTACGCCGCCGCGGGGGCCGTCATGCGTGCGCCCCCCCCTCCAGCCAGCGGCGCGCCGCGAGCGCGGCGCGCTGCGCGATGATCGCCAGCCGTCCCATCGGTACCGCGCGGTCGCGCACCACGAGGAGCAGGGCCTCGCCCGTGGGTGGAGCGAGATGCACGTGGCCGAGGCTCCCTTCCGCGGCCAGCCCGGTCCAGCGGCCCAGGCCGAGCAGCTTGACCGTACGCGCCGCCTCCTGAGAGACACCGGCGAGGTAGGCGGCCACCGCGTCGGTGACGTCCCGGCCCGAGGGATCCTTGAGCGCGCCGCCGAGCACCCGCCCCGACGCATCGAGCAGCAGGAGTCCTTCCTGCGCCCCTTCGAGCCCCGCGAACACGCGCGCCTCTTCGAGCGGCTGGGCTGCCGGGGCGATCGGCTCCGGCTCCGCAGCCGCGCTCCCTCCGGCGCCCGCCTCGGCACTCCCCCCCCCGGGGCCCCCGCCCCGGGCCATGGCCAACGCCTGGGCGACGCCGGGATCGTCCGGGGCGACGCGCTGCGCCGCCTCGAGATGGGCCGCCGCTTGCTGAACGTCACCGACCTTGAAATAGAGAAACGCCAGGCCCTTCAGGGCTCCGACGTGGTCGGGGGCGATGCGGAGCGCCATGTCCCACTCGTCGAACGCGCGCTCATAGTCGCGCTTGTCGGCGAGGATGCGCGCGTACAGATCGTGCGCGTCCGGGAGATGGGGATGGCGCTCGAGCCCCGTCAGGGCGACGCGGTGGGCGGCGTCGAGCTGCCCCTTTTGACGCAGCAGCTCGCCGAGCCGCAGGAAGAGGAGACTGTCCGGGTCCTGCGCGAGCTGGGAGGACAGGGTCTTGATCTCGTCAGGCATGGGTCCCGGTCCCCGCGAGGGTCTGGGCCGCCGCCTTGGCGCGGCGCACGTCGTCGAGCTGCGCCAGCTCCGTCTCCGAGCGCGCGGCGAGCCGTTCCCACTGGTCCCATTGCTCGACCGCTTCGCCGAACCGGCCGGTCGCGGCGAGCGCGTAGCCGAGCACGCGGTGCGCGGGGACGGCCAGCGGATCGAGCCGGAGCGCGCGGCGCAGCTCCTCGACGGCATCGGCGCCGCGTCCGGAGACGAGCGCAATGCGACCGAGCAGCAGATGGACGGCCGGGTCGTGGGGATGCACGCCCGCCGCCTGCTCGGCCGCGCCGCGCGCCTCTTCGAGGTCGCGGCGCGCGAGCGCGTCCTCCGCGCGCGCGACGAGCTCGGCCAGGTCGGCGGCGAGCGTGGTCCGCTCGTGCTTCGTCGTGCCCGGATCCGCCAACACGATCACGCCGGCGCTCTCGAGCCCGAACAGGGTTTTCGCCACCTCGAAATCCGAGCGCCCCAGCTCGGCCGCGATGGCGCGCACGTCGCGCACGCCGTTGATCATGGCCAGCATCTCCCACTCGGGCGGCAGGAGGTCGAGCTCGCCCTCGCTCGCCTCCTGGGGCGGTGCGAGCATGGGCACGACGCCGAGATGGGGGATGCGTCCTTCGATCCGGGACCACTCGTCGATGCGCCGCGCGCCTTCCATCAGCAGCGCCTCCGTGGGGATGCGCACGGTGGCGTCCGTGGGCAACTCGGTCGGCGGGCCCTCGCTGAACGAGAAGTAGCCCTCGCGCCAGCTCATGACTTCGAAGACGACCTCTTCGATCTGGAAGCGGAGCTGGCGCTCGAGCTCGCGCGGCGTCAGGGCGCCGAGCGAGACGAGGATCTCGCCGAGCCTGCGCCGGTCACCCTGGCGCTGCTGCATGTCCCGCGCGCGCTCGAGGTCGGCCTCGCTGATCTTGCCGGTCCGCAGCAGCAGCGCGCCGAGGGGGTGGGGGTTGGACCGGATCTCGGCGAAGACGATGGCGCCGCCCTCGAACGAGATGGTCCCCGCGTTGTGACGCAGCTCGGAGGTGACGCGCAACACGCCCGTCTTCCGGCTCAGATCGAGGAGCTGGAAGACGTCGTGGATGCCGAGCTCGCGGAGCGGACCTTCGATTGGCATGGGTCAGGCCGCGTCCGAGGCGAAGATGTGCTTCAGGTCGAGCGCGGTGCGGGCGTGCGCGCGCGCGGCCTGCGCGAACGGCCCGCCGGGGTCGATCCGCGTCACCTTCTCCCAGGCCTGCACCGCCTCGCCGTAACGATGCAGACGCGCCAGGGCGACGCCGAGCTGGAACAGCGCCTCCACCTGCTCGGGGTCGAACTTGAGCGCCCGCTGGAACGCCTCCAGCGCCTGGGCGTCCCGCTTGTCGTCGAGCAGCGCGCGCCCGAGGAGCAGCAGCGCCAGCAGGTCGTACGGGTCCTGCTCGAGCATCTCGGCCAGGCGCACGATCGCCTGCCGCACGTGCCCCGAGCGTCGCAGCAGATCCGCGAGCGCCAGCGCCGCCTCGTGGAACGTCGGCAGCGCGTCGAGCGCGCGCTCGTACGCCTGCCGGGCCTCGCTCCAGGCTTCCTTCTCCTCGTGGAGCCGTCCCAGGTCGAGCCACACCTGGACGTAGCCGCGATCGAGCTCCAGCGCCGCCCGGTACGCGGCGAACGCGCCGGCCTTGTCGCCGACCTTGAGCGCGACGTCTCCCTGCAGCTTGTGGAGGTCGGCGCGGCCGGGGGCGCGGGCCTGCGCCTGCTGCAGCGCGGTGAGCGCTCCGGCGGCGTCGCCTCCGGCGGCGCGCCCCTTCGCCGCGGCGACGAGCGCGTCCACGTGGTCCGGCGCGAGCTCGAGCAACTCCTCCGCCAGCGCGCGCGCCTCCTCCCCGCGCGGGCCGCCCAGGGCGAACAGCGCCTTGACCTCGCCGAGCCGCGCGTCGGCGCGCCCGGGCTCGAGGCTGCGTGCCTCGCGGTAGCGCTCGAGCGCCTCGCCGTGCAGGCCGCGCTTCGCGAAGATATCGCCGAGCAGCACGCCCGCCTCCGCGCGGCTCGCACCCCGCTGCACGGCGCGCACGGCCTCGGCGGCCGCGACGTCCATCAGCCCCTTGCTGACGTAATCGCGCGCCAGGGCGAGCGGGTCGTCCGCGGCCTTGCCGGCGGGCGGCTCGGCGGCGGCGGCCGAGGGCGCGAGCTCCTGGAAGATGTTGTCGAGCAGGCGCTGGTCGAAGTTGAAGTCCTCGCCGAGCGTCTCCGCCGTCACGTCGGCCGAAATCTCGGGGGCGATCCCGATCGTGCCCTTCTCGTACTGGAGGTCGATCGTCAGGGCGAACTTCTGGGACACGTAGTAGGGATCGAGCTCGAGCGCCCGCTTGGTGGCGCGCAGCGCGCCGTCGAAGTCGCCCAGGTTGGACAGCGTGAAGCTCAGGTTGTAATGCGCCCCTGCATGGTCGGGATCCGCCTCGACGGCCCGCACGAACGCGTTGCGCGCGTCGGGAAAGCGCTTGAGCTCTACGAGCACCAACCCAACGCCGTTCCACGCAGCGGCGGAGTTGGGCTCAGTCGAGAGCACGTGCCGGTACGCCTCGAGCGACAGTTGGAAGCGCCGCAGCTGAAACAGCAGCAAGGCGAGGTTGAGCCGCGCGGCGCCGAAGCTCCCCTGCAGCCGCAGCGCGGTCCGGAACGACTCGATGGCCGGATCGGCGGCGGCGTCGTGCGCCTGCACCACGCCGAGGTTGTTCCAGGCCAGCGCGTACTTGGGGTCGACCGCGACGGCTTGCCGGTACGAGGAGAGCGCGTCCTCGGTCCGGCCCGACTGATGCAGCACCACGCCGCGCTCGTTCCAGAGCTTGGGAGAATCCGGCACCTCGCGCAGCAGGGTGTCGTACAGCTCGAGCGCGGCCGGGAAGTCGCGCTTCAGGAGGTGGAGCTCGGCCATCGCCTGGAGCGTGAGGCGGCGGTCCTCGCCACGCTCCAGCGCCAGGCGGTACTCGCGCAACGCTTCGTTGTAGTAGCCCTTCTGCCGGAACGCGAGCCCGAGGTTGTAATGAGCGAGCTCGTTGCCCTCCACCACCTGGGGCTCGGGGGCGAGGCGCTGGCGTCGCTCCTGGCTCTTGCGCTCGGCGTTGTAGCGTTCGAGCGAGAGGTTGGTCTGCGCGCGGGCGAGCGGCGGGTTCAGCTGGATGGCGCGCTTCGACGCGGCCCGCGCGTCCTGGTGTCGCCCCAAGTCGCCCAGCACGAAGGCCATGAGATAGTGGGCATTCGCGTTGTCGGGGTTGAGCTGGACGGCGCGCTCGAGGGCGGTGAGCGCTTCGGCATTCAGGCCGCGGTTGTAGTAGATCTCGCCCAGGTAGAAGTGCACGACGGTGGAGTCGGGCTCGAGCTCGACGGCGCGCTGGAACCAGTCGGTCGCGGCTTCGGGTCGCCCGCGGTTCTTCTCCGCGAGCCCGAGCTGGATGATCGCGGCCACATCTTTCGGGCGGTGGGCGAGGAGCTGCTCGAACTCGGCCGTCGCCTCCTCGTGCGCACCGAGAATCGCATAGGCGCGTCCCAGCTCCCAGCGGGCGTCGCGGTCGTCGGGGACCTGGCGCAGCCGCTCCCGCAGCTGCGCCACGCGCCGGTCGTAGTAGCCGGTGTCGTGGTAGGCGATCTCGAGGTTGCGCTGCGCGACCTGCATCTTCGGATCGAGCTCGAGCGCGCGGGTAAACGCCGCGATCGCGTCCTCGACGAGGCCTTTTTGATAATAGAGGACGCCGAGATTGTTGTGCGCCCCCGCGTCCGACGGGTCGATCCGGCGAGCGAAGGATCGGAGGACGGCGAGGTCGCGTTCCGAGAGCGCCGGCGCCGTCACGGGTCAGGTCAGGCGGATGGCGTCAAAGATGGCCTTGAGCGACGCCAAATCGGGGAGCAGCAGGAAGTCGCCCCGCAGTCCCTCTCCCGAGTCGATGGTGAACTCGGTCTCGACGCAGAACACGAAGTCGCGCTCGTGTCCAAAGTTCAGATACGTGGTGGTGAGCACCGCGGCCGAAAGGTCCACCACGAGGCTGGGCACCGACGGCAAGAGCAGCATGCCCATGAAGTCGGAGAGCGCGTTCAGGTAGGCCCCGGCGAGGATGTTCCCGGCTTCCTTGAGGCACGACTGCTCGAGCGCGTCGAACACCGCGGTCGTGCCGACCGGCCGCCGCAGCAGCATGTCGCACACCCGCCGTCCGACCGACTCCGGGAACAAGAGCAGCGTCCGTCCCGTCAGGTCTCCCAGCATGTGCATCAGCACCGCGGCGACCACGTCCTGCGGATTCCCCAGCAGGTCCGGCACTTCCTCCAGGCGCACGATGTTGATCTGCGGCACGCTGATCATGATCTTACGGTTCGTGAGCTGCGACAGCGCGGTCGCGGCGTGGCCCGCACCGATGTTCGCCACCTCGCGCAACGCGTCGATCTGCAGCTCTTTGAGATCCCGCACGTCTTCCATGCCGCCTCCCGCTACAGCAGCCCGCCCGCGTCGAGAATCAACGCGGGCACGCCGTCGCCCATGATCGTCGCGCCGCTGAACACCGGCAGCGTCCCCTGCGGTGCGTCGAACCCCTTCACGACGATCTCCTGCTGCCCCAGCATCCCGTCCACCACGACGCCGCTCGTGCGCTCCCCCATCTCGAGCACGATGATGGGACACCGGGTCGGCGCGTCGCCACTGACGCCGAGCAGGCGTCTCAGGTGCACGAGCGGCACCACGCGGTCGCGCAGCACGATCGCCTCGCGACCCTCCACGATGGTGGTGGCCTGGACGCCGAATTCAACCGTTTCCGCCACGTAGGTGAGCGGCAGCGCGTAGCGCTCGGCGCCCACGCCCGCGATCAGCGCGCGCACGATCGCGAGTGTGACCGGCAGCCGCATCACGAAGGTGGTGCCCTTTCCTTCTACGGAGCGGATCTCGATCGAGCCGCCCAGCACGCGGATGCGCGTCACGGCCACGTCGATCCCCACCCCACGCCCAGACACGCTCGTCACCGCTTCGGCGGTCGAGAACCCCGGTCGGGCGAGCACGCGCAGCAGCTGATCGTCGGTCAGTGCCTCGGCGTGCGGGTCCACGACGCCGTCCCGCCTGGCGCGCTCCAGGACCTTCTGGCGGTCGATGCCGCGCCCGTCGTCGCGGACGCTGATCGCCACACTGGCGCGCTCGCGCACCGCCGCCAGCACGATCTCCCCTTCGGGCTGCTTCCCGCGCCGCCGCCGCTCGGCCGGCGACTCGATGCCGTGATCCACGGCGTTCCGCAGCAGGTGCAGCAGCGGGTCCCCCAGCTCGTCCAGGATCGCACGGTCGAGCTCGATCTCCTTCCCCTCGACGCGGAACGCGACCTGCTTGCCCAGCTCGCGGGCCAGATCGCGCACCAGGCGGGGGAAGCGGTCGAACACCTGCCACACCGGCGTCATGCGCGCCTGGATGATCTCGTCTTGCAGCTCGCGCGAGAGCCGGGAGACCTGGATCGCGACGTCGTCGATCGCCGGGTCCCGGGCGGAGGCTGCGAGCTCGTTCAGCCGGCCACGCACGGTGACGAGCTCGCCGATGAGATCCATCAGGCGGTCCAGCCGCCCGAGGTCCACCCGGATATGGCGGCTCTTCGTCTCTGGCGCCGCGGACGGGGCGGCGCCGGCCCCGGTGCCCGGGCGCCGCTCTTCTCCGCCCACCGTGACGTGCTCCACGTCGCCGGCGGCCCGCACGCCCCGCTCGATCTCCGCGGTCCCGGCGGTTCCCCCGATGCGGAAGCTAAAGCGCCCGTCGAACTCATCGGCCTCGAACGCCGACTCGGAGGGCGTCACCGCGTGTACCGGGCCGATGGCCTGCGCCTTCTTGATCACCAGCAGCGCGCGACCGCCCTTGAGCGGCGCTTCGGCGCGGAGCGTCACCTGCACCAGCCGCCCGGCCCCGACCGGCGGGACCTCACCCCCTCGTTCCCCCTCTCCACTCGGTGGAGAGGGGGCCAGGGGGTGAGGCCCGAGCTGCGCCGCGGCGCCATCCAGATCGGCCACGACCTCCGCGACGTCGATCTCGTCCTCCCGGCCCACCACGGAGAGCTCCACCGCCTGCTCGAGCGCGTCCCGGGCCCGGAACAGGAGCTGCAGCAGCTCGTCGGTCGCGGGCCGCCCCCCGCGGCGCAACAGATCGAGCAGATTCTCGGCGCGGTGGGCGACGTCGGTGACGCGGGCGTAGCCCATGGTCGCCGCCATCCCCTTGACGGTGTGCACGGCGCGGAACAGCCCGCCGACGGGCGCGAGGTTCGCGGGGCTGCGTTCCCACTCGAGCAGCAGCTGGTTACAGGCGCTCAGGTGCTCCCGGCTCTCGGCCAGGAACAGCTCGGCGTACTGCGAGAGGTCCATGGAATCAGCCGAGGACGCGCTGGACGGCCTCGAGGACGCGCGACGGCTGGAACGGCTTCACGACGAAGTCCTTCGCACCGGCCTGAATCGCCTCGACCACGAGGGCCTGCTGGCCCATGGCGCTGCACATGAGGATCTTCGCGTCGGGATCGTCCTTCACGATCGCGCGCACCGCGTCGATGCCGCCCATGTCGGGCATCACGATGTCCATCGTGACGAGATCAGGCTTGAGCTGCCGGTACTTCTCTACCGCCTGGGATCCCGTCTCCGCTTCGCCCACCACCTCGAAGCCGGCCTGCGCCAGGATGTCGCTGATCATCGTCCGCATGAAGATGGCGTCGTCGCAGACGAGGACAGTGTGGCTCACACATCCTCCCTAGGAAGACAGAATGGGGGTTAGCAGCGCGTCGGTATCGAGAACCACGAAGAGTTGATCGGCGCGGCGCCCGACGGCCCGCACCAGCGTCGGATCGATGCCCGGCAGCGCCTGCCGGCGTTCCAGCGTCTCCCCACCCACCGAGACGAGGTCCACCACTTCGTCGACGGTGAAGCCGAGGACCTTCTTCCCTCCGCCCACCTCGAGGAGCACCGTGGTCCCCCCCCCTTCTCCGTCGGCGGAGGGCTCGGGTTGCCGCAACGCCCGCCACCCTTCCACCACGGTGACGAGGGTGCCCCGCACGTTGACCACGCCCGCCACCACGGGTGGCGCCCCGGGAATCCGCGTCGGGTCGAGCCGCGGCAGGATCTCGCGGACCCGCTCCGCCTCGGCGGCGCAGACGAGGCGGCCCACTCGAAACAAGAGCAGTCGGACGACTCCCGCGTCACTCATCCGAAGCGAAGAAGCCAAGATACTGCAAGGGGTTGCGTTGAGCAAGCAAACTCGCATCGGCGGCTGCTTCTCCTAGCGCTGGAACGAGATCAGCAGGCCAGTCCGAGCGCAGGTTGAGCCGTGCGCCGCTCACCGGATGGGCGAAGGCGAGACGGGCCGCGTGGAGCAGCTGCCGCGGGGCCAGCGCCTCGAGACGCTCGGCCGCCTGCCGTTCGGACGGCGTGACGCGCCGGCTGCCGCCGAAGGCGTACTCTCGGTCGCCCACGACCGGGTGCCCCACATGCGCCAGATGCACGCGAATCTGGTGAGTCCGTCCGGTGCCGAGCGTCGCCCGCAGCAGCTCGGTTTGCGCGAACCGCGCGGTCACGCGCACGTGCGTGATCGCGTGGCGGCCCCCCGCCAGGACCGTCATGCGCTTACGATCCGTGGGGTGGCGCGTGATCGGCGCCTCGATGTCCACGGGACTCTTCGCGAAATGGCCCCAGGCGAGCGCGGCGTACACGCGCTCGACCTCGCGCCGCTCGATCATCCGTGTGAGGCGGCGGTGCGCGAGGTCGGTTTTCGCGACGAGCAACAGGCCCGAGGTGTCCCGGTCCAAGCGGTGCACGATGCCGGGCCGTCCTTCGGCGGCACCCTGCGCGAGCGCGGTGCCGCGTTCCACCAGCACGTTGACCAGCGTGTCGTCCCAGTGACCGGGGCCCGGGTGCACGACCAGACCCGCCGGCTTGTCCAGCACGGCGAGGTGCTCGTCTTCGTACACGAAGGTGAGGTCCCGATGCGCGGGGGCGTAGCTTTGGGGCGGTGGCGCCTCGGGCGGTAGCTCGACGGTGACCACGGCGCCGCGCTCGAGCTGGACCGAGGCGCGCAGCGGGCGGCCGTCGCGGGTGACGCGTCGGTCGGCGATGATGCGGGCGGCTACGGTGCGGGACAGCGCGAGCTGGTCGGCGAGGAACCGGTCGAGACGCTCGGTCTCGGGGGCGACGATGCAGAAGCTCACGGCGGCCATCAGTGCTGCGCCGCCCCGGCCTCCTTCGCTCGCTCTTGCGCCCGGCCTTCGAGCCAGAGGGAGACCGCGAGCGCGATCGCCCCGACCGTGATCGCGGAGTCGGCGACGTTGAAGGTCGGCCAGCGCGTGCCGCCGATCCCCACGTCCACGAAGTCCACGACGCCTTGGGCGCTGCGAACCCGGTCGATGACGTTGCCGACCGCGCCGGCGCACACCAGCGCCAGGGCGAGCACGCGGAACCGGTCGCCCGACCGCGCCGAGACCACCATGGAGCGCAGGACGAACAGGGCGACGATCGCGAGCCCGAAAAAGATCCAGCGCGAGTAGGCGCCGAGACACAGCCCGAACGCCGCGCATTGGTTGTACACGAGGCGGAGCTGCACGTAGTCGCCGATCACCTGGACCGGCAGGTGGCGCGCCAGCAGTGACTCGGCCAGGAGCTTGGTGGCCAGATCGGCCGCGACCACCGCCCCTGCCGTCGTCCAGAACAGCCGACGGTCAGCGACGCTTCCCATCTTCCTCCTTGGCCTTGCACTTGATGCACAGCCGGGCGTGAGGCAGCGCGTCGAGCCGCTCGAAGCCGATATCTTCGCCGCACTGCTCGCATTTGCCGAACTTCTCCGGCGACTGGAACAGCCGCCGCAGCGCCTGGTTGACGTGCCAGAGGTAGCGCCCTTCCTGCGAGGCGAACAGGAACGCCTTCTCGCGCTCCATCGCGTCGGTGCCCTGATCGGCCATGTGGAAGGAGTAGCTCGAGAGGTCGCCATCGGACGCCTGCAGACTCGAGTTGAAGGACTCGTCGTAGTAGCCGAGCTCCTTCATCACCCGGGCGCGCTCCTCGTGGAGACGCTTCTCGAGGTGGGCGAGCTGCTTCTTGTTCAGACTGCTCTTGGCCGCCTTGACTTTGACTTTGGTCTTGGATTTCGTCGGCATTATCGCGTACCGCCCTTTCGTCCGTCATGTCGCCGGAGCGCAATCGTCACCCGGCGAGCCTCGATGTCAACTTCCCGAGTCACATCCGCCTCGTCCAGCACCGCGCCGAGCACGAGCCTGCGCGCCAGCGTCTCGCCCTCGACGAACCCCTGGAACGCGGACACGGCTGCGACGATCTCCTCCGCGCCCGCCACGCTGAGCTCGATGCGCGTGGTGTATTCGTAGCCCGCCTCTTTGCGGAGGCGCTGGACGCGATTCACGAGCTCGCGCGCCAGACCCTCCTGAATCAGGTCGTCCGTCAACCGAGGGTCGACCGCTGCGACATACGGACCGTCGGCCTGCACCGCCCAATCGCTCACCACTTCGCGCGTCACGAGGACGTCTTCGGGTCGGAACTCGAACTCCCCCCCCACTCCACCCGGCCGGACGGGGTCACCACGTTCGAGCGCCTGCAGCTCAGCCGCTGTGAGCTGCGACACGGCCGCGGCGGCGCGCGGGGTGTCCTTCCCGTAGCGCTTGCCCAGGCTCCGGAAGTCCGCCTTCCCCCTGAGGCGCACCAGGTCGTGGTCCGACCCCACCACCTCGACCGCCTTGGCGTTCACTTCGGCGGCCAGGATATCTAACAGGTCCGCCAAGGCCGGGCCGCGCACCGCGGCCGGGACGACCACCCGCACCTTGGCCACGGGCTGGCGGACGGGGAGCTGCTTGGTCTCCCGGGCCGCGCGCGCCAGGGAAGCGAGCTTTCGCACCGCGGCCATCGCCCGGAGCAGCTCCGGCGCCCGGCGGCCCAGGTCGGTCGGGAAGGGTGCCACGTGCACCGACGCCCCCACGAGGGCCCGGTGGATCCAGTCGGACAGGAACGGCGCCGCGGGCGCGAGCAGCTGCGCCGACGTCACGAGCGCCTCGTGCAGCGTCTCCAACGCCACCGCGTCGGTGGCCCGGTCGGGCGCCCAGAAGCGCGGGCGGTTCCGCCGGATGTACCAGCGCGACAGGTCCTCGCCGACGAAGTCCATGATCCCCCGGACGCCGGCGGTCACGTCGTAGTCCGACCACGCCCGGCGCACTTCGCCCACCACTTCGTCGAGCCGCGCGAGCAGCCAGCGGTCCGCGGGCGGCCGCTTCTCGAAGGGCGTGGCCGCAACCTCCGCGGGCGGCGTCCAGTCTTGGGCGTAGCGCCGGAAGAACTCGTAGGTGCTCCGCAGCGCATTGAGGAATCCCCCCGTGATCTCGGGCACCTGCCGGCGATCGAACCGCTTGGTCTGCCATACCTGGCTCTGGCCCAGCAGGTAGAGCCGCACCGCGTCCGCACCGTATTCCTCGATGACCTCCCAGGGGTTCACCACGTTGCCGCGGCTCTTCGACATCTTCTGGCCCTGCGCGTCGAGCACCAGCTCGTTCACGATCACGTTCTTGTAGACGGGCGCGTCGAACGCGGTGACGCCGATCGCGAGGAGCGAATAGAACCACCCGCGCGTCTGGTCCACCCCTTCGCAGATGAAGTCGGCCGGGAAGTGCGCCTTGAAGTCCGCCTGGTGCTCGAACGGGTAGTGCCACTGGGCGTAGGGCATGGCGCCCGAGTCGAACCAGGCGTCGATGACCTCGGGCACGCGCCGCATCGTGCCGCCGCACGCCCGGCAGCGCCAGGTGTACTGATCGATCGCCGGTTTGTGGGGGTCGAAGTCGCTCGGCAGCCGCTTCCCCCACCGCTCCGCGAGCTCGGCGTAGGAGCCGATGACCTCGCGGTGCTCCGCTTCCCCCTCGCACTCCCACACGTTGAGGGGAGTCCCCCAGTACCGGTCGCGCGACAACGCCCAATCCACGTTGTTCTCGAGCCACTCCCCGAACCGCCCGCTCCCCACTTCCGGCGGGTGCCAGCCGACCTGGGCGTTCACTTCGAGCAGGCGCGATTTCATGGCCGAGGTGCGCACGAACCACGAGCTGCGGGCGTAGTAGATCAGCGCCGAGTCGCAGCGCCAGCAGAAGGGATACTGGTGAGTGTACGGCAGCGTCTCGAGCCAGCGGCCCTCGTGCTTCAGCCGCTCGATGACCAGGCGGTTCGTCTCTTTGTCGGTCACGAGCCGGCCGTTGATCTCCGGCCAGCGCGTGTCCTGGAACGTGCCGTCGGGGGCGACGGGGTTCACGAACGCCAGGCTGTACTGCTGCGCCGCGGCGTAATCGTCGGCGCCGAATGCGGGCGCCATGTGCACGAGACCAGTCCCCTCTTTGGCGGACACAAACGTCCCCGCCACCACGATGGCCCGCTGGCCTTCCTGCGGCAACGCCACGACGTCGAGGGGCCGGACGTAGCGCTGCCCCACGAGGTCACGCCCGCGATACCCGGCGACGCGCGGAGCCTTCGCGAGGGGCTCGCCGCGCACGTGCACGTGCGTCGCCCGCTCGGCGGCGACGATGTAGCGCCCCCCGTCCACTTCGTACTCGCCGTATTCCAGGTCCGGGTGCACCGCGACCGCGATGTTGGCGAGCAGGGTCCAGGGCGTCGTCGTCCAGATGACGAGCTGGCGCTTTTCGTCGCTCGCGAGCGGGAAGGTGACGAACACGGAGTTCGTCTGAACCTCCTCGTAGCCGAGCGCCAGCTCGTGCGACGAGAGGGCCGTGCCGCAGCGCGGGCAGTACGGCAGCACCTTGTTGCCCCGGTACAGGAGCGCCTTGTCGTACAGCCGCTTGAGCAGCCACCACACGGTTTCGATGTAGTCGTTGGTGTAGGTGATGTAGGGGTGCTCGTAATCCAGCCAGTACGCGATCCGTTCCGATAGCGTTTCCCAATCGGCCTTGTACTTGAAGACGTTGTCGCGGCACAGGCGGTTGAATTTCTCGACGCCATACGCCTCGATCTGCTTCTTCCCCGAGATGCCGAGCATCCGCTCGACCTCGATCTCCACGGGGAGGCCGTGGGTGTCCCACCCCGCGATGCGGGTCACGCCCTGCCCCAGCATCGTGTGGTAGCGGCACACCAGGTCCTTGATGGTGCGTGCGAACACGTGATGGATGCCCGGGCGCCCGTTCGCCGTCGGCGGCCCCTCGTAGAACACGAACGGCGGCCCGTAGCGGGCGGCCTCCTGCGTCTTCTGGAACACGCGCTCGTGCTTCCACGCCGCGAGGAGCTGCTTCTCGAGCGCGTCGGCCGAGAGCTTGGGATCAAAGAGCGGGTAGGCCATCAGTTGAGGCGCTCCACCACACCGCCCACCAGCGTCGTGAGCGCCGGCTCCGCGGCGCGCGCCACGGCGATGATCTGCTCGACGGAAGCCGGTGCGAGTGCGTCGGGGAGGCACTGGTCGGTGATGATCGACACGCCCAGCACCTTCATGCCGAGGTGAATCGCCGTGATGACCTCCGGCACCGTGCTCATCCCGACGACGTCGGCGCCCAGGGCGCGGAGCATCCGGTATTCCGCGCGGGTCTCGAGATTCGGGCCGGTGACGGCGACGTAGACCCCCTCGCGCAACGTGATGCCCCGCTCCAGGGCCACGGCGCGCGCCACCGCGCGGAGCCCGGTGTCGTACGCCTCCGACATGTCCGGGAACCGTGGGCCGAGGCGATCGTCGTTCGGCCCCACGAGAGGGTTCGAGCCCAGGAGGTTGATGTGATCCGCGATGAGCATGAGATCGCCGGGACTCCACAAAGGGTGCATGCCGCCGCACGCATTGGAGACCATCAGCGTCCGCGCGCCGAGCCGCGCGAGCACCCGCACGGGCAATCCGATTTGCTGCGGCGTGTAGCCCTCATAGCAGTGAAACCGCCCCCGCATCGCCACCACCCGCCGGCCGGCGAGGGTCCCGAGGAGCAGCTCCCCGGCATGGCTCTCAACGGTGGCGAGTGGAAAGCCCGGGAGGTCGCCGTACGGGATCCGCGTCTCCACCGCCAGCTCGTCCGCGAGCCCCCCGAGCCCGGTGCCTAGGATGATCGCGACGTCGGGGACGACTCTCGTCCGCGCCTGCACCGCGCGGAGCGCCGCGTCGATCATCCGCCCCGCTGGCCGTCCAGTGCGCGCAGCTCGGCGAGCTGGCGCTCGAGCAGCGCGCGAAATCCCGCCACGTAGGCCTGGAACTGGCGCTCGACGTCGGCGCTCTGCCGCTGGACCTCGCCCTGAGCGGCGCGCGCCTCTTCGAGGACGCGCCGCGCCTCGGCCTCCGCCTCCCGCACGATGACCTGGGCCTCGCGCTGGGCCGCCGCGCGGGTCTCCTCGCGCAGCTGCTGCGCCGCGACGAGCGCCTCGTTCATGGCGCGCTCGCGCTCTCGATACACGGCCACCTGCTCTCCGAGCGCCGCCAGCCGCTCCTCGAGCACCGACTTCTCGCGCAGGATCCGCTCGAGCTCGTCCGCAACGCGCACGCGGAAGTCCTCGACGCCGAGCGGCTCGTAGCCACGCAGGCTGCGGCGGAAGTCCTGCTTGCGCACGTCGTGCGGCGTGAGGTGGAACGCGTCGCCGCTCACGTCGTCACTGCCCCCCGCGGGCCGAACAGGACGGTCCCCAACCGGATCACCGTCGTCCCCTCCTCCACGGCGATGCCGTAATCGGCGGACATCCCCATCGAGAGCGTCGGCAGCCACAGCCCCTCCTCCTGCAAGGCGTCCCGCAGCACGCGCAGTCCGCGGAACGTCCGTCGCTGCACGTCCTGGTCGTCGGTGAACGGCGCGATCGTCATCAATCCCTCGAGCGCCAGATGCGGCTGCGCGGCCACGCGGTGCGCCAATGCCGGCGCGTCGGCCGGCGCACAGCCGCTCTTCTGCGTCTCCCCGGCCACGTTCACCTGCAGCAGCACGCGCTGCTTGGCGCCGTGCGCCGCCCCCCCCCCCGCACGCTTGTCCAGCTCCTCCGCGAGCTCGGCCGAATCCACCGAGTGGATCAGCGCGAAGCGTCCGGCCACGTGCTTCGCCTTGTTGCGCTGCAGGTGCCCGACCAGGTGCCACTTCGCCTGCCGGCCCACGGGCGTGTCGAGCTTCTCCAGCGCCTCCTGCACCCGGTTCTCCCCGACGTCGGCGAGGCCGGCGGCGAGCGCCGCCTCCACCGCTTCCAGCCCGAAGCCCTTCGTCACGGCGACGATCGTCACCGGGTCGGTCCGACCCGCCGCCGCCTGCCGCCGAGCGATCTCGGCCCGTACGTGGGCCAGCCGCTCGGGCAGGGCGCCAAAATCCATAACCGCGGAAAGTAGCCCGGAGCCCAGCGTGAAACAATCGGGGGGTCAGCTGGCTGACGCGGTAACTCGTTCGCCGCCTTCGAGGTGCGAGATGGCCCCGGAGAGGAGATCGCGCACCTGCGGCGCGGTCAGATGGCGGTGCAGCAACCCGTGGCTCGCCACGGAGATCGTCGAGGTCTCTTCCGAGACCACCAGCACCGTGGCATCGGTCTCTTCGGAGAGACCGAGCGCGGCGCGATGCCGGGTGCCGAGCGACTTATCGGCGACTTTGAATTGGGTGAGGGGCAGGACGCACCCGGCCCCGATGATCCGGTCGCCGCGGACGAGCACCGCTCCGTCGTGCAACGGAGAGTAGGGGGTGAAGATGGTCGTCAGGAGATCGGCGGAGACCTTGGCCTCCATCGGCACCCCCGACGAGATGAATTCCTCGAGCCCGATGTCGCCTTCCACGGCGATGATGGCCCCCGTGCCCGCGCGCGACAGCCGGTCCATGGCTTCGCCGATCTCCTCGGCCACGGACTGGCGCTCGCTTTGCGAAAAGCGGCGCATGAAGCGGGACTGGCCGAGCCGCGCCAGCGCGTTCCGCAGCTCCGGCTGGAACACCACCACGGCGGCGAACGCGCCGAACGTGAACACGTACGAGAGGAGCGCGCTGATCATGGTGAACTTCGCGAGCAGGGCGCCGAAGTAGGCGACCGACAGAATCATCACGCCGACGACGATCTGCATCGCCCGCGTCCCCACGAGAAACAGGAGGAAACGATAGATCACGAACGCGACGAGGATGATCTCGACCACGTCCGGCCAAAACCGGGGGATAAGGAACTGGTAGGCTTCGAGGTTCAATCTGGGCTCGTCGTCGCACCGGCTACCCGCAGCGCCTCGCGCGCTACGCCAGCGTCGTGCACCCGGAACAGGCGCGCACCGCGCTCCCACGCGAGGGCACACGCCACGGCCGTGGCGCGATCGCGGTCCTCGACCGGCCGCCCGGTGGCGGCCCCGAGGAACCGCTTCCGGGACGGTCCCACCGCTACAGGATAGCCCAAGCCGACCACCGTTGCCAGCTCATCGAGCAGCCGGAAGTTCTGCTCGGGGGTCTTCGAGAACCCGAAACCCGGGTCCACCACGATGCGCTCCCGCGCGACGCCCCCGGCCTCCGCCCGCGCCGCCGCGGCGCCGAGCTCCGCCGCCACGTCCGCCGCCACGTGCCCGTACACGGCGAGCGAGTCCATGGTGTCGGGCGTGCCGCGCATGTGCATGACGATCACCCCGGCCCCTCCCTCCGCCACCACCCGCGCGAGGTCGGGATCGAACGCCAGCCCCGACACGTCGTTGATCACCGCCGCGCCGGCGGCGAGCGCGGCGCGCGCCACGCCCGCCTTGCGCGTGTCCACCGAGACGGGGCCCAAACCCCGGCGCACGAGCTCCGCGATCACCGGCGTCACTCGCCCGATCTCCTCCTCGGCCGGCACCGGTGCGGCGCCGGGCCGCGTGGACTCACCCCCGATATCCAGCAGCTCGCACCCGTCGGCCACGAGCCGCTCCGCCTGCGCCACCGCGCGGTCCACCGTCGCGAAGCGCCCGCCGTCCGAGAACGAGTCCGGCGTCACATTCACGATGCCGATGAGGACGGGGTGATCGAGGCTCACAACGCTGCCCCCGGCGACGGGCCAGCGGCGCGGCGGCTCGGCGTAGCTCGCGAGGAAGCGGCCCAGCTCCGGCGCCAGGCGCTCGAGGCCGGGCGGCAGACGGTCGGGGCGCGCGAGCGGTGCGAGGCGGCTGGCAGGCGCACCCACCAGCGCCCATCCCTCTCCGGTGAGCACGTCGGCGCCGGCCTTCGCGCCCCAACGCACCAGGCTTTCGCGCTCCGTCTCCGTAATCTCGTCGAGGAGGATGACGAGGGCCTGTATGCCGGTCGCGGCGAACCAGGCGGGCTGGGCGTCCCAGCCGCGGGCCGCGAGCGCCGCGCGCACCGCTTCCGGGGTGTGCGCAGCGAGCGGCGTCAGCCTCACGTCGCCCGCAGGGCGTTGACGATGTTCAGGCGCGCGGCCCGCACCGCCGGGAGGAAGCCCCCGACCACGCCCATCACCACGGCGAAGACCAGGGCGCGCGCGATCACGCCGGGCGAGAGTGCGAACCCGAACCCGATCTCCGAGAAACTCTGGAAGTTGACGACGGAAATCCGCTCGAACGACAGGAGCGCGGCGAGCGCGACCCCGAGGGCGCCGCCCACGAGCGCGAGCACCACGGACTCGACCAGGAACGCTCCCAAGACGCTCCGTCGCCTGAACCCGAGGGCTCGGAGGGTGCCCACTTCGACCGTACGGTTCGCGACCGCCGCGTACATCGTGATCATCGCCCCGATCATGGCCCCGAAGCTGAAAATCGTGGTCACGACGATTCCGAGCGTCCGGATGAACGTGGCAAGGGTCTTGGACTGTTCCTGGTAGTAATCGCGCTCGTGCTTGAGCTCGACGTACTGCATGCGGGGGTCGGCCTGGAGTCGGGCTTTGAGCTGGTCGAAGCCGCCGGGTTGGGCGAGACGGAACGTCACAGACGAATACACCGGGCGCCCGAACGCCTGCATGAACTGATCGACGTCGCCCCAGATCTCGGAGTCGAAGGCCGTGCCGCCCGCGTCGGCGATGCCGACGACCGTCCAGCGGTCGCCGCCGAAGGCGAGCTCCGCCCCGAGGGCCACGCCCTTGAACAGCGTGGCGATGCCCTTCCCCACGACCACTTCGTGGGTACCGAACTGGAAAGGCCGTCCCTGGACGATGTGGACTCCGGGCCGGAGCTCCAGCGCCCGGGGGGACACGCCCCGAATCGACACGTTGCCGAGCGCGTTGCTCTTCTTCTTGTAGAGGTCGATGACCAGGACCCCTTCCCGCGACAGGAGCGCGCGACCTTCGGCCCCCCGCGCCACGCCGCTCTCGACTTCGAGCACGTCCGCCGTGGCCCGGTCGATCTGACTCGACAGCTCGGACGTCGCCGAGCGCCTGAGCACGATGACGTTGTCGGGCGAGCCGGTCTCGATGAGGGCCGCTTCCAGGCCGCGGGCGAGCATGAGTACGCCGGCGAACACGAATACCACGAGCGCCACGCCGCCGACGGTGAGCGCCGTGGTGAGGCGGCGGGCCCAAAGGCTCCGCCAGATATACGAGAACGGGATCCGCATCATGGCGGGTTATCCCACCGTCCGCAGGCCGACGACAATCGGCATGC
>QHUK01000067.1 GCA_003222085.1 Gemmatimonadota bacterium
GAGGGCTTTCCATCGCCATCCAGCCTGCGCTTTTGGGAGCAGGAGGTCAAACTGTCGCGCGCTGCCGTGGCGGCACCCGGCCTGCTTGGGCCCAGGAGTGGCGTGTCTTTCCCTCTCCATAACTACTACCGGTCGCTTGCCCTGAGCCGTTACTCGCGAGCGGGGCTGAAGCCAGAGCTCTATCCCGCTGCACAAGATATTGAGACGCTGCGAAAGCGAGGAGTCAGCCCACTGATTGGTTGGCCGTATTTCCTCGTGGACGAAGCCGATGACGGCTTCGTGAAGCCCAACAACCACGAATCCGGTGGGCAATCCTCCTGCGAGACGCGCTACATCCGGGCTCTCGTCGATTGCGGTCTCAGGCTCGGCCTGGATGGTCTGGTCGCCAATGCCATCTTTCGAGAGGCTGAGTCCCTCAACATCTACGCATTCGGACAGATGTGTCGCTCGGCTGAGCTGACGCCGGAGCGCTTGATCGACCAGTACGCTGGTTTCGTTGCCGACGAGAAGACGAGGGGCGTGCTGGGGCGAGTCCTCCGCTACATTGAAAACCACAGCAATTGGCAGAGCAGCCTCCCAGTCGAGTCCCGTCTTAGAGACTTCGACCTGCCGCACGCCCTATCGGCGCGAGTGGCGCTGGACCTGCTCGCTCGGGTCAGGCCCCGTGTTCAGCCGGCAATTCCGCTCTTGGAGCCTCCCGCCATTTACCTGGGCCGACTGAAGAAGCGTTTGGAAGCCATCGTTGCCGGGCGTATCGGCGGCACCTCAGGCTAAGCGCAACCGAGACTCTTGAGCGAGCACAATGGGGAAGTGGTGGGAACGCGTAGATTAGCGGGCGGTGGGCGCTCGGGGTGGGTGCTCGTTTCCCGGTGTCGGCAGTTCGATTCTGCCCCTGGCCATTCGCCGCCCGCTCGACGGGCAGCCTTCCAACGGAGGTCTCTCATGGTCAGTATGGACGAGCAAGGCGTGGTGGTAGTGCGTGGGGGTCCGAATGGATTCGCCCAGGAGATTACGGCAGGGCGTCATCACCTGATCGCCGACGAGCCGGTGTCCGCCGGGGGGACCGACCGGGGGCCTGGACCGTACGAGCTGCTGTTGGCGGGCCTCGGCGCCTGAACGTCCATGACGATCGCGCTGTACGCGCGACGGAAAGGCTGGCCCCTGAGAGGTGTGACGGTTCGCCTCCGTCATTCGAGGATCCACGCCGAGGACTGCGCCGAATGTGAAACCGGACAGGGGATGCTCGATCGGATCGAGAGCGAGATCACGCTCGCCGGCGACTTTACCGAGGAGCAGCGTACCAGGCTACTCGAGATCGCCAACAAGTGTCCGGTCCATCGGACTCTCACGTCGGAGATCAACATTCGGACGACTCTCGTTTGAGGATGCGGTGTCGCGTCACCTCGACACCGCCGAGGAGTCCTCGCGGGAACCGTGGTGCCGGATTCACCATTACTCACCTGAACACAGCTGACATGGTGATGCTATGTCCCGAGTCGTGTACCGCTCTGAGGTTCGGATTGAGCGAGTCAAAGGACCGGTGCGCCGCGCCTTCCTCCCCGGTGAGTCGCAGCCGGTCGTCTTCGGTGTCCACGGCGCGGTGGCTGAGCACTACAAGGTTGCGCCCGGCACGCTCGAACCGCGTGCCACCACGCTCGACTACGTCGTCGCGGCGACGGCCGGCTGACTTACAGGCACCTTCGGAGGCGCGCTGGAGGCGCGCGACGTCAGAGCCGACGGGGACCGCCTCACGGGCGAGGCGGTTGGGGAAATCGAGGAAGCTGACGACAAGGTCCTCGTGATTCGACGCATTCACGTGCGGCTGCATCTCAGAGCCTCGGCGGAGCAGCGCGCCACGGCCGAACGCACGCACGGCGTATTCGCGAAGTTCTGTCCGGTCTACCGGTCGCTGCACAAGGCGATCGACATCACCACCGAGCTCGTCTTCCGCGAGGCGTAGCGCGCCTCGGAAGCCGGTCTAGCCGACGTCCAGCAGCACCTTCAGCACGCCGGGGCGCTGCGCATGCTCGAACGCCGTGAGGGCTTCGGCGAGCGGGTAGCGCGCGTGGATCAACGGTTCGACCGCCACCCGTCCCTCTACGAGTAATCGCAACGCCGGCGCGAACGGCCCACAGCGCGAGCCTACGAGCGTCAGCTCCTGTACCACGACCGCTGAGGCATCGAGGGCCAGCGCACCGGCATAGGTACTCTTGAGCACCACCGTGCCGCGGGGTCGGACGGCGCGCTGAGCCACGGCGAAGCCTTCGGGATTCCCGGTGCACTCGACGGCCACGTCGAATTCTCCGCGGGGCGCTCGGTCGGCGCGCCCGGTTTCAATGCCCCGCGCGGCGAGCAGGGACAGCTTGGCGTCGTGCCGTCCGACCACGAGCAGGGCGCAGCCGGTGAGCGCGAGCGTCTGCGCCACGAGCTGGCCGAGCTTCCCGTCGCCCACCACCAGCACGCGGTCGCGGGGGCCGATCGAGACCTGCTCCTGGATCTCGAGCGCGGCGGCGAGCGGCTCGGTGAACACGGCGGCGTCCGAGGACACGGCGTCCGGGACCGGATGCAGGTTTTCGGCGGGCAGGACGAGGTAGTCGGCGAACGCGCCGTGCCGGCTCACGATGCCGAGCACCGTCCGGCGCTCGCAGTGGGTGCGCCGGCCGGCACGACACGCGCCGCACGCGCCGCATACGGCGTTGATCTCACCGACGACGCGCCGGCCCACGAGCGCCGCGGGTCCCTGCTCGACGACGCCGACGAACTCGTGGCCCGGGATTCCGGTGAACGGGTAGTACCCGCGCGTCAGCTCGAGGTCGGTGTTGCAGATGCCGGCGCAGAGCACACGCACGAGCGCCTCGCCGGGCGGCGGTTCGGGGATCGAAACGTCGGCCCGCGCGCGCAGGCGGCGATCCTCCAGCCAGAGGGCCCGCATGCCCGGTAATATGCCGTGGCCCGCGTCGTTGACAGAGTCTCGGGCCTCGTGGTAGTCTCGGCGCGATGAGCGAGCTGCCGTCCCTTCCCAGCTGGGCCAAGACGCTTCAGCGGCGCATCCGCCAGCGCGGTATCGACTTCTTCATCCTGCACGGACCCGGGGTGCGCGACCTCCATCCCCTCGGCGCCCGGCGCTTCGGCACCATCGCCGACTGCCTTGGTCAGGTGATCTTGAACGACCGCTCGGCGATCGTCACGTACGACCGTGGCGCGGGGATCGGGTTCTCGGATCGTGATGTCGAGAACGACTTCAAGATGGTGCTCAAGGCGTACGATAAGCTCGGCGGGACCAATCTGGCCCAGGTGCAGCCGCGCGATCCCGACCGGGCGCTGCAGCTGATCGAGACCTACCTGCGCTATCAGCTCGGCGGGAACCCGCGGTTTTCGGCCGCGGTGCTCATCGATTACGGAGAAACCGTGGCACCCGCGGGGGAGCCGGGGCAGCTTCCGGCGGAGGATCGCGGGGCGATCGTCACGCTGCGCCGCTGGGCGAGCGAGCCCGTGTTCCTGCAGCGCAGCGTGACGTTCTGTCTGCTCGTAGAGACCACGGCGACGCTCTCGGCCGCGCTCGTGAGCGACGCGCGCACGTTCGAGATCGCCGTTCCCGTGCCGGACGAGCAGGAGCGGTACGCGTATCTTGCAGGACGCGGCAGCCGTCCCGAAACGTTCGCCGCGGTGGACGCCCGGCGCGTCGCGATTCTCACGGCGGGTCTCACGCGCCTCCACCTCGAGAGCCTGCTCGCGGAAGCCGAAGCGGGTGGCGCCCCCCTCGATCAGGACGCGCTCACGCGCGAAAAGAAGCGGCTGATCGAGGAGGCGAGCGGCGGCCTGCTGACGTTCATGACGAGCCTCGTCGGGCTCGACGCGGTCGCCGGGCACGAGGGCGCGAAAGCGCTCCTGCGAGAGACGGCGCGCGCGTTGTCGCAGGGACGGCTCGATGTGGTGCCGATGGGCTACCTGATCTGCGGGCCGGTGGGCACCGGCAAGAGCTTCATCGTCCAATGCTTCGCGAAGGAGATCGGCATCCCGGTGGTCGAGCTCTTGAACTTCCGCTCCAAGTGGCAGGGGCAGACCGAGGCCAACCTGGAGCGCGTCCTGGCGCTGCTCGACGCGATTGGCCCAATCGCGGTGGTGGTGGACGAAGCCGACGCGGCCCTCGGCACCCGCGAAACGGGCGGAGCGGACTCGGGGGTTTCCGAGCGGGTGTTCGCCTCGCTGGCGGCCTTCATGGGCGACACCCGCCGTCGCGGCAAAGTGATCTGGTTCCTGATGACCAGCCGGCCCGACCTGGTACCGGTGGACCTGAAGCGTCAGGGCCGTGCGGAGGAGCATCTGGCGCTCTTCCCGCCCGGCACCATCGAGGAGCGTGTGAAGGTGTTCGAGCTGCTGCGGGAGCGGCTGGGGATCGGGCTTGAGCCGGGAGTCGATGCGGCGGCGTTGCTCGGCGAAAGCCATGACGCGCTCTCCGCGGCCGACCTCGAAGCGATCCTGGTGCGCGGCAGCCGGCGCATGGCGGCGGGGGGTCAGAAGATCTTGAGCGCCGCGCTGTTGCGCGAGCTGATCCGCGACTTCCAGCCACCGTCGTATCCGCTGGAGCTCGAGTACCAGCGTCTCATCGCGGCTTTCGAGTGCACCAGCCGTCAGCTGTTGCCGCCCGACCTCGCGACCGTGCCGCCGGAAGCGATCGGCGCCAGGCTCGCGGAGCTGCGGGCGGCCCTCGGAAAGTCGGCGTGACTCGATCCCCCTAACCCGGGTCTCAACGCGTGTGGTTGCTCGCCCTTTTCCTCCTCACCGACAGTACCGCGGTGCCGCAGTCGCTCATGGTGGCCGTGGCTCCGGCGGAGTCCCTGTCCGTCGAACTCACGGGTCGCGGCGATCCGGTAGTGCTCATTCCGGGGCTCTTCGGCTCGGCGTTCGGTTTTCGTAAGCTCGTCCCATTGCTCGTCACCGCAGGCTATCGGACGATCGTCATCGAGCCGCTGGGCGTCGGCGCATCTGGCCGGCCCGAGAAGGCGAACTACTCGCTCACCGCCCAGGCCGACCGCATCGCGGCCGTGCTCGACTCGCTGCACGTGCGCCGCGCTCTCGTGCTGGCGCACTCCATCGGCGGCTCCGAGGCGTTCCGGCTCGCCTACCGGCGGCCGGATCTCGTGCGGGCGCTGTTGTCGATCGAGGGCGGGCCCACCGAGAGAGCCATCACGCCGGCGTTCAAGCGAGCGCTCCGGTTGGCGCCGTGGATCAAGCTGTTGGGCGGGATCCGGCTCATCCGGCGCAAGATCCGAGGCATGCTCATGGACTCCTCGGGCGACGCGAGTTGGGTGACGGACTCGGTGGTCCTGGGCTACACGGCCGCGGCCGGGCGCGATCTCGACGCCACCCTCAAGGCGTATCTCGCGATGGCGAACGCCCGCGAGCCGGAGCTGCTCGCCCCGCACCTGCCGCAAGTCCGGTGTCCCGTGCGCCTCATGGTCGGCGGCGCGCGCCACGCCGGCGACGTCGGAGCGCGGGAGGTGCAATTACTGGAGCGCACCCTCCCCGCGTTCGTGCTCGATTCGGTGCCCGCCGCAGGTCACTTCATTCAAGAAGAAGAGCCGGGCGCGGTCTTGGCCGCCGTTGCCCGCCTCAAAACGAGCGTGACCGCGGGCCATGCCACCGGGTCACAGTGACGGAGGTTCACCGGATGCGCATCGCCTTGGTGGCCGAGGACTACTATCCGCAGCTCGGGGGCGTTCCCGAGCACGTGCACAACCTCGCCCTCCAGCTGAACAGCTGGGGGCACCCGACCACGGTGGTCACGTCCCACATGGGCGACCATCCGGACGCCGAGTTCGTGCGCCGGGTGGGAACGAGCCGGGTGATCTATTCGAACGGCGGCGTGTCCCGCGTGACCACCGGCTGGCGGCTGCGGGGACGGCTGGAGGAGCTGTTCCGAGCGGGCCGCTACGACATCGTGCACGTGCACGGCGGGCTCGCGCCGACGCTCGGGTTGGCCGCGCCGTTCGCCGCGTGGCGCGTCGGCATCCCGGTGGTCGCCACGTTCCACTCGTGGTTTCGCCGCTCGATCGGCTGCCGGGTCTTCCGGCGGCCGCTGCAGCGGATCCTCGACCGCCACGCGGCGACGATCGCGGTGAGCCCGCCAGTGGTGGACGCGAACGCGCGCTACTTCCGCGCGCAGTGGGACATCATCCCGAACGGCGTGGATACGACTTTCTTTCGGCCCAACGGGCGGGGCCGGCGCCCGATGGACACCCTCGGCGAGCACCCGCGGCTCCTCTTCCTCGGGCGCATCGAGCCGCGCAACGGACTGGGGACGCTGCTCGACGCGATGCCGCGCATCCTGGCGCGCTTTCCCGGCGCGGTGCTCACCGTGGTGGGAGACGGGCCGTGGCGTCGCTATTACGTGCGACGGGCCCGGGAGCTCGGTCCGAGCGTGCGCTTCGTGGGACAAGTGTTGGACAACCGCCCCGCGTACTACGGCTCGGCCGATCTGTATCTCTGCCCGACGACGATCGCGTCGTTCGGAGTCACGCTGCTCGAGGCGATGGCATGCGGCACGCCGATGATCGTCTCAGATAACCTCGGCTTTCGCTCGGTGATCGACGGCGGCGAGGAGGCGGTGGTCATCCCGCCGGACGACCCGAGGGTGTGGGCGGACACGACGATCGCCCTGCTCGGCGACCCGGAGCGCCGCGCGGCGATGGGGCGTGCCGGCGTCGCGAAAGCGGCCGGGTTCGCCTGGCCGCGGATCGCGCGTCAGGAGCTCGCCGTGTACGAGCGCGTGCTGGGACGGAGCGCCAGGGCGGAGAGAAAGCCCGCCACCGATCCGCGGTACGTGCGCACGCCCATGAAGACGTCGGTGATCGCCTCGACGAGCGGCTGACCCACCCGCCGGAACATCCAGCGGCGTGCGCGCGGGTGCTCGTACAGCAGGCGGGCGAGAGCGCGCGCGACGCGCAGCTCGTCGAGCAGCGGCCGGAGTGCCGCGTGGTAGCCGGCGCGCGCGCGCGGCGGGTCCAGCTCGCTTGCGATGATCGCGTCCGCCGCGAGCCCGCCGCTCCGCGCCGCCGGACTGATCCCCTCCGCCGTCACCGGGTCCGCAAGGCCCGCCGCGTCTCCGACCAACAACATCCGCTCGCGCGCGAGCGGCCCGGCGCGCGGGCGTATCGGGATGACGAAGCCGTGGCGCTCCGTTGCCTGCGGCGCGAGCCCGATCAGACGCAGGTACTCCTCGAGCTGCCGATGCAGGTTGATCGCGCCGCGGTGTGTCGTCAGCACACCCACTGAGAGGTGCGCCGTTTTGGGAAACACCCAGGCGTACCCGTGTGGGACGACACCCACGTCGAAGCGGGGCGCCCGCGCGAACCGGTCGAGCGTGGCGTCGTCCACGCGCACCTCGTACTCGAGCGCGGGGATGAGGTGTCGCCCGTCGCCCCACCCTCCGAGCCGGGCGAGCTCGCCCGTGGCGCCGTCCGCCGCGATCACGAACGCCGCCGTCACCGGACCCGCGTCGGTCTCGAGGCGGACGTGCCGCGGCCCCAGGGTGACGCCGCGCACGCAACAGGCCGCGCGGAGCGTCGCGCCGGCGGCGGCGGCGGCCGACGCGAGCACGTGGTCCAGCCGGTCGCGCATGGTCATCGCCATGATCGGCGGGCCGGGCGGATCGCGCGTGGCGCGGTAATGCTGGTTCGCGTCGAGCAAATGGAGCGCTGCCCGGCCGCAGCGCCGCTCGAGCACCGGCTCGACCTCCGGCGGCAGTAGCGCGAGCGCGCGGCCGACCAGACCGCCGCCGCAGGTCTTGTAGCGGGGAAGCGTGTCGCGCTCGAGCAGCACGACCGAGAGCCCGCGTCGGGCGAGGGCGAGCGCGGCGGTCGCGCCGGCAGGGCCGGCGCCGACGACGGCAACGTCGAACATGACCATTAAGTTACTCCCCGCTTGAAGTCCCGCGTCGCTCCACGACTTTTCCCCTCCTTGCGAAGGTCCCGAATCGCGCGCAAGCTAGGCGGCCGCTTCATTCGCCTTGCCAGGCCCACGCGTCGAGGAGGGTTCTATGGTCACCGCTGGAAGCCGGTTCCTGAGTTTCGCCGCACTCGCCGCCCTGCTGTACGGCATCCCGGTGGATGCCCAGACCGGCCGGATCAGCGGTGTGGTGCGCAGCGCCGGCGGTGTCGCAGCGTCGGGAGCCATGGTTCGGGCGACGAACCAGAGCACGGGCGCTACCAGCCGCGCGACCACGGCCGCCGACGGCAGTTACACCGTCTCCAACCTCGCGCCGGGCGCGTACACCGTCTCCGCGTCGCTGCTCGGCCAGCGAGCAGCGTCTCAGAAGGACGTGCGGGTCGCGGCGGGCGCGGCCGTCTTGCTCGACCTCGTGCTGCAGCCGCTGACGCTCGAAGCCGTCACAGTCACGGCCATGCTGCGCGAGCAGGAGGTCAAGGAGGTGCCCTTCTCCGTCGTCGCCGCCACCGCGGACGTGCTCCGCGCGCGCGGGGCGGACAATATCGAGGCGATCGCGGCCAACGTGGCCGGGCTCGCCGTGCAGAACCTGGGCCCCGGTCAGAGTCAGCCCGCCATCCGCGGAGCTTCGTCCGGGCAGATCGCCCGGGACCAGCCCGGGGTCAAGGAAGAGGTAGGCGCTTATCTGGACGAGGTACCCATCTCCCTCTCGCTGTTCACGCCGGACCTGGACCTGTTCGACGTCTCCCGCGTGGAGGTACTGCGCGGTCCTCAGGGGACGCTGTTCGGCTCGGGCTCACTCGGCGGCACGGTGCGCTACATCAGCAATCAGCCCGAGCTCGGCGAGAGCAGCACCTTTGGCGAGGTGGGCGGCAGCGCGATCGACCGCGGCGCCCCGGGCAGTAGTGCCAAGCTCGGCTTCAACGTGCCAATGGGAGACAAGGTCGCCTTCCGGGTGGCGGGCTACAGCAACCGCCTGCCGGGCTACATGGACGCGGTGCAGCCCAACCTGAGAATCAACCAAGATGTCAATGGCGGCGAGCGCACCGGCGTGCGGGCCGCCTTCCGCATCGTCCCGAGCCAGCGCTTCAGTGTGACTCCGCGGATTGTCTATCAAGACGTGAAGATGGACGGCTGGAACCGCATCGACGCCTTCAACATCCTGGCCAACCCTTTTACCACCACCCGGCCCGCGGTGACGCTGGGCGAGCGTCAGCTCTTCACCCAGAGCGAGGAGCCTTTCACCGACCAGTTCCTGCTCACCGACCTGAACCTGAAATACGACGCCGGACCCGTGAGCTTGACCTCGATCACCTCCTATACCCACCGCGACATCTTGGTCGTTCGCGATGCGACCGCCCTGACCGGGAGCATCACGGGGGGCACCATCGGTCTCCCGGCGAACATCTACACGCTTGACGCGCCGCTCGACGACTCCACCAACTCCAAGGTGTGGACGCAGGAGCTGCGCCTGTCCGGCGGCCGAGATCGCGTCAAGTGGCTCGTGGGCGGCTTTTACAGCAAGAACAAGCGCCACTACGCCCAGGACCTGTTCGTGTCGGGGTTTGACACGCTCGCCGCGCCCATCCTTGGCGCTCCCTACGGCTTCACTCAGGGACTGCTGGCGCCCAAGGACCACCTGTTCTGGTCCACCCTCTCTTACGATCTGAGGCAGTACGCCGCGTTCGGCGAGGCGACGCTCTCCGTGACTGAGCGGCTTGCCCTCACCGGCGGCCTGCGGTACTACGACTTCGACGAGAGCCGCCAGCAGATCTTCGACGGCATCTTCGCCCAAGACAGCACGGGGAAGGCCCTGCTGTCGCAACCTGGCTCGACGAAGGCCAACGGTGTCGCGCCGCGCTTCATCGCCAGCTACAAGGTGTCGGACGCGCTTACCCTCAATGCTCAGGCGTCGCGCGGGTTCCGCCTGGGCGGGATCAACGATCCTCTCAATCTCCCGCTGTGCACACGGCAGGACTCCATCACGTACAGCGGCCATCCCTCTTGGAAGGATGAGACGGCGTGGAACTATGAGGTGGGGGCCAAGTCCGAGGTGGCGGGCGGCCGCGCCTCGATCAATCTGTCAGCGTTTTACATGGACATCCGCGACCTCCAGCTGACCGTGACCGCGGGCCAGTGCTCATCGCGTTTGATCCTGAACGCGCCCAAGGCCCGGAGCACCGGCATCGAGGCGGAGGTCACCGCCAGCCCAAACGAGCACCTCGACTTTTCCACTTCTCTCAGCCTCGACAACTCCAAGCTGCGGTCGAGCTTGAAAGACGTGGCGGGGAACGTGATCTCGGCCATCCAAGACGGCAACCGCTTGCCCACCGTGCCGCAGGTGCAGTGGTCCGCGGCCGTCACCTATAGGTGGTCGGTGGGCGCCGGGTCGCGGGTGTTTATCGGCGCCAGCGATCAGTACGTGGGCTCGCGCTACACGCTGATCGACGACGAGGCTCCGGGTTACGGCACCGTCGACTTGACCACCTTCGGAGCCCACACGATCGGCGGACCGCTGACGCAGTCCACGTTCACGTTCGATCCTCTGCTGCCGGCTTACAATCTCTTCAACCTGCGCGTCGGCGTGACGCGGGAGCGTTGGGAGCTAACGGTCTTCGGCAACAACCTGACCGACGAGCGAGCCTTTCTGGCGCTCGACCGGGAGCGGGGGAGGCGCGCCCGCGTGGGCTACCTGACCAACCAGCCGCGAACGGTGGGAGCCACGCTCCGCTTTAGTTACTGAGCTCCGGTCCCGCTGCACTTGGGCTGGCCCCCGGGGTTCGTTTTGGCACGAACGCCCGAACCTCGGGGCTCAGCCGCCTTCCTTCTTGCGGGGTCATCGTTCGCGCGGCAGCATATTGGGTTGCTTCGTGCTGCTCGCCGTCGTGAACTCCATACGCATTGCCCGAGGAGGCATTGTGGGAAAGCGTCCTTCGCAGCTCGCGCTCTGCGCGATCCTGCTCCTGCTCGCATCCACTCATCGACTTTTCGCGCAGGGAGGCGTCATCCGGGGGCACGTGGCCGACAGCGCGGGCGCGCCGCTTGGGCGCGTGACCGTCAGCATCGAGGCATTCGGCGCGAGCGCGACAACGAACGAGAAAGGAGACTATGAGCTCCGGGGCATTCCCTCCGGGACGCACACCGTGCGCGCACGGCTGCTCGGTTACGTCCCCCAGACCATGCGCGTGACCGTAAGCGGAGCGCAGCCGACGCGGCAGGACTTCACGTTGCGGGGACAGCCCATCGAGCTCGCGCCCGTCAACGTGACGGTCGGCTCGCGGGCGCGGCACACAGCAGCGGAGGAGCTGCCGGTGCCGGTGGACGTCTTCACGGCCGAGGACATCAAGCGGACGGGGACGACGGAGACGAGCCAGATCCTGCAGCAGCTCGCCCCCTCTGTAAACTTCCCGCACCAAAGCGTCACCGACGCTGGGGACATCGGCCGCCCGTTCACCTTGCGGGGCCTGAGCCCTGACCAGACCCTGGTGCTGCTGAACGGTTGGCGGCGGCATCAGACCGCCCTCGTGAACAACTTCACGTACGGGATGGGCGCCGGCTCGAGCGGCGTGGACCTGAACACGATCCCCCAGAGCGCCATCGACCGTATGGAAGTCCTCAGGGACGGAGCGTCGGCTCAGTACGGCTCGGACGCTATCGCCGGTGTCGTGAACCTCGTGGTGAAGGAAGGACCGTTCACCCCGTACGTCAACGTCGACGCCGGCCGCTTCATCACCGACAACTACCCCGACGACGGCACCACGACGGACGTGAACGGGGGCTGGGGCCTGAAGCTCGGCCGCGGCTCCCTCTCGCTGTTCGGCGAGTTCCTCGACCGCGAGCCGACCAACCGGGCGTGGGCTGATCCGAGTGACGTCAGCGTGACCGGGCTGGCGGACTCCATCAACAGTCAGGGCCAGGTCGTGGTGCAGCGCAACCCGGTTCCGCAGCCGAGCTACCACTGGGGTGACGGGCTCGAGAAGGACGTCTTGACCCTGGGGAACTTCCGCATGCCGCTGAACGTCGCGGGCACGAGCGAGGTCTACGCCTTCGGTGGCTACAGTTTTCGCCACGGCACAGGTAACGCCTACAGGCGGGTCCGCGACGACGACCGAAACTGGCCGGACATCTACCCCCTAGGCTTCCTCCCAGAGTTCTCTCCCCACGTGACGGACTATTCGGCCGCGGGCGGGTGGCGCGGCAACGCTGGCGGCTGGTCGGTGGACCTGGGTGCCAGCTTCGGTCACAACCACTTCGATTACGATCTGACGAACACCCTCAACCCGTCGCTGGGACCGTGTCTAACGCTCAACCCTTGTTCCGACCCCGCCCCGGGCCCGGATGGCACACCCGCCACGGGTGACGAGATCCCGAACCAGACCTCCTTCTATGCCGGCCGGCTGCTGCGCGAGGAATTCATCACCCAGGCCAACGTGACCAAGGCCCTGAACCTGGGCCTGCGGGCACCCGTCAACCTGGCAATGGGCGCAGCGTTCCGCCGGGAGCGGTACCGGATCCAAGCGGGTGAGCTGGCCTCGTACGTCAACGGCAGGGACAGCACGCAATTCGGCGGCGGCTTCGACGCGTCCGTCAGCGGTTCTTCGGGGTTCCCAGGGTTTACACCGTCGGACACGTCCGACCGCCACCGCACGAACTTCGGCGCGTACCTGGACGCGGAGACTGAGCTCTCGACGCACGTGCTCGCGGACGTCGCGGGACGGTTCGAGCACTACAGCGACTTCGGCTCCCGAGTAACCGGGAAGGTGGCGCTGCGCTATCAGCCGTCGAAGCAGTTCACGCTCCGTGGCGCCGCGAGCACGGGGTTCCGCGCTCCGGGGATCAGCCAGGAGTACTTCAGTAAGCTGGTCACCAACGTCATCAGCGGCGTTCCGGTGCAGGTCGGCATCTTCCCCGTTGGCGCCCGTGCCTCGCAGGTGCTCGGCGCGAAGCCGCTGCGGGACGAAACGTCGGTGAACTTGAGTGGTGGGGTCGCCGTCTCGCCGTCCACCAACTTCACCGTCACGGCAGATTACTTCTACATCAAGATCAAGCACCGAATCATGCTCAGCGGGACCTTCAGTCAGGACAGCACGTTACGGATTCTCGCGGACAGCGGCATCACCGGCGTCGGGGGCGCCCAGTACTTCATCAACGGCCTGGACACCCGCACCGAGGGCGTGGATCTCACGGCCAACCTGCGTGTCCCCGCGGTGGGCGCCGGTGCACTCGACCTGACGGCGGGCGTCAACTGGACGCAGAACAGGATCACCCGCCTCGATTCCCTGCCCCCGATCT
>QHUK01000045.1 GCA_003222085.1 Gemmatimonadota bacterium
TCGGGAAGTTCGAGATGCCATCGATCACTTCGGCGCCCGGGACGGCGACGTTGGTTAAGAAGGGAGGAATGTTCGGGCTGCGGAACAGACACGTCATGCTTGTTCCACCCGCGACCCGCGCGCCGGTGAAGATGTTGGTGAATAGCGGCGGGCAACCTGGCCAGTTCAGGCCGGGGTAGTAGTAGGGCGTTCCCATCGCGCTCGCGACCAGCGCCGCGTATGACTGCAGCTGCGTGGAGCTGTCTATTCCCCCCGACTGAAAGCCGGCGGTAATGCTGTTCCCCACGGATACGTAGCGCTGGAACATGGAGCCGCCCGTGTATGGAGGGACGGGCGGGCGGATCAAGTCGTCTTCATGGCAGCCCGCGGCGGCAAGCACCAGGCTGATACCGGCGGCGAGCAACCCACGGCGGTGCGTCATCGTCGGGCTCCCTTAGAACGCGTAGCCGAGCGACACCCCAAAGAGGTGCGCATGGAGAGTGTAGAGGCCGTTGTTCGACCCGGTCGTCGGCACCTGGTTGAAGATCGGCTCTCGAGTGCGGCCGCGCCGGTCCCCTTGGCGGACGAACTGATACGCAAGGTCCGCCGTCAGCGACTTCGCGAGCTTCACGGTCGCGCCCGCCGTGAACTCGTTGCGCTGGCCCTCGGGCAAGAGCGGCGTCACTGTCTCGGCCGGAGCCGCACCGTCGTGATGCAGGTACCCGCCCCGCAACGTCCACTTCGCGCTCTTGGCCCACTCCGCGCCGAACCGGAACCCGCTGGTATTCTGGTAGTTCTCGAACAGCTTGCGACTCAAGAGACCCGAGGCGTCCTGGGGGAACGTAATGTCGAGCTCGTCGAACTGGCTCCACCAGGTGAGTTGGTAATCGCCGAGCAGCGTCCAGCCGTTCGCCAGCTTGTAGGCCACGCCCAGCTCGAGCTGCGCGGGATTCCTGATCGTTGTGGTGACCGGCTGCGTTCTGAACACGCCCGTCGCCGGGTCGAACAGGCCGAGACCGCCGCTCGTGACGGGGGCGCCGAGGAGAACATCGATCGGCGTGCCGGCGGGAATCGTGAGTGCACCGACCGTCAGGCTCGCTGGGACGACCAGGCCGGTCAGCACCTGATTGAAGCTGGCGGTGCCCGAGTACTCGAACTTCGCCTGGGTGAGGAAGTTCGCGCCGAACGAGAGCTGGTCGCTCGCCTTGAAAATCGCCCCGAAATGCGCTCCGACGGTCGTCTTCGTCGCCTCGAGGTGGGTGTTGGCGAAATCCGTCCCGGGCGCGATCCCGAACTGCCCGAACACCGCCGGCGGCATCCCCGGCGAGACCGGAAGGATGCTCGCGGGAACCGGTGCCTGCGCGAGGTCCAGGCGCTGGTTCAATTCCACTTTCCCGAGCACGATGTCGAGGCCGCCGCCCAGGGACAGCCGCGGTGTCAGCTGGTAGGCGAGCGTGGGCTGGATGTAAATCGAGCGCAGATAGTTCTTGTAGCCCGCGAACCGCCCGTCGAACGTCATCGGCCATCTGGTCTCGAGCCCGTACGGGGCAAACAACCCGACGCCGATGCCAAGCTTGGATGTAGCCCCATACGAGATATAGAGTTGCGGCACTCCGATCAGCGGATCGTCGAGCTCCGTGTGCTGCTGAAACACATCGTCGGTGAAGCCACCTTGAATGTCGATCAGCGTGACGCCGATCGTGGCGTGCGCGCCCGTGAGCCCGGCGAGACCCGCCGGGTTGAAGAACATCGCGGAGCCATCCGAGCACGGCGCCGCCACCCCGGTGCCGGCGCGTCCCATCGCGCACGTTCCTTGCTCGTAGATGCCGAAGCCCTGCGCACTTAGCAGGGTCGGGACCCCGGCAAACAGCACCAGCGCGTACCAGACGCACGCCCGCATACGTTGTGGCTCCGGGTGACTTTGAAGAGGTGGTGGAATTGGCTGGCCAACGGTAGCATTGGCCCCAATCCTTGTCAAACCCATGCGTCACAACGCGTCAGCGCTGTTCCGCGCGACCTTCGGCGTCGCGCCCCGCGCCGCGGCCTCGGCCCCCGGTCGCGTCAACCTGATCGGCGAGCATACCGACTACAACGGTGGCCCCGTGCTCCCGGTGGCGACGCCGCTGCGCACCACGGTCGCCGTGGGACCCGCGGACGCTGGCGTGCTCGAGCTGATCTCGACGCTCGATGGAGAGCGGGCGCGCATCGATTGGCGCGAGGGACGCGCCACCGGGTGGAGCGCGTACCTCGCAGGCGTGATGCGCGAGCTGGACACGGTCGGCGCCGCGCCGGCGGGTGCGGGGGCTCGCGTTGCCGTCGCGAGCGACGTGCCCGTCGGGGCAGGGCTCGCCTCCTCGGCGGCCCTGACCGTCGCCGCGGCGAAGGCGTTGAGCCTGCTCGCCTCGGTTCGACTCAGCCCCCGCCAGCTCGCCGGCGTCGCGTTTCGAGCCGAGCACGATTACGTGGGTGTGGGTTGCGGGATCATGGACCAGATGTGCGCCGCGCTGGCGCGGCCCGGCCACGCCCTGCTGCTCGAGTGCGCGTCGCTCGCGGCGCGCCACATCCCGATACGGGGGCGCCTGTTGCTCGTGGACACGGGCACGCGGCACGAGCTCACGGCGGGGGCGTTGAACGAGCGGCGCGCCGAGTGCGAGGCGGCGGTGGCGCGGCTCAAGCTCGACCTGCCGGAGCTGGTCTGGCTCGCAAGCTGGCCGGCGCGCTGGCTGCCGCGCCTGAAGCGCGCCCTCCCCGAGCCGCTGCGGTCACGCGCGCTGCACGTCGTGGGCGAGACGGCGCGCACCCGGTTCGGCGCGCAGCTGTTGGCACGCGGTCAGGTACGGCGGTTCGGCGAGCTGCTGTACGAGTCGCACGAATCGTGTCGGCGGCTTTATGAGTGCAGCGCGCCTGAGCTCGACCTGGTGGTCGCCGCCGCGCGACGGGCGGGCGCCCTGGGCGCGCGGCTCACCGGTGCCGGATGGGGCGGCGCCGTGCTCGTGCTGCTGGGCAAAGGGAATGGGCGAACGGGGAGGGGTGAGGCGAAGGTCGCCGCGCGGATCCGGCGCGCGTTCGCGACCGCGTTCGGGCGCGAGCCGTCGATCACAGCGGTGAGGCCGTCTGGCGGAGCGCGTGGCGGACGGCTTGGTTGAGGGCGAGTGGCCGGCCGTCACGACCAAAGTCACGGCGCGGCTCATCCCGTATCTGTTTCTCTGTTACATCGTGAACTACCTCGATCGCTTCAACATTTCCTTCGCCGCACTCGAGATGAAGGCGGACCTCGGGCTCTCGGATGCGGCGTACGGCGTCGGCGCCGCGATGTTCTTCGCCGGCTACGTGACGTTCGAGATCCCGAGCAACCTGATTCTGGCCCGGGTGGGAGCCCGCCGCTGGATGGCGCGGATCATGGTCACGTGGGGAGTCCTGTCGTGCGGCATGATGCTCGTCAGAACGCCGACCACGCTCTACGTGGTGCGGTTCCTGCTCGGCCTGGCGGAGGCGGGCTTCCTCCCCGGGATGATCTTCTATCTCACGCATTGGTTTCCGGCCCGGGAGCGGGCCCGAGTCTTCGCCCTCTTCCTCACCTCGACCGCCCTCGCGGGCGTGGTCGGCGCGCCGATCTCGGCGGCGCTCCTGCGGCTCCAGGGAACGGGCGGGCTCGCCGGCTGGCAGTGGCTCTTCCTGGTCGAGGGGCTGCCGGCCGTGGTGCTGGGCGTGACCACGTTCTTCTATCTGCCCGATCGGCCGTCACACGCCCGCTGGCTCAGCGTGTCCGAGCGGGAGTGGCTCGAAGGGACGCTCGCAACGGAGCGGCAGGCGCTCGAGCGCACCCAACGGCTCTCGTTGTGGCAGGCGCTGACGCACGGGCGCGTGTGGCGTCTGTGTCTCCTGTACTTCTCGATCATCATCAGCTTCTACGGCGTGGCGTTCTGGCTGCCGCAAATCGTCCAGAGCTTCTCGGGGCTGAGCAGCGCGGCCGCCTCCCTCGTGTCCGCACTTCCGTACCTCGCGGCCTCGATCAGCATGGTGGTCATCGCCCGCCATTCGGACCGCGCGGGGGAGCGGCGCCGCCACGTGGCGCTCCCGGCCTTCGCCGCGGCGGCAGGTCTGACGATGGGCGCCCTCGTGCAGAGACACCCGCTGCCCGCATTCCTCGCGCTGTGTGTCGCGGCGGCCGGCATCTGGAGCACGCTGGGGCCGTTCTGGAGCCTCCCGACCATGTTCCTCTCCGGTACTGCCGGGGCCGGCGGGATCGCGCTCATCAATTCGGTGGGCAACGTCGGTGGATTCGTCGGGCCAACGGTCATGGGCGTCCTGAAGCAGCGCACGCAGGGATTCGAGAGCGGGCTCTTGGTCCTCGCCGGCACGTTGCTCGTTGCGGGGGTGCTCGCCCTGTCGGTGTCGGAGGTCGACGAGCGGACCTGACCGAGCGGCGTATGTTTCATGCAGGCCGGGGTGGCGAAATCGGTAGACGCAAGGGACTTAAAATCCCTTGGGAGGCGACTCCCGTGCAGGTTCGAGTCCTGCCCTCGGCACTACGGCGAGGCCGACCATGTCGTGATCGAGTATGAGCCCGACGACGGCGTGATCGAGTAGTCGACGAGCAGGTTGATGAACACGCGCACGCCCCGCCCATGCAGCCGGCCCGGCCGGAACAGGGCGGTGAGGAGCCAGTCCTTGGTGGGTTGGTCGAACGCCGGGTGCGCGCTCTTCATGATCCTGACCGACGCGGGCTCAATCCGCCCCGTCGTATCGATGACGGCCGGCAGGATCACCCGGCCCTGAATCCCCGCCTGTCTCAAGAGCGCGGGATAGACCAGGGCCGGGGCAGACAGTAGTGCCGGCCTCTCCTCCACCAGCGCCTCCGCATACACTTCATTCCCGCTCACCACAATGCCGCTGGCCCAGCTGCCTTCGACGCCACTACCGGAGTAATCCTTGGGATCGAAGCGCTGCTGGAGGTCCACCGGAGGCATGTCGACAGGGATCTGCGCCGATACGGCGACGCTCTGAAACCCTTGGAGCGCGTCGGCAAGCTGCGCCGGCGGCGGTGCGGCCGCCGTCTCCTGCTCCTGAGGCGCGAGCAGTACCACCGTCGTGCCCATCCTGACCTGGTCGTCGCGCGGGGCGGCGTTCGGCGTCGCGTACACGACCCCGGCGATCATCGCAGAATGGATCGCGAGCGACGCGAAACCGGTCTTCCACCTGGATTCGAGGAGCGTGAGAACCACAGGTCCACCTCCGCGGGGCCCTGACGCCGGGCGTCGTGTATGCAAAACATAGTGGGATAGGTGCCAAGGAGCCACGAAAGCGACTCCACTATGGCGACCCAGACGCCGGCGTGACCGAGTAATCGACCGGCAGGTTGATGTACACGCGCACGGCCTGACCGTGCAACCGGGCTGGACGGAACAGGGCCTTCAGGACCCAGTCCTTGGTGGGTTGGTCGAACGCCGCGCTGGGGCTCGCGATTATCCTGACAGAGGTGGGCTCGACCCGCCCCGTCGTGTCGATAATAGCCCGCACCATCACCCGACCCTGAATCCGAGCCTGTCTCAAGAGCGCCGGGTAAACCGGCGGCGGGGCCGAAAGCAGCGCTGGCTTCTCTTCCACGATCGCCTCCGCGTACACCTCACTCCCGTCAGTCGGCACGCCGCTCGCCCGACCCCCTTCGACGCCCGTCCCAGTGTAATCCTTGGGATCGAAGCGCTGTTGTAGGTCCACGGGAGGAATGACGGTTGGTATCTGTGCGGGTACGACGACGGTCTGAAATCCCTTGAGCGCGTCGACGAGCACCGGCGCTGGCTCGGCCGGCTTCTGCCGCTCCTGGGGCGCAAGCAGCACTACCGTCGTATCGATTCTGACGCGGTCGTCGCGCGGCGCTGCGTGCAGCGTGGCGTAGACGATCCCCGCGATGATCGCGGTATGGATGGCGAACGACGCGACACCGACGCCGAGCAATCGCCTGCTGCTGGTCTTTCGCTGGGACTCGAGGAGCGTGAAAACCACGGATCCACCTCCGGTGTGAGAGCTGCCAACCATCGTGCTGCCTCATCCGGGGCGGAGAGTCGTGGGACGGCGTCCCCCGGTCTTCCGTAGGTAAGAACGTTCAGACCCCTCCAAAGGTTGCGCCGGTAGGGTCAGGGGTGTGTCAGCGTGTGACGCGCGCGCGACACCCCTGGGGGCTTGACGGCGAGGCGCCGCCTCCGCAAAACATGAGGGCCGAGACGTATCGAGGTAGCGCGATGGCTGGGATGTGGGCTCGCTTGCAGGCCGACTTGAACGTCAGGCTCCGCCGCGGGGCTTGGTACCGTATCAACCGACTCGATCCGCTCCAGGCGGTTCTCGAGGTCGGTGGTCGCCTCCTGGAAATCCCGTCGGCCTTCCTGCAGGTCATCGAGCGGCCGCCCCGACGGTGGACCGTTGTGCCCCGGCCAGACGACGCCGTGCACCTCCCCCGGGGCTGCGACGATCGCTACGCCGTCTGCCCGAGCTGCCGGGAGCGGCAGGCGCTCGCCGGACGGCCCCGCCGCATGACCTGCCGGCGGTGCGGCGAGGATTTCGAAGTTGCGTGGTCGGAGACCTAGCCGAGCACGGTCCACCGCTGGCTGACAACCCCCTGACATCTTTGGTGCAACCAATTGGGGCCTCCGTACGTCTTACAGTTCGAAAGCGTGCGGTAAGACCAGCAGTCCGGGAGGCACTCAATGCGCGTCTACGCTTTGCTGCTCGGCATTCTTCTCACCGCCGGCTATGGCTACGCTGCTCAGATCGCGGTGTCCTCGTTGGGACCCAGTCGGCAAAGGACGACCGGGACCACAGCCGCGACCCCTACCGGCGATGCGCTCGACGGCGTGTGGTACGGGGGGGTACTCGATCCCGTAACGGTCGAGTCACAGAGCGGGAGTACGAGAGCCGCGGCCACACAGGGGCGCGTCTTGAGCCGGCCGACCGTGCGGTGTACCGAAACACATCCGTCCAGATTCCACGCGGTTTCCTGAACGCTTCGAGGGGGGCTTCGGCCCCCCTTATCCGCATCACGCGGCGCCGCCTACTGGCGGCGCGCACTCGAAACCCCACCTCGCGAACCGCCGTACGACCTGCGAGTATGGAGCCTATCCGCAGCAGGGAGGGGCCGTGAGCGCGTTCTGGGACACCTGGCGCAAAGAGATCATTCGCGGGGCGGCGCTGTTCTGCGCGGTGCTCGCGATCGGGTTGTTCGTGCACTATGCCGTGGGCCGCGTACGCACCGGGGTCGTCCACGATCTTCCGATGGCCCTGCGCGACTTGCGCAGCGAGTTCGCTCGGGATGACGGCGGACCCGGTCGCCTGGCGGGGGCGCCATGGACGTACCGGGCCAAGCTCGGGGCGAACCAATGGCTGTGGATCCGGAACACCCGGGGCTCGGTGACGGTCGAGCCGTCGAGGGGAGATTCGTTGCAGATCTCTGCCGTGAAGACATACCGCTCTTCGGACAGCGCGAGCGTCCGCCTCGTCGCCGTGCCTGTCGAGGGCGGCGTTACCGTATGCGCGACGTGGGGAAGCGACAGCGACTGCGGCCCTGGCCATCATGACATTCGGATGCGAGGGGGACGCCATAACGACGTGGCCGTGGACTTCACCGTGCGGCTGCCGCGCAGTGCGGGCCTGGACGCGACGACCACCGTCGGCGACGTGCACGTGGCGGGGGCGCGTGGCCCCCTGGTCGTCCACGCGGTGAGTGGCGACGTGGATGTGGTCACGGCACGGGGCCCGGTCAAAGTCGAGCTGGTGAACGGCGACGTGCGCGTTCGCATGGAGGCGTTCGGGGACACCGGCGGAGTCACTGCCAGTACGATCAACGGGTCGCTCACCGCCGAGCTCCCGGCGCATCTCGACGCCAACGTGGAGGCGTCGACGGTGAACGGCTCCATCACCACCGACTACCAGCTCCCGGTGAACGGCAAGTTCGCAGGGCGTCATGTCAACGGGACGCTCGGCCGGGGCGGGCGCAAGGTCCACCTCGAGACCGTGAACGGTTCGATCAAGCTGAAAAAAGCGGTCTAGCGCACCGCGGACAGGTAGCGGGCGACTTCCTCCGGGAAGGAGCGCACGTCGATGGGCTTGGAGAGGTAACCGTCGAACCCGGCCGCCAGAGTTTTCTCGCGGTCGCCCGGCATCGCGTGGGCGGTGAGGGCGACGACCTTCCAGGGGTGTTCGCCGCCGATCCCTTTGACATCGCGCAGCACGCTGTAGCCATCGCGCCCCGGCAGCTGGATGTCGAGCAGGACCAGGGCGGGGGGTGGCTGCTCGGCCAGTAGCGTGGCCACCAGCGGCTCACCCGACGTCAGCGCGACGACGCGATGGCCCTTCAGGGTCAGCAGCGCCGTGATGAGCTTCAGGTTATCGGGCTGATCTTCCACCACCACGATCGTTGCCATCACGCATGCTCCGGCCGGCTCTCGGCCCGCCGCAGGGTGAACCAGAAGGTGCTGCCCTTGCCGAGCTCCGAGTCCACGCCGATGGTGCCGCCGTGCAGCTCCACGAGGCGCTTGGAGAGCGCGAGGCCCAGGCCCGTTCCTTCGTACCGGCGACTCGCACTCGCGTCGAGCTGCACGAACTCCTGAAACAGCTTTCGCTGGTCGGCCGGGGCGATCCCGATACCGGTGTCGCTCACGGCGATCCGCACCCGCCCCGCGTCCTCGAGACACGCGCTGAGCCCGACGCGGCCGCCGTCGGTCGAGAACTTGATGGCGTTGGAGAGGAGGTTGAGCAGCACCTGGCGGAGGCGCCCCCGGTCGGCCGTGACCACGAGGTGGTCGTGCAACGGCTCGATCACGAGCGTGTGCCGCCGGGCTTCGACCTGTGCGCGGACGCTGTCGGCGGCCTCCTGCAGCAGCGCGCCCAGCTCCAGCGGCTCGAGGCGCAGCTCCATCCGGCCCGCGGCGATCTTCGACAGGTCGAGCAGCTCGTTGATGAGCTCGAGCAGGTGGCGGCCGTTGCGCGCGATCGTCTCGAGGTAGTCCCGCTGGGTCTCGCTGAGCGGGCTCTCGGGCGTCGCCATCGTCAAGAGCAGGTCGCTGAATCCGATCACGCTGTTGAGCGGCGTGCGCAGCTCGTGTGACACGTTCGCGAGAAACTGGTCTTTGAGCTTGCCCGCCTGGTCGAGCTCGGCGTTGAGGCGCGTCAACTCTCGGTGCTGCTCCTCCAGCTCGGCGTTCTGCGACTCGAGGCGCTGCGCGGCGTGGCGCACTTCCACCGCCAGGCGGCGGGTGTGCTGGTGGGCGGAGTCGCGCTCGCACGCGATGGCCAGGTTCGGCGCCGCGTGCTCGAGCGCGACGCGCGCGTCGGCCGAGAGCTCCCCCGTCACGGTCGCCACCAGCAGTCCCACGAGCCGATCCCGGGAGCGCAGGGGCGCGAGCGCGAGGCCCCCGGTGGAATCGTCGTCCGCGGTGGTGAGCTGCAGCTGCGCCCGCACGGGCCCGGCCGCGGCGCTCGCGTAGTAGATGACCGTGACCGCGTCACCTACCAGTTGGCGCACGACGTCGCGGGACAACGGTCGGGCGGTGGCGCGGCGTACCGCCGTGGGCCCCCATTCGTTGGTGTCGTACTGCGGCTGATAGAGCGCCAACGCGGGCGCGCCCGTCGCGGCCGCGATGACGTCGAGCGCCGGACCAAAGCTCCCACCGGCGGTCGCCTCGCGCGATGGCGCGTTCAGAGCCGCGAGCAGGCGCCCGGCCTGATCCTGCATTCGCTCCCGCCAGGCAAGGGCCGCCGCCATTTGATTCACGCCGCGTGCGATCGTGCCGAACTCCTCGGGCTGGTCCTCGTCGAGTCGCTCGTCGTAGCGGCCCGCGGCCACGCGCTGAAGCGCCCCGACGACGTGGGCGAACGGGGTGGCGAGTCGCCGCCGGTTGTACCAGAGCCCGACGCCGAGCGCCACGAGCACGATCACGAAGATCACCGTCGTCTGTACCGCCGCCTGTATCGCGTCGTCGCCGACTTCGGCGGCGAGCTCCCGCATGGCGGCGATCTGGGGCTGGAGGGCGGGGGAGGGCGAGGCACGGGCCAGCTGCTCGAGGCGCTGGCTGAGCTCGATCATGTCGGCCTGCGTGCGTCGTGCGCTCCGCCAGATGGCGATACGGTCGGCCAGACCGGCGACGGCGATGGCCAGAAACGCCGCGGCGAAGAGCCGGCTGATGCTCGGCACGGGCGAAGGGCGAACCGGCGCGGGATGGGTCATGCGACCGCTACAAATAGGGAACGAGCCGCGGCAGGACAAGAGCGGCGGCCGCATGAGACGCTGGCGGGGGGCTGGGGCGTGCTGTAAGCTAGGCCTCCACGTCCCGTGCCCGACCTGCTCGACTCCCTGCGTGAGGCCGTCGCCGACCGCTACGCGGTCGAGCGGGAGTTGGGTCGCGGGGGCATGGCGACGGTGTTCCTCGCGGAGGACCTGAAGCACCATCGGCCGGTCGCGATCAAGGTCCTGCACGCGGACCTCACGGCGGCGCTCGGCGCCGAGCGGTTCCTGCGCGAGATCGAGATCGCCGCCCGGCTGCAGCACCCCCACATCCTGCCCCTGTACGACTCGGGGGCCGCGACGGGCTTCCTCTATTACGTCATGCCGTACGTGGAAGGGGAATCCCTCCGCGACCGCCTGACGCGCGAGAAACAGCTGCCCCAGGACGACGCGCTCCGGATCGCGACCGAAGTGGCGGGCGCGCTGGCGTACGCCCACAGCCGCGGGGTCGTGCACCGCGACATCAAACCCGAGAACATCATGCTGTCGGGCGGCACGGCGGTGGTGGCGGATTTCGGGATCGCGCGCGCTGTGAGCGCGGCCGGCGCCGGGCGCCACCTGACCGAAACCGGCACGATCATCGGGACGCCGGCTTACATGAGCCCCGAGCAGGCGACCGGCTCGGAGGAGATCGACGGCCGGAGCGATCAGTACAGTCTCGCGTGCGTCGTGTACGAGATGTTGGTGGGCGAGCCGCCGTTCACCGGGCCGACCGCGCAGGCGGTGCTCGCGCGTCAATCGCTGGACATGGTGTCGCCGCCGTCGATCGTGCGGAGCACGATTCCCGACGCCGTGGAGGCCGCGATCCTGCGCGCCCTTGCCAAGCTGCCCGCCGACCGCTACCCGACAACGGCGTTGTTCGCCGAGGCGCTCAATACGCGGTCGGCGGCGACCGGCGCGGTGCGGCGGGCGACCCTGGCGGGGGCCCGAGCGCCTCGCCCGTTCTGGCGGCGTGCGGTGCCCGCGGCGGGAGCAGTGGCGCTCGTCGCTACCGCGGTGGCGCTCTTCGCCCGCCGCCACGCCACTCCCGGTCTGGGCAGCGCGGGCGGCCTCGATCCCCGTCACGTCGCGGTGCTCTACTTTGAAGACTTATCGCCTGAGAAAAACCTCGCGTACCTCGCTGACGGTCTCACCGAAGCCTTGATCGGCGAGCTGTCGCGCGTGGCGGGGCTCGACGTCGTCTCGAAGAACGGCGTCGCGCCCTACCGCAACCCGGAGATTCCGCGCGACTCGATCGGGCGCGCGCTCGGTGCGGGTACGCTGGTGCAAGGCGGCGTCGAACACGTAGGCGACCGCTACCGCGTTTCGGTGCGGCTCATCGAGGGCGGGAGCGGCGCGGACTTCCGCCGGGCGAGCTTCGAGCAGACCAGAGGCGATTTCCTGAAGATCCGCGACACGCTCGCCGTCAAGGTGGCGGACTTCCTCCGCGAGCGGCTCGGCGAGGAAGTGAGGTTGCGGGAAGAGCGGGCCGGCACGAGCAATCCCGCCGCGTGGGCTCTGGTGCAGCAGGCCGAGAAGGCGCAGAAGGACGCGGGCGCGGTCGTCGGGACCGATCTGGCTGCGGCGGCCCGGCTGTACGGCCGTGCCGACTCGCTGCTGGCGGCCGCGGAGCAGATCGATGGCGCCTGGATCGAGCCGGTGGTGCTGCGCGCTCGGGTGGCCTACCAGCAGTCGCGCGCGGAGCGCGACCCGCGCGCCATCGACCGGGCGTTCCAGGTCGGCCTGCGGCACGCCGAGCGGGCGGTGCAGATGAACCCGCAGAGTCCGGACGCGCTCGAGATCCGAGGAACGCTCCGCTTCTGGCGCTACGCACGTGGGCTCGAGCCCGACGTCGCCGCGGCTGAGCGGCTGCTTGCGGCAGCGAGGAAGGACTTGGAGGATGCGACCAGACTCAACCCGAGGCAGGTCGGCGCATGGACGGTATTGTCCCGCCTCTATTGGGACGCGCGCGACCTCCTAGAGTCGAACCGTGCTGCCCGGACCGCCTACGAGGCCGACGCCTTTCTAGCGGGTGCCGACGCCATCCTGAACCGCCTGTTCCTGACCTCCTACGACTTAGAGCTGTTCCAACCGGCCCTCGACTGGTGTCAGAAGGGCTACCGCCGGTTTCCTGCGGATTCCCGGTTCGTCGAGTGCCAGCTCATGCTGCTGTCCACGAACGCGCGTGACCCCGACGTCGGCGAGGCGTGGCGGCTGGTGGACGAATACACACGGCTGATCCCAGAGCGCGACCGCCCGCTGCAGCGGCTGTACGCGCAGGTGTGGGCGGCCGCAGTGCTGGGACGTGCGGGACTCAGGGACAGCGCCCACCGCGTGCTGGAGCGTTCGCGGGGGGATGCGACGGTCGACCCGGAGCGCGACGTGCTCGGCTACCAGGCGGCGGTCTACACCATGATCGGCGACAAGGACGACGCGCTCCGCGTGCTGGGTGAGTACCTGGTCGCGAATCCACGGCACCGCGAGGGGTTCCGGAAGAACGTGCACTGGTGGTGGCGCGCCTTGCAGGACGACACGAGGTTCAAGGCGCTCATCGGTGCACGATGATTGTGGCAGTTACGTGACAAGTTCCGGCGGAGCTCCCCAGAAAGGCTCTGAACCCCGCACGTAGGGCGGGATGCCCGGGGTGCGCGTTTTGCACCGCTCATCACGGCTGTTCACGTGCGGCGCCGTCCCTCCCTGGAGCCTCGATAATGAAGCGCCTTCCCTTGGTGGTCGCAGTCGCGTCCGTCCTGTCCGTCGCCTGCCGGGACCGGGAGCTACCGCTCGCTCCGGCGAGCGGGCGGCCGGCGTTCCTGATTTCGGACGGCGCGCACACGGGCGGGAACGCCGATTTCTTTTTCCTGCCACCGCTGGTTCCCGATCCGAGCGGCAGCCCCAACTTCGACGGCGGCAAGTTCAACGCCCAGCTGGCGCCCATCGTCGAGGTGTGCGAGCTGGGCGCCGATCCGCGGCTGGTGCCCACCACCGACTGCGTCGCCGGCGATCCCGTGTTCGGACCGGCGACGTTGCCGCTGGACGGCGAGCAGTACCATCGCAATTGGGACACAAAGGCGTCGCGTCTCCGGGATGACAAGTTCTACCGAATGATCGTACGCGGCGCTCCGCGGGGTACCCCCCTCGGCTTCCTCGATCTCGATCCGGTGAGCGGGGGGATGAAAAATGTGCGGACCGGTGACGTGGTGGCCTTCCAGGACGGCCGCACGCTTCCGATCAACGTACGCATCGAGGACGGGGCATTCGGGTCGACCAGTCGAAGCGATCACGTCGAGCGGGTCGTACCCAACGTGGCCACCGTTGTGACGACGAACACCGGGTTCGCCGGCGCGTCGTTCCCGGACAATTGGCTCCCGGCAAACGCAGTCAGCGCGGGGATCACCCAGGTGGTCGTGATCGTCGAGCGGCTGGCGGTGAACGACGGGACGACCGAGAGCAGTTGTCTCCAGAGCGGGTTGCTGGAGCATGAGGGGTGCTATCGGTTCCGCACTGATCCGGACCTGCACGCCTTCGGCGACTTCAGCCAACCGGTCACCGCCGGGGTGTGCTTCGACCTCCCCGCCCTCGTGGGCCAGGCGGCGGGACCGCCGTTCCAGCTGTATCGCCGCGCAGAGGTGGAAGGCGCGCCCACGGGACCGGCGGTCCCGCTCGATGAAACGGTCGCGCCCTTCCTCAACTGTACTACCTTCGGGCCCACGCCGGTGATCGGGGCGATCCGGGCGGGCGGCCTGCGCGGGTTGGCCAGCGCTGGCTGGCGCGCCCTGGTGGCGGGCCTCGGGCGCTTCATCAGCCCGGGCGCGTTGCACGCTGTGGACCTGGGCGCCGGCGGCAGGACCAACGCCTTCAGTCGCATCGGCTGGGCGCGCACGGCAACGTTGACCAAGGTGGCGAGCACCGACAACCAGATGGGCCTGATCAACACGAAGCTGCCCATCGATCCGCAGGTGTGCCTGACGTTCAGCCATCATTCCGACCCGCGACCGCTGGTCGATGAGCCCGTGCGATTCACCGTCGCAGCCGGCGGCGGGACCGTGGGGGGCGGCCCGAGCACCGTCGTGCGCACGGGATCGACCGGGTGCGCGTCCGCGCCATGGGTGCTTGGGTCAACGACCGTGGCGGCGGGAAATAGGCTCACGGCGACGGCCGCCGCGTCCCCCGGTACAGTGGAGTTCATGGCTGCGGGAGTCTCTCTGACGGGAGTCTCCGCACAGGTGGAGGCCGGTGGCTTCCATTCGTGCGCTCTCACGGCGGCGGGCCAAGCGTTCTGCTGGGGCAACAACAGAGGCCAGCTGGGCGACGGCACGGCCCCCGATCGGTACGTCCCCACCGCGGTGGCCGGAGGCCTGACGTTCGCCGCGCTGAGCGCGGGTGACGGTGCCACCTGCGGCCTGACCCCGACCGGCGCGGCGTACTGCTGGGGCTTCAACAGCGGCGGTCAGCTGGGCGACGGCACGACGACCGATCGGTTCTCCCCCACACCGGTCGCCGGGGGCGTGACGTTCGCCGCGCTGAGCGCAGGTAACAACGGAGCCGGCGGGCACATCTGCGGCGTGACCACGAGCGGCGCGGCCTACTGCTGGGGCCACAACGGCAACGGCCAGCTGGGCGATGGCACGACCACGGACCGGCTCGTGCCCACACCGGTCGCCGGGGGCGTGACGTTCGCCGCGCTGAGCGCGGGTGGCCAGCACACCTGCGGCGTGACGCCGAGCGGCGCGGCGTACTGCTGGGGCTTCAACGGCGCCGGCGGCCTGGGCGACGGCACAACCACGCAGCGGCTCGTCCCCACGCTGGTCGCCGGTAGCCTGACGTTCGCCGCGCTGAGCGCGGGTGAAGCTCACACCTGCGGCGTGACTCAGACCAGCGCTGCGTACTGCTGGGGGTTCAACGCTAGCGGCGAGCTGGGGGACGGCACAACTACCAGTCGGCTGGTTCCTACACCAGTCGGCGCGGGCCTCTCGTTCGTCGCGCTGAGCGCAGGTTTCGGTTACACCTGCGGCGTCACGACGACAGGCACGCCGCTCTGCTGGGGCTTCAACGGCCGGGGTGAGCTGGGCGACGGCACGACTACCGAGCGGCACATCCCGACGTTGGTCGCGGGGGGCCTGTCATTTGCCGCGGCGAGCGCGGGTACCGGTCACACCTGCGGCGTGACGACAAGCGGGGTGGTGTACTGCTGGGGCCTGAACGGCAACGGCCAGGTGGGCGACGGCACGACCACGAATCGGCTCGTCCCCACGGCGGTCGCGTTCGCGACCGGGCCAATCCCCGACATCTCGGGGACCTACGCAGGCACGGTCAGCGGGGCGAACACCGACGGCTCCGGGGTGTTCAGCGGACCGGCTGCGTTCCAGTTCGTGCAAACGGGCGCGGCTATTACCGGAACATGGAGTTCGTCGGCTGGCAACGACCCCGCCACCGGCACCGTCAACGGCACGATCAACGGTTCTGTCGTCACGCTCACGTTCACCGAAACCGCTCCCTGTCCGGACAGCTTCACCGGCTCGGGCACGATTACCAACGGGGGCGCGAGCATCTCGGGCTCCTTTTCGAGGGGCCCCGGTCCCGCTTGTGGTCCTAAGCCGTTCTCCGGGACTCTCCAGGTCAGTCGCATCGTCCCCGGGGGTAGCGGCGTCTCGGGCCTCTATACTGGCACCGTCACCTTCACGGGTAGCTTTGGTTCCGGCGGCGAGCCTCTCACGTTCCAGCTGACGGAAACCGGTACAGGCTTTACGGGGACCTTCAGCTCGCCAGATCCGCTCTCCGGCCAAGTAACCGTCGGCGCCATCAACGCAATCGGTGGCGCCTCCGGCTTCACGTTTGCGCTTGTCGTGACAGCTCCGTGTCCGGGGAACTTCACAGGCTTAGGCACTATTGCAAACGCGGGCGCAAGCTTATTCGCCTCACTATCAGGCGGCCCGGACTGCGGCGGCGGACCGCTCTCAGGAATGTTCCTCGTCAGTCGCAGCGCGCTCTCGAGTGAGTTCACGGTCGCTGCGGACGCCGACGGGCAAAGCGTCGCGTTCGATGGGACGAACTACCTGGTCGGCATACAAGATCAGCTGGCGCGTAATCAGCCGCGTCCGGGTGTGTTCGCGCAATTCGTATCATCATCGGGCGCCCTCCAGGGTCCGCGCGTCGGCCCGCTCGGGCCTAGTGGAAACATCCAGGGCGACCCGCCATGCGTGAGTTTCGGCGCGAGCAACTATCTGGTAGCGTGGGCCGGCAACTTCTCGGAGACGGGAGGTGACATCCTCGGGCAGTTGGTCACGACGGGCGAGGCGCTCGCGGGGGTCGGGCTCGCGATCACGTCCACTCACGACGCGAGCAGCAGCGGCGGCGTTGTGTACGGCGGCGGACGGTATTTCGTCGCATATGAGCGGACCTCTGGTTCGCTCCACAAGATTTACGGGCGCCTCGTGTCCCCCGATGGCACCGTCGGCTCGGAACTGGCTGTTAGTAGCGGGTTCGGCCAGGTCCACTTCGACTTATGCCACCAGGTTGCGTTCGACGGGGCCAACTTCCTGGTCGTGTGGATCGAGGAGAGCAGCGACCCGAGCTTGAACAACATGTCCGTCAAGGGGCGCTTCGTAAATCCCTCCGGAGCCCTGGGCGCCGAGTTCACCGTCAATGGAGGGGGCCCGACGCGGAGTGCAGCAGAAATCGCCTACAACGGCAGCACGTACTTTGTGATCTGGAATACGATGATTGATCCGACGGACGAGGATGTTCTCGGCCAGCAGGTGACCACTGCGGGCTCGCTGTCCGGTAGCGTGATCACGATCGCTACGGGATCGGGATTCCAGTTTGGCCATGTTAGCGCCGGCGGGGGCAACTTCCTTGTCGTCTGGGACGACCTTAGGTCGAATCCGCCGTCCTTTGCGATCAAGGGCAAGGTCTTCAATGGCTCTGGAACGCTGATTGGCGCGGAGCGCACGCTTTTCACGCAGGGGTCCGATGGCCGGGCTCCGGGAGTGCGCGGCGAAGTGTTTAATGGCCGCGAGTACTTCCTTGTGCTGAGCCGCGCGACCCCGCCACTCAATCCGTTTGACTTTAACGCGTATACGAATCAGAGTCTCGCCGGCGCATTCATGACGCCTTGACCCGATCGAGGAGCGCGGACAGCGGTCTAGCGAGGGTCCGCCCCGGGAGCCATATTCCCCCATCCGCGAAGTCTCGCCCGCGGCCGAGCATCGGGTCTCTCGTGCGGAGGTGCCCTCGGTTGCGGTGATTCGAGGTTCCCTACCATGAAGCCCGTCGCCCTCGCGTGCCTCGCTGTTCTGCTGCTCACCGCGTGTAGTGACCAACAGCCCCTGCAGCCGCCGGCGGGTTCGCGTCCGTCGGCGCTCATCATGGATGGGGCGCACCACGGCGGCAACCCGGACTTCTTCTTCCTGCCGCCGTTGGCGGCGGATCCGACCGGCGGGCCGAACTTCGACGCCGGAAAGTTTAATCCCAACCTCGCACCGACCGCCGAGGTGTGTCGGCTTAGCGGCGATCCCGCGTCAGGGGCCGTCGACTGTGCCACCGACATCCAAGGCCAACCGGTCCTCGTGTTCGGGCCCAAGCCGATGACGCTGGCCGTCGAGCAGTATCAGGTCACGTGGGACACGAAGTCTCCGACGCTGCTCGATGCGAGCAAGTTCTATCGGATCATCGTGCGCGGGGCCCCCCGCGGGACGATGCTCGGCCTGCTCGACGTGGATCCGGTCACCGGCGGCCTCAAGGACGTGAGAACCGGCGAGGTCGTGCAGTTTCAGGACGGGCGGTCGCTCCCGATCAAGGTCCGGATCGAGCAGGGGGCGTTCGGGGTGACGAACCCGGACCACGTGGAGCAGGTGGTGACGAACCACATCACCACCCCGACGGGGACGGCGGATGTGACAACGAACACCGGGTTCGCCGGGGCGCGGCTGGTGGACAACTGGCTGCCGGCGGCCGCGGTCGCCGCCGGGATCGACCGCGTCGTGGTCATCATTGAGCGAGTGCCGGTCAACAACGCGGTCCCGGCGACGAGCTGCCTGAAGAGCGGGTTCAAGGAGCTGGAGGGGTGTTACCGCTTCCGGACGGATCCCGATTTGCACCTGTACGGCTTGTTCAACGCCACGGTGATCGCCGGCGTCTGTTTCGAGCAGCCGATTCACAGCGACGCGCCGTACGAAATGTTTCGCCGTGAGGAGACGGGGGAGCAAGAGCTCGTGCACCTTGACGACAGCGATGCGCCGTTCCTGAACTGTGCGACCTTCAGCCCGACGCCCGCGACGGTGGGCGTGTCGCCGGGCGCCAGGGCGGGAGGCCTGCTGGGGCTGGCGAGGGCGGGGCTGCATGCGCTGATGGACCGCATGGGCCGGGCCTTGACGCCGCGCCCCCTGCACGCCGTGGACCTCGGCGCCGGGGGCCGCACCAACGCCTTCAGCTTCTTCGGCTGGGCGCGGCGCGCGACCATGACGAAGGCTGCGCCGAGCGATAACCAAGTCACGCTGGTGGGCACGAAGGTGCTCACGGATCCGACGGTGTGCTTGACCACCTTGCATCCCGCGACGCGGCCGCTGGTGGGCGAGCCGGTGACATTTACAGTGAGCGGCGGTGGCGGGACGGTGGGCGGCGGCGCGAGTGTGCCCCGGGTCACGGGATCGGACGGGTGTGCGTCCGCGCCCTGGGTGCTCGGATCGACGACCACGCCGGCCGGCAATCGGCTCACGGCGGCGGCCGCGGCGTCCCCCGGGACGGTGGAGTTCGTGGCCACCGGAGCCTCCGTGGTGGTGGCTGCCGGCGGCGCCCACACATGCGACCTGAACGCGTCGGGCCAAGCGTCCTGCTGGGGTGACAACAGCTTCGGCGAGCTGGGCGACGGCACGACCAGCACTCGGCTCGTTCCGACACCGGTCGCCGGGGGCCTGACGTTCGCCGCGCTGAGCGCGGGTGGCAGTCACACCTGCGGCGTGACCGCGAGCGGCGCGGCGTACTGCTGGGGCTTAAACAACAACGGCCAGCTGGGCGACGGCACGACCACCCAGCGCCTCGTCCCCACGCCGGTCGCCGGAGGCCTCACGTTCGCCGCGCTGAGCGCGGGTGTCGGTCACACCTGCGGTTTGACCCCGGCCGGCGGGGCGTACTGCTGGGGCTTCAACAACGCGGGCGAGCTGGGCGACGGCACGACGACTTTTCGACTCGTACCGACGCCGGTCGCCGGGGGCCTGACGTTCGCCGCGCTTAGCGCGGGTGGCGGTCAGACCTGCGGCGTAACCCCGACCGGCGCGGCGTACTGCTGGGGCTTTAGCGGCAACGGGCAGGTAGGCGACGGCACGACGACCACTCGGCTCGTCCCCACGCCGGTCGTCGGAGGCCTGACGTTCGCCGTCCTGAGCGCGGGTACGGCGCAGACTTGCGGCGTGACGCCGACGGCCACCGCGTACTGCTGGGGCTTCAACGGCCGTGGTCGGCTGGGCGACGGCACGACCACCGATCGGCTCGTCCCCACCGCGGTCACGGGGGGCCGGACGTTCGCCGCGGTGAGCGTGGGTTGGTTTCACGCTTGCGGCGTGACCACGAGCGGTGCGGCGTATTGCTGGGGTGGTGGCCCGCTGGGCGACGGCACGACCACCGATCGGCTCGTCCCCACCGCGGTCACGGGGGGCCTCACCTTCACCGCCCTGAGTGCGGGTGGCAATCACACGTGCGGCGTGACCACGAGCGGCGCGGCGTACTGCTGGGGCGACAATTCGTTCAGCGAGCTGGGCGACGGCACGACCACGACTCGGCTCGTCCCCACGGCGGTCGCGTTCGGAACGGCGCCAGCCATTCCCATCGCGGGCGGTACGTACAACGACAGGAACGCGGGGGTCATCGGTACGGGGTTCCTGTTTGATCCCACGGACCCGGCCGGCCCCATCGAGAGCATGGCCATCGCTGGCCCCGCCGGCTGGAACGGGGGCGCGGGACTGACAATTTTCCGGTACCAGCCCCCAGGCATGGCGCCCACGCGCGCGGTGTGGTGGGTGTTCAACCCAGCCATCGCCACATCGGGCACCTACACGGCGACGGCAACCGTCGGCGGCGTCGTGCGGCGTGCCACCTTCTCGATCGATGCGACCAGCACAATGGAGGCGCCTCAGATTACCAGTCTGGACCCCGGGACGAGTCAGGTCGCCATGACATGGACCGCTTCGCCATCCCCGCAGTCGTTCTTGGTAGCTGTCATTGCCGTTCCGTTCCCTGGCTTCTATGCGGCCGCGCGAGTCGTCTCTGGCGACACGCGTGCGCTCACGTTCAGTGGGCTGTCGCTCGTCGCCGGCGGTTCGTATCAAGCTGTCGTGTGGGCCTACGATAAGGATGTGATCACACCCGGCGCGATCGGTAGCCAGTTCAACATCGGCGCGCACGCAGTACCCTTCACGGCGCCGAGCGCTATCCTGCAGTAGGGCCCGCGCGGGTCCAGCTTCGCCGGTGGCAGCGTTATGGGGCGGCTCTCCGGAGCCGCCCTTCGCGTTTACGCCGCCATCAGTTGCGGCTAGTTTCCTCTGCGTGCGCCCCACCAAGCTCGGGATCATCGGCCTCGGCGCGATCGGCGGCTCGCTCGCCCTCCAGGCGAAACGTGCCGGGATCACGACCGTGCTCGGGTGGTCCCCCGAGCCCGGTGAGCGGGTCGCGGCGGCGCGGCAGGGCGCGATCGACGACGCGCCGTCCCGCGCGGCGGACGTGGCGCGCGCGGTCGAGCTGCTCGTGCTGGCCGCGCCCCCCGCCGCCAACCTCGACCTGCTCGGCAGCCTCAAGCCCCACGTCGGCGCCGGTGCACTGATCACCGACGTGGGGTCGGTGAAGCGAGCGATCGTCGCCCGGGCGGACGCGCTGGGGCTCGGGCCCCGCTTCGCCGGCGGCCACCCGCTCGCCGGCACCCACGAGCACGGCTTCGTCGCTGCCCGTGGCGACCTGTTCAAGGGCGCGGTCGTGTACATCACGTCGACGCGCGACGGGAACGGCGCGGCGCGCGAGGTCGCGCACTTCTGGGAAAGCGTGCTCGAGGCGCATCCGGTGCTGATCGACGCCGCGCAACACGACCGCCAGCTCGCCCTCACGAGCCACCTGCCGCAAGCGGTGGCGTCCCTCCTGGCCCACTACCTCGCCCGCGCCGCTCCGCCCGGTGCCACGTTCGGCCCAGGGGCACGCGACGCCACGCGCCTCGCCGCGTCGGAGCCAGCGCTCTGGACCGAGATCTTCCTCATGAATCGCGACGAGCTGCTCCCCGCGCTCCGCTCTCTCGAACAGCCGCTCGGCGAGCTCGAGCACGCGCTCGAGACGGGGAACGCCCAGGCCGTGACGGCGTGGCTCAGCTGCGCGGCGCAGTGGCGCCGGCAGGCCGACGCGTGAACGTGCAAGGCGTCGTCCGGCCGCCGGGCGACAAAAGCATCTCGCACCGAGCCGTGATGCTCGCCGCGCTCGCGCGCGGGACCAGCGAGATCACGGGGCTGCTGACCGGCGAGGACGTCAAGTCCAGCGCGCGGGTGCTGCGTGGTCTCGGCGCTGATATCTCCACCGTTCGTGAGGGCGCCACCGTCAAGGTCCACGTTTCCCGTTTCACGTGTCCCGTCTCCCGGCTTCATTGCGGCAACTCAGGCACCACCGCGCGCCTGATGCTGGGTATCCTTGCGGGCCAGCGGTTCGCCGCGACGCTGACTGGAGACGCGTCGCTGCGGCGCCGGCCCATGCGGCGGGTCACCGAGCCGCTCCGCGTCATGGGCGCCGAAATCCAGGAGAAGGGCGGCGACGCGCTGCCGCTCACGATCCACGGCGGCCGCCTGCGCTCGCTCACCTATACGACGCCCGTCGCGAGCGCGCAGATCAAGAGCGCCCTGCTGCTCGCGGGACTCACCGGGAACGTGGGCGTCACGATTCGCGAGCCGTATCGCTCGCGCGATCACACGGAGCGGCTGTTCGTGCATCTCGGATTGGGATTGCACGAGCGCGACGGCGCGATCGTGTACGAGCCGTCCCCTCCTGGGCGTCATGGCGTCGTGCCGTCGTTCCATCTGTCGGTTCCTGGTGATGCCTCCTCGGCGTCCTTCCTCGTCGCGGCCGCCGTGCTCGCCGAGGGCGGCGAGCTGGTGATCGAAAACGTCGGGGTGAACCCGACCCGCACCGGCTTCCTCGTGGTGCTCGAGCGCATGGGCGCGCACGTCGAGCGCGTGAATCTCCGGGACGAGGGCGGTGAGCCGGTCGCCGACCTCGTGGCCCGCCCGGCCGCGCTCCGGGGGACCGAAGTCAGCGCGGCGGAGGTGCCGACCCTCGTCGACGAGATGCCGGTGCTCGCGGTACTCGCGAGCCGGGCCGCCGCGGGGAGCGAGACGGTGTTCCGCGAGGTGGGCGAGCTTCGGGTGAAAGAGAGCAACCGGCTCGAGCTCATCGCGGCCAACCTGCGCGCGGTAGGGGTGGACGCGGAGGCGCGCGGGAATGACCTGTTCGTGTGCGGCACGACGCGACGCCCCAGCGGACGGGTCGACACGGCGCGCGATCATCGGCTGGCCATGGCATTTGCGGTGCTCGGCACCCTTCCCGGGGCGGACGTGCGGCTCTCTGAACGGACCTCGGTGGCCATCAGCTACCCGCGGTTCTTCCGCGACCTGAAGAGAATTGGGAAAACGGGAAAGGGGAAACGGGAAACGTGAGCCTCCGGGTCATCGCCATCGATGGCCCCGCGGCGTCGGGGAAGAGCTCCACGGCAGCCCTGGTCGCCCGGCGTCTCGGGTGGGCGCACCTCGACTCGGGCGCGCTGTATCGGGCGATCACGCTCGCAGTGCTGGATAACCTCGGGGAAACAGCCGGGGAAAGGGGAAAGGGGAAAGGGAAAACGTGGGGTGCGCAGCACATCGTGGCGCTCGCCGAGGATCTGCCGGTACGGCTGGTGCTCGTGGACGACGCGTTCCGCCCCGAGGTGGCCGGCGTGGATGTGGCGCAGGCGATCCGCTCCGAGCGGGTGACCGAACGGGTCTCCGAGATCGCGGCCATTCCCGAAGTCCGCCACTGGGTGAACGTCCAGCAGCGGGAGGCCGTGCAGGATCACCCGCGGGGAGTAGTAGTGGACGGTCGGGACATCGGGACGGTGGTGTTCCCGGACGCTCCGCTGAAGGTGTTTCTCACCGCGAGTCCGGAGGAGCGGGCGCGGCGCCGCTTAGCCGAGCGGGGCGGGAGTGGGGGAGGTGAGGCTCGAGCAGCAGGTCCAGGCGGTGGTGGCGCTGGCGCGGGAGCGGCTGCCCGGCTAGGTTTGCCGTCTTGTGTTCCGGAGCCCGGGGATCGCCCCGGGCGCCATGGTCCAAACCCGCAACCGAACCGGTGCACTGAATGCTGGTGGATACGGAAAACCTGCCCGAGTCGAAGTCCGAAGCTCCTGCTCCCGCTCACCCTCATCTCCGCGTCCGCTCCGATCTGCACGAGGAGTATTCGTCGGACGAAATCGCGAAGATGACGGAGCTGTACGAAGGGACGCTCTCGAACATCGAAGAAGGCGAGATCGTCAAGTCGAAGGTCCTGCGCGTGACCGACACCGCCGTCATTCTCGACGTCGGATTCAAGTCCGAAGGCGCCGTGCCGATCGACGAGTTCAAGGACGCGCGCTCGCTCAAGGAAGGAGATGAGATCGAGGTCTTCCTCGAGCACCTCGAGGATCAGGAAGGCGCGGTCGTCCTTTCGAAGAAGAAGGCCGATTTCATGCGGGTCTGGGAACGGATCCGCGAAGCCCATGAGAAGGACGAGGCAGTCTCGGGCACGCTCGTCAAGAAGATCAAAGGCGGCGTGGTCGTGGACCTGATGGGGGTGGACGCCTTCCTCCCCGGCAGTCAGATCGCCCTGCGGCGCGTGCCCAACATCGACGAGCTCCTGGGCCAGAGCTTCGAGTTCAAGATCATCAAGCTGAACAAGCGACGCCGCAACATCGTGGTGAGCCGCCGCGTCCTGCTCGAAGCCGAGCGCAAGACCAAGCGCGACGTCCTGATGAAGGAGCTGCAGGTCGGGCAGACCCGGAAGGGCATCGTGAAAAACATCACCGACTTCGGCGCCTTCATCGACCTCGGAGGCGTGGACGGGCTGCTCCACATCACCGACATGAGCTACGGCCGGGTGTCGCACCCGTCCGAGATGGTGCATATCGGCCAGGAGGTCGAGGTCAAAGTCCTCGACATCGACTGGGAGCGCGAGCGCATCAGCCTCGGCCTGAAGCAGCTGCAGCCCTATCCGTGGAAGAACGTGGCGGCCAAGTATCCGGTCGGGACTCGCGTGCAGGGAAAGGTCGTCTCGATCACCAACTACGGCGCGTTCGTCGAGCTCGAGCCGGGGATCGAGGGCCTGGTCCATATCTCCGAGATGAGCTGGACGCGCAACGTGCGCCACCCCTCGAAGATCGTGTCGATCGGCGAAACGATTGAAGCCGTCGTATTGAAAGTCGACGAAACGGAAGAGAAGGTCTCACTCGGCATGAAGCAAACCGAGGAAGACCCCTGGATGGCGCTGCCCCAGAAGTACCCCGTGGGCATGCGGATCAAGGGCAAGGTGCGGAACCTCACCTCGTTCGGCGCGTTCGTGGAGATCGAGCCCGGCATCGACGGGCTGATCCACATCTCCGACATGTCGTGGACCAAGCGCGTGCAGCATCCCTCCGAGGTCGTGAAGAAGGGCGACGAGGTGGAAGTCCTGATCCTGAACGTGGACGCCGAGAACAAGCGGATCTCGCTCGGCCTGAAGCAGGCGCTGGAAGACCCGTGGCTGCGGATCGGCGAGACGTACCCCGTGGGCACCGAGCTGCGGGGCCGGGTGCTGCGGCTCATGGACAAGGGGGTCGTGGTGGATCTGGGGCACGACATCGAGGGCTTCGTGCCGATGTCGCAGCTCGGCATCCCCGACATCCAGAATCCGGCCGACGCCGTGAAAGAGGGACAGGCGGTAGAGCTCAAGGTGCTGGAGGTGGACCCCATCCATCATCGGATCGTGCTCGCGGCCACCGGATGGCCCAAGGAAGAGGGGGCGCCGGAGCCCACGAAGCAGGAAAATCAAGACTAGACGCGGTAAGGCTAGACGCACAGACGCGGCAGACGCACAGGGGAAAACAGCAAGAGGGAGCAGGAATTCCTGTTCCCTCGCACGTGTTCTCCCCTGTGCGTCTGTGCGTCTAGTCGTAGCTGTCCTGTCCACTCCCGCCTAGATTTTGCCCTATGACTATGCGTGAGAAATTGGAGCTCCTGCAGCGCAAGCGCGCCGAAGCCGCGCTGGGCGGCGGCGCCGAGCGTATCGCTGCCCAGCACGAGAAGGGCAAGATGACCGCGCGGGAACGGCTCGACGCGCTGCTCGACCCCGGGACGTTCGTGGAGCTCGACCGGTTCGTCACGCACCGGTGGACCGACTTCGGGCTGGCGGACGAGAAATACCTGGGCGACGGCGTGGTGACGGGCTACGGACGGATCGACGGGCGCCTGGCGTACGTGTTCTCACAGGACTTCACCGTGTTCGGTGGCTCGCTCTCCGAAGCGCACGCCGAAAAGATCTGCAAGGTGATGGATCTGGCGCTCAAGAACGGCGCGCCCGTCATCGGGCTCAACGACTCGGGCGGCGCGCGCATCCAGGAGGGCGTCGTGTCGCTCGGCGGCTACGCCGACATCTTCTTGCGCAACACGCTCGCCTCGGGCGTCGTCCCCCAGATCAGCGCCATCCTCGGTCCCTGCGCTGGTGGCGCGGTGTACAGCCCGGCGATCACCGACTTCGTGTTCATGGTGCGCGGGATCTCCTACATGTTCGTCACGGGCCCGAGCGTCGTGAAAACCGTGACTCACGAGGAAGTGGACTTCGAAGGTCTCGGGGGCGCCGATGTGCACGGCGCCACCTCGGGCGTGGCGCACTTTGTGCACGACTCGGAGCGCGACGCCCTCGCCGCCATCCGCAAGCTGGCCGCCTTCATTCCGTCGAACAACCTGGACGAGCCGCCGATCCGCCCGACCGCGGACCCCGCGGACCGGCGCGACGAAGAGCTGCTGGACGTGGTCCCCGACGAGCCCACCAAGCCGTACGACATGCACGAGGTGATCCGGCGCGTCGTGGATGATGGGGAGTTCCTCGAGGTGCACCGCGACTTCGCGGGGAACCTGCTGGTGGGGTTCGCGCGCCTCGGCGGACGGCCCGTGGGCGTCGTCGCGAACCAGCCCGCCGTGCTCGCCGGCGTGCTCGACATCAACGCCTCGCTCAAGGGCGCGCGGTTCATCCGGTTCTGCGACGCGTTCAACATCCCGCTCGTCACGTTCGAGGACGTGCCCGGCTTCCTACCCGGGGTGGCGCAGGAGCACGGCGGCATCATCAAGCACGGCGCCAAGCTGTTGTTCGCCTACTGCGAAGCGACCGTCCCCAAGCTCACGGTGATCACCCGGAAGGCGTACGGCGGAGCGTACGACGTGATGAACTCGAAGCATGTCCGGGGGGACTACAACGTCGCGTGGCCGACGGCGGAGATCGCGGTCATGGGCCCCAAAGGCGCGGTGGACATTCTCTACAAGGACGACGCGACCGAGGCGCGCGAGCTGGAGTACCGCGAGAAGTTCGCCCACCCCTATCTCGCCGCCGCGCGCGGCTACCTGGACGACATCATCGATCCGCGCGACACGCGGCCCCGGCTGATCGACGCGCTCACGACCCTCGCCACCAAGCGAGACCGGAATCCTCCGAAGAAGCATGGCAACATCCCTCTGTAGCACGCTGGTGCTGGTGACGCTGCTGCAGGCGCCGCCCCCCACCCCCACCCCCCCCACCCCCGCCGCGTCGCCGGAGGACTCGCTCGCCACACTGCGCGGCCGGGCCACGCGGGACTCGACCGACGCGCAGCTGTGGCTGCTGATGGGACGCGCGTATCTGGGACTGGGCGCGGAGGCGCACGGCGCGACCCACCGCGCGAGCGAGGACAGCGTCTGGACCCGCGCCGTGCTCGACACCGCGGAAGAGGCCTTGGCCCGCGCGGCCGCGCTCGCCGGGCCGCTCGGCTCGAGCACGGTGGGTGACAGCGCCCGCGTGCTGCGAGTCGGCGCGTGGGCGGCGCGCTCGTGGCTCGGGTGGGAGACCGGTGGCGTGGACGCGGGTGTGGAGACGTGGGGGCCGCTGCCGATGGACCTGCGCGTCCCGCCGGTGCTCGAGGAGCTGGGCGAGAACCTGTTGCGCGCCTGTCCTGCCGGAGGCGTGCTGCTGACGGCGGGGGACGCCGATTTCTACGCGGCCTGGTACATGCGGTTCGCCCGCGGGCTGCGGCCCGACCTGCTCGTCGTCCCGCTCGCCGCGTGGCGATCCGATGCGGTCCTGCGAGCGCGACTGGCGGCCGACCTGAAGCTCAAGACCCACGCGGGTGCGGACGCTTGGCTCGGCGAGCTGGTGCGGCGACGCCCCGTGTGCGCGAGCATGGCGTTCGAGCGGCCACCCGAGACCCGCCCGCGCATCCGGTGGGACACCCGGCCGCTCGTGTGGGTAGCCGGACCGGAAGGGAAGGGCTCCCGGGTCCCGCCGCGCGATTTCGTGTTCGGGGCGCTGCGCGTGGCGCTCGACGCAAACGACCCCTGGGCCGAGCCGGCGCTCACGGCCTACGCCCGGGCTGCGCGGACCACGCCGGCGCTGTGCGAAGCGATCGCGACGTTCCGCGTCTCGAGCGAGGTCGGCACGTGCCGGCGATGAGCGACGTCGTCCGTCCTCCGTCCTCCGTCGTCCGTGACGCCCAAACGGATGACGGATGACGGACAACAGATGACCGCCATCAAACGGGTTCTCGTCGCCAACCGCGGGGAGATCGCCCTGCGGATCATCCGCGCCTGCCACGAGGAGGGCCTCGAGGCGGTGGCGGTCTATTCCGAGGTCGATCGTCTGTCGCCGCATGTGCGCGCGGCCGACCTCGCGGTGCCGCTCGGCCCGCCGGCGGCGGCCCAATCCTATCTGGACATCCCGAAGCTCATTGCCGCGGCGCAGGGCGCGGGGTGCCAGGCCGTGCACCCCGGGTACGGGTTCCTGTCGGAGCGCGCCCCGTTCGCGGAGGCGGTGGCGGCGGCGTCCCTCGAGTTCATCGGACCGCCGGCGGCCGCGATCCGCGCCATGGGCGACAAGACCGAAGCGCGGCGCCGCATGCAGCAGGCGGGGGTTCCGATCGTCCCCGGCAGCACGCGACCGCTCGCCGACCACGTCCAGGCCCGTGCCGAGGCCGCGCGGCTGGGATTTCCGGTGCTCGTCAAGGCGGCCGCGGGGGGCGGCGGCAAAGGCATGCGCCTGGTGCGAGAGGAGAGCGAGCTCGCGTCGGCATTCGAGGCGGCGACGAGCGAAGCGCTCAAGGCGTTCGGGGCCGGCGAGGTGTACCTCGAGAAGTACCTCGAGCGCCCGCGGCACATCGAGATCCAGATCCTCGCGGATTCCTTCGGGCGGGTGGTGGCGCTGGGCGAGCGTGAGTGCAGCATCCAGCGGCGGCACCAGAAGCTCGTCGAGGAGGCGCCTTCCGTGGCCGTCACGCCGCCGCTGCGCCGCCGGATGAGCGAGGCGGCCACGACGGCCGCGACCGCGGTGGGTTACCTCGGCGCCGGGACGATCGAATTCCTGCTCGCGCCCAGCGGGGAGTTCTCCTTCCTGGAGATGAACACTCGGCTGCAGGTCGAGCACCCGGTGACCGAGCTCGTATACGGCGTGGATATCGTGCGCGAGCAGCTCCGCGTGGCGATGGGTCAGCCGCTGCGCGTGCACGCGGGCACGCTCCAGCCCCGAGGCCACGCCATCGAGTGTCGCATCACGGCGGAGGATCCGTTCAACGACTTTCTGCCGGCGACGGGCGTCGTGCGGTATCTGCGGGTGCCCGGCGGCCCGGGGGTCCGCTGGGACGGCGGGATCGAGGCGGGGAACGAGGTCACGCTGTATTACGACCCGCTCATCGCGAAGCTGATCGTGTGGGGAGAGACGCGCAGCGTCGCGCTCGAGCGGATGCGACGCGCCCTGCGCGAGCTCGCGATCGTCGGCATCCCGTCGTCCCAGGCGTTTCACCTGCGGGTGATGGACGACCCGGAGTTCCAGCGCGGCGACATCGATGTCACATACCTCGAGCGCGCGGGCGCTCGCCTCCTGGTCGGTGAGCCTCCTCCCGCGCTGACCCGACCGCTCGCCGTGGTGGCCGCGCTCCTCGCCGAGGAGCAGCGTGCGGCCGAACCCCCACCGCCGTCACCGTCCGACCGTCCGGCCGTCCCACAGTCCGCCTGGCTGCTCGCGGCGCGTCGGGAAGCATCGGCCCAATGAGCGACGTCGTGGCGATCACGTCGATCGCGGCGGGTGGGGAGGGTGTGGGCCGGCTCGCGGACGGGCGCGCCGTGTTCGTCGCCCGCACCGCCCCGGGCGAGCGCATCCGGCTGCGCGAGGGGGTAAAGCTGCACAAGACCTTCGCCCGCGGAGAGCTCGCCGAGGTCGTCGCCCCCGGCGCGGCCCGCGTCACGGCACCCTGTCGGCATTACGTGCAGGATCATTGCGGCGGCTGCCAGCTGCAGCACGTCACCTACGAGGCGCAGCTCGCCGCCAAGCGGGCGATTGTGGGGGACGCGCTGCGACGGATTGCCAAGCTCGACGTCGGCGACCCCGAGATCGTCGAGGCGGTCGAGGAGTGGCGCTACGGGGCGAAGATAAGTCTGGCGGTGAAGTCCGTCGCGCGGTCGGACAGCCGGACGGTGGGACTGCACCCCTACGACCGACCCACGTCTGTGTTCCAACTGATCGACTGTCACATCGCCGACTTTCGCCTGATGGCGTTATGGCGGGAGCTCAGGCCGCGGCTCGATCTCTTGCCTGCGAAGCTGACGCGGCTCACCCTCCGCCTCGACCGCGAAGGGCGACGGCACGTCATCGCCGAGTCGACGGGAGAGCCGTGGCGCGACCCGGCGGCGCTGCGCGCGGCGCTCACCGGCGGAGACAGCGTCATCTGCTGGTGGCAGCCGGTGGACGGCGCGGCACGCGTGGTCGCCGGTCCCGCCACGGGATTCCCCGCGACGGCGTTCGAGCGGGTCAACCCGGAGATGGGCACGATCGCGCGCGGCTGGGCGGTCGAGCAGCTGGGTGACGTTCGGGGCGCCGTCGTCTGGGACCTGTACGGCGGCATCGGCGACACCGCAGTCGAGCTGGCGGAGCGCGGCGCACAGGTGGTCAGTGTGGACGCGGACGAGAAGGCGATCGACTGGGCGCGGCAACGCGAGGCGCCGCGCCCGGTGCGGTTCATCGCCGGCAAGGCGGAAGACGTGCTGCCCACGCTGCCCGAGCCAAGTGCCGTGGTGGTAAACCCACCGCGGGCGGGGCTGCACTGGAACGTCACCCTGCGGCTCACGGGTCAGCCGGTGAGTCGGCTGATCTACGTTTCCTGCGATCCGGCGACGCTCGCCCGTGATCTGCACCGGCTCGGTGCCACGTACCGCGTAACGGCGGTGCGCGCGTTCGATCTGTTCCCCCAGACGGCGCATGTGGAGACGGTGGCGGTGTTGGAGGCGGCGTGAAAGAAGAAACGCGGAACGCGGAACTCGGAAGGCGGAACACTAGGGAGACACACGCTCGCCGAGCGACCTTTCGCCGCTGTTCCGCGTTCCGCGTTCCCACTTCCGCGTTCGGGGTGGGGGCGCCGCGATGAAATACTCCGTCACCATCGGAGCTAAGACCTTCGAAGTGGAGGTGGAGGGAAGCCGTGTGACCGTGGATGGGGTGGCTCTCGAGGCCGATCTCGCCGCTGTATCGGGGACGCCGCTTTATCACCTGCTGCTCGGGGGAGAGTCGTGGACCGTGGCGGCCGAGCCGCTCGAGGGTGGCGGCCGGTGGGTGCTGGGGCTGGTGGGGGAGCGGGTGGACGTCGCCGTGGAGGACGAGCGAACCCGCGGGATCGAGGCGGGGACCGCGACGGGCCGGCGCGTCTCCGAAGGCGGCACCGTGCGCGCGCCGATGCCGGGGCTGGTGGTGCGGATCGAGGTCGCCGAAGGTCAGGAGGTGGACGCGGGGACGGGACTGGTGGTGGTGGAGGCGATGAAAATGGAGAACGAGCTGCGCGCGCCACGCCCGGGGAAGGTTCAGACGGTGCACGTCGCCGTCGGGCAAGCGGTCGAAAAAGGCGCGTCGCTCGTGACCCTCGCGAGCCCGGAACCCTCGGGTTGACGGGACCTTACGGCCCGGGTATAGTTCGCGGCTGTCGCCGAGCGGGCTTCCCTGGGAGGGTTGGAGTGAAGACGTTCAGTCTCCGAAAAGAGGACGTGACGCGCCGCTGGTTCGTGGTCGACGCGGCCGGGCAGCCGCTCGGTCGGCTGGCGAGCCGGGTGGCGCAGATCCTGCGCGGAAAGCACAAACCGACGTTCACGCCGCACCTGAACGGCGGCGACTGCGTGGTGGTGGTGAACGCCGCGCGCGTCAAGCTCACGGGACGCAAGCTCGAGCAAAAGCGCTACTTCCGGCACACCGGCTACATGGGCCACGAACGGTTCGCGCCCGTCAAGAACGTCCTCGAGAAGCGTCCCGAGCGCGTGATCGAGAAGGCGGTGTGGGGCATGCTGCCGAAGACGACGCTCTCGCGCCAGAAGGTGAAGCAGATGCTGAAAGTCTACGCCGGTCCGGAGCACCCGCACGCGGCGCAGCAGCCCGAGCCGCTCAGCCTGGCGGAGGCTCGATGAGCTCTGCCATCACGCCGGAGCTGCGCTGGCACGCAGTCGGGCGCCGCAAGGTCGGCGTGGCGCGCGTGTATCTCACGCCCGGCTCCGGAAAATGGAACATCAACGGGCGCACGCTGGGCGACTATTTTCCCCGGCCGTCGCTCGTGTCGCACATTCAGCAGCCGTTCACGGCCACCGACACGCTCGGCGCCTTCGACGTGCGGGCGCTGTGCCGGGGCGGCGGGGTGACGGGGCAGGCGGGGGCGTTGCGCCTCGCGATCGCGCGGGCGCTGTGCCTGGCGGACGAGCGGCATCGCAAGAAGCTGCGGGAGCAGGGACTGCTGACGCGGGATCCGCGGGTCGTCGAGCGCAAGAAGCCGGGCCGGGCGGGCGCGAGGAAGCGGTTCCAGTTTAGCAAACGTTAACCGTTATCCGTTATCCGTCATCCGTTACGGAACACGGACGACGGATGACTGACGACGAGACCACACGCCGCTCGATCTTGTATCGGGTCCTCGCGCTGCGGGGTGATATAAGAGAAGACAGCGGCGGCGGAACGAACCCACGAGAGGGAGTGCATGGCGCAGCCTCAGTTGCAGGATCTGCTGGAAGCGGGCGTCCATTTCGGCCACCAGACGCGCCGCTGGAATCCCAAGATGCGCCGGTTCATTTTCGCCGAGCGATCGGGGATCTACATCATCGACCTCCAGAAGACGCTCCGGCAGATCGAGGCCGCGCAAGAGCTGCTCCGCGGGGTGGTGCTCAAGGGTGAAAACGTTCTGTTCGTGTGCACCAAGAAGCAGCTCAAGAACATCCTCCAGGCGGAGGCGCAGCGCTGCGGGGCGTTCTACGTGACCGAGCGGTGGCTGGGCGGCACGCTCACGAACTTCCAGACCATCAAGAAGCAGATCAAGCGGCTGAAGGAGCTGGAGCAGGGCACCGCCGAAGGCGAATTCGAGAACTACACCAAGAAAGAGCAGCTGTTGTTCGACCGCGAGCGGGGCAAGCTCGAGAAGTACCTGTCGGGGATCAAGAACATGAGTCGGCTGCCGGGCGCGTTGTTCGTCGTGGATTCGAAGAAGGAGCGCATCGCGGTCGCCGAGGCGAACAAGCTCGGCATTCCGGTGGTCGCCATCGTGGACACCAACGCGGACCCGGAGCTGATCACCGTCCCGATCCCCGGCAACGACGACGCGATCCGGGCGGTCTCACTCATCACCGCGGCCATCTCCGACGTGATCTCGGAAGCGCGGCACCAGATGCCGCTGCGGGAGCCGGCCGAGGAAGGCGAAGGGGTGACGTACTCGACGGAAACCGGGGTGGAGGCGGAAGGGGAGGGGGACAAGAAAAAGAAGCCGGCCCGGCGCAAGCGTCGGCCGAAGCCGGAAGCGATCGCCGCGCGGCTCAAGACGGACGAGGCGCCGGCCCCCGCCCCCGCCCCGGCGGAATCGAGCGGCGGAGGCGAAGGCGAAGGCTGAGCACGCCGGACGCTCGCGTTCCGGTGGACAACCGACCGCCGCCCTCCGAGCCCAACGGCGCGAGGGCGGCGTTTTCATGAGGAGGAGGAGGCGTGACGATCGTGAAAGAGATTCCGGCGAAGCTCGTGGCGGCGCTGCGCGCCCGGACCGGCGCCGGCATGATGGACTGCAAGAAGGCCCTCGAAGAGACGGCCGGCGACCTGGAGAAGGCCGTCGACGTACTCCGCACCAAGGGCGCGGCCAAGGCCGATAAACGAGCCGGGCGCGAAGCGTCCGAAGGCCTGCTCGGCCACTACGTGCACCACGACGGCAAGATCGGCGTGCTGGTGGAGCTCAACTGCGAGACGGATTTCGTGGCGCGCACCGAGGACTTCAAGACGCTGGCGCGGGAATTGGCCATCCACATCGCCGCCAAGAACCCGCTCGCGGTGCGGATCGAGGAGCTGCCGGCGGAGACCGTCGCCCGGGAGCGCCAGGTGTACGAGGCCCAGGTCGCCGAGCAGAAAAAGCCCGAGAATATCCGCGCCAAGATCGTGGACGGGATGATGAAGAAGTTCTACGAGGAGAACGTCCTGCTCGAGCAGAAGTTCGTGAAGGAGGAAAAGCGGACGGTCGGCGAGCTGGTGAAAGAGCTGGCCGCGAAGACCGGCGAAAAGATCGACGTGCGGCGGTTCGCCCGGCTGAGGGTCGGGGAAGGCTGAGTGGCGCTCGCGTATCCTCGTGCCCTCCTCAAGATCTCGGGCGAGGCCTTCGCGGGCCCGCGCGGCGCCGGGGGAGGCATCGATTTTTCCTTCATCGATCACCTCGGGGACGAGCTCAAGCACGTTTCCGGAGTCGGCGTGCAGCTGGGCCTGGTCGTGGGCGGGGGCAACATCCTGCGCGGGACGGCGGCGAGCGAGCAGGGCATGGATCGCGTGTCCGCCGACTATATGGGCATGCTCGCCACCGTGATCAACGCCCTCGCCCTGCAGGACATCCTCGAGAAGAAGGGGGTCGACACGCGGGTGATGACGGCGATCCGCATGGAGGAGCTCGCCGAGCCCTACATCCGGCGCCGCGCGGTGCGGCATCTCGAGAAGGGCCGGATGGTCATCTTCGCGGGCGGGACGGGAAACCCGTACTTTTCCACCGATACGGCGGCGGTGCTGCGCGCGCTCGAGATCGAGGCCAAGGTGCTCCTCAAGGCGACGAACGTGGACGGCGTCTACACCGCCGACCCGAAACAGGACCCGAAGGCGAAGTTCCTGGCGGAGCTGTCGTTCCGGGACGCGCTCGTGAACGGCTACGCCGTCATGGACGCGAACGCCTTCGGCCTCTGCAAGGAGAACAAGCTGCCTATCGTCGTGTTCAACATCAACCAGCCCGGCGCGACGGCCAGGGTTCTCGCGGGCGAGCGCGTCGGCACGATCGTCCAATGACGCCCACCACGCCGCTCCTCGCGGATCACGTCAAGCAGGCGAAGCACTCGATGGACAAGGCCGTGGACGCCGTGAAGCGGGAGTTCTCGACGGTCCGCACGGGAAAGGCGACGACGGCGCTGCTGGACCTGGTGCGGGTGGAAGCCTACGGCAGCGAGATGCCGCTCAACCAGGTCGCCAACGTCGCGGCCCCCGAGCCGAAGCTGCTCACCATACAGCCATGGGACAAGGCGCTCCTCAAAGCGGTGGAGAAGGCGATTCTCGCGTCCGATCTGGGACTCACCCCGTCCAACGACGGCAACCTCATCCGGATCCCGCTCCCGCCGCTCACCGAAGAGCGGCGGCGGGAGCTGGTGAAGGTGGTGCACAAGTTCGCCGAAGAGGGCCGGGTGGCGGTGCGCCACGCGCGCACCGAGGCGATCAGCAAGATCAAGAAGACGGAGCACGTCTCCGAAGATGAAAAGAAGCACACCGAGAAAGACGTACAGAAGCTGCACGACGATCATCTGCGACAGGTGGACGAGGCGGTGAAGGCCAAGGAAGCGGAGATCATGGAGGTCTGAGGTGGCGGACGAGCTGCTCTCTCAGATCCGTCTCAACGGGGCCGTGCCCCGCCACGTGGCCGTCATCATGGACGGCAACGGCCGCTGGGCGCGCGAGCGGAGCCTGCCCCGGCCGCTGGGCCACCGGGCGGGCATGAAGGCGGTGCGCGAGGCGGTGGAAGGCGCACTCGAAGCCGGCGTCGAGGTGCTCACGCTGTTCGCCTTCTCCGAAGAGAACTGGCAGCGCCCGGCGACCGAGATCTCGGCGCTGATGCAGCTGCTCGAGGAGTACATCGCGCGGGAAGTGGCGGAGCTGAAGGACCAGGGGGTGGCGGTCCACGTCCTGGGCGACCGCACCCGGCTCGCGCCCGGCGCCCGGGCGGCGGTGGAGCGCATCGAGGGGGAGACGCGCGACGGCGCGCGGCTGGCGCTCAACCTGTGCATCTCCTACTCCTCGCGCGGCGAGCTGGCCCGGGCGGCGCGCCTGCTCGCCGAGGAAGTGCTCAAGGGCGTCAAGCGGCTCGAAGACATCGATGAAGACGCGATCCGTGCCAAGCTCTACACGGCGCCGTGGAGCGACCCGGACCTGCTGATCCGGACATCCGGTGAATGCCGGCTCTCCAATTTCCTGCTGTGGCAGCTCGCCTACACCGAGCTGTACATCACGCCGGTCCTCTGGCCCGACGTCACGCGGCGCGACCTGTTCCAGGCCATCCTCGACTACCAGGGTCGGGAGCGGAGGTTCGGCCGGATCACCGCCTGACATGTCTCGCAACCTGCTGGTACGCATCGCGGTCGCGGTCCCGGCCATCGCCGGGGCGGTGGTCGTGCTGTGGCTGGGCGGTTGGGTGCTCGCCGCCGTGCTGGCGGTGCTCGGCGTGCTCGGCACCGCCGAAGTGTACAGCTTCGCGAAGAAGCAAGGCATCGAGCCGCTGGAATGGGTGGGATTCCTCGCCGCCGCGGCCTGCCCGCTCGCCACCTACTGGGTAAAGACCGCCGCCGACTGGGAGCCGGTCGTGTACGCCGGCGCCGTCTGGCTGCTCCTGGGCCTGCTCGTCGCGGCCGCGCGCGGGCCGGCCCGCCATCCGCTCACGGCGCTCGCGGTCACCCTGTTCGGCCCGCTGTATGCGTCGACGCTGCTGTCGTTCATCGTGGCGATCCGGCACGGGCCTCATGCCGATGCGCACCCGCGCGGCTCCGTCGCCCTCGTCGTCATGCCGCTGGTCATCACCTGGGTGTGCGACACCTGCGCCATGGCGGTCGGGACGCTGGTCGGGGGGCGGCAGCTCGCCCCGGTCCTCTCGCCCCGAAAGACGTGGGCCGGCGCCGTCGGAGGGGTCGCCGGCGGCCTGGTCGCGGCGCTGGTATACGGTCCGCTGGTGCTCGACCGCGTCGCCTTGCGGCTTGGCGTCTGGCAACTGGTGACGGTGGGGTTGGTGGTGGCGGTGGCCGCGCAGGTCGGAGACGTCGCCGAGTCGCTGTTCAAGCGCGAGGTCGGGGTCAAGGATTCCTCGTCCCTCATCCCAGGGCACGGCGGCGTGCTCGATCGCCTCGATGCGGTGTACTTCGTCGCCCCGGTCACGGCGGCGCTGTTCCGGTTGCTCGGCCTCGCATGAGCGTCGGCGTCGCGATCCTCGGATCTACCGGATCGATCGGCTGCTCGGCGCTCCAGGTCCTGGCGCGCCAGCGGGAGCGGTTCCGGGTCGTGGCGCTGACCGCGCATTCGAACGCCGACCTCCTGCAGCGACAGGCCACCGACTGGGCCCCAGGATACGTCGGGATCGTCAATGGCGGGAGGCGGGAGGCGGGAGGCGGGATGCGAACTGGTCCGGAATGCCTGGTCGAGGCCGCGACGCATCCCGATGTGCAGATCGTGGTGAATGCCATCGTCGGGGCGGCGGGGCTCGAGGCCACCCTGGCGGCGCTCCGCGCGGGGAAGCGCGTGGCGCTCGCCAACAAGGAGACGCTCGTGATGGCGGGCGAGCTCGTCACCCGGACCGCACGTGAGGGCGGTGGGGAGATCGTTCCGGTCGACTCGGAGCACAGCGCCGTGCTGCAGTGCATCACCGGGCGGCGCGCCGGGGAGCTGGCGCGGCTCATTCTCACGGCGTCGGGCGGGCCGTTCCGCACCTGGACCCCGGAGCGCGTGGCGGGTGCGACCGTGGACGAGGCGCTGCGCCATCCCACCTGGAAAATGGGAAAGAAGATCACCGTAGACTCTGCCAGCCTCGTGAACAAAGCCCTCGAGGTGATCGAAGCGCATTTCCTGTTCGGCCTGCCGTACGAGGGCGTGGACGTCGTGGTCCATCCCCAGTCGGTGGTGCACGCGTTCGTCGAATTCGTGGACGGGTCGGTCCTCGCCCAGGTCGGCTTTCCGACGATGGAGCTGCCGATCCTCTACGCCCTCACCCATCCCGACCGGGTGCCGGACGCCGGGGCGCGCCGCTTCGACCCGGTCGCGGCGGGTACCCTCACCTTCGAGCCGGTGGCGGCGGGGCTGTACCCGGCGTACGGCCTCGGGCGCGCCGCCGCCCTCGTCGGTGGAACGGCAGCCACCACGTTCAACGCGGCGAACGAGGTGGCGGTGGAGCTGTTTCTCGAAGGGAAGATCCGGTTCGGTCGGATCGCGGAGACCATCGCGCGCGTGCTCGAGGGGCACCACGCGACCGCCGCCGCGTCGCTCGAGACGGTGCTCGCCGCGGATGCGGACGCGCGTCGCCTGGCGCGGGAGGCGGCGTGCTCCTGACGCTGGCCGCGCTCGCGGTGGTCCTCGGCCCGCTGATCTTCGTGCACGAGCTGGGCCACTTCCTCGCCGCGAAGGCCGTGGGGATTCAGGTGTTGCGGTTCTCGATCGGCTTCGGGCGGCCGATTTTCGGCTGGCGGCGCGGTGAGACCGAGTACTGGCTCTCCTGGCTCCCGCTCGGCGGCTACGTGAAGATGGCCGGGCTCGAAGACGAGGGCGTGGCCGGCGGCGTCGAAGGCGGGAAGTCCGACGTCCCGATCGACCCGGCGCGCGCCTTCGACCGCCAGCCCGTGTGGAAACGGACGATCGTGATCCTCGCGGGCGTCACGATGAACGCCGTGTTCGCGTTCCTCATCTACTCCGGTCTCGCCGCGACGACGGGCGCGCCCGAGCTCGCCAGCACGGAGATCGACTCGGTCGCGGCCCACGCGCTGCCGCCCGGGACCGAGGCGCTCGGGCGCCTCAGGTTCGGCGACCGGATCGTGCGGGTGAACGGAGACACCATCCGTTCGTGGAACGCCCTCCTCGACCACCTGCTGGCGGGCCCTACGACGTTGCGGTTCGAGGTTGGGGGCCGGCCCGAGCCCATCGTCGTGCACCTGCCCGACGGTGGGCTGTCCACCCGGCAGACCCTGGCCCAGGCGTTGACCCGCCTCGACCCGCCGCGGCTGGGCATCGTGGAGCCGGGCCGGCCGGCGATCCGGGCGGGCCTCCGACCCGGGGACGTTCTCGTGCGGGCCAACGGCGATACGCTGCGGTCCTGGAGCGCGGTGCTGCACACGGTGTGGAATAGCCCCGCCAAACCGGTGCGCTTCGACGTGCTGCGCGACGGACAGATCGTACAGGTGACGGTAGTTCCCGAGAGCAAGGTCGAGACGGACAGCGCGTCCCCGCGGCCCCCCGTGTACGGCGCGATCGGGGCGGCGCCGAATCCGCCCACCATCCACGTGCGGGAGCCGCTCGGTCGCGCCCTGGCATCGGGGTTCCAGGAGACGTGGGGCCGGGGCCAGGTGGTGCTCGGGTTCCTGAAGGGCCTCGTGCTGCGCCAGACCTCGTTCCGAGAGGTCGGGGGCATCATCACCGTCGGCCAGATCTCGGGGCAAGTCGCGCGCCTGGGGCTCGACTGGCTCCTCACGTTCGTGGCGTTCTTTTCGATCAACCTGGCGATTCTCAATCTGCTGCCCATTCCGATCCTGGACGGCGGGCAGCTCATGTTCCTCATCGCCGAGGCCGTGCGCGGAAGGCCGTTGTCGCGCGAGCTGCGGACCCGGCTCAGCAACGTGGGGTTCTTCCTGCTGGTCGTCCTCATGATTCTCGCGCTCACCAACGATGCCCTCCGTATCCTCCCCCGTTAAGGTCGCGCTGGAGAGCTACGTGGCAGGCCGCCTGAAGGCGGAGCGGCTTGTTATCGCCGTGTCCGCGGAGTACTACCGGGAGGCGAGAGACGGGAGGCGGGAGGCCCTGCAGCCCTTGATCGACGTGATCGATCGCGCGTCGCCGGGGATCGTCGAGCTGGGGACTGCGCCGGGTGGCTCGGGCTTCGAGATCAGGCTCGCTGAGCGGCCGTTCCCGAAGCAGTACCAGGCGGAGCTGCGGCGGGCGGCGGAGGCGGTGCTGTCGGGAGGCGGGATGCGGGATGCGGGATGGGTGCAGGACACGGAAGCCACGCATCCCGCATCTCGCATCCCGCATCTCGCGTCCCGCATCTCGCATCTCGTGTCGTGGATCCGGTCGCTATTCCGCGGCTCGGCGTCAGCCTGACCACCACTCCCGCCAGCGCGCCAGCAACCCCGTCGGCCGTTTGCCGTGCACCTCCGCGAGATCGGCGAGCAGCGCCGCCGCATCCGGGTAGCGGTCATCCGGGTGTTTCGCGAGGCACTTCATGACCACGCGCTCGAATCGTCGGGAGAGCTCGGGACGCTTCCTCCGGAGTGAGGGCGGTGAAGCCTCCACGTGCATCCGCGCCAGGGAGAACCAGTCGGGCGAGGTGAAGGGGACCTCGCCCGTCGCTGCCTTGAAGAGGGTGACGCCCAGGGCGTAGAAATCGAGCCGCGCGTCGAGCGGTCGCCCCTGCGCCTGCTCGGGCGAGAGGTACTGCGGCGTTCCGATGGTCATGTTCACGCCGGTGGAGGCGACGTAGCCCGACACGGCTCGCGCGATGCCGAAGTCCGAGAGGACGCCGCGGCCGTCCCGGTGGATGAGGATGTTGTCGGGCTTCAAATCGCGGTGGATCACGCCCTGGCCGTGGGCGAACTGGAGGGCCCGTGCCACGTCGCCCGCCAGGCGCACGATGTCGGCCTCGGGTAGCGGGCCCTCGCGCTCGAGCCGCGCGGCCAGCGAGTCGGCGCACAGGTCCATCGCGAAGTAGACGAAGCTCCCGGAGCGCGCCACGAAGCGGATGCGGATGATGTTCGGGTGCTGGAGCTTCGCGGCGGTTTCGGCTTCGTTCCGGAACCGGCTCTCGAACTGGGGGTCGCCGGCGTAGCGCGGCATGAGGACCTTGACGGCGACCGGGCTCCCATCCAGCTCACGACCCGCGAACACCCAGGCGAAGCCGCCCTGGCCCAGCAGACGCACGAGATCGTAGGGGCCGACGGTGCGGCCCAGAAGGTCGGTGGGCGCTGGGGGCGCGTGGGTCACGAGGGCTTTACAAACCGGTGTCGGCGGTCTAAGTTACTGCGCTCTCAACAATTAGGGAACCGGATCAGATGTACGACAAGACGACGCCGGTCAGGAAGTACGGGCGGCACGAGGGCGACACGGGGTCCACCCCGGTCCAGATCGCGCTGCTCACCGAGCGGATCAACAGCCTCACCGATCACTTCCGGGTGCACGCCAAGGACTTTCACGGGCAGCGCGGCTTGTTGAGAATGGTCTCACAGCGCCGTCGCCTGCTCGAGTACCTGAAGCGCGCCGACCTGGAACGGTATCGGCAGCTCATCGAAGAGCTGGGTCTCCGCCATTAATACCGCTGGCGTCGCGTGGGGCGCCCCGGAAGAGCACCGGGGCGCCGCGCGCATTTCTTTGTGCTCTAGACAGGCAATATGGTGAAACACGTAGAACGCAACTTCGCGGGCCGCGCTCTGAAGCTCGAGGCGGGCCGCCTGGCCAAACAGGCCGCGGGCTCCTGCCTCCTGCAGTTCGGGGAGACGGTCGTGCTCGCCACCGTCACGGTGTCGGACAACGTCTCGACCCTCCCGTTCTTTCCCCTGACCGTCGAATACCGCGAGAAAGCCTACGCCGCCGGGAAGATCCCCGGCGGTTTCTTGAAGCGGGAAGGCCGGCCCTCGGACGAGGAGATCCTCGCGGCGCGGGTGATCGACCGCTCGGTACGGCCGCTGTTCCCGGAAGGGTTCAAGAACGAGGTCCAGGTCTTCGTGTACGTCCTCTCGGCAGACCAGGAGAACGACGCCGACGTCCTGGGCCTGACGGCCGCCTCGGCCGCGCTGACCATGTCCAAGGTGCCGTGGAACGGCCCGATCGCCGCGGTGCGGGTGGGGCGGATGGAAGGCGCCTGGATCTTGAATCCCACATTCCAGCAGCTCGAGTTCTCCGACGTGGACATGGTGGTATCCGGCTCGAAGGATTCGATCGTCATGGTGGAGGGCGGGGCGCTCGAGCTGACCGAGGCCGAGATCGTGAAAGGCCTTGAGGTGGCGCACAAGGGCATCCGGGAGCTGCTGGATGCGGCGAACGAGCTGGTGGCCGACATGCGGCAGCCCAAGATGGAATGGACCAAGGTCGAGCCGCCGGCGGAGCTGGTGGCGCGGGTGAAGCAGCTGGCGGAGGCCCGGGTGTCCGAGGCGCTCAAGCTGCCGGAGAAGTCCGAGCGGGCCCAGGCGCTCGCCGCCCTGAAGGCCACGATCCAGGACGAGCTCGCGGCCGAGTTCCCCGAGAACGTGAAGGACGTCGCCAACGTGATCGAGGAAATCGAATACCGCACGATGCGCGAGCAGGTCCTGGCGCACGGCGAGCGGGTGGACGGGCGGGACTTGGACACGGTGCGGCCGATCAGCTGTGAGGTGGGCGTGCTGCCGCGCACACACGGCTCCGCGCTGTTCACGCGCGGCCAGACCCAGGCGCTGGTGTCGGTAACCCTCGGCACGACGCGGGACGAGCAGCGGATTGACTCAATCGACGTGGCGCAAGAGACCACGAAGTCGTTCATGCTGCACTACAACTTCCCGCCGTTCTCGACTGGCGAAGTGAAGCCGATCCGCGGGACCTCACGCCGCGAGGTAGGACACGGGGCGCTGGCCGAGCGGGCGCTGCAGGCGCTGCTCCCGCCGTACGACCAGTTTCCCTATACCCTCCGCATCGTCTCCGACATCCTCGAATCGAACGGCTCGTCGTCCATGGCCACGGTGTGCGGCGGCTCGCTGGCGCTGTTCGATGCCGGGGTCCCGATGACGGCCGCGTGCGCCGGCGTCGCGATGGGGCTCATCAAGGAAGCCGATCGGGTGGCGGTGCTCACCGACATCCTGGGCACCGAAGACGCCCTGGGCGACATGGACTTCAAGGTCGCGGGCACGCGCCAGGGCGTCACGTCGATCCAGATGGACATCAAGATCATGGGCCTCGACTTCAAGATCATCGCCGAGGCGCTCGAGAAGGCGAAGCAGGCGCGGCTGCACATCCTCGACATCATGGATCAGGCGATCCCGAAGCCGCGCTCGGAGCTGTCCAAGTACGCGCCGCGCATCATCACGATCCAGATCCGGCCGGACAAGATCGGCGACCTGATCGGCCCCAAGGGCAAGACCATCCGGGGCATCCAGGAGCAGACCGGCGCCGAGATCAACGTGGACGACAACGGCCTAGTCACCATTTCCGCGGTGGGCGAAGGCGGCGAGCGGGCGCGCGACATGGTGCAGGCGCTGGTGCAGGAGCCCGAGGTGGGCAAGATCTACGAGGGCGTCGTGAAGAGCACCACGGCGTTCGGTGCGTTCATCGAGATCCTGCCGGGAGTCGAGGGGTTGCTCCATATCTCGGAGCTGCAGCACGGCCGCACCGAGCGCACCGAAGACGTGGTGAAGAAGGGCGACCACGTGCGGGTGAAGCTGCTCGAGGTGGACGAGCGGGGGCGGATGCGCCTCTCCCGCAAGGCGCTGCTCGAGAAGCCGGAGGCGGCGCCGGCGCGCTCACACTGATGGAGACCGTCCGGCTCGACCGGGAGATCTCCCAGACCACCGCGCCGAGCGGGGTGATCGTGTTGTCCGAGCGGGTGGCGAGCGTCCGCTCGGTGGCGGTGGGGATCTGGGTGCGCAGCGCGAGCGCTCACGAGCCCCGCCGCAAGATGGGCGTTTCCCACCTGCTCGAGCACATGGTGTTCAAGGGCACCGAGCGCCGTACCGCGCAGCAGATCGCGCTGGCGCTCGAGTCGCGGGGCGGGTCGCTCGACGCCTACACCTCTCGTGACACCACGGCATTCCAGGCGCGCGTCCTGGACAGCGACCTGCCGCAGGCGCTGGACGTGCTCACCGACCTGGTGAGGAATCCGGTGCTGCGCGCGAGCGACCTGGAGCTCGAGCGCAACGTCGTCCTCGAAGAGATCAACACCGTCGAGGACACGCCGGACGATCAGGTATTCGATCTCTCCTACCAGACGTTGTGGCCGGAGCATCCCTACGGCTACTCCATCCTGGGCACCCGGGACACGGTCGGCGCCATGTCCACGAGTGACCTGAAGCAGCTGCACGATCGGGCCTACTTCCCGGCGAACTGTGTCATCGCCGCGGCCGGGAATCTCACCCATGAGGGGCTGCTGGAGGAGCTCGGAAAGCTCGATTGGTTCGAACGTCCAACGGGCAACGTGGAACGTGCAACGCCCCCCGTGGTCCCAATCCGACCTGCCGTGCGCGGCACCGAGGCCCGCCACGCCAAGGACACCGCCCAGACTCACATCGTATTCGCCACGGACTCTGTCCCCTACGCCGACCGGCGCAAGTACGCGCTCCTGGTGCTGGCGAACGTGTTCGGGGGCGGGATGTCGAGCCGGCTGTTCCAGCGCATCCGCGAAGAGCTCGGGCTCGCCTATGCGATCTACGCGTTCACGAGCTTTTATCGGCAGGTCGGCGTGACCGGCGTGTACGTCGGGACGCAACCCAAGACGGCAGCCCAGGCCGCCGCGGCGATCCGCGAAGAGTACGCCAAGCTGGCGCGCACGGGGCTCGCGGGCGAGGCGCTCGCCGAAGCGAAACAGCAGACCCAGGGTCAGCTGATGTTGTCCCTGGAGAGTCCGTCGGCGCGGATGTATCGTTTGGCCGCCTTTCCGGTCCACGGCGAGCCGTACCAGAGCCTCGACCAGGTGTTGGCGGCGGTGGCGGGGCTCACGGAAAAAGAGATCGCGGATGTGGCGGCTGAGTTCTTCGACCCCGAGCGGCAGACTGTCGTTTGGCTCGGGAAGGACTAAAGGCGTCAAGCAGAGACGTAACACGAAGGCGTTACACAGAGACGTCACGCAACGACGTACGGCGGAGCGAGCATGATTGTTGGAGTCCCAAGAGAGATAAAAACCGCCGAGAACCGCGTTGCGTTGGTGCCGGCGGGAGTCGAGTCGCTGGTGGGCGACGGGCACAGCGTGCTGGTGGAGCAGGGAGCGGGGATCGGCTCCGGGTTCGCGGACGAGGCGTATCGCGCGGCGGGGGCGACGCTCGTGCCGAAGCCCGCCGACGTGTGGGCCAAGGCCGAGATGGTCGTGAAGGTGAAGGAGCCGATCGATCCCGAGTGGCCGTGCATGCGCAAGGGTCAGGTCGTGTTCACCTACTTTCATTTCGCCGCGTCGGAGCCGCTCACGCGGGCGGTGATCAAGTCGGGGATCGTCGCGATCGCGTACGAGACGGTGCAGCTCGCCTCGGGGGAGCTCCCCTTGCTCACGCCGATGAGCGAGGTGGCGGGGCGGATGGCGGTGCAGGAGGGAGCGAAGTATCTCGAGAAGGTGTACGGCGGGAGCGGGATCCTGCTCGGCGGCGTGCCCGGGGTGCTGCCGGCGGAAGTGCTGATCATCGGGGGCGGCGTGGTGGGCGCGAACGCGGCGAAAATGGCGGCCGGCCTGGGCGCCCGGGTGACGCTGCTCGACCTGTCGCTCGATCGCCTGCGTTATCTCGCCGATGTGCTCCCCTCGAATGTCGATCTGCTGTATTCCAACCGCCACAACCTGGTCGAGCAGCTGCAGCGGGCCGATCTCGTCATCGGCGCGGTGCTCCTGCCAGGGGCCAAGGCGCCGAAACTCGTGCGGCGGGACGATCTGAAGCTCATGAAGCCGGGCTCGGTGATCGTGGACGTCGCGGTGGATCAGGGCGGCTGCATCGAGACGAGCAAGCCCACGACGCACGAGAATCCGGTCTACATCGTGGACGGGATCATTCACTATGCGGTGGCCAACATGCCGGGCGGCGTGCCGCGCACCTCGACGCTCGGGCTCACCAACGCGACCTTTCCGTACGCGAAGCGCCTGGCCCGGAGCGGCTGGAAGCAGGCCTGCAAGGACGACCCGGCGTTGTTCCTCGGCCTCAACGTGGTCGAGGGGAAGGTGGTGTATCCCGCGGTCGCCGAGACGTTCGGTTTACCATCAGCGGATCCCAGGACCCTCGTGTGAAGGGAAAGCGATGACGGAGCGGAAGACGCTGGCGATCCTGGTCGGGGGCGGGCCCGCGCCGGGGATCAACAGCGTCATCGGGGCCGCTACCATCCGGGCGCGGCTCGAGGCCGTGGATGTGCTCGGGGTGCGGGACGGGTTCGAGTGGATCATGCAGGGCGACATCGACCACGTGACGCCGCTCGACATCGGCGAAGTGAGCCGGATCCACTTTCGCGGCGGGTCCTACATCGGCATCTCGCGTGCGAACCCCACCCAGAATCCGGCGCATCTCGACAACGCAGTCCTGGCGTTGTTACGCCTCAACGTTTCCCAGCTCATAACCATCGGCGGTGACGACACGGCCTATTCCGCCATGAAGCTGGAGGAGAAGGCGGCGGGGCGGCTGCAGGTGGTCCACGTGCCGAAGACCATCGACAACGATCTCGACCTGCCACCGCACGTGGACACCTTCGGGTTCCAGACGGCACGCCACTACGGCGTGGAGATCGTGAAGAACCTGATGGTGGACGCCAAGACCACGTCGCGCTGGTACCTCGTCATCACGATGGGCCGCGGCGCCGGGCATCTGGCGGTGGGCATCGGCAAGGCGGCGGGCGCCACGCTCACGCTGATCCCGGAGGAGTTTCTGGGACGGCGGATCCGGCTCAAGGCCGTCGTGGACACGCTCGTGGGCGCGATCATCAAACGGTTGTCCTACGGCCGGCTCGACGGCGTCGCCGTGGTGGCCGAGGGGCTGGCGCTGGGGATCGACCCCGCGGACCTCGAGGGCTTCGAGGAAGTCGAGCGGGACACGCATGGGAACATCCGCATCGCCGAGGTGAACATCGGCGAGATCCTGAAGGCGGCGGTGCAGAAGCGCTTGAAGGAGTTCGGGCTGAAGGCGACCATTGCGGCGAAGAACATCGGCTACGAGCTGCGCTGCGCCGATCCGATCCCCATGGACATGGAGTACACGCGGGACTTGGGCTACTGCGCCGCCAAGTACGTGTTGGGGGGCGGCAATGCGGCGGTCATTTCGATGCAGGCGGGGCGGTTCGTCCCCATCCCGTTTACGGCGATGATGGATGCGGCGACGGGCCGGACGCGCACGCGGCGGGTGGATATCACATCGACGCGCTACGCGATCGCGCGCCGCTACATGATTCGGCTGCGGCGCGACGACTTCGAGGACCCGCACGAGCTGGCGCGGTTCGCGGCGACGGCCCACGTGTCGGTGGAGGAGTTCCGCCGACAGTTCAGGTATCTGATCGAGGAGGAGCCGCCGCCGCTGGTGCTCGACCCGGTGGTGGAGCGTGATCCCGGGGCGCGCGCGTGACGCCACCCCCGGTGGTGCGGGTCCGACGGTTGCCGCACCACGACGGACTCCCCTTGCCGACGCGGCAGACGGCCGGATCCGCGGGTTATGACGTGCACAGCGCCGAGGCGGACTTCACGCTGGCGCCGCTCGAACGCCGGTTGGTGCGCACCGGACTGGCGCTGGCGATACCTGACGGCTACGAAGCGCAGGTGCGGCCGCGCTCGGGGCTCGCGTTGAAGCACGGTCTCACTCTTCCCAACGCCCCTGCCACCATCGATTCGGACTATCGCGGCGAGCTGATGATCCCGATGATCAATCTTGGCACGGAGCCGGTGGTGGTGACGCGCGGGACGCGCATCGCGCAGCTCGTGTTTCAGCGGGTGGAGGTGGTGGAGCTCGAGGAGGTGGCGGAGCTGCCGCCGAGCGAGCGGGGCGGGGGAGGGTTTGGGAGCACGGGGGTGTGAGCCACGACCGGGAAACGAGAAACGGGAAACGGGAAACAGGAAACGTCGACCTCGTCTGGAGCGATTCCATGCGACCAGCAACTCTCCTTGTCATCATCGCTTTGATCGTCGCCGCAACCGCGGTCCGCGCCCAGGTGCCCAGACACCCAGCGCACGAGCTCATCGTGCCTGATTCGGCCGCGAAGGATCATCTCGATGAGATGGTAACGGTAGAAGGGACAGTCGTCAGCGTTGAGATATCGGAGGCGGCACCTTCGCGGGTGTTCCTGCATTTCGGGGCGCCGCCCCCCAATCAGACGTTCTCGGCCCTGATCGTCGGCCCCGTCCTTCCGCGGTTCCCGAACCTCCAGGAGTGGAGGGGAAAGCGCGTTCGTGTGACCGGCCTGGTCCGCCTCGAAGAGGGACGGCCCACGATGCGCCTGACCAAGCCGTCACAGCTCAGGGGCGCTGCGTGGTATGTGTTTCCGGCTCCCGGTTCACCCTGAGCGTCTCTCGGATAGAGCACAGAGACGGGAAAGGGGAAACGGGAAATCGTAAAGGACTCCCTGACGGACGCGGGAAACGTAGGACGCCGCGGGGTGCGTTGGAATGATGTCGGGTGCACGGTCCTGATGGGTGGGCGCCGTGTGGGGGCCGGTAGGGTAAGGGATGGTGTCGGGGCCGAAGCTGCTCACGCTGGTGCGCCGGGCGATCCGTCTGCGGCATTACAGCCGACACACTGAAGAGGCGTACGTGGGGTGGGTGCGTCGGTTCGTGCGGTTTGCGGGACTGCGCCATCCGTCGCAGCTCGGCGGGGCCGAGGTACAGCAATTCCTGTCGAGTCTGGCCGAGGCAGGGGTCAGCGCGACGACGCAGAACCAGGCGGCGAGCGCGCTGCGGTTTCTGTACGAGGAAGTGTTGGGGCGACAGTTCGCGCGTCCGGCGGGGATCGTGCATGCGAAGGAGCCGGGTCGGGTGCCCGTGGTGCTCACGCGCGAGGAAGTGCGGGCGGTATTGGGCCGGATGCGGGGGACGGCGCGCCTCGTGGCACTGCTGCTGTACGGGTCCGGGTTGCGGGTGTTGGAGGCGCTGACGTTGCGGGTGAAGGACATCGATTTCGGACGGGGGGAGATCGTGGTGCGGCGGGGGAAGGGTGCGCGGGACCGCGTCACCATGCTGCCCGGTCGCGCGCGCCGGGAGCTGGCGGAGCATCTGGGGCACGTCGAGCGCCGATACCGGGCTGATCTGCTACGAGGAGCAGGCTACGTGGAGCTGCCGGGCGGGCTCGGGCGGAAGCTGCCGAGCGCGGGGCGGGAGTGGGTATGGCAGTGGGTGTTTCCCGCAGCGCGGCTACACCGGGATGAGGCGAGCGGGGAGTGGCGGCGCCATCATCTTCACGAGAGCGTGGTGCAGCGCGCGGTGACGGAGGCGGTGCGCGAGGCGGGTATCGCCAAGCGCGCGACGTGTCACACGTTACGGCACTCGTTCGCCACGCAGCTCCTCGAGACGGGTCATGACATCCGGACGGTGCAGGAGTTGTTGGGTCATAGCGATGTGCGCACGACCATGATCTACACCCACGTGCTCAACCGTGGCGGACTCGGCGTCCGCAGCCCTGCCGATTCGCTCTAACGACGATGTCCGCCGGTGCGGTTATACAGCGTGCGGATTATGGCTGGTGGTTTGCAAGGATTGCCCAGGGGGCCGGGACGGCTTCCAGTGCGTTTAGCCTGGGGAGCCGCAGGTACTTAGGCAGGTCCACGTTACGCCAACCCGACGGGATTATCTTGCAAGGGAGATCGGTTTGAAGAGTCCGATGACTACGTATACTATGAGTTAGGCGGCCCCAACATGAGCGTTCACGTGGATGCGTTCATTGAGAAGTTTCGCGCCATTGTCGATCGCTATCTCACCGGCCAGCAGGCCCTCGAGCCTGCCGCCGCGGATTTCGCCCACGTGTGGAGGGATTGGCTCCGGCAGGCGGGGCCAGACGCATCCGAGTTGCCAACACCTCAGCCACGAGACACTCTGTTCCCTGGGGCCAACGTACTCCACGGCATGCGCGAGCTTCGCCCA
>QHUK01000046.1 GCA_003222085.1 Gemmatimonadota bacterium
CGCGCCCGCGCCCAGGCCCCGGCTCGTCGTCGTGATCACCGTCGACCAGCTGCGGCCCGACTACCTCGAGCGCTACCACTCGCAGCTCCTGGGCGGGTTCGCCACGCTGCTGAAGGGAGGCGCCTCCTTCAGCGAAGCCTACCAGGACCACGCGATCACCGAGACCGCACCGGGGCATTCGACGATTCTGTCGGGGCGCTGGCCCGCCCACACGGGCATCACTCGCAACCTCGCGGGTGTGCAGGATCAATCCGCGCCGCTGATCGGCGTCACCGGCCTCGGGGCTTCCCCCACTCACTTTCGCGGGACCGCGTTCTTCGACTGGCTCAAGGCCGCGGATCCGGGCGCGCGCGCTCTCTCCGTTTCGGGGAAGGACCGCGGCGCGATCCTGCCGATCGGCCGGGCCAAAGAGCGCGTCTACTGGTATGTCGGAGGCTTCTTCACCACGAGTCGGTACTACGCCGACTCGCTCCCGACGTGGGTTCGGGTATTCAACGGGCAGCGCGTTCCGTTCCGCGCTGCCGGAACCCAGTGGACGCTGTTCCTCCCGGAGCGGGACTACCCCGAGCCCGACAGCGTCTCGTACGAGAACCAGGGGCGGGACGTCCTGTTTCCCCACCGGCTGCCGATGGACAGCGGGCAGGCGGCGCTGGCCTTCGTCGCGACGCCGACGATGGACTCACTCACGCTCGCCTTCGCCCTCGAAGGGGTCCGCGCCTTGCAGCTCGGCGGTCGGGGCGCCACGGACTTGCTCGCGGTGAGCTTGTCCACCACCGACTACGTCGGTCACGCGTACGGCCCCGATTCCCGCGAGATCCACGACCAGGTGGTGCGGCTGGACCGGTATCTGGGCCGGTTCCTCGAGCAGCTGTTTGTGCGCTACGGCAAGAGCAATGTGCTCGTCGTGCTGACGGCCGACCACGGCGTGACCCCGTTCCCCGAGCGCTCGCGCGCGCTGGGGCACCCCGGGGCGGTGCGCGTCATCCCCGACACCATTTTCCAGCGCGTGAACGCGGCGCTCGACCAGCGCGTGGGCGGCGGCGACTGGCTCCAGTTCGAGAGCGGGATGCTGCTGCTCCCCGATCGCGCGAAGCTGGTGGACGGGGGCGCGAACGCGGACAGCGTGGTCGCGGACGTAGCGACCCGACTGCGGGCGCTGGCCGGCGTGGCTCGCGTGGACCGCCCCGCGGATCTCACGGACAGGAACACGGCCGATCCCGTCTCGCGTCGCTGGATTCACCAGTTGCCGCCGGATGCCGGTGTGGAGCTCGTCGTGACGCTCAAGCCGTACTCCATCTGGAGCTACCCGAGCGTGGCGATCGCGATGCACGGTCAGCCGACCGACCTGGACGCGCATGTGCCGCTCATCTTGTGGGGTCCGGGGATCCGGCGCGGCGTGTACGGGGGGCGGGTGAGCACAGTGGACATCGCGCCGACGCTGGCTCGCCTGCTCGAGCTCACGCCCGCCGAGCCGCTGGACGGGCGCGTCCTGAGCGAAGCGCTCGGCGGCCAGAATTGAGGGTACCGTGGCCCACCAGAAGCTCACGGCAGAACAAGCCCGGCGCATTGAGGAGATCGAGGAGTACCGGCGTGCGACCGATCATCTGAAGCGCCTCGTCACCGAGCTCGAGGGGAACCGGGCGGGCCAGACCCGCACCATTCAGCAGCTGAGCGAGAGGATCGCGAACGAGGCATCACAGATGCGGCAACGGGCGCTCACGGCGAACGTCGGGACGATCGCCGACATTGCCGGCACGATGTCGGTCATGGCGGGCCGGGGGGGCGGGATCAACATGAAGATCCGGGGGCTCGCCGACGCCGTGAACAGCATCTACATGCAGCTCGATGCCGCGATGAAGCACGCCACGACGCCACCGGAGCCGAAAAAGCCGGCCTAACCGTGTCCCCGCCCGCTCCTCCCATCCGTTGTGCCGGGCTCACCAAGCGATACGCCGACGTCATAGCGGTCGCGGGGCTCGACCTCACCGTCAACACGCGCGAGTGCTTCGGCCTGCTGGGGCCGAACGGGGCGGGGAAGACGACCACCATCGAGATTCTCGAGGGGCTCACCGCCCCCGACCGGGGCGAGGTCGAGATCCTCGGGATGCGGTGGACGAGGGGGTCGAGCACTCGCGCGCTGCGTGAGCGTCTGGGCATTCAGCTGCAGGACACGCAGCTCGCCGAGAAGCTCACCGTCGAGGAGACCGTCCGGCTGTTCCGTAGCTTCTACCGGGCCGCGCACTCCGTGGAAGAGGTGCTCGGGTTGGTGGGGCTCGAGGAGAAACGCACCGCCTGGGTGGGCAAGCTCTCGGGCGGCCAGAAGCAGCGGCTCGCGGTGGCCTGCGCCCTGGTCTCCCGGCCGGAGCTGCTGTTCCTCGACGAGCCCACCACGGGTCTGGACCCGCAGTCGCGCCGCCAGCTGTGGGAAGTGATCGGCCGGTTCCGCGCGGCGGGCGGCACGGTCCTCCTCACGACGCACTATATGGAAGAAGCGGAGCGGCTGTGCGACCGGGTGGCGATCATGGACCACGGCAAGGTCATAGCGCTCGGGACGCCGCGCTCCCTGATCGCGTCGCTCGGTGCCGAGCACGTGGTGGAGTTCGCGCTGGCGGACGGCGCGGCACGGGCGCCGAGCCCCGCGGAGCTGGCCGGCCTGCCGGGCGTGCGCGCGGTGCGGCCCGGGGTCGACCGCACCGCGCTCACGGTCGCGGAAGTGCATCGCGCCGTGCCCGCGCTGCTCGGACTCCTCGAGCGACGCGGCGCCGAGCTCTCGCTCCTCGCCACCCACCACGCCACGCTGGAGGACGTCTTCGTGTCGCTCACCGGCCGGCATTTGCGCGATGCGTGACCATCCGCTCGTGCAGCTGACGCTCGCGCGCATGCGGGAGTTCTATCGGGAGCCCGAAGCGATCTTCTGGGTGTTCGGCTTTCCGATCGTCCTGGCGTTCGCGCTCGGCATCGCGTTTCGGAACCGGGGGCCGGGCGAGCTGCGGGTGGCGGTGCTCCGCGGAGCCGGGGACAGCGTGTTGGCGGCCGCACTGGCCCGCGCACCCGGTCTGACGGCGGCCCTGCTCGACTCGAGTGAGGCGCGGCTGCAGCTCCGCACCGGCCGCGTTGCGCTGCTGGTCGTTCCGGGCGATCCGGTGGTGTATCGCTACGACTCGACCCGTACCGAGAGCCGGCTGGCGCGCCTCGAAGCGGACGCCGTCGTGCAGCGGGCCCGCGGCCGGTCCGATCCGGCGCGCGTGACGGACCAGCGGGTTACCGAGCCGGGCTCGCGCTACATCGACTTCCTCATCCCCGGCCTGCTCGGCATGAATCTCATGGGGAGCGGGCTGTGGGGCGTCGGGTTCTCGGTCGTGCAGGCTCGCACCAAGAAGCTGCTCAAGCGCTTCATGGCGACGCCGATGCGCCGCAGTCACTACCTCCTTTCGTTCATCCTGTCCCGGCTCGTGTTCCTGTTTCTCGAGGTCGCGGCGCTCGTCGGCTTCGGCTGGTGGATGTTCCACGTGGGGGTGCGGGGTTCGTTCGCCGCGGTCGCGGCCATCACGGTGCTCGGCGCCCTCTCGTTCGCCGGGCTCGGCATGCTGGTGGCGAGCCGCGCCCGCACCGTCGAGGCGGTCTCCGGACTCATGAACCTCGTGATGCTCCCGATGTGGATCCTGTCGGGCACGTTCTTCTCGTACGCCCGGTTCCCCGACGCGATGCAACCCCTGGTGAAGGCCCTCCCGCTCACGGCGTTGAACGACGCCCTCCGCGCCGTGATGATCGACGGCAGCCGGCTGGGCGAGCTCGGGGCTCCGCTCGGCATCGTGACGGCGTGGGGGCTGGTGAGCTTCGTCGTGGCGCTGCAGATCTTCCGCTGGCGCTAGCGCCGCGGGCCCGGCGTCACTTTCCCCAGAGCAGCGCCCGCAGCCGGAACAAGAGGCCCCGCGACCGGCGCAGCGCGTCGCGGAAGGCCGTGGCGGTGGGATAGCGAGCGGCCGGCTCGCTTGCCAGCGCCTTCCGGAGCACGTCCTCCAGCTCCCGCGGTACGTCTTTGCGAGACTCGTGCAGCGACGGCGGGTCCTCCGTGGTCTGGCGCGCCAGAATTGCTTCGGGCGTGGGTCCCTCGAACGGCGGGCGGCCCAGCAGCGCGAAGTACGCCGTGGCCGCGAGCGAATAGAGGTCGGCGCGCTGGTCCACCCGCTCGCCCAGCAGCTGCTCCGGTGCGGCGAACTGCGGCGTGCCGCTCCGCGAGGTGGCGCCTCCCCACCGGGCATCGCCGCGCAGTGCGAGCGCCAGCCCGAAGTCGGTGATGCGCAGCCGGCCATCCGGCTCGATCAGCATGTTTTCGGGCTTCAGGTCCCGGTGCACCAGGCCAAGTGGGTGCGCGTGCTCGAGCGCCGACAAGCCCTGGTCGACCACCCGGACGGTCTGATCGAGGGAGAGCGGTCCCTGTCTGTGGACGAGCTGCGCCAGGTTCGTCCCCGGCACGAGCTCCATCGTGTACCACTGCAGCCCCGCCCGGCTCCGGATGTCGTAGATGTTGACGATGCTCGGATGGCGGAGCCGGGCGGCGAGCTGTGCCTCACGCCGAAACCGCTCCATCACCGACGGATCCGCCGTCAGCGACGGGTGGAGGACCTTCATCGCCACGTCGCGCTCGAGTCCCAGGTCGCGCGCGCGATACACACGGCCGAACCCGCCCGTCCCGATCTCTTCGAGCAGCTCGTAGTCGTCGCCGAGGGCGCGCCGCAGACGGCGTTCGAACCCCGCCTCCGCCACCTGAGGCGTCGCCGCCGGCTCCTGAAATACGCCGGCGTCGCTCACAAAGTCCTCCAGCATCTCCGTCGCGGTGTAGTAGCGGGCGCTGGGCGCGCCCTGCAGCGCGCGCAGCAGGACCCGCTCGAGCGCGGCCGGTACCGCGGGGCGTAGCTGTCGCGGGGGCGTGATGCGCGCGGGATCCGGATCCGGCTCGTGACCCGTCAGCACGTAGTACACGAGGGCGGCCACGCCGTACACATCGCTCGCGGGCTCGCCGGGGCTTCCGGCGCGCACTTCCGGTGCGACGAAGGCGCCACCCGCGCCGTGCTCCTCCGGCGGCACGTTGGGGAGACACCAGTTGGAGTAGCGGAGGTCCGTGATCACCGCGCGCCCCGTGAGGTCGAGCATCAGGGTGGGCGGGACGATGCGGCGGAGGATGACGCCGCGGGCGTGGGCGTGCTCGGCGGCGCCGAGCAGGTCGCGCACCAGCGCGTGGGCCGTGGGGATCGCGCGCGGCCCGCGGCGCAGTGACACCGCGAGGCTCTCGCCCTCGACCCAGTTGGCCGTGCGGTATGCGAAGCTGCCCACCAGGCCGGCGGCGTACACATGGCGAATCGCGGGATGATCGAGCGCCGCGAGGGTCTCGGTTTCGCGTAGAAACCAGGCGCGCCCCGGGGAGTCGGCCAGCAGATGCACGTGCAAAGCAACGGAGCGCTTGAGCACCCGGTCCCACGCATGATACACGGTGCGCTCGGCCGTCGCGGCCACGCGCTGGTCCAGGCGGAACGCCGGCGTGAGCGCTCGGACGACGTCGTCCAGCAGCTCGGCAGGGGGGACTGGGTGGGTCATCGCGCCGCCCAATCTAACCGTGTCAGCGCAGCCGGACCTGCACCGCGGCCCAGCCGCTGGCGCCCGACTCGGGCGCGTGGTAACGCACATCCCACAGCGACACCTGCACGCCGCCGTTGCTGGAATCGACCGCCGCCGCGAGAAACCGCGCGAATTGCGCGATCGCGTGGCCCTGGGGCGTCGTCAGTGCCGCGCGCACCGCGGGATGATCGAGGTGGCGGGCGATAGCCCACGTGTCGCCCGCGACGCTGTCGGTCGAAGCGGAGAGTGCCTCCCAGCGGAACGGACGCCCGACCATCGTGAGCGCCGCCCAGCGGGCGTCGGGTCCGAACCGTCGTGTCGCGCTGGTCCGCGCCTGCGCCTTGGCCGCGACGCTCGTCCCGGCGCTCGCGGCGACGTAGACACCCAGCACGAGGAGCCCGTACGCCGCGGCGCGGCGCCGGCCTGCTACGCCGAACCAGTGGCGCGTCCAACCCACCACCCCCGCTGCCGCGCAGCCGAGCATCCCCAGCCGCACCCACCACACGACGAGATCGTGACCCCGCCACAGCACGAGCGTGGTGACCCCGACGAGCGCGATGAGGTACACGAGCGCCGGCCCCCAGTGCCGCCGCGCACCCCACGCGAGCGCCACGAGCGGCACTACCCAGAAGAACGGATCCACGATCGCAACCCAATCGCCGTAGTACCACTGCGCGCTCCATGGCAGGAACGGTCGCAAGCCGTAGGAGCCTTGCCAGTCGAGGTAGAGGTGGCTGACGACGGTCGCGGTGACGCACGCGGCAACCCAGCGCCACGGTGGTGGGCTCACCCCCCGACGGCCGGCCCAGAGGCGCAGGACCAGGCCAACCAGACCGGTCAGGGTGGCGATCTCGACCGCTCCCCCCACGAACGAATGCGTGATGCCGCGATGATAGACCAGGTACTCGCCCCCGGCACGGGGTGCCCAGGAGCCCGGCTTCAGCAGCAGCTCGGCCCAGTCCGGGACATTCCCGGCGATCGCGCCGATCCACCCGGCGGCCGGCAGTTCGCGACCGGCGACGGCGCGACCGAGTGCGGCGCCAATGAGGGTGTGAGCCAGGTTGTCCATGTCGTGCTCAAAGCTAGCATCACCCTAGCCGCCTCTCTCGCCGGCCGATAACTTTGGCGCCCACCCGCCGCCAGCGAGAGGGCGCCATGACATACGAACCGCTCCCCGACCGTCGTACCCAAGGTGACCGGCGCCAGCTCGACGACCGTCGCTCGGGCGTGGACCGGCGAGCGCCGACCGACCGGCGGACGGCGGACACGCCGGTGCCGACGGAGCGCCGGGGCGGCCGGGAGCGTCGGGGCGGCGGCGAGCGCCGCGTGGCGCTACGGCGTTCTCTCGCCCCGCGCCGCCTCGTCCCCGACCGACGCGCAAAGGGAGTCGCGCCGCGCGTTACCTGAAGCTGGGATCGAGCGAGCTAGCGGCTGCGGTTAGTTGCTGGAGTAGTCGATGGTGAGCACGACCATGGGACGCTGCTCGGGAGCGAAGACGACGCTCACCCGCGCCAGTGTCGGGACACCACCTTGCTGAGCCGAGGCAGAGGAGGACAGGCCGCGCTTCAGCGCGGCCTTGCCCGCCAGCAACCCATCGGAACTCACTTTCGTGTCAACGACTTGCGCGAAGACTTGCAGCGTGCCACGAGCCTGGGCTTGTGCGGCAACCGGGAGGAGGATGAACGCGCCAACCAGTAGAGCACCTACCGACGAAATGCGCGACCCTAAGGACCGATTGCGACTGCCCATGTTCTGCTCCGAAGCTCGGGTTGGCGTGACCTTCGACGCACCATAAGGCACGCACCATGCCGACGCCGACCGACTCACTAAGTCGCACTATCGTATTGTGTTACGGCGCAGAGACTGGGCGCATGCCGAGCGACTTTTCGTCTAGCAATCATACAGTTGATTGGGGGTGACCAGCGAGCCCCCAGCACCTCTCGGCGTCCCCACGCAAACATCCCGACTGTCTACTAACTGTACGCCTGACCAAAACCAATACACCTGGCACGCTGCTTGCCACTGTTGCGTGTCAGCAACAGGTGTGACGACTACTCCGTGGTGCTCTAAGTGCGGTGCCACACGACAGATAGGGGAGAGGACATGTACAACGCTTCCAAGCTCGCGTTTGCTGCGCTCGCGCTCGTGCTCACCGGCGTCATCTCGGCCCAGGGCCAGGTCAATGGGAGCATTTTGGCCACGGCGCAGGTCCAGACGCCGATCACAGTCAGCGGGACGCAAAACTTGTCGTTCGGCAACGTGTTCCCAGGTGTTGCCAAGGCGGTTGCCTACACGGACGCGGCCAATGCCGGCAAGTTCAGCGTCGCGGGCCAGGCCAGCACGCCCGTTACCTATTCCTTCACGTTGCCCACCAACCTCACGAGCGGGGGCAATAACCTCCCGATCGGCAGCTGGCTGGGTTATGAGAACACCAGCAACTCCACGTCGGGCGGGTCGGGAATCACGCCTTCGGCCGCTCCGACCTCGTCGACCTTGAGCGGCAGTGGCGCGCTATTCTTCTTCGTGGGTGCCACGGTCACGCCCCCGGCGAATCAGGCGGCCGGGAGCTACACCGGCACGGTGACGCTGACGGTGTCGTACTAAGCGGGAGCTCGTCCGCGCGTCTGCTGGCGGTGCGCCGGCAGGGGGCTCCCAGATCCCTCTGCCGGCGCTGTCACAGACGAGGACTCGAGTCATGAGGCTGCTCAGCTACGCGCTTGCGCTTACTGCGCTCACGGTCCCTCCGCTCAGCGCGCAGCGCCCTATCACGGTGGCGGGCGTGCGGTCGCTCAGCTTCGGGGCGGTGCTTCCCGGCGTGCCGACGGTCGTGCCCCGGACGAGCGCGGCGAATGCGGGCCAGTTCGACGTGACCGGGCCGCACGACAGCCAGGCGGCGCTCACGTTCACTCTGCCGGTGGTGATGACCGGGCCCGCGGGGGCGACGCTGCCGCTGCTGTTCGGTGGCAGCGATGCCGGCTATTCCCAATCCCAGAGCATCGGGAGCCAGATCGGGTTTGACCCGAAGCAGCCGTTTGTGATCACGTTCAGCCAAAACGGGCGTGGCTCCGTGTTTCTCGGCGGCACGGCGCAGCCCGTCCCGACACAGCGCGCCGGTAGTTACACGGCGACCATCACTCTTACCGTGGTCTCCCTGCCATGAGGCGTGCCCTGCGCTTCATCCCGATCCTCCTGTGCGCCACGCGACTCGGCGCGCAAGGGGTGGTCATCGCGCCTCATGCCCTGTTCATCGACGGACGCGCCCGGAGCGGTTCGGTCCTCCTGTACAATCCCAACACCGAGCCGGTGGAGGTCTCGATCTCGCTGCTGTTCGGCTATCCGGTGACGGATTCCCTCGGGCGGATCGTGTTGCGGACCATCGACCATCCGGACTCGACGATGCGTTCCGCGGCGGGGTGGATTCAGGCCTTCCCGCGGCGCCTCACGGTGCCGCCGCTCGAGCGCCAAACCATTCGCCTGCTCGCCTCGCCCCCGCCGGGACTTCCCGCGGGGGAGTACTGGGCGCGGCTCGTGATCGCGGCCAGGGGCGGGCAGGCGCCCGTGACTGGCGTGACGGACACCGCCGCGGTCAAGGTGGGATTGACGCTCGAGGTGCGCACCATCATCGGCGTGTACTACCGCCAGGGCGCCGTCCGCACGGGAGTCGCGATGTCGAACCTCCGGACGGCGCTGGCGGGTGATTCGCTCGTGGTGCGGAGCCGCCTCGTCCAGCAAGGCAACGCGGCGTACATCGGCACGGTGCAAGGAGTGCTCACCGACCCGACCGGCGCGACGCGCGGCGAGTTCAAGGCCCCGATCGGCGTCTACTACACGATGGAGCCCCGCTACGCCATGCGCATCGGGGCGCTGACGCCGGGTCGGTACTGGCTGAAGGTCAAGCTCACCACGGAACGGGAAGATCTCGGACCGGAAGTGCTTCTCCCGAGCGCAGTGGCGCGTGACTCGGTCGAGGTGGGGATCCCGTGAGTCGGGCAGTCGTCCGGGTGGGAGCGCTCGTCGCCCTGGTCCTGGTGGCCCGCGCCGGGCGTGCCCAAGGCGTCTCGGGGCAAGTGGGGATCGACGCCGAGGTGATCGGCCAGGGAATGGCGATCACCTCGCTGCGCAACCTGAATTTCGGCACGGTGATCAAGGGTGTCCCGAGCGCCGTGCTACCGACCGATGCGGCCGCCGGCGAGTGGCAGGTGCAGGGCAACAAGAACGCCACCGTCAGCATCGTGTTCACGCTGCCCACCCGGCTGACGAACGTCCAGGCGTTGCCGGGCAGTACCATGCCCATCGCGTTCGGCCCGACCGCGGCGCTCTGGAACCGCGGGACCAACACCGTGGCCGGGGCGACGCCCTTCGACCCGACCGCAGGCACGACCGGCAAGTTCGGGCCGCCGGCCAACCCCTACATCTACCTGTGGATCGGCGGCACGGTGACGCCGGCCGCCACCGCCAAGCCCGGGATTTACACGGGCACGATCATCGTCTCGATCGCTTACCTGTAACGTCATGGGACCGGTTCGCGGCACGACGCTCGCGGCGCTGTGGCTCGGGCTGGCGGTCGGCGCGTCACCGAGCGTTGCCGCGCAAGGGCCCGAGCCCGAGCTCGTCGAGCTGCGCCTCGACCACATCGCGAGCCGCACCGTCCAGGCGTACCGGGTGCGCACCGAAGTGCTCGTGCCGCTCACCCAGTTCCTGGAACTGGCCGAGATTCGCTACCGCCTGAGCCTGGACGGGCGACTCGACGCCACGGTCGATCCCGGTGGACGTCGGTTGGTGGTCGACGTGCGCGCCGACACGATGCGCTACGGGGACCTGCGGGTGCGGATCGAGCCCGAGTTCAAGCTGTTCCGCGACGGCGAGCTGTACGTCGGCGCGGAGCGGCTCGGCGATCTGCTGGGATCGCCCCTCGCCACGGATTTCACCGAGCTCACGGTAATCATGGCCGACCCGAGCGACCTGCCGCTCGCTCGCCGCCTGCGCCGGGACGCGGCACGCGCCGCATTGCTCCGGGCCCGTGAGGCGCCGATCCGCCCCGATCGGATCCTCGGGTTCGAGCGGCCGCGCTGGGACGGCCTGGTGCTCGACTACAGCGTGCTGTCGCCGAGCAGTGATCCGGTGGCGGGGAGTGGCTACACCGGTGCGATCGGCGCGGACGTCTTCGGAGGCTCTCTGGAGCTGGCCGGCTCGAGCGTGGGGAGGGCGGCCGACGGCGTCGTGCGGGTTGACGGCTCCTGGACGGGGGTCTGGCCGGCCGGTCGCTGGTTGCAGCAGGTCCGGCTGGGCGACGGGACGTCCACCGGGCCGCGTATTCGGTCGCTCCGCGGCGTCTCGATTTCCAACGCCCCCTACGTGCGGCCGTCGGTCATCGGCGTGGTGCCCTTCACCAGCCAGCTCGAGCCGGGAGGCGGCTGGTCGGTCGAAGCGTATCGGGGAACCGACCTCCTGGGCTTCGACTCGGTCGAGACGTCGGGGCGTTTCACGATGCCGCTGCCGGTGCGGTACGGCGAGAACCCCGTCGACTTCGTCGCGTACGGCCCGTTGGGAGAGATTCGGGAGTTCAACCAGACCTATCGCGTGGTGAGCGAGCTGCTCCCCGCGGGGCGCTTCGAGTACGGCGTGTCCCTGGGCTCGTGCCGGTCCGGACTGTGCGAGGCGACGGGCAATGCCGACGTCCGCTACGGGGCGACCGCTCGCTGGACGGTGCAGGCGGGGCTCGACCAGTTCTGGCGCGACACGCTCCCCGATCTGTCGCACGCCTACTTGTCGCTCGCCGCCAGCCCGCGCAACGCCTGGGCCGTCACGCTCGACGGCGTGATGGCCGCGCTCGTGCACGGCGGCGTGCGGTACGAGCCCTCGATCGACCTGCAGTTTACCGCCGACTACACGCGATTCGACGACGGCACCGTGGCGCCGCTCGTCACCGTCGCCGGCCAGCGCTCGCGGTTCAGCCTGACCGGTTTCTTGCGTCCCGTACGGCGCGCCGGGTTCTTCTTCTTCGACGGCGCGTTCGACCGGATCACGAGCACCACCGGCACCGCTACGTTCCTCCGCCTGGAAGCTTCGACCCAAGGTCGAGCGGTGCGCCTGCTCCCGTTCGTGCGCTTCGAGCGGCAGGCGTCCACCGCGGCATCCGCGGTGACGCAATCATTCGTCGGCGTGAACGCGTTTGTGCTGCCGCAGCCGACGCTCGGCCCGGTCCTCGGCCCCCTCTGGCTGCGCGGCGGGACCGAGATAGCCCTGGACGGTGTGCCGCGGCTCTCGAGCTACTCGGTGTTCGCCGCGCGTCCCATCGGCTCGGGGTTCCGGATGGAAGCGGGCGTGACCTGGCTCCGCGGCGCCCCGGGGGTCGTCCTCACGCTCTCGCTCACGTCGTACTTGTCGGCCCTCCGCTCGTACACCACCGTGACGGCGCCGGCGGGAGGAACGGTGACGGGCTCACAATTCGTGCAGGGCTCGCTGCTGTGGGACCGCGCGACCGGCCGGCTCGCCGCGGCCCCGGGGCCGTCGCTCGAGCGCTCGGGCATCTCCGGACGGATCTTCCGCGATGACAACGGCAACGATCTCCCGGACCCGGGCGAGGCGGGCGTTCCCGGCGTTCGGGTCCGTGTGGGCACAGCGTCCGCGATCTCGGACTCCGACGGCACCTTCCGTGTCTGGGACGTCGTGCCGTTCGAGCCGGTGGTCGTGGCGGTGGATTCCCTGTCCCTGCCGTCGCCGCTGCTCGTGCCGGCGTTCGGGAGTGCACTGGTCGAGCCCGGGCCGAACCGGTTCCGGGGGATCAACATCCCGATCGTCCAGGCCGGCGTGATCGAAGGACGCGTGGTGCGGGCAGCCGCGGGAGCCGCACGGCCCGAGGGCGTGGGCGGCGTCGTGCTCGTGCTGACCAGCGCCCGAACCGGGGCAGTGCAGCGGTTCACCTCGTTCACCGACGGCGGCTTCTACGCCATGGGCATCAAGCCGGGCGACTACCAGCTGGCGATCGATCCCCGCACGCTCGCCGCGCTGCTCGCGACGGCGGTGCCGCTGCGGTTCACCCTCTCGCCGTCGCCGGCCGGGATGGGGGCGTCGGGGCTCGAGCTCCGGCTCACCCCGAAGCCCTAGGGTGCCCCGCCGCGGCCCGGGTGACGACGTCTCGGATCACCCGCTCGAGCATCGCGAAATCGAACGGTTTGGTCACGGTCGGCACCCCCGAATCCTTCAGGAATGCCGCGGTGTCCGGGGCGAACGGGTCGCCCGTGCTGAACACGACGCGCGGGACGAGCTCCGGCCGATCCCGCCGCAGCCGCTCGAGGAACTCGCGCCCGCTCATCCCGGGCATGCGCACGTCGGAGATGATCACGTCGAAGGCGCGCCGCTGCAGGAGGCGCAGCGCTTCGGCACCGTCCGCGACGCCCTCGCCGTGGATCCCGCGGCGGCCGAGGAAGCGCAGCAGGGCGTTGCGGAGCGCGGTCTCGTCGTCCACGACAAGCACGGTGAGCTCGCCGACGGCCGACGCGCCGGGCGGCGGCGCCTGTGACTGAGGCGGGGATGGCTCCCGGGCGTCGCGGGGCAGCGTGACCCCGAAGCGCGCCCCGTGCCCGGGCTCCGACTCCACCCAGATCCGGCCGCCGTGCTCGCGGACGATTCCGTAGCAGATGGAGAGCCCGAGGCCCGTGCCGACACCCTCGGGTTTGGTGGTGAAGAAGGGATCGAAGATCTTGCTCCGGATCTCCGGTGAAATACCGGGACCCGAGTCGGCGATCTCGAGTCGGGCTTCGCCCTCGTCGGCGCGGGTGCGAACGACGATCGTCCGCGGTCCATGGATCGTCACCAATGCCTGCTCCGCGTTGATCAGCAGGTTGAGGATCAGCTGCTGGAGCTCGGAGGCGTCGGCCCAGATCTTCGGCTCGCCCGGGTCGAGGTCGAGCGAGACCGTAATGTTCAGCGTCGAGAGGTGGTAGGAGCGCAGGGCAAACGTGCGCCGCGCCATATCGTTCATATCCACGAGCGCGCGCTGACTGCTGCCGGCCCGGGCGAACGCCAGCAGATTGGAAGTGATGCGTCCGATGCGGGTTGCTTCGTCGTACATCATCTGCAACACCTCGCGGTGCTCCGGCTTCAGTTCGTCCAACAGCAGCGTCTGCGCGAACCCGGAGATGATCGCCGCCGGGTTGTTGATCTCGTGGGCCACACCGCTCACGAGCTGGCCCATGGCCGCGAGCTTCTCCGCTTGCTGGAACTGGGACTCGTTGCGCTTCTGCTCGGTGACGTCGCGCGCGAGGATCAGGACTCTCGTGATCCTGCTGCCTTCGCGGATCGGGGCGTACAGCAGGGTCGCGACCCCGTGGGTTCCGTCGTCGCGCGAGAACGGCGTTTCGAACCGTTGGATCTCCCCGTGGAACGCCGCCGCCAACTTGTCCCGGACGACCGCCGCCGCGTCGGCGGCCAGGAACTCGAAGATGCTGCGGTTTACCGCGGGCGTGACCAGCGCGCCCATGACGTGGGTGGGCCCGTTGGATTCGAGGATACGCCCCTCACGATCGACGACCACGATCGCATCGGGGACGGCCTCCATAAGCAGCCGCAGATTGCGCTCCGCGGCGCCGGTAGCGGAGAGCGAGTCCATCAGCGACCGGGTCTGGCTCGCGACTTCGTTCTCGAGCAGCGCCGCGTAGCGCCGGTCGGCGCGGGTGGAATGGAGCAACCGCACGCCGATGATCACGACGGCCAGGGCGATGAGCACGGCACTGCCCGTGTCGGGCTCGGTGGACAACGCGCTCCTGATCGCAACCGCTCCGATGCCACCCAGCCCGATCACGAGGGCCGCGATGCGCGCGGCGTTGCCCGAAATGCCGCGCGCCCCCGCCTCCAGGGTCTGCGGGGCGGCCGGCGCCACCGCCGCGGCGGCGGCGAGCAGCAGCAAGCCCGCGTCCCACCCGAGATCCAGCACGCCTCCCGCGTGGAAGGTCCCCCGCAGCGCGGCCGTGGCGTACACGACGTTCGCGAAGCACAGGACCCCCAGGGCGATGACGACGCCCGCCGCAGCCAAGGGAACGCGCGTGAGGCGCAGCAGCTCCACCAGGATCAGCCACAGCACGCCGATACCGCCGATCGACCAGGCGATGCTCGTGAGCAGCGACGGCACGCTGCCTCCGGCGTCGAACAGCGGTTTCAGAAGGAACTCGTACGCGAGGGCGCCCGCCGTCAGCGTGACGAGCACCGTGTCGATCAACAGCTCGGGGTCGAAACGGCGGCGCGGCGCGGCCCCGACCAGCTTCGTCACGGCGACGAGGAAGCAGACATAGACGCCCAGGTAGCCCGCGTCCGCGAGCGAGGGGTACGGCAGCGGGACCAGGCGGATCAGGTCGTAATAGCTCCAGACCAGCTGCCCCGCGAGAAACAGGACGCAGCCCGCACCGATCCACAGCCAGGCGCGCCGCTGATCGCGAGACGGGTGCCGGCGCGCGGCGACGGCGCAACACGCGATGGCGTACACCGTCGCCCACGTCCCGGACGCACCGGCCACGAGCGCCCGGCGGTCTGCGGGCGCAACCAGATATGCCAGGACGATCGCGAGGAAGGATCCGGCGGCGATCGCCACCAGCGCGCGAGTCTGCCGGGGGAGGGAAGCCACAAGCGACCTTGGGCTAACCTAATTGTGCGCGCCAGGGGCCGCGAGGGCGTTAAGTTTCGCGGCCGTATGGACCGTCTGGCATGGAGGACCGCGCCACGCGCCTCCCTCGCACAATGGGATGATCTGGTGCGTTTCGCCGACGCGGCGCGGCGTGACGGCCTCAACCGCACCGTCGTGTGCGGGATGGGCGGGTCGAGCCTCGCGCCGGAGGTGCTCGCGTCGAGCTTCGCGAATCCGTCCTTGTCCGTGCTCGACAGCACCGACCCGAGCGCCGTGCTCGCCGTTGCGCGGGCGCGCGATTTCGACCGCACGCTGTTCGTCGTCTGTAGCAAGTCCGGCAGCACCGTCGAAACCCTCGGGTTCTATCACTACTTCGCCGCGCGCGCCGAAGCGGCGCGCTTCGTGGCGATCACCGATCCGGGGAGCCCGCTCGAGGCCCTCGCGCGCGACCGCGGATTCCGGGCGGTGTTCCCCCATCCGCCCGACGTGGGCGGTCGGTACGCCGCGCTCACCGTTGTCGGGATGCTGCCCGCCGCGCTGCTCGGCGTGAACGGCCGCGAGCTCCTCGAGCGAGCGCTCGCCGTCGACCCGGACGCCGCGCGGGCGCGGGGCGCACAGCTCGCCGCGGGGGCGCTCGCGGGGCGGGACAAGGTCGTGCTCCGGCCGCCCGCGCCCGTGGCGCGACTCGCCGATTGGATCGAGCAGCTCGTGGCGGAGAGCACCGGGAAAGGCGGGCGCGGCGTCGTGCCCGTGGTCGACGACCCGATCCCGGCTCCGCGTCCCGACAGCCAGATCGTGAGCGCCTTCGCCGCGGATCCGCTCGCGCTGGGCGCGGAGTTCCTGGGGTGGGCGTACACCACCGAAGAGCTGTGCAGCCGTCTGGGGGTGAACGCATTCGACCAACCCGACGTCGAGGAGGCGAAGGCTCTGGCGCGCGCCGAGCTGGCGGGTGGCAGCGGGGGGTCCGTCGGGGCACAGCATGCTGCGCCCCTACCCACGCTCACCCCTGAAGCCCTGCGCCAGGCCGCGCGGCCCGGGGACTATCTTGCCATCCTCGCCTACCTCCCGCCCACCCCCGATATCGCGGCCCGGCTGCAAGCCGTGCGCGCGGCCTGGGGCCGCGCCGTGGGGGGGGGCTGCGCGACCACGCTCGGCTTCGGCCCGCGCTACCTCCACTCCACGGGCCAGCTGCACAAGGGCGGGCCGAACACGGGCTTGTTCCTGGTCGTGACCGCGGACGACGCGGAGGATGCCGAGATTCCGGACATGGGCATCACGTTCGGCCGGTTGAAGCGGGCCCAGGCGCGGGGCGACATTCGGGCGCTGCTGGCTCGGGGGCGGCGCGTGGCGCACGTGCATCTGGCTCGACCTGAGGACGTGGCGCGAGACGCAGCCCTTCGTCCAACATGATCTCAGCCCACGCCGCCACGGGCGGCACCCGCTTTACCAGGTCGCGCCGCGCGCGGTGCAGACACTCCAGCATCCGGTAAAAAGGCAGGTGCCGGGCGGCGCCGGGCTCACTCGAGTCGTGGTAGGCGCGGAGGAACGCGTTTACGACGTCGTCCAGGGCCTCGAGCGAGCCCAGTTGAGTGAGGGCCAGCCGTTGGACGGACACGACGAACCAGGCGACATCCCGGCTCGGGTCGGCCACGTCGCACTCGTCCAAATCGATGGTTACGGTGCGGCTCTCGCTCAGGATGACGTGCTCGGGGATGTAGCTGCCATGTCCCGCGCGCGTGTCCACGCTGCCGTGCGGCGTCGCGGCTTGCAGGCTCCGGAACAGCTGCTCACACTTGCCGGCGAACGGCTCTCCGAAGGTGGCAATCTGGTTGCGCCACGTTGCAAACCGCGTGAATTCGCGTTCCATGGCCGCCGGCTTGCCGAGCCGCGGAGCGGCGGCATGGAAGCGCGCGAGCCACTGCCCGCAGCGCTCGGCCGCCATCCGGCGCTCGGACGCACGACCGTGCACGATCTTCTCCTTGGCCGACGGCCCCGGCACGGTTTCTTCCAGGAGCACGCGCCACTTCGGGAAGTACGCGAGGGGCCGCGGAATCGCGAACTCGGCCTCCGCACCGAAACCCGCACTGCGAATGGCCTGCATGGCCGGCAGAACGTGCGAGCGGTCGTCGTCGAATACCTTCGCGATGGCGCCGTACCGTCCGTTGGTCGTCTCGATGGCCAGCTCGAACGTACAGCGCTCGCGATGCCACTTCAGGGCCTGCAGACGCATTGCGCGCGGCGTGCCCCACCCCCACTCCGCGCAGGCGAGGCGCTCGACCTCGCCGCGGACCTCCGGGTGCTCGAACACGGCGACGAAACGGGACGGCGCGGTCTGAGCGTCCCCAGCGGCGCCGAGCGTCATGCGACCTCCACCGTCCGGCTCACGCCCGCCGCGAAGTCGTCCTCGAGCAGCGTCGCGAGCTCGCGCAGGAAGTTGCCGAAGTGTCGCGACAGCGCGCGGTGCGGCCCCCACCAGGCGAGCCACTCGAGCGCCTGATACAGGGCCACGCATGCGAGCTCTTCCCGAAACGCCTCTTGCTCGATGCGCCGGCCGGTCTCTGCCTCATGCTGCGCGCAGTACGCGCGCCGCATGGCGTCGCGCTCGTCTCTGGTCCACTTGCCCGCGGTGAGGCTCGCGACGTCGAACGTGCCGGGGCCGAGGGCCGCCGTTTCCCAATCGATGACGACGACCTTGGGGCCACGCTTGCTGCGGCGCAGCAGGATGTTCTTGCCGAAGTACTGTCCGTGGAGCACGCACTGCGGCAACGCGCTGAGCCACTCGATGCGCTCCACGAAGCACTCGAGGCCTCGCGCCACGAGGTCGTGCTCCGCCCCCTCGAGGTGGGACAGGAGCTGCTCGACGCGCTCGGCGCACTGGCGGTAGTGCGCCGCATCGTAACGGGGCAGAAATCGCGTCTGCGTGTCGGGCAGGCCGCGCGTCGCCGCATGGAAGCGCGCGGCCCAACGGGCGGCCGCCGTCCAGCGGGGCATGTCGAGGTAGTTGTGCAACACCGTCCGCCCGCCGTCCTCGAAGAAGGCCCAGAACCGGCCGCGCTCGGGCTCCCAGCGGTAGGCGTACAGGTGCAGCGTCCCGAACCGCTCGGGGGAGAGGATCGTTTCGTACATCTGCAACTCCCGCCGACCCGGCTCGAGGTCGAAGGCACGCACGGCCTGCGCCTTCTCCATCTGATGGTTCGGGTTGAGATCCTTGAAGAATACGAGCAACGGTCGCCTCTCGCCCTTGAGCGAGACGCGGAGGCGCTCGGTGGGGAAACTGGAGCTCCCCGTAGAGAACTGGCGACGGAGATCCTGAATCCGGATGGGCCTGCCCCGAAGCCGCGTCAGCCCGGCCTCGAGGGTCTGGCGCATCGCGGGCGTGAGCCGCTCGTCGACCGGTCGCGGCTCGACTGCGCGCCGTCGCTTCCTGTTCGCGACGGCGGGTGTCGACGGCGCGACGCTCATGGTCCGCCGCCCGCCCGAGTCCCCGAGTCACGACGGAAGTGCCACACGCGCTCGCCGCTCTCCTGCCAGGCGATGACCGACCCTCCGTCCGGTGCCACACCGACGAGGCGATACGCGGGGGACTGCTTCCCGTCGCGCAGCACCTCGATCGTGTCCGGCTCGCCCGCGCCCTCAGCGAACGCGAGCCAGGCCTTCACGGCGGGGTGCCAGGCGAGTCGCCCCCACAACACGCCAGGCGATGGTTTCAGATCGCTCATCGCGCCTCCCTCCAGGCGAATCAGTTGTGCGTCGAGTGACGGCGGGCAAACCACGGGGCGCCGTGGCAATCCGCATGCCGTGCGCGGCAGGGACGGGCCGCACGGCGCGTGATCCCGCAGGCTCGGAAATGCCTGCGGCGCAAGGTGGAGATGGTGTAGGGGTTTTCCGCGCGGCCGTGCGGCGCCCCCGCAGCGTTACACGCTGAATGGCGTGTAGGCCGGTCGCCGCAGCGCGGGGGCGGCAGCTCGCGTGATCTCCATCACGCGGCGGGGGCGAGGGGAGGCGAGCGCCTTAAAGACTCATCCAGTAGTTGAACTTCACCAGCAGGACGTTGGTGGGCCGGTCGAGGAACAGTTCCCGCTGGAAGTCCCGGCTCAGGTCGAAGGAGGCATCATACGGCCAGTAGCCCGAGCGGCTCTGTGTCCATACGACGAAGAGCGTGGAGCCCGGGCGATACTCCCAGCGGAGCACCGCGTTGACCTTGACCGAGCGCGTGCGAAAGTCGGGATCCTGGAACGTGAACCGCTTCGCGGCCGACGCGGATGGTCCGTCCGGGTCGACGACGTAGCCCGGCACGGTGTCCGTTCCGGAGACGAGCAGCGTGTCTCCAATGGTCGAGCCGTTGTCGCGGCCGTACCGATTGAACGCAAAGGTCTTGCGGGCCTCGAGCTCCTTGAAATTCCGGTAGTCGCCGGAGAACGTGAACGGTTGCGCGTACAGCTGCAGGCTCAAGGTCGGCGAAAACGTGGCGTTCGCGCGCAGCGTCACGTAGAACTGATGCTGGAGCAGCTCGGCGAAGACGTAGCGCGTGCCGAGGGTCGCGGTGGCCATGTCGTCAGCCTGCTTCGTGACGATCTGCGCCATCGTGCGGCCCGCGGCGTATCCGCCGGTGACCTTGAACGAGAGGGCGGCGCTCGGGCGGAGCGTCAGTTGTGGGATGGCATTCAGGTACCAGCCACCCGCCGCGTCGTGCTGGAACGATGCGAACGCGTACGCGCCCAGCGCCGCGCGGGAGTCCGTCGTCACGTCGGCGCTCGCGTACCAGGTCGCCGGCGTCTGCGCGAGGGGCCCGCCGCGGGTCAACCGATCGTCCACGACTGGCGGACTATAGGAGAGCGACCAGTCGCCGGTCCAGAAGTTGCGAAACTGCACGTATCCGAACGTCTTGACTGTTCGGTCGATGGCATCGCCGTCGTAGTTCCAGCTGGGCGCCACCTGTAGGTAGGCGCTGGCCTGCCGGAAGACTTTTCCGGGCCTGGTCCAGCGGTGCCCCAGGGTGGCCGCCGCCGAGATCTCGTCCACGCGCTTCTTGAACCCCAGGTCGTTGACTTCGAACCCCGGCGAGTTGGTGCTACCCGCGACGCCCCAGCGCCAGGCGCCGGCCACCTTGTTGAAATAGAGATCGGCGCTCACGCCGGCGAGCGAGTTCCGGGTCGGGTCGTACCGGAAGCTGCTTGCGTCCGGGCGCTGGTAGTAACGGTTCGACGAGCGTTGTGCCTGCCGGATCGCGGCGGGGTCGCCCCCGATGTAGGACCCGCCTACGCTGCCCGCGAGCGAGTACGTCTTGCTGCCCCAGCGCCGGAAGAAATCGAGCCCGCCGGCGTACGCTCTGGTCGGCAGGACATCGAGGGCGGGTGAGTCCGGCCATCGGTCCAGGGCGGTGGCGAGCAACCCGAAGCTCGTATTGCCGGCGTCGAGGTCGCGCCGGACGCGACCGGCGAAGTAGTTCGCGGGCGGCTCCACCTCGTCCCGAGCGTACGTTCGGGCGGTCGCGTCGAACACCGTGGCCCGCTCCCGGGCGGTGAGGGCGTCGAGGACGCCGACGGACCAGCCGCCGGCCGGCCGCCCGCTCAGCTTGGCGGCGCCGAGGATCGTGGTGCTCGTGGGCATGTCCTCGAAATCCCCGGATGACGCCCGCTTGCCTTGGGGCTCGCGGCCGATGCGGCGCGAATAGAAGTAGAGCGGCCGGCCGCTGAAATTGGTGGCGCCGCCTCCGTTGCTGCCGAAGTTGAAAATCTCGGTGCCCTCGACGAAGAACGGCCGGTGTTCCTCGAGGAACTGCTCGAAGGCGGTCAGGTTCACGAACGTCTCGTCCACCTCGACCTGCCCGAAGTCGGGGTTCAGGGTGGCGTCGAGCGTCAGGCTCGAGCTCATGCCGTATTTCAGGTCAGCCCCGGCGCCGGGGTCGTACGATGCCGGGCGCTCGAAGGGGTTCCCCGGATCCCTCGGCGTCAGGTACGTGCCCCGCCCGACGGCGTAGGGCAGGAGTTCGAGCCGCTGCGGCGAGCCGACGTGGCGGATGCCCTCCAGGTCGGCGAAGCGCGACACCAGGCCGTTCTCCTTCTTGCCGATGAACGGGAACAGGGCCTGTTCCTGCTTCCGCTCGATCCAACGCACGAAGTGCGCGCCCCACACTTGGTCCTGGGCTTTCGAGAACCGGAGCTGGGAGAGGGGAATACGGATCTCCGCCGTCCATCCGAGGGAGTCCACGGACGTCGCCGCCTCCCAGACGGGGTCCCAGGACGCGTCGTCGAAGTCCCCGTCGTCACCGATCAGCACGTCCTTCTTCACGCCCGCCGCGTTTACGATGAATTCGAACGCCGTGCGCCGATCGTGGTAGCTGTCCAAGAATACGCGGAACTCGTCGCTGTGCGTGGAGGCATCGCGCCGCGCGAGGCGCCGCACGATCCTGGCCGGCGTGGAGTCGAACAGGCGCGCGCCGAGGTACACCGCGGTCCCGTCGTAGAGCACGCGCACCGCCGTGGCCTCGGAGACCGGTGCGCCTTCGTCGGGGTCGGTCTGTCGAAAGTCCGTCACGGCGGGCGCGAGGTTCCACACCGAGTCGTCCAGCCGACCATCCACCACGGGAGCGCGATCGACGCGCACCGCCCTGACCGTCGGCGGCTCGGATGAATCCACCCCGCCCGACTGCAGGAGCAGGATCGCAGCGATGACCGCCGGCATCAGACCATCGAACGCTGCGTGGTCTTCGTCACTTTGGTGATGTGGGTGACGCGTCGCTTGATTTGAACGCGTCGGGGAGCTTGGCCCACTGCGCGGGCGCGAGCACGCGGCGCGCACGCTCGAGCGCCCACGCGGCGTTGTCTCGCGCTACGGATGCCCGCACTGCGTCGTCGAGCGACTCCGGAAGCAACCGGTTCCGCGCGTCGAGCGAGTCGGCGATCGCCTGTAACTGGGCGACCTGGTCGGGGGTGCAGCCGATCGAATCGCGCAATCCGAGAATCGGGGTGATCGGGTTGGCGGGCGGAGGGGTGGCGGGGGCGGGCAGGTCCAGCGCCCGTTGCCGGGTTGCGCTCCGCCGGATCGGACCCGGGCCGACCGCAAGGTGGGCTTGCAACGCAACCTGGAAGGGGACGGTGACGCCGCCGCTGGCGCTGGCAATGCCGCCGAATCGTCCGTTCACGGCGTAGCGGAACTGGTTCGTCGTCGGGTCGAAGCCGCGCACATACAGCAACACGGGGTCGGGGGCGGGGGCGTAGCCCCAGCCTCGCAGTTGCGCGCGGCCGTGGAGCCACTCGTCAAGGCCCCCCAGCAGGTTCACCGTCAGGAGCGACATTGTGAGCCGCCGGTCAAGCCCGAACCACTCGGGTCGCCAGTTGACCTGCAAATCGAGCGAGGCCTGCCAGGGACCGGTGCACGAGTTGCGTACGGCGATCCCGCCGAGCTGGCGGCGGAGACAGCTGCGGATGGGGGACGGTGCCGCCGCAAGCAGCGCCTGCATGCCGTTCGCGATCGCGGTGTCCGCCGTCAACGCGGGATTGAAGATGAAGGCGCGGTCGTTCTTTTCGCCGTCGCCGTTGATGTCGGACCCCACGATCGGCGTGAACGGGGCTCCCGACATGAAGTTGCCGATCGCGCTGACCTCGAGCCCCCGCGTCACCGGGAGCGTGACGGTGCCCACGAGCGCATGACGGCGCTCCAGGCCGCTCGTGCCCCACTCGCGCACGTTCGGGTCGCCGGCCGTCGTTGGGGCCCCGAACCCGGCGGAGGCCGAGCAGCACGAGTAGGACGATTGGTCGCGGGCGCGCGTGAGCGTGTACCCCAGCCGGAACGAAGCGCCCCACCGCGTCGCGCCCGCGAAGGTGAGGATAAGCTGCTTCGTGTCCGACTGAAGATCGGAGCCCACGAGCAGCACGTCGCCGAACTCGGGATGGATTCGTGACCCGTCGGAGCTCACGGCGCCCGTGGTCGGGACGATCGAGTCGACTGGCACATAGACGGGGCGGCCGGCTTCGTCCGGAAGCGTGAAGCGCGGCGTCGTCACCAGGTTCAAATCGCGGAACCCGTACTGGCTCACGCCGCGCGCGTAGTTTCCCTCGAGCGTCACCCAGTAGTTACTGCTGCCGAACCGGTGCAGCAGCGCGAGGG
>QHUK01000047.1 GCA_003222085.1 Gemmatimonadota bacterium
CCGGCTTTCAGTCGGCGGGCATCGACAGCGTCACGCAGCTGCAGTCGTACGCGGCGCTGGTCGCGAGTGCGATGGGATCGCCCTACTACTACCCCGGCCTGAACTGGCCAGGTTGCCCGCCGCTATTCACTAACATCTTCACCGGCGCGCGGGTCGCGGGTGGCACAAGCATTACGTGCGCGTTCCGCAGCCCGAACATTCCTCCCTTCTTAACCAACGTCGCCGTCCCGGGCGCCGAAGTGATCGATGGCATCTCGAACTTCCCGACTCCCGGGACGAACTCGAATGCCCTGACGTTGCTGATGCTCGGGGGGCGGACCCAGACGCAGGCCATGATGGCCGCGCACCCGACCTTCGTCAGCGTCTGGCTCGGGAACAACGATCTCCTTGGCGCGGCCCAGGCCGGGGATACGACGCTGGCGACCGACACGGCCGCCTTCCGGGTGCAGTACTCCGAGGTACTCGATTCCATCGAAGCGACCGGTGCGCAGGGGGCGCTGCTCATCGCGGTCGGGTTCGGACACCTGAGCAACAACGTCGTGCCGCCGCATTTTTCTCGCGGCTCCACGTGGTTCAACGTGGCGGCGAGCGGCGCGTTCGCGCCGGCGCCGTTCACGGTGGCCGCGAACTGCGCCTCCCCGGGTGGGGACGCAGTGCTAGTGAGTTTCGCGTACGGGTTCGGGGTGCTTCTCGCGCAAGCGCAGGGGGGCACGCCAACAACGCTCGACTGCACCGCCCCCCCGGTCGTCGAGGCCGTCGAGGCCGCGTTCCTCGCGCGGCTGCAGGCCGCGTACAACGCCGTCATTCAGAGCCAGGCAGCGGCGCGCGGATGGGCCTACACCGACAGCGTGAACACAACGGCCGATTCCCTGGCGGCCATCCCCGGCCAGTTCGCGCCGTTCCCGAACATCGGGAACCCGCCGCCTGACTGCTCCACCAATACCTTCGGCCTCGCGTTCAGCTGCGACGGTATCCACCCGAGCGCCGCAACGCATCGCCTGATCGCCAGGAAGCTGGTCCGGGCGATCAACCAGAAATACGGCTCGGCGATTCCCGCCGTGCCCTGAGCACGAACTCCCCTCGTGCGACGGGGTAGCGAACACGGCATCCGCCACTCGGCGGGTGCCGTTTTGCTGATGCGAACCCTTCGTACGGCCCTTCTGCTTACCTGCCCCGCCCTGACGGGCGGGGCTAGCCTCGTCGCGCAGGCGGTCGAGCGCACCGACGTCCCGGCTCGCGGCGTGCTGCGCGTGACCTTCGATCCGCGCATTATGACCTGGAACGACCAGTTCACCGACGCCGGCCGCATGAAGCTCGGGGCCGCGCTCTCGGGAGACACGGTGGGCGGCCGCTACATCCCCGTGGTGGCACGGCTCGAGCAGAACGTGCGCGTCGCGAGCGGGCTCGCGGGCTTCGTGGCGAGCCTGGGCGCGGGACTGCTGAGCGTGCGGCAGGAACGGCGCACCTACCCCATCCGGGCCGAGCTCGGGCTCAGCGATCGCCTCTCCGTGAGCCTCATGGTGCCGATGGTCCGCGTATCGACCCGGGCCTCGTTGCAGCTCTCGAACCGGGGTGCCAACCTTGGCGTGAATCCGCTCGTGGTGAACGCGCTGGGAGCGCGAGGCACTGACTCCCTTTTCTTCGCGCAATTCGATACGGCGTTGGCTCGCTTGGATCAACAGGTCGGGGGATGTTCGGCTCCCCCGGCGCCGTGCGCGGCGCGGGACAGCTCGGCCCGCTGGCACACGGTGCGCGATGCGCTCCACGGCTCCGTGTACGGCCTGGGGCAGACCGGCTCGCCTTTCCTGCCGCTCGACACCTCGACCGCTGGGAAGGCCATCGACAGCGCCGTCGCGCGGATCCAGCAAGGCCTGAGCGTCACGTTCGGGATCTCCGGGTTCGACACCGCCGTTGCACTGGCGGCGGACACGCTCACGGGCCCCGTGTTCGAGCAGATTCTGGTCAGCCCCGATCCGAACGGGTTCGGGTACGCCACCGTGCCGTTCCTGCGAAACTTCCGCTACCGCGTGGGCGACGTAGAGCTCGCCGCAAAATATCGGCTCCTGGCCGGCACGCATTGCGCGGTCGCCGTACAAGCGCTGGTTCGCCTGCCGACGGGTGGAAGGGATTCGGCCAACGACCTGCTCAGGCAATTTGTCGGCGATCACCAGCTGGACCTCGAAGGGCAGCTGATACAGGAGCTGTCGGTGGGGCCGCTCTGGCTCAACGCGGCGGTCCGCGCCGGGATGCAGCGGCCGGGGACGCGAGTACGCCGGGTCGCGCCGTGGGACGCGTTGCTGGTGCCGGCCGCGGCCACGGCGGACCTGCGCTGGGATCCCGGGGACTACGTCGGCGTGGACGTGGCGCCGCTGGTGCGTCTCGCGCCGGAATTCGCGGCCGGGTTCACGGCGGGCTACTTCTCAAAGGCGCGCGATCACTACGCGTTTCAATCGCTGCAGGACTCGGTCGCGCTCGCCGCCCGACTGGGATTGCCAACGCCGGCCAGCGTGCTCGACCAGGGTACGTCGCAACGGTGGCTGCGCCTCGGGTTCGCGGCGACCTACCACGCCCGGAACGTCGAGGGGGGATTCTCGATCGAGCAGACCGTCAGCGGCGCTGGGCTCGTCCCCGGGGCGACGGTGTATCGGCTGGTGCTGCGGGCGACGCGGAAGCTTTTCTGAGCAGCTCGGCAGCGTGACTGAGCGCCGTTTGCATGTCGGGACCACCGAGCATGCGGGCGAGCTCCCGCGCGCGCCCATCGCCGGTCACGACCTGCACGTCGCTCGTGGCAATCCCGCCTCGCGCCCCTTTCGCCACGACCAGATGATGATTCGCGTAGGCCCCGATCTGCGGGAGATGGGTGATCACGAGCGCCTGGCGGCCCCCCGGCACCGCCTGCGCCACCGTCGCCAGCGCCTGCCCCACCTGCCCACCGACCTCACCGCCGATCCCCTGGTCCACCTCGTCGAACACCAACGTCGCGACCGCGTCGTGCTGCACGAGAACGACTTTCAGGGCCAGCATCAGGCGCGACAGCTCGCCGCCTGAGGCGACTTTGGCGAGGGGACGAGCGTCCATTCCCACGTTCAACGTCACCTCGAATGACACGTCCTCGGCGCCATGTGCGTGGGGTGTGGTGCGTGGTTGCAGGCGCACCAAGAATCGGCCTCCCGGCATTCCGAGCGGCGGGAGCAACTCGTTCACGGCCTGCGCCAGGCGCGTGGCGCCCTGCGTCCGCTTGGCGGTGAGCGCCGCGCACGCGCGTGCGAAGTCCGCCGCGGCCGTTTCGCGCTGCTCTGCGAAGTGGCGCAGGTCGAGGTCCGCGGTATCCAGCAGCTCGAGCTCGCGCGCGGACCGATCGCGGGTGGCGAGTACGTCGGGGAGTGTGGGACCGTACTTCTGGGTGAGGCGGAACAGGACGTCGCGTCGCGCCTCGACGGCCCCGAGCCGATTCGGGTCGCTCTCGATGGCGGCGGCGTAGGCTCGCGCCGCCTGGGTGAGCTCCGCGACGTGCGCGAACGCGCCGTCCAGGAGCTCCTGCCACCTGGCCACCGAGGGATCGAGACGGGTGAGGCCGGCGAACAGTTTGGCCGCGCGGGACAAGCCGGCGGTATCGAGCGCCTGCTCCAGCTCGCGGGACAGGCGCCCCAGCTCGTCGGCATGGGCAAGGCGCTTCGCCTCGACCTCCAGCGTCTCCACCTCGCCGCTCTGGGGCGCCGCGCGCTCGATTTCCTCGACCACATGCCGCAGGTAATCGGCCTTGCGCCGCACGTCCTCGCGTCGGGCCGTGAGCTCCTCCTCGCGCCGCTCGAGCTCGCGCAGGCGCTCGTGCGCGTCGCGCACCGCCGTGCGCTCCACCGCGGCGTCGGCGTACGCGTCGAGCATATCGCGTTGGGCATCGGCCCGCAGCAGCGATTGGGTCTCGTGCTGACCGTGCAGGTCCACAAGGAGCGCGCCGAGCTGCGCCAGGACGCTGACCGTCGTGGGGCTGCCGTTGACCCAGGCGCGGGAGCGCCCCTCCCCGGCGATCTCGCGCTTGAGCACCAGCCGCCCGTCTTCCACTTCCACCCCCAGGGCGGCGAAGGGCGGTGAAAGGCGGTGGAGGGCGGTGGAGGTGAATTCGAAGGCCCCTTCTATCACTGTCTTCGACGCGCCAGGCCGGACGACATCCGCCGACGCTCGCTCGCCCAGGAGCAGGGCCAGGGCGTCCACCAGCATGGACTTCCCCGCGCCCGTCTCGCCGGTGAGGACGTTCAAGCCGGGGGCGAGGGGGAGCGTGACGTCGGCGATGACGGCGAGGTCGCGGACGCGCAGCTCCGTGAGCACTACTTCCGCTCGCGGTCGGAGAGGTCGCCCCACTGCAGCTTCTTGCGCATGCGGGCGAAGAAGCCTTCGGGCCCGAGCCGCACCAACAGGACCGAGTGGGCCGCCCGCTTCACGACCAGGCGCTCGCCGGTCCCCATCGTGGTGCCGACCTGGCCGTCGAAGGACACGAGGACGTCCTCGGGCCAGGGAGGAATCGGCTCGACCGTGATGGCGGCGTTGGAGGGCACGACGAGGGGCCGGACGGCGAGGGTATGGGGGCAGATGGCGGCCACGACGATGGCGTCGACGCCGGGAACGACGATCGGTCCGCCCGCCGACAGCGCGTACGCCGTGGAGCCGGTGGGCGTGGCCACCACGATGCCGTCCGAGGAGTACTGCCCGACCTCGTCGCCGTCCACGGACACGCGGAGCCGGATGACGCGTGCCACCCCGCCCTTATGCACCACCGCGTCGTTCAACACGATCGGCTCGGCGCGGCTCCTGCCCTGCTTGTCCTCGATGAAGGGCGCGAGGGCGAGACGCGACTCGGTGGCATAGGCCCGGCGCACCAGGGCGTCGAGTGCCCAGTCGAGGGTCTGCGAGGTCGCGGTGGTCAGGAAGCCGACCCGGCCGAGGTTGACGCCGAGGATCGGCGTCGACGCGCCGTTGAGGGTGCGTGCCCCGCGCAACAGCGTGCCGTCGCCTCCGAGCGTGATCAGACAGTCGAGCTGGGGTGCGCGGCGGAGTGCGGGGGGCGCGGGCTCGGGCCAGAGCGGCCCGATCTCCTCCTCGGTGTACAGCGTGACTCCGACCCGGGGCGCGACCTGCGCGAGATGCGCGAGGATGTTCTTGAGATCGCGGTAGCTGGGGTTGCCGACGACCCCGACGTTCATGAGTGGGTGAGCGACTGCTCCGCGGCCAGCGCACGCACCCGCGCCGCGATCCCGGACCCGGTGAGACCGACCTCGGCGAGCTGCTGCGCACGGGGCGCGTGCTCGTAGGTGCGGTCGGGGGCGCCGAGGGGGACGACGCGGGTCTCCGGGGCGACGGCTTGTACCAGGCCGGACAGGAAGGCGCCGAACCCGTTGGTTACCGTGCCGTCTTCCACGGTGACCAGCAGCCGGTGATCGTGCAGCAACGCGTCGAGCAGCTCGCGGTCCACCGGTTTCAGGAACCGGCAGTTCACCACCGTGACGTCCAACCCCTCGGCCGCGAGCTCCTGCGCCGCCGCGAGTGCCGGCTGGCACATCGCACCCACCGCGAGCAGGGCGCATTCGCGCCCTTTGCGCAACACGTCCCACGTGCCGTAGCCGATGGGCGCCACCTCGGCGGCGGGCGGCGTCTCACCCGGTGCCTTGTCGCGTGGATAGCGGAGCGAGAAGGGCCCGCCGGTGTGCTGGAGCGCGCAGCGCAGCAGTCCGATCAGCTCGGCGCCGTCCTTCGGCGCCGTCACCGTCATATGCGGCACGGCGAGCAGGTAGGCGATGTCGTACAACCCCATGTGCGTTTGCCCGTCCTCACCCACCATGCCGGCGCGGTCGAGGCAGAAGATCACGGGCAGCTGCTGGATGGCGATGTCGTGGATGATGCTGTCATAGGCGCGTTGCAGGAACGTCGAGTAGATGGCGACCACGGGCCGGATGCCCTGCGTGGCGAGCCCGCCGGCGAACGTGGTCGCGTGCGCCTCGGCGATGCCGACGTCGAAGAAGCGGTCGGGCCACTTCTTCTGAAAGATGCCGGTGCCGGTCCCGGACGGCATGGCCGCGGTGATCGCCACCAGCTTGGGGTATTCGCCCGCGAGCTGGGTGAGCGCCTCGCCGAACACCGTGGTCCACTGCGGCGGGCCCGCCTTCACCGGCCGCAGCTCGCCCGTGACGGGGTCGTAGGGCGCGCGCGCATGGTACTTCTCCGTATCGGGCTCGGGCAGGGGGAAGCCTTTTCCCTTCTCCGTGATTATGTGCACGACGCGCGGCCCCCTGAGGGTCTTCACGATCTCGAAGGTCTGCACCAACTGCGGGATGTTGTGCCCGTCGATCGGCCCGAAGTAGCGGAAGCCAAGCTCCTCGAACAGCATGCCCGGGGACCAAAAGTTCTTAATGCTCTCCTCCATCGTCTTCGCGAAGTCGACGAGCTTCTGGCCGCCCACGATGTGGGAGACCGACTCGATCAATCCCTTGACGCGTTCCCGAATCCGAACGGTGATCGGACTCGCGATGATGGAGCCCAGGTACTTGTTGATGGCGCCGACGTTGGGGGCGATCGACATGCCGTTGTCGTTCAGCACCATGATGATGTCGCGGCCGGAATGGCCCGCGTTGTTCATCGCTTCGTAAGGGAGTCCGCAGGTGAGGGCGCCGTCCCCCACGACCGCGACCACCTTGAACTGCTCCCCCACCAGATCGCGGGCCGCGGCGATGCCGTAGGCCGCCGAGAGACCGGTCCCCGCATGCCCGGCCCCGAACTGGTCGTGCGGACTCTCGGTGCGCCGCAGGAACCCGGACAGGCCGCCCGCCTGGCGCAGGGTCGGCAGGCGATCGTTGCGGCCGGTGAGGATCTTCCAGGGGTAGCCCTGATGGCCCACGTCCCACACGATCTTGTCGCGCGGCGAGTCGAAGCAGTAGCCGAGCGCAACGGTCAGCTCGACCACGCCCAGGCCGGCGCCGATGTGACCGCCGGTCTGGGAGACGACGTCGATCAGCCGGCGGCGCACCTCGTCGGCGAGGGGCTGGAGCTGATCGCGCCCCAAGCGCCTGATATCTTCCGGCCCCCGAATGGATTCCAGTAGCGCCATCGAACCTCGCTAGACGCGGAAGGGGGAACGCGGAACGCGGAACATCAGCGCGGAGTTCGGTCCGCCTGTTCCGCGTTCCGACTTTCGCGTTCCGCGTTCGCTCCGCGGTACTTCAGTTCGGTCTCGTAACAATGTAGTGCGCCAGCTCCGCCAGCGTAGGAGAAGCTAACCCCGCCTGCCGCAGCCGGTCTACGGCCCGCGCCGCCAGCCGCTCCGCCTCCGCCCGCGCGGCGCCGACGCCGAGCAGGGTGACGAACGTCGACTTGGCGAATGCCGCGTCCTTTCCCGCGGTCTTGCCGAGCTGATCCGAGGTCGCCGTGGCGTCGAGCACGTCGTCGTAAATCTGGAATGCGAGCCCCACGTCCGCGCCGTAGCCGCGGAGCGCTTCGCACGCCCCGCGCGGCGCCCCAGCGGCGAGACCGCCGATCACGCACGCGGCGGCGATCAAGGCGCCCGTCTTCCGCCGGTGCACGTCCTCGAGGCTCGCGGCCGGGAGCCGCCGCCCCTCCGCCTCGAGGTCCAGTGCCTGCCCGCCGATCATGCCCCCCGCTCCGGCGGCACGGAACAGCTCGAGGGCGATCGCGCGGCGGCGCGCCGGCTCGAGGGCGAGTGCGGCCATCCCCGCGTCGAGCACGCGGGCGCCGAGCGCCACCATCTGATAGCCGGCCAGGGTAGCGGTCCCGACGTCGAACGCGCGGTGGGTGGTCGGCCGGCCGCGACGCAGGTCGTCGTTGTCCATGCAGGGGAGGTCGTCGTGGACCAGCGAGTACGCGTGGACGACCTCGACGGCCGCCGCAAGCTCCGCCACCCCCGCCCCGGCGCCGCCACCGGCTTCAGCCGAGGCGAACACGAGCGTGGGGCGCAGCCGCTTGCCCGTCGACAGCAGGCTGTAGCGGATCGCGGCCGGGAGCGGGTGGCGCCACCAGGCGTCGGCCCGGGTGCCCCAGGCTTCGAGGGTCGCATCCACACGGGCGCGGGCGTCCTGGAGGTAGGCCTCGAGGGCGCGGTTAGCCGTCGAAATCCTCGACCTTGAGATTGCCGGCCTTGTCCGAGAGCACCTGCTTCACCTGCGCCTCGGCGGCGGTGAGTCGCTCGCGCGCCTCGCGCAGCCGCTCGATGCCCTCTTCGAACAGCTTCAGCGCCTCGTCGAGATCGAGCTCCTGCGTTTCCAGCCGGCGCACGATCTCTTCGAGGCGGTCGAGCTGCTGTGCGAAGCTCAGCGGCTCGCGGGCACGGGCCATCACGACTCTCCGGCGCGCGCCGCGACTTCACCATCCGTGACGCGCAGCCGGAAGCGCAGTCCTGACGGGAACTGCACGACGCGCTTCAGCACGCGCCCCTGTTCGTCGCGCGCCAGCGCGTAGCCGCGCTCGAGGATCTTCAGGGGCGACAAGGCATCGAGGCGGCCGGCCAGCCCCGACAGCTCGTGGCGGTGCCGCTCGAGTCGCCGCTCGAGTGTGCCGGTGAGGCGGTCGAAGGTGCGGTCCAGGCGCTCGGCGACGCGCCCGGAGCGGCCGGCGAGGCCGCGAGCCAGCCGCGCGCCCAGGTGCGCCAGCTCGACCAGGACGTCGGCCCGGTCGGGGGTGGCCGCCTCGGCCGCCGCGGACGGCGTGGCGGCGCGCACGTCGGCGACCAGGTCGCACAGCGTCACGTCGGTCTCGTGGCCGACGGCGGAAATCACGGGCACCGGGAGCGCCGCCACCGCCCGGGCGACGCGCTCGTGATTGAAGGTCCAGAGGTCCTCGCGGGAGCCGCCGCCCCGGCCGATGATGGCGAGGTCCAGTCCCTCGACCCGGCACAGCAGTGCGAGCGCCGCGCAGATCTCCTGCTCCGCGCCTTCTCCTTGCACGCGGGTCGGCAGCACCAACAGCTCGGCCATCGGCCAACGGCGTCCCGTGACCGCGATGATGTCCTGCAGGGCCGCGCCGTCGGGGCTCGTGACGATGCCGATGCGCAGCGGATACGGCGGCAGCGGTCGCTTGCGCGCCGGGTCGAGCAGCCCGTCCTTGGCGAGCGCGGCCTTGGTCTTCTCGAAGGCGAGCTGCCACAGCCCGCCCGCCTCGGTGGAGAGGAGATCGAGGACCGTGAGCCGGAACTCCCCCTTGTCCTCCCAGACGGTGGGGCGGGCGAACAGAAAGACCTGCATGCCGTCCTGCGGGGGGGCCGGCAGGCGGCGGTTGTCCTTCTGGAACATGACGCAGCGGATCTGCGCGCTGCGGTCGCGCAGCGCGAAATACCAATGACCGCTCTGCCACGCCTTGAAGCCGGAGATCTCCCCGCGCACCCACAGCGGCAGCAGCCCGGCTTCCACCACCGCGCGCGCGCGACGGGTGACCTGGGTGACGGTCCACGCGCCCTCCGGGGAAGCGGCGGCGAAGAGGTCTAGACTTTGGCCCACTGACGCGCCGCCTGGACGGTGTTGTACAGCAACATGGTGATGGTCATCGGCCCGACGCCTCCCGGCACGGGGGTGATCGCCCCCGCCACCTGTTTCGCCTCCGCGAACTGGACGTCCCCCACCAGGCGGTAGCCCTTTTTCGTGGACGGATCGTCCACCCGGTTCACTCCCACGTCGATCACGACCGCTCCGGGCTTGATCATGTCGCCGGTCACGAATTCTGGTTTCCCGATCGCCACGATCAGGATGTCGGCGAGCCGCGTGACCGACTTGATGTCCCGCGTGCGGGAGTGACACACGGTGACCGTCGCGTTGCCGCCGGGGCCGTCCTGGAGCAACAGCGCCGCCATGGGACGGCCCACGATGGTCGAGCGCCCCACGATCACGGCGTGCTGACCCTTGGTGTCGATCTCGCTCTTGACGAGGAGCTGCTGGACGCCGTACGGCGTGGCGGGACGAAAGCCGGTCGGGTCGCCGATCGAGACCTTCCCTACATTCTCCGGGTGAAATCCATCCACATCCTTCGCGGGTGTCACGCGGTGCAGCACGCGCTGCGCGTCGATGTGCTTTGGCAGCGGCAATTGCACGAGGATGCCGTGAATCTTGTGGTCCGCGTTCAGCCGCTCGATGAGCTCGAGCAGCTCGGCTTCGGTGGTTTCCGGCTTGAGCCGGATCGTCTCGTGGTACAGGCCCGCTTCGTCGCACGCCTTTCCCTTCATGCGGACGTAGGTGGTCGACGCGGCGTTGTCTCCCACCAGGACCGCCGCGAGGCCCGGCGTGATCCCGCGCGAGCGGAGCCGGCGAATCTCGCCCAGGAGCTCGGCGCGCATCGCGTGGCCCACGGCAGCGCCGTCGATGAGCTTAGCGGGCAAAATCCACCGCGCGGGTCTCGCGGATCACCACCACCTTGATCTGGCCGGGATACTGGAGCTCGCGCTCGATTTTGCGGGCGATCTGCTCGGACAGCTCGCTCGCCTTGCTATCGTCGATCGCGTTCGGAGTCACGACCACGCGCACCTCGCGGCCCGCCTGGATGGCGAACACCTTTTCGACGCCCGGGAACTCGCTGGCGATCTGCTCCAGCTGGGTGAGCCGCTTGACATAGGTTTCGAACGCCTCGCGCCGGGCTCCCGGCCGGGAGCCGGACACGGCGTCGGCCGCCTGCACGATCACGCTGATCGGCGACTCATGGGCGACGTCGTCGTGATGGGCGGCAATGCAGTTGACGACCGTCGGGTGCTCGCCGTGCTTGGTGGCCACTTCCACGCCCAGCTGTACGTGCGTGCCGTCGTGCTCATGGGTGAGCACCTTGCCGATGTCGTGCAGCAACGCGCCGCGCTTCGCGAGCTGGACGTCGAGCTTCAGCTCGGCGGCCATGATCCCCGCCAGCCAGGCGACTTCCTTCGAATGCTCGAGAATGTTCTGCCCGTACGAGGTGCGGTAGCGCATCCGGCCGACGAGCTTCACCAGCTCCGGGTGCATGCCTTTGATCCCGGTCTCGTAGACCGCCTGCTCACCCGCCTCGAGGACCGAGGCGTCGACTTCGGCGCGCGCCTTGTCCACCACTTCCTCGATTCGTCCCGGGTGGATGCGCCCGTCCGTGATCAGCCGCTCGAGGGCCAGCCGGCCCACCTCGCGCCGCACGGGATCGAAGCACGACACCACGACCGTGTCCGGAGTGTCGTCGATGATGACGTCCACCCCGGTCGCCGCCTCGAACGCGCGGATATTCCGACCCTCGCGCCCGATGATCCGACCTTTCATCTCATCGGAGGGGAGGGCGACCGCGGATACCGTGGTCTCGGCGGTGGACTCGGGCGCGAGCCGTTGGATCGCGAGGGCGAGGATCTTCTTGGCTTCCTTGTCCGCGCCGCGGCGCGCCTGCTCCTTCAAGTCCCGGGCGAGGGCGGCGGCCTCGTTGCGGGCCTCATCCTCGAGCCGGCGCAGCAGCTCCTGCTTCGCCTCCTGAGCGGTCAGGCCGGCGATCTGCTCGAGCTGGGCGCGCGCCTCCAGCTCCTTGCCGGCGAGCACCTGATCCCGATCCTCCAACGCCCGGCCCCGCAGCTCGAGGCCGCGGGCGCGCTCTTCCAGGCCGCCGAGTCGCTGCTCGAGCAGCTGCTCGTGCCGCTCGAGGTCGCGGCGCCGGCGCGCCGCCTCCTCTTCGAAGACCTCGCGCGCCTGCATCAGCTCCTCCTTCGCGGCGAGGACGACGCGCTGACGGGCTTCCCCCAGGAGCCGCTCGGTCTCCGCGGCCGCCGCGCGGGCTGCGGCTTCCGCCGTGCGGCGCTCCACCCGGCGCCCGATCATATAGAACAGCGCCCCCGCGGCGACACCACCGCCGAAGAGGGCCGAGAGCACCGCCAGCCAGTCCGCCATAGGATCTATCTCCAGCATCACCCCGCCGGAGGCGGAGCGAGTGTCGTCTACGTCATCCGTTGTCCGTCCTCCGTCATCCGCAGAACACCGTTATCAACTGACGACGGATGACGGAGGACTCATGACGGCTTTTCTCTTCCCCGCCGGCAGCAGCTTCGTCAGATCGTCCGCGAGCGCCGCCAGGCGCGCGGCGACCTCCCGCTCACCCTTCTTCGCCTGGAATAATTCATTCGTAATGTCCAGCGCCGCCAGGATCGCCGCCTTGTGGGTTTCGACGATCGGTCCCTGCGACAAGACCTTCTTCAGCGCCTGGTCCACGTAGGCGGCGACCTCCCGCGTGTACTCGGGCGGCAGATCGGACCGCACCGTGTACTCCTCGCCACCGATCATCACCTTGACCGCGTGTTTCTTGGTGCTCACGGCACCCCTCCGCCGGCACCCGGAGCGCTCCCGCTCGCCGCCGTGCCACCGCCCGTCGAGCGCACGCCCCCGTTGCCGCCGGCCTCGCGCGCTTGCTCCTCGAGAAACGTGAGGCGGGAGAGGAGGTCGTGAACCCGGAGCCGCGCCGCCTCGACCCGCTGCCGCAGCGCCTTGTTCTCCTGCTCCAGGTCTGCAATCCGGTTCCGCGTCTCGGCGTCGGGCTTGGCCGCGGGTCCCCCCCCGCCCCCCCCTCCGCCGCCGGCCCGCCCGGCAGCCTCCTTCAGCTCCCCTTCAGCCTTGACGGCGCGCGCGCGCCACCCGGCCAGCTCGTCCGCCACATGGCGAAGGATGGTCTCGAGCTGGTCGAGCACCTGCGCATCAGCTCTCTCTCCGTCGTACGCCAAGCTCGCCCTCCAGAGCTTCGAGACCCCGCGCCAGCAGCGCATCCACATCCCGCTCGCGCAGCGTCCGCTCGGGGTCGCGGAACGTGCAGTGCCAGGCCACGCCGCGGTGCCCTGCCGGTATGCCGGGTCCCCGATACTCGTCGAATACCTCGAGCCGCTCAAGGAGCGGCCCCGCCGCCCGGCGCAGGACGTCGGACACCTGCGCCGCGGTGACCCCGGGCGGGAGCACGAGCGCCACGTCCCGCTCGACCGGCGGCTGCAGCGGCAGCGCCCGGTACCCGACCAGGTCGCGTTCGGCGGCGGCCAGTCGTACCTCGAAGCCGAACAGCGGAGCGGCCCACACCGGGGCGTCCGCCTCGAGGGGGTTGGCCTGCCCCACCACCTCTCCTCCCTGTTGCACCGCCACCCATCCGACCGCCCCGCCCGTTGCAGGTTCCACGTTACAGCCGGGGGCGGCGGCCGCCACCGCTAACTCAAAGTGGTACTTCAGGTCCCATATGTCCATATCAGGTACTTTCGCACCCTCCGACCAGTGCGCCGGCCGCCGGGCGCCGGTGAGCACCCCGGCCACGGACGTCCATTCTTCGGGCGCACCCGTCCCCCGCCGAAAGACGGTTCCCACCTCGAACAGCCGGATATCGCGATTGCGATTCGCCCAGTTGTATTCGATCCGTCGCATCAGACCCGGCACCAGCCGCCGTCGCAGATACGCCTCTTCGGCGGACATGGGATTGAGGATCGGCACGGCGTCGGGTCCGTCCGGAGGCCCGAGCGGCATGGTGCGTGCCTCGAGCAGGCCGGCGCGCACCAGTTGCTCTCGCACCCGCGCCCGGGCGCGCTCGTCCGGAGCGTCCGGGACCGTGCCCGGCCGGTAGGCGCGCAGCTCGTCTGGGAAGGCGTCGTACCCCTTCAAGCGGGCGACTTCCTCGATCAGGTCCACCTCGCGGGTCACGTCGGGGCGCCAGCCCGGGACCTGTACCGCGAGCCGCCCGTCTTTCGGCGCCACGAAGAAGCCCACGCCAGTGAGCAGGCGCTCAACCTCCGGGCGCTCTATCGCCACGCCGAGGAGATGGTTGACGCGCTCGGGACGGAGGAAGATCGTGCGCTCCTGCTGAGGCTCGGGCCAGAGGTCGAGCGCCGGCGCGCGCACCTCGCCCCCCGCCACGGCAATGATCAGCTCGATCGCCCGCCGCAACGCATCCGGCATCCCGAGCTGGTCGATCCCGCGCTCGAAGCGGTAACTCGACTCGCTCGACAGCTCCAGCGCCCGGCGGGTACGGCGGATGCGGGTAGGCTGAAAGTAGGCGCACTCGAGCACGAGATCCCTCGTGTCGGCGCTCACTTCCGACTCGGCGCTCCCCATGACGCCCGCGACGATGGTGGGGTGCTCGGCATCGCAGATCGCGGTCATGTCGGCGGTGAGCGTACGCGTCACGCCGTCCAGGGTGACGATCTTTTCGCCGGGACGCGCGCGTCGCACGACGACCGCGGGCCCGCGCAGCCTGGCGAGATCGAAGGCGTGGAGCGGCTGGTTCAGCTCGAACAGGATGTAGTTGGTCGCATCGACGACGTTGTTGATCGGCCGCTGGCCCACGGCACTGAGGCGGTGGGCGAGCCAGGCGGGACTGGTCCCGACCTTGACCCCTCGGATCACGGCGATCATGTACCGAGGAGCGCCCTCCGGATCCTCCAGGCGAACGTCGACGCCGTCCACCACACCTGTGGCGGACTGGCGGACGGGGGGACGGGCGGACAGTCCGGCGGTCCGGCTGTCCGCCGGTCCGCCCGGTATGGCGGGGAGCTTGACCACCGCACCGATCGATGCGCCCAGCTCCCGGGCGACCCCCTTGTGGCACAGCAGATCGGGGCGGTTCGCCGGCACGTCGATCACGATCTGGTGATCGGCGATTCCCAGCGCGTCGATGAAGCGCGTTCCCGGGGCGGCCGTGGTGTCGAGCTCCAGGATGCCCGCATGGTCGGCGCCGAGACCGAGCTCTTTCGCCGAGCACAGCATGCCGTTGGACTCGACGCCGCGGATCTTTTTGCGCTCGAGCTTCAGCCCCCCGGGCAGTACGGCGCCCACCGGGGCGTACGGGTAGACCTTGCCGGTCTGCACGTTCGGCGCACCGCACACGACCTCGAGGGGCTTCCCCCCGCCTCCCGCGTCCACGAGGCAGAGCGACAGGCGGTCGGCGTCGGGGTGCTTCTTCACCTCCAGCACGCGGGCGATCAGAATGTCGCCCAGGTCCTGGTGCAGCGGGACGACGGCGTCGACGGCGGCGGCGTGGAGCGTCAGGCGGTCCGAGACGTCGCGCGCGTCGAGCGGGCGGTCCAGCAGCGCCTCGAGCCAGCGCCGCGAGACGATCACCGCGTTCCTCCCGCGAACTGCGCGAGGAACCGCACGTCGCTTTCGAACAGCAGCCGAATGTCGGGAATTCCGTGGCGGCTCATGGCGATGCGCTCGGGTCCCATGCCCCAGGCGAAGCCGGTGTATCGCTCGCTGTCCACGCCGCAGTTTTCGAGCACCGCGGGGTGCACCATCCCCGAGCCGAGGATTTCCATCCACCCGGTCTGCTTGCAGGTGGCGCACCCCGCACCCCCGCAGATCTGGCACTGCACGTCCATCTCGGCCGACGGCTCGGTGAAGGGGAAGAACGACGGCCGGAAGCGCACCCGTGTATCCGGGGCGAAGAACCGGCGCGCGAACGTGGCCAGCGTCGCCTTGAAATCCACGAAGCTGATCCCCTCGTCCACGGCGAGTCCTTCGATCTGCTGGAACACCGGAGAGTGCGAGGCATCGAACGGGTCGCGGCGGTACACCTGTCCCGGGATCACGACACGGATCGGCGGCGGGTAGCGCTCGAGCGTGCGGATCTGCACCGGCGAGGTATGGGTGCGCAGCAGCAGGTCCCCGCCCAAATAGAACGAGTCCTGGGCGTCGAGGGCCGGGTGGTCCTTCGGGAAGTTCAGGGCGAAAAAGTTGTACCGCTCGGTCTCGGCTTCGGGACCCACGGCGCGCGTGAATCCCAGCCCGCGGAAGATGTCACAGATCTCGTCCACGACCTGAGTCACGAGGTGGAGCCCGCCGCGCCAGCCGGCGCGGGCGGGCATGGTGAGATCCACGCCCGTGACGGCGCCGGCGGCGCGTTTGAGGTCGCGCTCGCGGGCGTCGAAGGCGGCCTCGAACTCACGTTTCAGCGCGTTCGCCGCCGCGCCGACCTCCTTCTTGGAGGACGGCTCGAGCTTGGGCAAGCGCCCGAGAATGTGGGTGAGGGCGCCGGCCTTGCGTCCCAGGATCTCGGTCTTGAGATCCGAAAGCCGGCGCTCGTCCGCCTGCGGAATCTCCTTCAGACGCTCCCGCAGCTCGGCGAGGGCTGCCAGGAGGTCGCGCATGATCAGAGCGCCTGCTTGGCGACCTCCGCGAGGTGCTCAAACGCGGCGGGATCGCGGACGGCGAGATCGGCGAGCACCTTGCGGTTGATCTCGACGCCGGCCCGGCGGAGCCCGTTCATGAGGCGGCTGTAGGACAGCTGGTGCAGCCGCGCGGCCGCGTTGATGCGCGTGATCCAGAGCCGGCGGAAGTCGGCCTTCTTGCGGCGGCGGTCCCGGTATGCGTACTTCTGGGCCCGCTCGACGGATTCCTTGGCCGCCTTCCACAGCTTGGACCGCCCGCCGAAGTAGCCCTTGGCGAGCTTCATGATCTTGTTCTTGCGCTTCAGACGCGCGACGTTGCTCTTGACGCGGGGCATGGATCGCTCCTTACGCCATCAACAGACGCTTGAGACGGTGCTCGTCGCCCTTCGACACCAGCGTGGGCTTGCGCAGGCGACGCTTCCGCTTGGGGTGCTTCTTGGTCAGGATGTGCCTCTTGTAGGCGTGGTAGCGGCGCAGCCGGCCGCTCCCCGTCAGCCGGACGCGCTTGCGCAACGCACGCTTCGATTTCTGCTTGGGCATTGGATCCTCATAGTCGTCGTCCGTCATCCGTTGTCCGTCGTCCGTTCCTACGGAACACGGATGACGGATGACGTTTTTACTTCGGTGCCAGCACCATCGACATGTTGCGGCCCTCGAGCTTCGGGTCCTGCTCGATCTTGGCGATGTCCTTCAGCGCGTTGGCGACCCGGTCGAGCACCGCGCGCCCCAGGTCGATGTGGGCCATCTGTCGACCGCGGTACATCATCGTCACCTTCACCTTGTTGCCGTCCTGCAGAAACTCCCGCGCGTGCCGAGTCTTAAACTCGAAGTCGTGATCGTCGATCCCCGGCCGGTACTTCACTTCCTTCAGATGGATGACGTGCTGCTTTTTCTTGGCCGCCCGCGCCGCCTTCGCCTCCTCAAACTTGAACTTCCCATAGTCCATGATCTTCGCGACCGGGGGTCGCGCGAGCGGGGCCACCTCGACCAGGTCGAGACCTCGCTCCTGCGCCGCCGCCAACGCTTCCTCGACGGTCAGCACGCCGAGCTGTGCTCCGTCGGGGGCAATCACGCGGATCGGGCTGATCCGGATCTGCCGGTTGACTCGGATGCGCGGTGCTTTGTTGTTCGGGCTTTCGATCGCCAGGTGCCGTTCTCCTCCAGAAGAAAGAAAAGAAAAAGCGGATTCCGTCGGCCCCTGGAATCCGCGCCCCGCCGTCCGTCCTCAGTCATCCGTTATCCGTAAGGACGGACGACGAACAACGGATGACGGACGACGTTCCTCGACCCTAGAGCACTCCCCGATCCGGAGAGGCAGCGGGTGAGGCGCACTCAGGCGCCCGCTTGCCGTATTGTCGGGGCTAAGTTAGCCCGCCCGAAGCGGGTCCACAAGTGCAAACGCCTTGCCGTCACGCCCCAGGCGGCCAGCGACCATTGCGGGATCGTGCTCGAACATCAGCAGCCACCCCTCCCCTTCCGCTCGCGCATACAGTCGTCGCTTCGACTCGAGAGTCACGAGCGGCTCCAGGTCGTAGCCCATGATCCAGGGGAGCGGCAGATGCGCGCTCGTCGGGACCAGGTCCGCCAAGAAGCACAGCCGCTCACCGCCGCTCTCGACCAATATCGATTGGTGATAGGGCACGTGCCCCGGTGTCGGAAAGCAGCGGATCCCGGGGAGCGGCTCCGTGTCCCCGTCGATGAGGGTGAACGGGACCGACTCAAAGTTGCCCGGGAGGTAGCTCGCCGCGGTGCGCTCGTTGGTGTGCCGGGCGAACGCGAGCTCTCCCTTTTGCACCAGGTAGGTCGCCCGGGGAAAGGTGATCCGAATGGCCCCTTCCGCACCTCCACCACCCTTCACCACCTCCCGATAGGTATTGCCGCCCGCGTGATCGAAATGCAGATGGGTATCGATCACCCAGCGGACGTCCGCGGGGGCGTAGCCGAGCTCCGCCAGCGCATCCTCCAGCTGGGTACGCCCGTCCTTCCCTTCGTTCGCGACCCCGTAGATGTCCTTGAACTTGTCGTCCTCCTTGTTGCCGAGCCCCGTGTCCACGAGGACCAGCCCGTCGTCGTGCTCGACCAGCAAACAGCGGAGCGCCAAGGGAATGCGGTTGCGCTCATCGGCCGGAATGCGACGCTGCCACAGGGGTTTCGGCACGACGCCGAACATGGCGCCGCCGTCGAGGCGTTGCGAACCGCCCTCCAATGCGTGACACCGGAGCCGGCCCACCTGGAAGGTCGTGTGGGTCATTTGAACGCGGAACGCGGAACGCGGAAGTCGGAACAGCAATTGAAGATCGCGGGCTGCACGACGCTCACCGGGCTGTTCCGCGTTCCGCGTTCCCACTTCCGCGTTTCATGGTTCCGCAATCCGCAATTTGAGCCGCGGCCGGTCATGCAACTCCACCAGTTGTTCCAGCGTCTCCACCCCGCGATCCCGAGCGCGGCCCAGCAGCGCTCGCAGGACGTACGCGGTCGCCAGCGCGTCCCCGAACGCGCGATGGCGGGCCGGGTTGTCGACCCCGAAGAACGCCGCCACGTGATCGAGCCCCCGGTGGCGCAGCTCGGGCACGAGGCGGCGGGTGAGGCGGACCGTACACAGGGGCTTGCCCACCGGCGCGGGGACGCCGACGGTGGCGCATTCGACCGCCAGGAACCGCCAGTCGAAGCGGGCGTTGTGGGCGACGAATACGCCGGCCTCGAGCGCCCGGCCGAGACCGGCGGCAACGTCCTCGAACCGGGGGCGACCGACGACCAGGCCGTCGGTGATACCGGTGAGGCGCGCCACCCACGGCGGGATCGGGATACCGGGGTCGAGCAACGCCTCGAAGGCAAGGTGGACGGTGCCGCCCTCGAGGATCGCCACCGCCACTTCGAGGATGCGCCCGCCGTTCTGGGCCCCCCCCCGCCCCCCGGTCGTCTCCACATCGACGACGGCGAAGCGGGAGTGCTCGAGGGATGGCGGGGGGAGGACCAGGCTAGAGGTCATCGCGTCGGAGCGGTAACGTCATGCAGCGGGGGCCGCCGCCGCCCCGCACCAGCTCGCTCCCGTCCATCGTGATCACGGCCCGCTCGCCGTCGCCCAGGGCCTCTTCGCCCGTCAGCAGGTTGACGGCGGCCACCGTCTTGAACCCGGCGTGCTCGAGCTCCCGCAGCGTGGCCTCGTTGCGGGCGTAGGTGACGGTCACGCCGGGCTGCACCGCGAAGAAATTGCAGGCCGAGGACCACTGCTCACGCTCCTGCAGCGAGCGGTCCGAGCCGCCGCAGAACACCGGCTCGAGGGGGTGATCCACCGCCTGCATGGCGGCGAAGAAGTTCGGCATCTCCTTCACCCCCTTCGATTTCTTGCGACGGTGCAGCACGGCGAGCCGCTCCGGCCCCACGAAATGGGGCGGATAGATGCAGCACAGCTCGCGGTCGAGCTGTGTAAAGATCATATCCAGGTGAATGGCGGTCCGCTCGTTGGGCATCACCACGACGATCACGTCCCTCACGCCGCAATGCTCGAACACCAGGTCGCACAGGTGGTCGAGGGCGGCGGGGCTGGAGCGCTCGCTGAAGCCGAGCAGCAGGAGGTCGGGACGCAGCGGATGCACATCGCCGCCTTCCAGCGTGTAGTTGTTGCGCTTCTCCTCGGAGCCGTCGTACAGAATGCCGGCGTTCTCGAGGCACGGGTGGTAGCGGAACAGCGCTTTCACGAGGAGCTCCTCGGTCCAGCGCACCCCATAGCGCATCGAGCCGATGATGGAGTGCTCGCCGATCACGATGCCCACGTCGCGCGTGAAAAACAGGTTGGGGAGCGGGGGGAGGGCGTAGCCGGTCTCGTTCAGGGCGCGCGCGATCGGCCCCGCCTCTTCCAGCGCGCCCTCGACCATGCGGCCGACGAGGGCCTCGGGGGACAGGGTCGCCAGCTGCTTGGCGAGGGCGTCCGACGGGACCACCTCGAGCGCCCGGGTCACGAGGAACTCGCGCACGTCGGGGCGCGCCACCAGCTCGGTCAGCAGCGTGCGCACTTCGTAGACCTGGGCGAAGCGCTCCAGCACGGTCACGAACCGCCGGTGCTCCCGTTGCGCGAGCTCCAGGTCGATGATGTCGTCGTACAGGTAGTCTTCGCGGCTGCCGGGGGTGACGGCGACGAGCTCGCGCCCGGGCGTGTGGACCAGGACGGCCCGCAGCGGACCGATTTCCGAGGTGACGTGGACGCGGGCCATGGGCGGAATCTAACGCGCTTCACCGGTTCGCCAACGCGAAGCTGAGGGTTTCCAGCTCCAACGCCATGTTCACCGACTTCACCGCCACGTCGCCGGGGACGGCGAGCTGCACCGGGGCGAAATTGAGGATGGCCTTCACCCCCGCCCGCACCAGCCGGTCCACGACGTCCTGCGCCGATTCGGCGGGGGTGACGACGATGGCGATGTCGCTGGGCTCCTTGGCGAGGTCGGCGTCGAGATGGCGGATGTCGCGTACCACGAGGCCATTCCAGCGGGAGCCGATTTTCTTGGGGTCCTTGTCGTAGATCGCGGCGACGTGGAAACCGCGCTGGCGGAACCCGGGATATTGCACGAGCGCGCTGCCGATCCGGCCCGCGCCGACGAGGACGACGCGGTAGGTGCGTCGCAGACCGAGGATGTCCCGGATGCGGGCGGTGAGCTCGGGGACGGAATAGCCCAGGCCGCGCTTGCCGAACGAGCCGAAGAAGGAGAGGTCCTTACGAACTTGCGCCGACGTCGTGCCGCCGCGCCGGGCCAGCTCGGCCGAGGAGATGGTGGTCTGGCCCTGCGCGTCAAACTGCTCGAGGAACCGGAGGTAGAGGGAGAGCCGCCGCACCGTGCTCTCAGAGATCTTCCTCATATTGTGAATTATTTCACAATCGAGCGCTCCAACGCAAGAGCCGCACGAACCGGTCCGGACTGAGCGTCTCGGGACGCGCCATGGGATCGACCCCGAGCGCCGCGAGTCCGGCCGCCACGCGCGGGGCGGAGTGCCCGGTGGCCCCCGCGACCACGTTCCGCAGCTGCTTGCGCCGCCGCGAGAAGCAGGCAGTGACGAATGCGCGGAATACCACGATCTCTTCAGGCGCGACCAGTGGCTGGGCGAGCGGCGTGAGGCGCACCAGGGCGCTGTGAACCTTGGGCGGCGGCGTGAACGCCCCCGCGCGCACGGTGAAGAGCCGCTCCACGCGACATACCGCTTGCACGCCCACGGAGAGGGCACCATAGGTTTTCGACCCCGGCGGCGCCGCGACGCGATCGGCGACTTCCGCCTGGACGAGAAACACGATGCACGCGGGGAGCGGTGGAGTGAGGGCCTTGTCGATGAGAGGGGAGGTGATGGCGTAGGGGATGTTGCCGATCACCTTGAAATGCGGAACGCGGAACGCGGAAGGCGGAACAACCATAGCCTGCCAATCGACGCGCAGCGCGTCTCCGTGAACGACGGTCAGTCCATCTGTTCCGCGTTCCGCCTTCCGCGTTCCGAGTTCGGCTGCCAGTCGGCGATCTTTTTCTATCGCGATCACCCGCAGCCCGCGGGCGAGCAGTTCGTCGGTCAGGCTCCCCTTCCCCGCCCCGATCTCGACCACGACGTCGTCGGGGGCGGGCTCGAGCGCGTCGGCGATGCGCTGCAGGATGTTCCGGTCGGTGAGAAAGTGCTGGCCGAGCCGCTTGTCCGGAATCACACCTTGAGGATCACGACGGTGCGGTCGTCGGCGGGCGGCGCGCCGCCGGTGAAGCCGGCGAGGTCGGCGTGCACGGACTCGAGGATCTCGCGCGCCGGACGGTCCTTCAATCGAGCCACGTGGCCCAGCACGCGCTCCTCGCCGAAGCGCCCGCCCCCCCCGCCCCCCCCGCCCCCCCCGGCCCCCCCCAGCGCCTCGGCGACGCCGTCGGTGAAGAGACAGATGATCGCCTCCCGCTGCGCCCAGGTGAGGACGGCATCTTGCCCCGGCGCGGTGGCGAGCCCGAGCGGCGGGCGCGTGGCCTCGAGGCGGACGGCCCGCCCGGTGCGGGTCGAAACGAGGAACGCATGGGGATGGCCCGCGTTGGCGAATACGATCCGCCCGACCTTCGGGTCCACCACGGCATAGAACACGGTGAGAAACATCTCGGTGCTGGCGAGCTCATCGGCGAGCGATTCTTCGAGCCGGCGCAATACCTCCGTGGGCGCGTCCGCGGATTCGGCGTGGATACCGGACGCGGCCATCACGAGCGCCATGATCAAGGCGGCGCCGAAGCCGTGACTCGTCACGTCGCCGATCATCACGCCGACGCGGTCGGCGCTGAGGTTGAGCAGGTTATAGAAGTCTCCCCCCACCGACTCGGCCTGGCGGCAGCGCGCGGCCACGTCGACGCGCGCCGCCACCACGAGAGGCGAGGGGAGCAGCTTGAGCTGGAGATCGCGCGCCAGCTCGAGCTCGCGTAGCACGCGTTGCTGCCCGAGGTCGCGCGCCACGAGCCGCGCGTTCTCGATCGCCGCGCCGATCTGATTGGCGATGGCCGCCACGAGCTTCCGGTCGCCGGCGGTGAACGCATCCTGCCCCAGCCGGTCGGTCAGGTTGATCACACCGATCGGCTTGCCGCGCGCGCCCGGCGCGGCATAGAGCACCGGAACGGAGAGGAACGCCTGGCCACGGTAGTTCCGGCCTTCCGAACAACCGGGGCTCGCCGCCTGGGAGTCGGTCGGGTCGTAGCTGATGATGCGCATCTCGCGGAACACTCGCGCGGCGACCGAGCAGGGGTCGTCCACCTCGACCGGCTCGACGTCCTGCAGGTCCACGCCCAGGGCGGCCACGATACGCAGGATCCGGTGCTCGGCATCGTGCACCAGGAGCGTGGCGCGCCGGGCGCCCACCACCGTCGACACCTCGCGCAGGATTCGCCCGGCCGCCTCGTCCAGGCGAATCGTGTGGCCGAGGATCTCGCTGATGGTATAGATCAGGTCGATCTCCTCGTAGCGCTCGGACAGCTCGGCAGCGACCTGCGCGGCATCGCGCTCGGCGGAGAGCACGGACCCGACGATCTGGGCGAGCTCCTGAACCACTCCCGGACCTGCCCCCGGGGTCGGCGGCCTGCTGATTGTCCCGTTCGCGATCTCCAGCGACCACCCGTCCACCTCGGGGATCGGCACCAGCCGTGCCGCCGGGTCGGGCGCGTCGGTTGCCCCGGCCTCGCGGAGGCGCAGCCGCGCCCCGGCGAGCCGCTCGAGCAGCGGGAGCAGCCGCTCGATGCGGGTCATCCCGCCCGAAGCGTCAGGCACACCGAGTTGCCCTTTTCGTTGAACGCGACCTGGTCCACGAGATGCCGCAGCACAAACAGCCCACGACCGTCCTCGCACTCGAGGCGGTCCGGGCGCGTCGGGTCGGGGACGTCCGCGGGATTGAAACCGTTCCCCTCGTCGGTCACGTGCAGTCGAACGGCGTCGCGTCCGACTTCGACGCGGATCTGGACAAGGCGGTCGGGGTCGTGGCGGTTACCGTACGCGATCGCGTTGGCGAGGGCCTCCGCGAGCGCCGTGCGGAAGTTGAATTGGATGCGCCGGGCCGACAGGGGACCGCCCGGCAGCTCGACTGCGATCAGCTCCACCGCCGGGCCGACATATTCGAGTGCGCTCGGCACCGCGAGCGACAACTCCGTCTCCCCTCCCGCCGGCCGGCGGACCTGGAGGCGCAGCGCGGTGGTCACGGCTAGAAAGCGGTGAGCGCCTCCTCGGGCGTTCGCGTGATCGCGAAGAGCGTGTCCAGCTTGGTCAGCTCGAACAGCGTTTGCAGGTCTTCGTTCAAGCCACAGAGCCGCAAGTCGCCGCCCTGCTCGCGGATCTTCTTCGAAAGGGACACCAGCACGCCGAGACCGGACGAGTCGATATACCCGGTCTTCGTGAAGTCGATCACGAACTTCTTGCCGCCGCCGTCGACGGCGTCGAGCACTTTCTGCTTGAGCTCCTGACGGTTGCCCACGATCAGCTGCCCGTCCACGCCGACCACCACCACGCCGTGTTTGTCCTTCTTGACACTGAAGCTCATGACCGCTCCCCCGCTTGAAGGACGGCAACCGCCGCCGTGTCCACAATATCATCGGGCGTCGCGCCCCGCGACAAGTCGGCAATCGGTCGCGCCAGTCCCTGGAGGATCGGACCGATCGCCTCCCACCCACCAAGGCGTTGCACCAGTTTGTATCCGATGTTGCCACTGTCAAGATCGGGAAACACGAGCACGTTGGCGCGTCCCGCGACGCGCGACGCCGGCGCCTTCCGCGTTGCCACCGCCGGCGCGAGGGCTGCATCGGTCTGCAGCTCGCCGTCGAACGCGAAATCGGGCCGCCGCGCGGCCAGCCGCTCCAGGCCCAGTCGCACGCGCTCCACCCGGGGACCGCTCGCGCTCCCCTTCGTGCTGTAGGAAAGGAGCGCGACGACCGGCTCGTCCCTCACGATCAGCCGCCGATCGCGCGCCGCCGCGATGGCCGCATCAGCGAGCTGGTCGGGGCTTGGCTCCGGCACGACCGCGCAGTCGGTGAACGTGAGCACCGCGCCGTCCCGTACCATGTAGAACGCGCCGCTCACGGTCGTCACCCCGGGCGCGGTGCCCACGGTCCACAGCGCCGCGCGGATGGTGTCGCCGCTCGGGAACGTGGCTCCACCCACCATGACGTCGGCGCGCCCGAGCGCAACCAGCGCCGCTCCGAACGTGAGGGGATGCGACAGGGCTTCCGAGGCCGCCGCCTCGGTCGCGAATCGGGCCGGGTGGCGCGTACGGACCAGGCGAATCATTTCGGGGAGCAGGGAACGAGGGGCGGTACCTTCCAACAGCTGCACCTTCCCGAGCCCCAGGCTCTCGATCCGGTTCGCGGCTTCGCACACGCGCGCGTCGGTGCCTTCGGGGAGCACGATCCGGCGGCCGGCGCGGCGGGCCCGTTCGTACACCGCGTCGCGGAACGTCACTTGCCGAATTTCGTTTGAAGCGCCTTCCGGACCGCGGGATGCACGAGCCGCGACACGTCGCCGCCGAAGCGCGCGACTTCACGCACCAGGCTCGAGCTCAGGTAGGTGAGGTCGAACGCCGGCACGAGAAACACCGTCTCGACGCCAGGAGCGAGGTTCCGGTTCATGAGCGCCATTTGAAACTCGTACTCGAAGTCGCTCACCGCCCGCAGGCCCCGGACGATGAGCGTCGCGCCCGCCGCGCGGGCGAAGTCGGCGAGCAGGCCGTCGAACGAGCGGATCTCGATACCCGGGTCCTCCACCGCCTGCCGGATGAGGGCCACCCGCTCGTCGAGCGTGAACAGGGGCTGTTTGCCGACGTTCACGGCCACCGCCACGATCACGCGGTCGCTGAAGGCGCGCGCCCGGCGGATGAGATCCTCGTGGCCGCGCGTGATCGGATCGAAAGAGCCGGGATAGATCGCGACGCGGGTCACGGCGCGTAGATGAAGGTCACGGCGGTGTCCCCGTAGCGCCGTGTGTCGTCACCCGGAATCGGCTGGTCGGCCGGGTGCTCGATCGAGACGATGCGCGCAAACGGGTTCACCCGGAACATCGCGACGAGGCGCGCGGCATGCCCGCTCGCGTACGGCGGGTCGGCGAAGGCGACGTCGTACTGGCCGGGGTGCAGCTGTTCCGCGAACCGGACGGCGTCCACCCGATGCACGGCGGTGCGGTCCTCGACCTTGAGCGTGGTGATGTTGGCCTTGAGGGTGGCCAGCGCGGATCGGTGGGTCTCCACGAAGTCGGCGGACAGGGCCCCGCGGGACAGCGCCTCGAGCCCGAGCGCTCCCGAGCCCGCGAACAGGTCCAGGACGCGGGCGCCGCGCACCGGGCGTTGCAGGATCGAAAACCACGCTTCGCGCACGCGGTCGCCGGTGGGGCGAACCGCATCCCCGGCGGGCGTCTTCAGGCGGCGACCCTTGAACTCGCCGGCGATTATCCGGACCATCCCTCGCCCCCCGATTGCGGATTGCGGATTTCGGATTGCGGATTGGGCGCACGACCTTCCATGTCCAATCCGCAATCCACAATCCGCACCCCGCAATTGTCTCACTCGCTGGGCGCCATCGCCGCCACCCGTGCCTGCAGCGTCTCGCGTCCCTGCCATTCGTCGCGCTCTAGACGGAACGCCACATCCAGCCGATCGGCGAGCCAGTGGTCGGGCACGGCATCGGCCACCTGGAACGCGATCGCGGGGAGCGCGCCCGACTCGTCGTCGAGGGTGAAGCGCAGGTGATTGGTTCCCACGCGGCGGGCGCCCACCGCGCGCGCGTGCCGCACGCCGAACACCGGCGCCGGGTTCCCCGGACCGCACGGCTCCAGGTAGCGGATCAGCTTCTCCAGCTCCTCGCTGACGAGCCCCAGGGGCAGCTCCAAGTCCACCCGTTGAGCGGGGACCAGGTCGTCGGGGTCCAGAAGGTCGCGTGCCACCGCGAGAAACGCAACACGGAAGGCGTCGTAATGCTCTCGCCGGATGGTGAGGCCCGCCGCCATCGTATGCCCACCGTATTTCTCCAGGTGATGCCCAACGCGCTGCAGGGCGGCGTGCAGGTCGAACCCCGCCACGCTCCGGCCGGAGCCACGTCCCACATCGCTCCCCTCGTCCCACCCGATCAAGAAGGTCGGCCGCCCGTACCGCTCGACGAGCCGGGATGCCACGATCCCGATGACGCCCGGGTGCCAGGCGTCGGCGGCGAGGACCAACGCATGGTCCTCGGGTCGCAGGACTCGTTCGGCCAGCTCGACGGCCTCGTCGAGGATGCGCTGATCGAGCTCCTGACGGCGCGCATTCAGGGTCTCGAGCTCGCGTGCGATGGCGGCCGCCACGTCGGGATCGTCCGAAAGCAGCAGCCGCAGCCCGTCCATCGCGTCGCCGATCCGTCCCGCCGCGTTGAGGCGAGGCGCCAGGATGAAGCCGACGTGTCCCGCCTTGATCGGTTTGCCCCCGAGTCCCGCGGTGTCCACCAGCGCCCGCACGCCCGTCCAGTGCGAGGCCGCCAGCAGCTTGAGGCCGTGCCGTACCAGGATGCGGTTTTCACCGGTGAGGGGCACCACGTCGGCGACCGTGGCCAGCGCCACCAGGTCGAGGAAATGGAGCGGGAGGTGGGGTGACACGCCGAGCGCCGGCACCAGCGCTTGCGCCAGCTTGAAGGCAACGCCGGTGCCGCAGAGATCCTTGTCCACGGACGGGCAGTCGGCGCGCCGCGGGTCGAGCACGGCCGACGCCGGGGGCAGCGCGTCGCCGGGAAGATGGTGGTCGGTGACGATGACCTCGATGCCGGCCGCGCGAGCGGCGCGGACCGCGTCGATCGCGGTGATACCGCAGTCGCAGGTGATGATCAGGCCGGCGCCCACCCGCTGGGCCTCCTTCAGTCCCGCGGGCCCGAAGTCGTACCCGTCCCGCAGGCGGTGCGGAACGAACGCGTGGGCGCGCCCGCCCACGCTCGAGAGCACCCGGGTGAGCAGCGCGGACGCGCACTGGCCATCGACGTCGTAATCGCCGTGCACCAGGATCGGCACGCTCCCCCGGACGGCCGCGGCGATCAGGTCGACGGCCCGCGGCATGTCGGCCCACGCGCCGGGGTCGGACAGGCGCTCCAGGTCGGGCCGGAGGAACGCCTTGGCGTGCTCGGGCGCGCCCAGGCCGCGCTGGACGAGGATGGCGGCGAGCGGTTCGGGGATGTGGAGGTCTGAGGCCAGGGCCGCGGTGAGCCCGGGATCGGCAGGCGGGGCGACCGACCAGCGGGCGCTAATCATTCGCCGGCGTACAGCAAGACGCCGCAGGCCTCGCAGCCTTCGATCGAGGCGCCCCGCTGAATCAGGGCCCGCCGCTGGGTGGGGACGGCCGTGAAGCAGTGACCGCAGGCGTCGCCATGCAGGGGGTACAGGGCCAGCGGCGCTTTGCCACGGCGGATGCGCTCGTAGCGTGCCAACAGCGAGGCGCCCACGTTCGCCGTCGCGCGCTCGCGCTCCGCGAACGCATGCTCTCGCTGGGCCACAATCGTTTCCCGCTTCCCTGCCAATGCCTCGCGCTGCGGCGCCTGCCGCGCCCGCACCTCGGCGAGGCCCTTCTCGGCCTCCGCGGCCTTCCGCTCCGCTTCCGCCACGGCATCGCCCGAGCGCATGAACTCCGCCTCCTCTTTGGCGAGCACCGAGCGCGCCAGGTCCAGCTCGGCCATGAGCGTCGACGCCTCCTTGGCACCGCGCACCCACTCGAGACGCTGGCGGCGCTGCTCCTGCATCGTGCGATAGTTGGCGATCTTGCCCTCCAGCGCGTCCCGACGGTCGATGGCCGCCTGGATCGCCGCCTGCGCCGTGGCGAGCGCGCTCTCCGCCGTCGCCTGTGCCGCGTCCAGCGTCGCGAGCTCGGGGGCGAGCGCCGCGAGCGCTTCGTCCGTCGCGGTCACCGCCTGATCTTTCTCCTGCAGGATCAACAACGCCTCAAGGTCCGGGTGCACCTCTCCTCCTCTTCGCGATCTTGTAGCGCGGGTAACGCTTGCGGAGCTCGTCGAACACGCGGCGCTTCTCCGCAATCAGGGATACCTGTCGCTCGGGGCTTTCGAACGGCAGCTGGTCGTCGAGCTGCTCCAGGTGCCGCTCGAGCCGCCGGGCTTCCATCCAGCTCACCGCCAGCTCGTACATTTCGTTCGGATCACGCCCGCCGAGCCCCTCCGCCTTGAGCAGCTCGTAGGCCCGCGCGGAGGTGTCGTCGAGCGCCAGGACCGCGTCGTCGGCGACGCTCTCGAACACGGCGCGGTACGGCGCGAACTCGACTTCCTCGGGGTCGACGGCGTCGGTCACGCGACTCTTCCAGGGTTCGCCCTCGAGCATCAGGAGCAGGAGGGCTTTCTCGGCGCTGGCGGGCAGGACGGGGGAGGACGGGGGAGGACGGTGGAGGACGGTGGAGGGGCCACGCGCCCCGACTTCGCGCTCGAGAACGTCCTTCCGCACCCCGGCCGCCTCCGCTGCCCGGGAGATGTAGAGCTCCCGGGTAATGGGATCTTTCGCCGCCCGAATCGTCGGCAGGAGGCGATCGAGGGCTCGGCGCCGACCCGGTAGGGTACCGAAGAATCCTTTGCGGTCGAGGATCTGGATCTTCCGCTCCAGCACGTCGACCGCGTCCTCGAGGATCTGCTCGAGCGCCGCAGCTCCCCCCTTCTGCACGAGCGTGTCGGGGTCCTCGCCGCCGGGGAGCGTGGCCACGCTGACGCGCAACCCTTCGCGCAGCAGCTCGTCGCCCGCCCGGAAGGTGGCGCGCAGGCCGGCCTCGTCGGAGTCGTACAAGAGGATCACCTGCGGCGCGTGGCGTTTCACCAGCTGGGCCTGGTCCGGCGTGAGCCCGGTCCCGAGCGGCGCCCCCACCTCCTCGATACCGGCGAGCGACAGACGAAGCACGTCGAAATACCCCTCGACCAGGATGGCGCGCTCCGCCTTGCGCATCGCGTGCTTCGCGACGTGCAGGTTGTAGAGCAGTTGCCCTTTGTGGAAGATCGGGGTGTCCGGGGAGTTGAGATACTTGGGCTCTCCTTCGCCGAGAATGCGACCGCCGAACCCGACCACGCGGCCCCGCAGGTCGTGAATTGGGAAGAGCAAACGACCGCGGGACCGGGGCGCGAGCGTGCCGTCCTCGCGTTTAGCCAACAGACCCGCCTCGAGGAGCACTTCGTCACGCACGCCCAAGACTTTCATCGCCTCGAGGAACGCCTTCCCCTTCGGGGCGTACCCGAGGCCCAGCGGCAGCACGGTGTCGAGATCGAGGCGGCGGGTCTTCAGGTAATCGCGAGCGATTTGGGCTTCGGGACTGTCGCGCAACTGGTGGGCGAACCAATCCGCCGCCGCGGCGACGGCGCTATAGAGCGGCTCACGCGGATCGGGACCGGTGGGGCCGCGCTCGGGGATCGCGATTCCCACGCGGCGCGCCACCTCGCGGACCGCGCTGGGATAGTCCATGCCGAGCTTCTTCATCAAGAACGTGAAGACGTCACCGCCGGCGTGACACACGAAGCAGTAGAACATCCCCTTCCGGGGGATGACCGCGAAGTTGCGATGCGCCCCACCGTGAAACGGACACGCCGCCCGGTAATCGGATCCGGTGCGTTTCAACTCGACGTGCTCGCCGATGATCCCGACCAGGTCGGCCGCTTCGCGGACCTGCTCGATCACGTCGTCGGGAATCAGGCTCACGCGCGGAACTCCACGATGGTGACGCCATGTCCGCCCTGATTCGGCGGCGCAAAGCCGAAGCGCGTGACGCGTGAGTCGGCGGCGAGCCGCTCGTGCACGAACTGACGCAGGGCCCCGGTGCCCTTACCATGAATCACGCGGAGATACGGCAAATCGGCCGACACGGCATCGTCGAGGGCCTTGACGAGCAGCGGCTCGGCTTCGGCAACGCGGAGGCCGATGAGGGAGATCTCCGCAGCCGCGTCGACGGACGGTGCGCGAGCGGTGGAGGGCGGTCGAGGATGGTGGAGGGCGGTGGAGGGAGAGGCCTTACGTGCGCCCTTCAGCTCGTCCAGCGACATCCACCCTTCCCTGGCCGGATCCCCGGCCGTTTCCCCGGCCGTTTGTTCGATTGCTTTTTCTACGAGCCGCCGCGCTTCTTTCGCCGTCGCCTCGTCTACCGCGGCGCGCGCCCGGCCGAGCGCTTCTTCGACCTTGCGGCGGGCTTCCAGGAGGTAGGCCCGCGCCTGCTCGCGCGCCTGGCGTTCGAGCCCCGACGCGCGCGCCTTCACCTCCTGTTCGCGTGCGGCTACCTCGGTGGCCCGAGTCTCGACCCGCTCGGCGTCGGCACGGAGCGCAGAGTCGCGGGCGGCGAGCTCTTGCTCACGGGCCTCGAGCTCCCGGGCGCGCGCCTCGACGGAGGCCAGGAGCGCGTCGAGCGTGCGCTCGGCGCGGGGCACGGCGCGCTCCGCGATCTCCAGGACCGGAGCGGCGACCCCGAGGCGGCGCGCGATAGCCAGCCCGTAGGAGCGACCCGGTACGCCCTTGAGCAGGCGATAGGTGGGGGTCAACGTCTCGGCGTCGAACTGAAGCGACGCGTTCACGATCCCCACGGTGTCGGCGGCGAGCTGCTTCAAGGCACCCAGGTGAGTCGTCGCCAGCGTCACCGCGCGACGACGGGTGAGCGTCTGCAATACCGCCGTCGCTAGCGCGCCACCCTCGGCCGGGTCGGTGCCGCTGCCGATCTCGTCGAGCAGAATCAGCGATCCGGCACCCGCCCGGTCGAGAATGTCTCGCAGGACAGCCACGTGGGCGGAAAACGTGGACAGGCTCGCCGCGATCGACTGCCGATCGCCGATGTCCGCGAACACGTCGGTGAATACCGGAAGCACGGATTGCGGACCGATGGGCGGGATGATGCCGCTCTGCGCCATGAGGACGAGCAGGCCCACGGCTTTGATCAGCACCGTCTTGCCACCAGTGTTTGGCCCGGAGACCAGCACGGTGAATTCGTCAGGTGCCAGGACGAGATCGAAGGGAACGGCATCGGGGACGAGCAGCGGGTGCCTGCCGCCGCGGATCTCCAGCGCACCCGGGCCGATCGACGGCGCGAAGCCGTTCACCTCCACCGCGTACCGCGCCCGAGCGCACAGGTCGTCAAACGCGATGCACATCTCCCACGCGGCGGCAATCGCCTCGCTCTCGGGGCGCAACAGCTCGGTGAGGTCCCGCAGCACCTGCAGGACTTCGCGCTGCTGCGCACCCTCCGCCGCGCGCAGGGCGTTGCCGAGCTCGATCACTTCCGGCGGCTCGACGAACACCGTGGCCCGCGTCGCGGACTCGTCGTGCACGATGCCGCCGATCCGGGCCCGCGCCGTGCTGCGCACGGGGATCACGTAGCGGCCTTCGCGCACCGTGACGGCGGCATCGGGCGCACGCTCGGCGGGATCGAGGGCGGCGAGCATGGCTTCGAGCTTCTGGACCAGCCGAGCGCGTGCGTCACGAACGGAGCGGCGGGCGTGCGCAAGCCCGCGCGACGCACCATCCAGCACCTGACCGTCGCCGTCGAGCGAAGCGGCAAGCCGCTGCTCCAGTGCCTTCGGGGGAAGCTTCACGCGGAGCGCCGCGGTCCGCGGCGCGTCGGTCTCGAGGCGCGCGAGCTCGGCAGCCACGACGCGCGCGGCCACCAGCGTGCGGCCTACGCCTGCCAGCGCCGCTCCCTCGAGTGCGCTCCCCGGCACGCCCAGCAGCTCGACCACAGCCGCGATGTCGGGGACGGGCTCGGCGCGGATGCCGTCGTCGGTGAGCAGCAGGGCGGCGAGCTCCGCCACCTGCGCGAGGGCGTCGCGGACGGTGCCGGGATCGGTGGAGGGGACGCGGTGGGTCACGCGCGCGGCGCCAAGCGGTCCCACGGCATGCGCCGCCACTCGCTCCAGCGCGGCCGGGAACTCGAGCGTCTCCAGGACTCCAGGGGTCCGTGGGCTGGCGCCCGGCGTCGGTGCCCCACCGGTCATACGGTCGTCGCCAGCTCCTCGCGAGCGATCTGGTTCACAACCTTTCCGTCGGCGCGACCCTTGAATTGCGGCATCACCTGCCCCATGACCTTGCCCACGTCCTTGGCTCCCCCGGCGATGGCGGCGCGCACGGCGCGACGGATCTCTTCCGGGTCGATCGCCGCGGGGAGAAACTCTTCCAGTGCCTTCACCTCGGCCAGTTCCACGGCGGCCCGATCGGCACGGCCCCCGGCGTTGAACTGTTCGGCCGCCTCCCGGCGCCGCCTCATCCCCCGGCGCAGGACCTCGGCCGCCTCCTCGTCGGAGGGGGAGTGCTGGAGCTCGAATTCGCGGTTCTTGAGGTCTGCGAGGATGGTGGAGAGGAGTAGCGTGCGCGCCTGATCGCGGTCTTTGCGAGCTTGGTTCATCGCGGCGCGGAGCCGCTCGGTCAAGCTCGCCATGTCAAACCGCGCGCATGCGCTGGCTCTTGCCGCGCGCTGCACGCCTGTTGTGCTTTTTGGGCATACCCTCTCAGGTAACTATGATGGACAGAAAAACTTAGTCGCACGGATTCCGACAGGCAACCGGCGCGCGTCATCCGGGCGGCCACGTCATCGGCCGGCCGCCGAGCACGTGCAGGTGCAAGTGGAACACGGTTTGGCCGCCGTCGGGATTCGTGTTCACGACGACCCGAAACCCCTTTTGGGCGAGTCCCAGTTCCCGCGCCAAGTCGCGCGCGAAGCCAAGCAGCTTGCCGAGGAGGGCGGCGTCCTTCGCGTCGTTGAGGGTCGCGACGTGGTGGGTTGGGATCACCAGCACGTGCGTCGGCGCCTGCGGGTTCGCGTCCTGGAACGCCAGCATGCCGTCGCCACGCTTGACGACCGTCGCCGCGATGTCGCCCGCGGCGATTTTGCAAAAGACGCACCCTCCCGGCATGGTCCCCTCCCGTGGCGCCCCGCGCTGATGGACGGGGCTCGGGGTCAGCTAGCGTCCGAATGCTTGGCGCAGCTGCTCCCAGAATTTCTTGCCCGCGTGTCCTTCCGAAGGCGGTGCGCTCTCGATCTTGGCGAGTTGCTCGAGCACGGCGCGTTGCTCCGGTGTCAGCTTGAGCGGGGTCCACACGTGGACGCGAACGTGCAGGTCGCCGCGCCCCGCCTCACCCACCCGCGGCAGGCCCTTCCCGCGCAGCCGGTAGACGGTGCCGGTTTGCGTACCCGGTTGGATCTCGAGCGCGGAGTCACCGTACGGGGTCGGGACCTCGACCTCGGCGCCGAGGGCCGCCTGCGTGAACGAGATCGGCAGGTCGTACACCAGGTCGTCGCCCTGACGCTCGAAGCGGGGATCTTCGGCGATGTCGAGCACGGCGATCAGGTCGCCCGCCGGACCGTTGCGCGCGCCCGGGGCCCCATGCCCGCGCATCGTGAGGTAATGATGGTCGGCGACGCCGGCGGGGACGTTGATCTCCAGCTCCTTTTCGACGCGGACGCGGCCATCGCCTTGACACTTCGGGCACGGCTCGGGGATCACGGTACCTTCGCCGTCGCACCTCGGGCACGGCGAGACCGACACGAACTGTCCGAACATCGAGCGCGCCGCCCGGCGCACTTCGCCCGTGCCCGCGCACGTGGCGCATCGGGTGGCGGCACTCCCCGGGGCCGCCCCATTGCCGCCGCACGCCGCGCAACGTTCCAGGGTCCGGACTTTGAGTTTCTTGGTCGTGCCAGTGGCGACTTCGGCGAGACTGAGCTTCAGCGTGACCTTCAGGTCCTGCCCGCGGCGACGCTCGCCGCGCGCCCGCTCGCCGCCGCCGAAGAACGCGTCGAACCCGCCGAGTCCGCCCAAGTCCCGCATGAAGATGTTGAGCGCTTCCGACAGGTCGAAGTGGGCGAACCCGCCGCTCGCACCACGACGCAGTCCCGCCGCGCCGTAGCGATCGTACGTGGCGCGCTGCTCGGGATCGCGCAACACTTCGTACGCTTCGGTGATCTCTTTGAACTTCTCCTCCGCAGCCACCTTGTCGCCGGCGGCGACGCGATCGGGATGGCACTGCATCGCGAGCCGACGGTAGGCCTTCTTGATCTCGGCCTCGTCCGCATCGCGTTGCACCCCGAGGATGGAGTAGTAGTCGCGCGTCACTCGAGCAGCTCACCCACGAGACGACTGGTGTGGTCGACGAGCGCGACGATCTTGTCGTACGGCATTCTGGTGGGACCCATGACCCCGATCACACCCGCGAGCGGCCCGAGACGGTACGACGCGGTCACCAGCGTGAAAGGCGCGAGCGTCGCAGCTTCGTGCTCGCTGCCGATCGTGATGGTGAGCCCCTGGCCAAGGCGCCTCGCCAACGCCTCGCGCAGTATCTCGCGGCGCTCCGTGACCTCCATGAGCCCCTGCAGCCGCTCCTTGGTAGCGAATTCCGGCTGCCCGGCGAGGAGCTGCGCGCTGCCCAGCAGGACCCCGCCGGGGGCGACGCCCGTCGCGGGAACGTCGAACAGGTCGTCCGCTTCCTGAATGAAGATGTTCAGGAGCTCGCTCGAATCCGGGTCGGGGGCGGCATCGCGAAGCCGCTCGGAGAGCGTGGCCCGGATCTCCCGCAGGCGCAGGCCAGCCAGGCGCTCGTTCAGGACGAGGGCGACCTGCCCCAGGACCTCGGGCGCCATTACGGCGGGGACCTCGACGAAAATCGTGCGCACGGCACCGCTCTTGAGGGTCAGCACCAGCAGCAGCCGATCGGAGCCCGCCTGCAACAGGTCGAGGCCCTCGAGCACCGCTTCGTCGAGCGTGGGGACCACTGCGACGCCCAGCTCCTTCGTGAGCACACCGAGCACTTGCGCGGCCCGCTGGAGGATCTGATCCACCGCGCTCCGGTCGGAGAGCTCTTCACGGATCTGATGCGAGTCGGATGCCGACACCTGCGCCAGGCGCATGAGCGAGTTCACATATACGCGGTAGGCGAGATCCGTGGGGATGCGACCTGCGGAGGTGTGAGGGTGATACAGGTACCCTTTCTCCTCGAGAGCGCTCATCGTGTTGCGGATTGTGGCGGGGGACAGTGCCAGGCCGAACCGTCTGGCAATAGTTCGGCTGCCCGCCGGTTCGGCGGTTTCGACGTAGGTCTCGATCACCGCTTCGAGGACCTGACGCTCGCGCTCGTTTAGGGAGGCCACTATCACGCTCAAGCTCTTACCTGCAAACAATTTAGCTCGCTCTCCCAGCACCGGTCAAGTCGCGGACCAGGGCGTCGAGGCGGAGCCAGCCTTCGAGCCTGCATACCAAGCGCTCATCCCTAATCTCCACCCAGCCCCGTTCCACCCACTGGTCGATAAAG